>DUBV01000020.1 GCA_012960105.1 Thiotrichaceae bacterium | reverse complement strand
CAAAGCTATCAGTCACTAATTGTGGGGAAAACTGTGGGGAAAAAAGAAAAAGGACCCGAAGGCCCTTATTTCTATTAACTAATTGGTGGAGGCGGCGAGAATCGAACTCGCGTCCGCAAATCCTCTGCCATTGGATCTACATGCTTAGCCGACTCTTTAAATTTAGTTGAGTGCTACCCGAACGGCAGGGAAAACAAACAACGATTCCGATTAAAGTTTAACGAATCAACCTCGGACGAGTATCAACGCGGTCTTGTGAGAGTCGACGCCTGACACCACCGTGCACAAGCACATCAGTGGGCAGACGGCACTATGACAGGTTATTAAGCTGCTAGTGCGTAGTTGTCTTCGTTGGCAACTATAAGTTTTGCAGAAGTGTTTACGAGGTATTCTGCACCTCGGCATGCCCCTCAGGTTTCATATCCACGTCGAAGCCAGTACGCCCCCAATGTGTATCCCGAAGAATAGATTTGAATTATAGACTATTTAATTTGTGAAGTTACTTATTATTTGTATTTTGCGATTGTGAATTTGAATAATAGATTGGAGGATGTATTTAGAAAGAGAGGATAACAAAATAGGTAGTGAGTTTCTTAATGCCTTAATAATTGTGCCTTTTGTTTTTGCCAATCGCGGTCTTTTTCGCTGGAGCGTTTGTCATGTGCTTTTTTACCTCGGGCCATACCGAGTTCCAGTTTGACCTTGCCATTTTTCCAGTACAGCGCTGTTGGTATTAAGGCAAAACCCTTGCGTTCTACCGCGCCAATTAATCTGTTTAATTCGTGGCGATGAAGTAATAATTTTCTTGTTCGGTTCGGTTCGGTTTTAACGTGTGTTGATGCGCTTAATAGAGGAGTGATTAAGGCACCAAACAGGAAGGCTTCATGATCTTTTAGCATGATATAGCTTTCGACGATCTGGACTTTTCCAGCGCGCAAGCTTTTGACTTCCCAGCCAAGCAGGGCAATTCCTGCTTCAAAGCGTTCATCAATGAAATAGTCGTGACTGGCTTTTTTGTTTAGTGCGATTGTGCTGCTGCCAGTTTTTTTCTTTTTAGCCATTATCTATTATTTATTAGCATATCCTTAATTTGGCGGATTATAGCAGACTGTTTGGTATCTTATATAACGGCTTTATAGTATTTGATTTGTGAGTGAAATCAGGCAGGTTTAATCTCAGATTATTTAAGTCTGAATTAGTCTTGTTATTGTTGTTCGGACTCTTTCTCTGGCTCCATCACTTGTTGAAAATTGACAAAATCAGAAAAATTTTTACAAAAGGTATTTTCGTTAGGGTTAATGCCTAATACGCTACAATAACTCATTAAGGTTTGAGACAAGACTTCGAGCATATTAAGAATTTTCTCATAATCAAGTACAAAGCTGCCATGGTAGCGTTCAATGATTTGATTGAGTTTTTCTACGGCAAAATTATTGTCACCACAGGCTGCGGTTTCAATAATTTCATTGGTGAGCGAAGATAACTGTCCAAGATATTCTTTAGCTTCGGACGGACGTTCTTTTATAAACTTTGGTTTGTATACCAAAAATAATATTTTTGGGTAGTTTTAATTGTAGGGCAATATATTGTCCTACATCCGTAAAGTTAAGTCCCAGTGTTTCCATGCAGGCTGCTTCTTCATCAAATTTACTGTCAATTTTTAGTTTGGAAATTTCAACATATTGCTCAGGGAAAAAATAAAGTATGACTTGTTGCCCGAGGTTATGAAACATGCTGGCAAGAAAGGCTTCTTCAGAATTAATGGCATCTACTTGTTCGACCAGTTTTTTGGCGAAGAACGCACTTAGAAAAGATTGGCAGGCATAACTTTTTAATGTCTCTGCCATTGGTCCCTGATTAAGTTTTTCAAAGACTATAATACTGAGTGATAGCGACTGTATTTGTTCCAGGCCTAGAATTACGACAGCGCGAGATATGGTATTAATTTCACCACCGAATTGATTGTAGCTACTGGAATTAACAATACTAAGAATTTTTCCCGTTAAGGACTGATCTCGCAAAATAATATCTGCTAATTCTCGAATGCCACCATTCTCATTTGTGACACTCATTATTTGGGAAATGCTATTACCCATAGCCGGAAATTGCTTGTTTTTGTCAAACTCCTGTTTTAACGACAACAAGGTAATTTGGCCTTTTGCTATTTCCTGTTCAAGTTGTTTGTCTATGGATTCCTGATCGATATATATGCTATTTTCAGCTATTTTATTTTTTCTTTGATTAGATAACATAGTCTTTGTTAGCTATTTCTTTTTTGTTGTATTGCTAATGCAGCCTGATTGCGAAGCGATTTAAAAAAGCCAAGAGCTTCCATCGAAATTTTAGTGTTAGTATTGTCGTTATCTGCATAGATTAAACTGAGGCAGCGTTTGGTTACAATAATTGGGTAAAGGACAACGGTTGTTGGCATAGCTAACTTTCTTAGCCATGCAGGAATTTTATTTTTATACTCATCTGAATTGACATCCAATACGATAAACTCTTTGCCCTTTTTAACTGTAGATACAAAGATGTCATCTGAGTCATCTATGTTGTAACGAAAATTAGGTATGAACCCATCAATTTCTTTTCCAAAACCAAAACGTGCCAGCACTTGTTTATTTTTGGGGCTGTATATAGCGAATAGAACTCGATTGAAACCCATGCCTCGATAAATCGTTTCCAGAACCATGGTCAATATGTCATTGAGATTGGTTTCACCTAAAAGTGAATCTGTTATTTCTGCTATACCATTGACTAATATATCGTGTTGGTTTTGCTCTTGTGTTTTCGGTTCTACCTTGGTCGTTTCAATAGACACAGCATCTTGAATTGGTGAATTATTATTAACTTCGATTGACGATTGTTCAGCTTCTTCTTTTTCTTCAACCTTTTTCCGGAGGTTATTAAAAACAGTAACCTTGCTGGTATCTATACCTAATATACTCGTAAATTCTTCTGCTTCTTTGATAGAAGAATCCAGAAGTGCAGTAATACTTTCTTTAGTAATGCCGAGGGAGTCGTTATATCGCGCTGCCAGTTCTTCATAAGCCTGATTTGTATCTCCCGTGCCGCTAGTAATAGCGCAAAGTTCATTGGAGAAACATGCTAGTTGTCTTATAGAATCATCTGTCGTCTTAGCTACAGGAACAACACCTTCCGGTAACTTTCTCATACTATCGCCGATGATGTCAGGCAGCTTCCATTCGTTAGCTATACCTCGGCCAAGCTCTTCATAACTTGCACCAAGTAAGGAACGGATTGCTTGATCTTCATCGATACCTTTATTTGCAACCAGTGTTTTCATGGCTTCAAACTCCTCCGGAAAATAATAAATCGATAATAATCTACCAAGCAAATGAAACATGGAGGTGACAAATGCTGTCTCAATATCTTCATCACTAATGTTTTTCATTTTCTTGGCTTTTTCGCGAGCGATGATGCCACTCATTAATGCTGTGTAAGCGGTATTTTTTAGTTCATACGCTTGTGACTTGTTTTGTAGATGTTCAAACAAAATAATACTTAAAACCGCGGCACGAACTTGTTCATAACCAAGAATAACAACGGCTCTGGAGACAGTAGTAATCTCTCCGCCGAACTGTCCATAGAAACAGGAATTTACCAGACGCACCAGTTTTGTTGTTAACGCAAAATCTTTTAAAATGACATTCGCAAGCTCATTTGCTGAACTCTTTGTAGAACCAGATGTTTTCTGATTAATGTCGGTAATATGAGTTGATATGGCAGGGAAGTCTTGTTTGCGTTTCATCCTGCTCAATAAAAATTCTACTGTGCCAGCGGCATTATTATTTTCGCTGGCATCTTGATTTTCATCATCGATATTCAAATATTTTTTCAGAGCTGTTTGCATTTCCAGACTATTGCTATAGCGATTAGCAGGATCTTTTTCTAATGCTTTCATGACAATCGCATCAAGATCTTTATCGACTTCTGAATTGCGTTTTGATGGTGGCGCTACGGTTTCATTGGTGATCTTATACATGACCGCCATGGAATTATTTGCTGAATAAACTTGATGTCCGGTTAGCATCTCATAAAGGATTAAACCGCATGCAAAAATATCGACTGAGGGACCGAATTCACTATTGCTTAATTGTTCTGGAGCAAGATAATTAACGGTTCCGCTGACTTCGGTGCTTGCTGTCATCGTTCCGGCGATAACAGAAATACCAAAATCCATAATTTTAATATCACCCTTATTATCAATTAATAGGTTAGATGGATTTAGATCGCGATGAATAATTTTATTAGTATGTGCGTAGCCAACACCATCCAATATCTGGCTGGTTATTTTCACGGCATCGTATTGTTTTAATTTACCATCGCGTTGCATGCGTAATTTAAGTTGTTCACCCTCACAGAACTGATAAACAAGAAAAGGAGTTTCTGCATGGGAGCCAATTTCATAGAGTGGAATAATATGTGGGTGGCTTAATTGGCTGACATTTTTCGCTTCCTGATTTAATTGCTCGGCATCCTGACGATGCCTATCGAGTGTTTTAATCGCGACTTTACGGCCTAGTTGCGTGTCTTCTGCAAGATAAACAACACCTTGAGCTCCTTTACCCAGAATGTCGATAGGTTTGAATCGCCCAATTTGCGGCGGAAGAACTGAATCTTTTATATTTTTTTGTGTGGCTAGGCCCATGTGTATTCCCAATATCCTCAATTTAAAACTATCGGCGAATTTGTCTAAATCTTGAGACAAGTTAATAATTCCTTGTAAGCTTGTAGGAAGCATTAAATTCGCGGAAAATATGACAAAAAACGATACAAATAACGTATGTCTGTAAATCGAACCTCCATCCATGGTCAGTGGTCCTCCCGCTGGGCCTTCATTCTTGCTGCCACTGGCTCTGCAGTTGGTCTCGGCAATATCTGGCGATTTCCTTATTTAACCGGTGAAAATGGCGGCGGCGCCTTTGTCCTGGTCTATTTAGCTTGCGTACTCTTAGTGGGGATACCCATCATGATGGCGGAAATTTTATTAGGTCGACGTGGTCGTCAGAGTCCGATTAATACAATGGAAACGTTGGCCGAAGAAGAAGGCTTGAGTCGACATTGGCATTTGCTCGGTTGGATGGGAGTAATTGCAGGGTTTATTATTCTGTCGTATTACAGTGTGATTGCCGGGTGGACGTTATCCTATATCTTGAAAACAGGTTCAGGTGCATTTATTGATGCCGATGCGGCATTAACACAAGGGATATTTACTGATTTAATCTCTGATCCGAAAAAATTATTGCTTTGGCATTCGATTTTTATATTAATGTCAGTCGTTATTGTTGCCAGAGGCGTAAAAAATGGGCTAGAGCAAGCAGTCAAAATTTTAATGCCGGCGCTGTTTATATTGCTGCTAATCATGGTTGGTTACGCTATGAGTACGGAGAAATTTTTAGAAGGAATCAGTTATTTATTTATTCCTGATTTTGATGCATTAGCGGATAAGAATCTTTTCTCAGATATATTTTTACCCGCATTGGGCCAGGCATTTTTTAGTTTGAGTATTGGTATGGGCGCCATTATGATTTACGGTTCCTATTTGCCTAAGGAATCCTCGATTACATTTAGTTGTTTTACCATTGCTATTGCAGATACCTCAGTGGCTCTATTGGCAGGCATCGCGATTTTCCCAATTGTGTTTTCTTATGGTCTTGAACCGGCAGGTGGTCCGGGTTTGATTTTTATAACCTTGCCGATTGCTTTTGGACAAATGCCATTCGGTACTTTTTTTGGAAGCCTGTTTTTTATCTTATTATTATTTGCAGCCTGGACCTCTGGTATCTCCTTACTTGAACCAGCAGTGACCTGGTTAGTTGAAAACAAGAACATGAGCCGAGTAAAAGCAGCGGCGTTAGCCGGTGTCATTACCTGGTTGCTGGGAATAGTCACGGTATTGTCTTTTAATGATTGGGCATTTTCCTTTAGCTTTGCAGGTAGCATTAAAGAGAATGGTTTGTTTGATATTTTTGATATTCTGACTTCAAATATTATGTTGCCATTGGGAGGCTTATTGGTTGCTATCTTTGCTGCATGGCAAATGTCGGAATCGTCAACAGTCGAAGAATTAGGACTTGGTGAAGGCCGAGCATACCAAGCATGGCGTTTTGCTGTTCGCTATATAGCACCTGCTGGTGTGTTGATAATATTTCTAAATGCGACCGGACTGTTAAATGTGTTTTCAAGCTGAGGCTTGAGAGTTATAACAAATTAAATTAAATATTATTGATGTGACAAAAATAAACAAGCAAGCTAATGTTGCTTACAGTGCCAAACAAATGTTTGCGCTAGTTAACGACGTCAAATCCTATCCTGAGTTTCTTCCCTGGTGTACGGAAACAAATCTGTTGGAAGAAAAAAGAGATTCTATGATCGTGTCGGTTTCTGTTTCCTTAGGAAAAATAAAACAAAGTTTTACCACTGAAAATACCATGCAAGTAGATACTTCCATTCGTATGAAATTGGTGAAAGGGCCTTTTAAGAAATTGAATGGTTATTGGCAATTTCATGACGATGGTAACTCTGGTAGTTCAGTGTCATTAGAAATGCAGTTTGAGTTTAAAAATAAATTTATGAAACATGCTTTTGGAGCAGCTTTTAAAAAAATTACCGATTCTATGGTCGAAGCTTTTGTAGAAAGGGCACAGGCTGTTTATGCTACAGAATGAGAGCATAAGCAACGAGACTACGAGCAATGATTCTATTAGCATTGAACTCATCTATATAGAACCGAGCAGTCAAAACTGTTTAAAGCTTGATGTGACTAAAGGTAGTGATATTCATCAGGTCATACGCCGTTCAGGCTTACTAGAACGATTTCCCGAAATTGATTTGCAAACCTATAAAGTCGGTATCTTTAGTAAGATCCAGAGTTTGGACACTGTCCTGCAATCTGGAGATCGGATAGAAATTTATCGGCCTCTACAAGTTGACCCGAAAGAAGCCCGGCGTCGGCGTGCAAACAAGAAATAAAAAAGACGATTTTGCGGTTAATCGTCACCCGGAGTTACTGAATCCAGTAAACGACCAAAAAAGCCTTTTTCTTCTTCTGACGGCGGTACAATGATAGCTTCTTCTTCAGTCACAATAGCATTCTCAACTCTAGGTAAGTGAGACACTTTGATATCACCGGAAACATGCGTTAATTTTTCATCTTCGAAATGTATGGTGACATGGCGCTGTTCTCTTACGCCGCCACCTTCTTGAAAGCTGTAGATATATTCCCAACGCTCATTATGAAAAGGATCAACGATAACGGGAGTACCCATGATAAATTTCACCTGATTCGGGTTCATGCCAGGTCTTAGCTTATTTAGCATATCCTGAGTAATCACATTTCCCTGTTGAACATCGATTTTATAAAGTAATGGCAAGTTGTAACCGCCGTCAAAGCTACGAGAGCATGCAGCTAGTAAAATCAGGGAGATACAGATTAGGAATATATTTTTCATGGTCACAATGCGGTATTTAAGAGCAATTAATTATTAGGTGTTTAAGAGGGCAGGATAACCGTTGCAGTGGAAATCCTCAACGACATTTATTCTTACTTAAAGTATACTTTTCTCATCTAAATGACCATCGTGTTAAAAATCTTGCTCTTACCGCAAGGAGGATCACTTGGAAGCACAAGACTTAAAAAAAGCTGGCCTTAAGGCAACTCTGCCTAGAATTAGAATTTTACAGATACTTGAAGATTCTAGTGAGCGTCATATGAGCGCTGAAGATGTATACAAGACATTATTGGATCACGGAGAAGAAGTTGGCTTAGCTACCGTTTATCGGGTATTAACACAATTTGAATCTGCAGGCTTGGTTATGCGTCATAACTTTGATTCCGGACATTCTGTATTTGAACTAGATAGCGGTGTTCACCATGATCACATGGTTTGTTTACAAACAGGAAAAGTGATTGAGTTTCAAAATGAAGAAATCGAAAGATTACAAAGAGCCATAGCAGAAGAACATGATTTTGATCTGGTTGAACATAGTTTGGTTCTCTATGTAAAACCTAAGTAGTTTATCTTTGTTTGGGATAGGTTAAGACTGTCCCTAATTTATTACTAAGTTTTTTCTTCTAGTTTTCTTTTTTTTACGATCCTATAAATATTCGATAAAGCATTGGCACGACAAATAGTGTTAATACTGTTGAGAATGCCAGTCCCCAAACAATAGCCGTAGCCACAAGTTCCCATATCAAAGATATTCCGGACAAACCCGATGACAGAGAAAAAAGATCTGCAATGGTTGTTAGTGAGGTAATCATAATTAGGTATTACTCTTTGTCTCGCTGCATAATCTGTAGCAGGTAATAAACAGGTCACATTTCCTTTCCTTCCCATTATCTGGATATAAAGGTTGTTGCTGAAGGCGTTGAAACGAAAGAACAGGTCGATTTTTTGACTGAAAATAATTGTGATTGTTTGCAAGGCTACTACTTTAGTGAACCTTTAACGAGTGAGAAACTTGAAGATGATTGGTTGTGGAAACAGGTTTAAGTAGTATGGCGACCCATAGATAATCGATAAAGCATTGGAACTACAAACAAAGTCAATCCTGTCGAGAATGCCAAACCCCAGACAATAGCAGTTGCAGACCGTTCAGGGTAAATGGCAACATCAGCAAGGGTTGCCGTATTAACGCTTATTTTCTCATCGGCGAATACACTCATATCGATTATACGACTCAAATTTGTGAACTAATCGGATATTACAACGATATTAAATTAACCAGATACAAGTGGCGGGACCATGCCTCGATGGAAAAGGTATGCGACGATATAGGCGATAGGGGCAATGATTAAGAATAATGCGATAGCATAGAGCAGCGCCAATTTTCCCATACCTTTTAATTTACTAAAGTCTGTGATCACGCCGATACTGACAAAAGTCAGCATGAACATCATCTTTCGCATGGGACTTTGAATAACCCCTGCTCCTTCTTTTGCTGCATCAATTTGATCAGGAAACCAGAGTGCAATCGCGACATAGGTAAACCAGGCAATAAAATAACCTATAACGAATTTAGGAAATCGGAACCAGATTTCAGAAAGGTTAACGGTTGTGTTATCGGAACGGTTTTCAACTTTGTATAACCAAATCAATGCAAGTAAGAATGCCCAAACACCAATAAAAACATCAATCCAAATCTTGGTTAGAATAGCCGTACTTAATATCCAGCCTTCTTCCCATTCCTCACCCGTATTACGCAGGTGTTTAGAAACCATTAATTCATCCAGGATTGCTCCCGCTGCGGCATCAGCACCATCGGTTTTTACTGTCATCCCCATTGCAGCACCATTAACAATGGGTTGTTCAGGTGCCAGAGCTGTGTAAGCAGTCGGCAATACAACTAATTCAACCATGGCAAAGATGACGATTAACATGGATACTGCAATTGGAAGGATCGGTTTTGCACGAATTGCACCTGCTGTCGCAATCGCTGCAGATACGCCACAGACTGAAATGCCGGAAGATAATACGGCAGAGGCATCTCTTGGTAATTTGAATACACGTCTCGCCAGAGTATAGATAATTGGCCAGAACAACATATAGGCAACAAAGGTCGCGCCAGCGCCAGCAAGTGCAAGTTCAAATACAAACCCTGTTGCCTTCATCGACATTAATCCCAGTTTAATGCCGAGGTAGACAATGGCTGTTTTGATAAACCACTCTGGTTTTGCAGCTTCTTTGAGGAAATATGCAAAGTCTTTAAAGACATTGCCTATTAACAAACCGACTGCTAATGCAAGCATGTAAGAAAAACCACCACCGAGTTGTAAACCCCATGACAAATCATAAACTTCAAAATAATTCTTACCTTTAACAACAGCATCGACCGCCTTGAAATGGGCTTCATGTCCAATAATCCAACATACCCAGGTAATTAAAAACAAAAGAGTAAACCCTTTTAGAAATTGTTTTACGTCAATCCGTTGGAAATAAGCACCAATCGATGTTAATCCCGCGAAGACAACATAGGTGATAAGCAGTGAAAGCAGGGGGTGAAAATCACTATAAGTCTTACTCGCTGGCTTTAATAACATTGACCAGGAGAAGTCGTTAAGAAGATGACTCAATTCCCAGGTTTTTAACTTTGTCATCCAGCCGACAAGATCAATACCCCATATCGTCATTAATCCGGCAAAGAACATGATCAACCCAAGCCACACTGCCCACCAATCTTCAGTGTTTAACATGCCATCAGTCCATTTTCGATTAACGGTTACCATGAGACATTCCTACTTTGTATTTTCAACGGTAAAACTGTAGTTGAAGTAATGAGCTTGATATTGATGTAACCATCTTGGGATGATGTCCATATCAAAACGGAGTTGTACTTCTATAGATGCATCGTTATCAAATTCGTGGTCGTATTGAATGGCCGTACTTATTTGGTCTTCTATTGTTTTGAGGTTTTCCCCATGAAATCGTGTATTGAAACCTTCGATGAACCAGTCTTGTCCGTCATGAGATAAGATATATTCGATGTGCTTATGCATGGTGATTAGCGCATTACGGCAGGATGAATGTATTGACTAGCCAGCCGAGTATAATCAAGCCGACGACACCTAAGCCTATACACCATAATACAAGTGCAGTTTCCCAGGATTCCCATGGTTCCGGATCAGACAAAAGTGATTCATCAGATTTAATATCAGGGTCATTCATAGTAAAACTCCCGTTAATATAGATAGGTTTAGAACATTGTATGAAAAGATGTCAAGAATCTTGATGGATCATAATAAATAAATATAATTTAAATTCAGTATCTCTGTTTATTTTACCAATTTAAAGACTAGACTATTTAATACAGTATTAAATATTGGGGAGTGATGCTATGTCTTGGATGCGGGTGTCATTGACTGTCAATCAGATTGAAGAAGACAGTACCTTGAAAGAATTGGAAGATCAGTTTGAAAATTTTTTCATGGTGGCTGAAGGTCCGTCTGATATGGCTATTTTTTCCGACAATGAATACACAGAAGATGTGATATCAATCTATTTCACGCCAGGTTGCAAACGCGATTGTGAAAATCTGATAACGTTCTACAATGGTGAAGAGTGTGAACCGCCAGACATAGAAAAGGTCTTTTTATTTGCTGGTAATGATGATGCCCTTGATCTGTTGTCTTAGAAATCATTCCTTGTCTTAATGAATTAATAGTTTTCTTGATTCACTTCTCAAACCGTTAAATTAATAGGGCAGAGTGACGTGCAAGGATGCACTAATACCGTGTGCGCACGCCTACATGGATGTAATCGGTACGACTCCAGGGAAGGAGGAGGTAGAGTTGCGCCGGGAGCAGCAACCGAGAGTCGAGTCTGGAACGGAGACCGAGAGCGAAGCATAGTCACGTGTATGTGACGTAGTAGAGCACCAACCGTAGGCGCTTTAGGCGGTGCAGGAGCAATTGCCGAGGAAGCCAGAGTCTAGGAAGCGCAGAAACGGCTGAATGTTATTAATCTGAATTCTATCATACAGACTCAAGCATCTGCACAGCATTAGCTCGACTTTCATTAGTAACTTCCATGCCGGCTAGCATGCGAGCGACTTCATCTATACGTTGTTGTGGATCAAGGTGAACTACTTGCGTAAATGTTTCATTTTCTTTTGTCGTTTTATTGACGAGTAAATGATGGTGGCCGCATGAAGCGACTTGAGCGAGGTGGGTGACACATAGTATTTGCCGGTGTTCTGCCAGACCATGTAATAATTTGCCCACTATTTCGGCGATGCCGCCGCTGATACCGGCATCGACTTCATCGAATATCATTGTTGGCACACCATTATCTTTTGAACCGATAATTTGTATAGCTAGACTTAGGCGGGATAATTCACCGCCGGAAGCGACTTTGGTAATCGGTCTTAAAGGTTGTCCCGGATTGGTGGATACTTGAAAGGATACTTTATCCATACCGAATTGGTGTGGCGTATCTTCTTCTATATTTTCTAATTCAATATTGAATTTGCCACCGATAGCAAGTTCATGCATTTTTACAGTGACATCAACTGAAATACTGTTTGCTGCATCACTACGTTTTTTTGAAAGCTTTTCAGCAAGTTTGAAATATTGTTCGGTGAGTTCAACTTTCTTTTGTTGTAGTAGGTCATGTTGTTCCTGACCGCCTTCGAGTTGACTCAACTGAGTTGTCAATAATTCTAAATGCTCCGTTAAGGCATCAGGTCTTACTTTATGTTTACGAGCCAGATCATGAAATTTATCCAAGCGGTTCTCTATGGTACTCATTTGTTCTGCATCGATATCAAAACGTTCAACATAAGCCTTTAATTCATGACTGGCTTCATCAAGTTGTATCGATGCATCATCGAGTAGATTACTAATATTCTCCAGGGAGTTATCAATAACACTAAGCTCAGCTATTTCTCTTTGATGATGTGACAATCGATCATTTATTGCCGAATCTGATACTGATAGTTCGGAAAGAATTCTATTACATGAATCGAGTAAGCGTTGTGAATGTGATTGACGTTTCAGGTCTTCTGATAATTCCGTGTATTCTGACTCACCAATAGATAATTCCTCTAGTTCTTCTATTTGATATTTCAGTAAGGTCAATCGTGCTGCAAAATCTTCACCATTTGTTTTGAAGTTTTGCAGTTGATTGTTTACCTGTTTCCATTGCTGATAGGTTTTTGTTACGTCTTGCAACAAAGCATCATATTGACCAAATTGATCCAGTAGTTGACGTTGCATCTTTGGTTTCGATAAAGATTGATGCGCATGTTGTCCATGTATATCGATTAGGTTTTCACCGATCTCTTTTAGCGTCTGAATGGGTACAGGTGTGTTATTCAAATATGCGCGTGAACGTCCATCTTTGCTGATAGTTCGTCTAATAAATAATTCATCATCAGACTCAATCTCCATTTCATTAAGTCGATCATTAACATTTGAATTATTGTTAATAGAAAAGATAGCAGTGATATCTGTTTTATCCTTGCCACCACGAATCAGGTTTGCATCTGCTCGATCACCGAGTATCAGACCTAATGCATCGAGCAGGATAGATTTACCCGCACCAGTTTCACCGGTCAACACGGTCATGCCTGGTTTGAAATCAAGATTGAGACTATTGATAACAGCTAAGTCGTTAATGACGAGTTCTCGTAACACGCCCTCATTTACTCCAGTGCAGCTTTTCGCGAAGTATATGGAATTGATCGTGATCTGGAGGATGAATCAATCTAATTTCTTTATCTTTCTTTTTAACACGAATTCGATCATTGGGAGCCAGTTCCAGTTTTATTTCGCCATCGAAAGTAAGTCGCGCATGATCGACTTCTCTCGTACTAACAACAATTTCTACAGAACTATTACCATCAACAACAATTGGACGGTTGGTTAAAGAGTACGGACATATAGGCACTAATAACAAGGCATCAAGAGACGGATGTACCACTGGGCCGCCGCCAGCCAATGCATAAGCAGTGGAACCAGTAGGCGATGATACGATCATGCCATCGGAACGGTGAGTATGGACAAAAACCCCATTAATATAAGTTTCCAGTTCGACCAAACGCGCAATATTCCATTTTTGAATGACAATATCGTTGAGTGCATAGCCTTCATAGACGCGTTTGCCTTCACGAAATACCTCACCCCACAACAAGAAGCGAACATCCTCAACATAATGGCCATTCAAAATTTCATCCATACTGTGGGCAATATCATCCGCAGGGATATCGGACAAGAAGCCGACATGTCCTAAATTAATACCAAGCAAGGGTACGTCAAAATCACAGAGAATATGCGTTGCCATTAACATGGTGCCATCTCCGCCAATAGCGATGACGAGATCACAGTGTTTGCCTAATTCATTGGCATCATAAACATTGAAATTGTGTTCACCGAGCAAATCTGAGCAGCATTTATCTAGAATGACTTCTTTTTCACGCGAGCTTAAATATTCAACGACTTCAGATAAAGTCGTATGAATGGCTTTGACGCCAGAGTTAGTAATGAGTCCAATTCGCTTAAACATGATTCTAAGAGCTATCCTGTATCCTGATGTATTTTGGGTATAAACATAGCATGCCTTGCTACTGTGACCAATATCTTGATGAAGAGGTTTTGCACTCTATAGAGGAGAGTGCTAGATTTCTATTTAATATTACTATTTTTTTAGACGAGTATGGCCTCAACAACAGATTCATCGCAATTATCGGAACGTAGTCTGCATCTATTTAAAGCGTTAGTAGAACACTTTATTGATGACGGAACCCCTGTGGGGTCACGCACGTTATCCAAAGATTCCAATCTGGGCTTGAGTCCGGCCACTATTCGCAATGTTATGGCGGATCTTGAGGACTTCGGGCTATTGCATTCGCCGCATACCTCTGCGGGTCGTATTCCTACGGACAAGGGCTACCGTTTATTTGTTGATAGCCTACTTAGAGTCAATGACCTTAATTCGGCGCAAGTAGAAAAAATAGCTCAGGAACTGCATCCTGAAAGTGATTATCAATCGTTAATGCAACGTGCTTCATCGATGTTATCGGATGTGACGCAATTGGCAGGTGTCGTCATGTTGCCGCGAACCGAACAATCTATTTTGCAACATATTGAGTTTGTCGCGCTGTCGACTAATCGCGTATTAGTGATCCTGGTGGTGAATGATAGAGACGTGCAGAACCGCATTATCAATACGGATAAGACTTATTCCGCATCCGAACTGCAACAAGTCTCAAATTACCTGAATGAGATCTTTGCGGGTAAAGATCTGACCCATGTCCGTGCTTCGATACTTGATGAACTGGATAAAATGAAAGAACAGGTTAACCAGTCTATGACCTCGGCTATTGAAATGGCACAACAGGCATTCAATTCTGAAGTGGCTAATAGTGATAGTGATGATTTACTTTTTTCCGGACAAACTAATCTGATGGATGTTGCCGAGCTAGGCGAGGCGGATCAATTAAAGAAGCTATTTGAAAGCTTTAATCAGAAGCGAGATATCTTGCATTTGCTTGAGCAGGCGATCAATGCTGACGGTATGCAGATATTTATAGGCGAAGAATCGGGTTACGACGTACTCGATAATTGCAGTGTTGTGACATCACCTTACGAGGTGGATGGTCAAATACTGGGTGTATTAGGCGTAATTGGGCCGACACGGATGCATTATGACCGTGTTATTCCGATTGTAGATATTACGGCTAAAATGCTCGGCGCCGCCTTGAACTCAAAAAATTAATCCCCACATAGAAGAATTCGCATACTTTCAGATTAAGGATGCAGGGTAGCTAATGTCTAAACAAAGAGGTTAAGTAATGTTAGGTGAAGAAAACGATATTGTTCAGGAAGATGAAAATAACGAAGTGACTGAGCAAGAAGTAGATGCGACAGAAGAAGTAAACGATGAATTGACTGCTGAAGCTGAGGAAAGCCAGGAAGAAACGGCTGAAGTTGATATAGAAACTTTACAAGCTCTGTTAGAAAAAGAGAAAGAGCAATCTCAGGCAAATCGTGATTCTGCTCTTAGAGCACAGGCGGAGATGGAAAATCTGCGCAAACGAACCACGCGTGATATCGAAAATGCACACAAATATGCTTTGGAAAAATTTGTAAACGAATTACTTCCTATCATCGATAGTTTAAGTCTGGGTATGACGGCTGCGGAAACTGCAGAAAATGTTGACGAATTACGCGAAGGTATGGATTTAACCTTGAAAATGTTTAGCAGCGCTATCGATAAATTTGGCGTGAAAGAAATCAATCCTCAAGGTGATAAATTTAACCCAGAACAGCACGAAGCGATTTCTATGCAGGAAATTGAAGGCACTGAATCAAATACGGTAGTGGCGGTGATGCAAAAGGGTTACGAGCTAAATGGACGGTTAGTTCGACCGGCGATGGTTGTCGTTTCTAAATAATTATGAGTTGATCTTTTGGCCAATTACTTTGTTATGGCGTTTTTTGCGGGTGCTCATTTACTCTTTGTAAACTCGGCTTTGGCATCCTGCGTCGCTCTAACGACTACATCCGTGTAGTCGCCCGCTGCCAAATAAAAGCATCGTACTCGGTTAAAACCGCTAATTCATCGGTATATGTAAATTAGACCTTGAAAAATAAGTAATAGCCCCTATTTAGTTAAACAACAGTTTTTTAATAAATTTTAAATATAAATCAGTAAGTTAAGTATTTTGGAGAAAGCGGAATGGCAAAGATAATTGGAATTGATCTCGGTACTACCAACTCATGTGTGGCAGTTCTTGAGGGTGGCGAAGCAAAGGTCATCGAAAATAGTGAAGGTGCTCGAACGACACCATCGATTGTAGCCTATGCGGATGATGACGAAATACTCGTTGGCCAATCGGCTAAACGTCAATCGGTCACCAATCCAGACAACACACTTTATGCGGTTAAACGACTCATCGGTCGTCGTTTTGACGAAGACGTTGTGCAAAAAGATATTAAGCTTGTGCCTTACAAAATTGTCAAAGCTGATAACGGTGATGCCTGGGTCGAAGTAAAAGGCGAAAAAATGGCAGCGCCAGAAGTTTCTGCACGTGTACTCATGAAAATGAAGAAAACCGCAGAAGACTATCTTGGTGAAGAAGTAACCGAAGCGGTTATTACCGTACCGGCTTATTTTAATGATTCACAACGTCAAGCAACGAAAGATGCGGGTCGAATTGCCGGCCTTGAAGTTAAGCGTATTATTAATGAGCCTACTGCAGCCGCATTGGCTTACGGTATGGACAAAAAACGCGGTGATGCGACGATTGCTGTTTATGATTTAGGCGGTGGTACTTTCGACGTATCGATTATTGAAATAGCTGAAATCGACGGTGAACATCAATTTGAAGTACTTGCAACCAATGGTGATACGTTCCTTGGTGGTGAAGATTTTGATTTCCGTGTGATTGATTTCCTTTGTGATGAATTTAAGAAAGAGCAGGGCGTGGATTTACATAACGATCCATTAGCATTGCAACGTCTTAAAGAAGCAGCTGAAAAAGCCAAGATTGAATTGTCATCTAGCCAACAAACAGACATTAATTTGCCTTACATTACGGCAGATGCAAGTGGTCCTAAGCATCTTAATTTGAAAATGACCCGAGCAAAATTAGAGTCATTGGTTGAAGACTTGGTCGAACGTACTATCGACCCTTGTAAAACCGCACTTGATGATGCCGGACTTTCTACATCAGAAATTACCGATGTTATTTTGGTAGGTGGTCAAACACGTATGCCAATGGTTCAGGAAAAGGTTGAAGCATTTTTTGGTAAAGAACCACGTAAAGATGTAAACCCAGATGAAGCTGTTGCCGTTGGCGCATCAATTCAAGCCGGTGTATTAGGTGGTGATGTTAAAGACGTACTCTTATTAGATGTAACGCCATTGTCTTTAGGTATTGAGACCATGGGTAGTGTTATGACCAAGTTGATTGATAAGAATACGACGATACCAACTAAAGCGAGTCAAACATTCTCGACTGCTGAAGAAAATCAAACAGCAGTGACGGTGCATGTTATGCAAGGCGAGCGTGAGATGGCGGCAGGTAATAAATCATTAGGGCGTTTTGATTTAAGTGATATTCCGCCAGCACCGCGTGGTGTGCCACAGATTGAAGTCAGCTTTGATATCGATGCGAATGGTATTTTAAATGTCTCTGCAAAAGATAAGGCTACTGGTAAAGAACAGTCGATTGTGATTAAGGCTTCAAGTGGTCTTTCTGATGAAGAGATTGATGCCATGGTGAAAGATGCGGAGGCACACGCTGAAGAAGATCGCATTGCTAAGGAATTGGTTGAAGCCAGAAACACAGCAGAAAACATGATTCATGCAACTAAGAAGTCCATGACTGACTTGGGTGACAAAGTTGAAGATCAGGAGAAAACGGATATTGAATCGGCGATTACTGACTTGGAAGAAGAGCTAAAAGGTTCTGATAAAGATGCCATCTCTGAAAAAACAACCAAGTTGACAGAACTTGCCGGCAAACTTGCAGAGAAAGCTTATGCTGAAGAACAAGGTGCCGCTGAAGAAGGTGGTGTTGAACCTGAAGCAGCAGAGAGTTCAAATGCTTCTGATGATGATATTGTCGATGCGGAGTTTGAAGAAGTTAAAGACGAGAAGTAAGTCTTGGTAATAACTTTTAGATAAAACGGTTTCACGAATAGTGAACATAGTGAGCTCGGAGTAGTTAAATCTACTCCGGGCTTGTTGTGTTTTAGTCTTTTAATAAATTAAAGAGTTAGTAAGAGTACCGGTATGGCAGACAAACGAGATTATTATGAAGTATTAGGTGTTTCTAAAAATGCCGATGCAGCTGAATTAAAAAAAGCCTATCGTCGATTAGCGATGAAGCATCATCCCGATCGCAATGAAGGTGATGCCAAGGCCGAAGAGAAATTCAAAGAAGCCAAAGAGGCGCATGATGTCTTATCTGATGCTCAGAAACGTGCGGCCTATGATCAGTTTGGTCATGCTGGCGTAAGTAATAGTGCTGGTGGTGGCGGTGGACAAGCCGGCGCTGGTTTTGGAGATATATTTGATAACGTGTTTGGCGATATCTTTGGCGGCGGCGGTGCTCGAGGCGGAGCGCGAGTTCATCGAGGTGCTGATTTACGCTACAACCTGGAATTATCCCTTGAAGATGCTGTTGCTGGAACAACGGTCAAAATTCGTGTTCCGAAAATGGTTGGCTGTAAAATCTGCAAAGGTACCGGTGCCAAGAAAGGCAGTACTCCAGCGACTTGTCCTACTTGTGCCGGACATGGTCAAGTGAGAATGCAACAGGGATTTTTCTCTGTTCAACAAACTTGTCCGCAATGTCGAGGCCAGGGAAAAATCATTAGTGATCCATGTAAGCCATGTAGTGGCCAAGGCCGCATCAGAGATAGTAAAACAATTTCAGTGAAAGTACCGGAAGGTGTTGATAACGGTGATCGCATACGTTTATCAGGTGAAGGCGAAGCTGGAGAGAACAATGGGCCAGCAGGTGATCTTTACGTACATATCAGTGTTAAAGACCATGATATCTTTGTTCGTGATGGTACCGATCTTTATTGTGACGTTCCCGTAAGTTTTGCTTCGGTAACATTAGGTGGTGAACTTGAAGTGCCTACGCTAGATGGCAAAGTGAAATTGAAAATTCCGGCTGAAACGCAAAGTGGAAAATTATTTCGTCTTCGATCAAAGGGCGTACGCTCGGTAAGAAATTCTTCAAAAGGTGATTTGCTTTGTCGAGTCGTTGTTGAAACACCAGTAAAGTTAAGTAGCGAACAAAAAGATTTGTTACAACAGTTCGAACAATCAATGCAAAATGATGGAAACCGACATAGTCCACAAGCGAGTTCTTGGGTTAGTGGAGTTAAAAACTTCTTTGACTCAATGACTTCTTAAGGCTGGCCCTTTTACTCGATTACTTCGTTGCAGCACTTTTTCCGGTTCTCATTTACATATCTGTAAACTGCGATCCTCAAAAGTACTGCGCCCCATATTCGAGCAACTAGCTCAGTCTTCTACTTTGGCACTGAATGATAAAACCAGTGCAATTATTACTGCGTATTTATTCTTGTTATTTCCCAACACAATGCAGCGCTCCCTTCAAAATAATTATTAGCGATTTTACTTACCCTCCCTCATAAAAAATCAAGTAAATCATATAGATAAATGCTTTTTAAATTAAACATTTAGAGAGAGAGTTTTAGTGATGGTTAATTGTATAAAATGTTATACAATTAACGAATGAAAGGAATCAAATCGATCCACTGGAATAGGATCAGCTAAGGAAGAGTTACTTGATTTTCCTAAGGACGCTATTAAGTCTGCGGGCTATCAGTTGCATCGTCTGCAAATAGGTAATGAACCGATGGATTGGAAACCGATTAATAATTTAGGCAAAGGTATTACTGGTGTTTTTGAGATTCGCATTTGGGAATACAAAGCAACTTTCCGAATTGCGGCGGTTACAAAAGTGGCTGATACGGTGACAGTTTTACATTGCTGGCATAAAAAGACACAGAAAATTGAAAAACATAATAAAGATATGATTGTAAGTCGTTATAAAGAAATAGAAGGATAGTTAACATGACAAAGAAAATAACTACGGGCAGTATTTTTGATGACCTGGAATTGGAACCGGGCGAAGCCGAAGCACTTAAAATAAAAGCAGTGCTATTTGATGCGATTGTTACTTATATTAAAGAAAACAATTTAACTCAGGAAATGGCGGCAAAAGAAATGGGTGTGCAGCGATCTCGTATTGCTGATGTGTGTCGTGGTAAGTTCGCTGGCTTTTCAATTGATGCATTAGTAGCTATGGCTGCTCGTGCTGGTTTGCATCCGATCGAAACCGCAGCATGAAGAATAATGTATGGCACTTTTTATATTTAATGAAAAACATGCCACACTAGTATCTATAAGATAAACGTATAAGAAATTATCGAGGAATCAATGGTTAGAGTAGGTGTGTGTGGTGCGGCGGGGAGAATGGGCAAAACCATTCTAGAAGTATGTAACGATAATGATGATATTGAGATCGCTGCGGCAATTGAGTACAGCGGTTCACCTATGCTTGGACTAGACGCGGGAGACGTGGCTGGCATCGGCAATCTGGGTGTTACTATCACGGATAATATTACCAGTGTTGCCGATCAGGTTGATGTCATAATTGATTTTACTCTGGCAACCTCTCTTTCTGCCAATATTCGAAAGTGCATTTCATCAGAAATTAAGATGGTAATAGGCACGACTGGTCTTACTCAGGATGATCATGGCCTTATCGATTTTGCTTCGAATAATATTTCCATAGTCTTTGCGCCAAATATGAGCATAGGCGTGAATCTTTGTTTCAAACTATTAGAGATGGCAGCAAAGGTAATCGGTGAAGATACCGACATTGAAATTATTGAAGCTCATCATCGACATAAGAAAGATGCACCTTCCGGAACTGCACTACATATGGGTGAAGTTGTCGCGCATACATTAGGGCGTAATTTGAAAGAAGTTGCTGTTTATGGGCGCGAAGGTATTACCGGAGAACGAGATAGAAAAACTATTGGATTTGAAACAATTCGTGCTGGTGATATCGTCGGAGATCATACGGTTATGTTTGTTGCTGATGGTGAGCGGGTTGAGATAACTCACAAAGCATCATCAAGAAAAACATTTGCCAATGGCGCAGTGAGAGCAGCGCAATGGTTGTCTGATAAAGACAAAGGTTTATTTGATATGCAGGATGTATTGAATTTGAAGTAAGAAATATTTAGTATGGATAAAGGCTGAATCGGATTTCAGCCTGTATGAAAGACTCATGTAATTAAAAAGGAATTTATTTATCATGTCTGATTTAAAGCAAATCGAAAGGCTTTATAGCCATTCTTATCTTAGTTATATTGCCACATTTTTTGCTGCCATCCTCGCATTCTGGTTTTTTCAATCTGTAGCAGATCCTGTCATATTAAATAGTTGGTTTATTATTTTCACATTGTTAACCATTATCCGTATTGTCATTAGTTGGCGTTTTTATAAATATGAACATAACAACACTGAGCAATGGTTAACATCGTTTTTAGTTCTATCTTTGATTTCAGGAACACTTTGGGGTTTTACTGGTTTCCTATTTGTGCCTGATGGTGTGCTGTCTTTGCTGGATTCCGTTTTGTATCATGGCATGTTGCTTTTATTTATCGCCGCGCTTATTACCGGATCAATAATTACTTATTCTGCGAGTAAAGCTGTCTATTTAAGCTTTGCTGTACCAGCAGTTGTTCCCCAATGTCTTATGTTGATCGCAAAGGGAGACAAATATCATTCCTTTCTGGGAGGCTTTGTGCTTGCTTACGCATGTATTATTTTTGTTATTTCAGTTTATATTCATCGAATATTTCTCGTGAGTAGTAAGATTGATGAGCAAAATGAAAAGTTTAAGGAATTGCTAGATGATAATGGAATATCATTCTCGCAGAAAATTAGTTAATCGTTTTTAAATTTGATATTGCTGATGTGTAAGGAACAACTAATGACACTTCACCCATGATGTGTTGTCGTTGAACTTCGCGCCAATACTCTGAAGTTAATAAGTCCTGATGATATTTCATAAACTCAGATTTTAATTGGTTATTCATCGAAAGAAATTTAATAAACTCTTCCGGGAAAATATCGTGCTCGCCAACGTAATACCAGATATCAGCCAACATCTCATCTTCAAAGTCACTAGCCTCAGGAATATCTCTAAAGTTACATTCGGTTACTAACGCGACTTCATCATAATCATAAAAAATAACTCGACTATGTTGAGTTACACCAAAATTCTTTAATA
This sequence comes from Thiotrichaceae bacterium, assembly GCA_012960105.1. Classification (GTDB taxonomy): domain Bacteria; phylum Pseudomonadota; class Gammaproteobacteria; order Eutrophobiales; family Eutrophobiaceae; genus UBA7359. The sequence goes on along the minus strand of DUBV01000020.1, from coordinate 13,807 downwards.
ATAAATCGCCGCAAAAAATATTTGTTTTGGCCAAATCTTTAATAGCCTGTCCATAGTCAATAACAGCGGAAACGGCTTCCTCATAGGAACATTCATTTATATATAGATTTAATGGACGTACACGTCTTTCAATATAGACATGTTTTAATATCAGAGCTTTTTCTTCTCTACGCACACTCTCTGTTGCACCATCAAGTAATTCATTCAAAAGTTCTTTCGAAAAACGATTAACAGGAAGTTTTAGATTAAGAAACTCCTGTGTATCGATAAGTCTTCCTGCACGATCATGCTTGGATACAAGTTTATATTTTCCAATTACCTGTTTTCGGGAAACAGTTTTTGGATAACCAAACTTATCCCGGATTATTTTGAATACCAGGTTGTAGGAAGGCAATGTAAATACAATCATGACCAGACCAGTATCACCATCTGCGTGAACAAACTTATCTTTAGTATTATTAAGGTGCCCGGTAAATGTTCGGTGACGTTCAGTTTTGCCCTGTCGTAAACGTCCCAATACGGTATACAGTTCATCAATAGGTTTGTTGGGCAGCATGGATTTAAGAAAATGCACTGCGCCGATGACTGAGTTCGGATCGGCAAAGTAGTACGAGCGTGTATAACCAAATATCAGGCTAATTTCTTTTGTATCAAGAAAAACTGCATCAACACTAATACCTCCATGTTCATTTTTAAAAGCAATAACAATAGGCACTTCGCTATCTTTCATAATCATTTTACCAACCAGGTAAGCTCGGGCAGCTTGATAAAATAATGTGTCAATAAATTCGAAACGTAAATATTCGGCATCATCTTCAAAGTGAAATTTTGAATAGGATGCTATGTCTTTAGCAACACGTTTAGCATTAGTGTCTAGATCGTCATACGGTACGCGAAAAGAAAAATCGTTGAGTATTGTTTCGAATATTTTTTGCAGAGATAACCAGTATGGGTAGTGTCGAATGTTGAGTGACATGATTAGACGCAAATCATAAGAGGGCCCTGAAGATACAAATTCTATTCCGGCATCGATTCCTTCCGTGCCAAAAATACGCCGAGTAGTTGAGTTGAAAAACGTTTTAATAAAGTCATTGTCAGGAACTTCATTTAGGCGATCACCAAAGTAACTGCGTATGTCGTGCCAAAGCTCTTCTTCTTTTACACGTTCACCCAGTGTTTGTCTTAACGCAAGAACTATACGCCGCACTGACTTTTCATAAAGATCAATGCGGTCGACAATGTCTTGTTGATGGCCTTTCCAGTCGCGTTGTTCAAAACGTTTACGCGCACGTCGCGTCATGCGGTGAAAATAATTGTTATAACGAATAAACCCGTCGTAGATAATCTGCGAACATTCCGCAATCAGATCTCTATCTGACATAGCTATCTTATAACTTTAAAGATTAGAAATTAATGCGTCGGAAAATTCGCTACATTTAATTTCTTTCGCGCCATCCATAAGCCGAGAAAAATCATAAGTCACGGTTTTGTCAGCTATGGTTTTGTTCATGGCTTCAATGACCATGTCAGCGGCTTCAGTCCAACCCAGGTAGCGCAGCATCATTTCACCTGATAATAATAATGAACCGGGATTAACTTTATCCTGGCCGGCATATTTAGGTGCTGTGCCATGTGTGGCTTCAAAGATAGCGTGTCCGGTGACGTAATTAATATTGCCGCCGGGTGCAATGCCAATACCGCCTACTTGAGCGGCAAGCGCATCAGATAAGTAATCACCATTTAGATTCATAGTGGCGATAACATCAAAATCAGTTGGGCGAGTAAGAACTTGCTGTAAAGTAATATCTGCAATCGCATCTTTAATTAAAATTTTGCCATCTTTTTCAGCTTGAGCCATTTCATCTTGTGCCGCTTGCATGCCTTTTTCGGCACGCGTGCGTTCCCATATATCCCAGCTATAGGTTTCTTTTTTAAACTCTGTTTCAGCAAGCTCGTAACCCCAGTTGCGGAATGCACCCTCGGTAAACTTCATGATGTTACCTTTATGAACAAAGGTAACGCTCTTACGTTTGTTATCGATGGCGTATTGAATGGCTGCACGCACCAGGCGATGTGTGCCTTCTTGAGAGATAGGTTTGATTCCAATGCCGGTCGTTTTAGGAAAACGAATTTTTTGATAATAGTTTGGAAAAGATTCTTCCAATAGTTCAAGGAAGCGAGTGATTTCTTCACTACCTTGTTCAAATTCTATCCCGGCATAGATATCTTCTGTATTTTCGCGGAAGATCACCATGTCTACGAGTTCCGGACGCTTGATGGGAGAGGGCACGCCTTCAAACCAGCGTACTGGTCTTAAACAAACATAGAGATCGAGTATTTGACGCAAGGCAACATTCAGCGAACGGATGCCACCACCGATAGGTGTTGTTAAAGGGCCTTTAATAGCGACTAAAAATTCACGGCAGGTATCAACGGTTTCATCGGGTAACCAATTTCCTGTGAGTTGATTGGCTTTTTCACCGGCATAGACTTCTAGCCATTTTATTTCTTTTTTACCGGAGTAAGCTTTTTCAACAGCGGCATCAAGTACACGGTGAGAAGCATTCCAGACATCGGGGCCAATACCATCGCCCTCAATAAACGGGATAACAGGTGTATCCGGGACGTTTAATACGCCATTTTTAATGGTGATCTTTTTACCGCCTGCAGGTGCTTTCTTAGCTGTAGCCAAAATGTGAATCTCCTTTTTTATTTATTAGTCTTATATTATTGATTGTAGACGCAAATTCATAGTTTGCTGAAAAGTGAGTTAAGTAATTGACATCTGTGAGAATATTAACTATTTTCTTCTTTAGCATGCGCCGATTTGAAAATCAGCTTGCGGGCGCAAAAAAAATACCGCTAAAGAGACATCCTGCTTTCATTCCGAATCTATTCAGGCTGCTCTTAAAACAAATAGACTATATTTAAGAGGATTATTATGTCTGATGAAAAGAAACTGAGTACAAACACATTAGCCGTGCGTGCTGGACAGGTACGTGGCCACGAAGGTGAACATAGCGAACCTATTTTTGCCACTTCCAGCTTTGTCTTTAAGAATGCCTCAGAAGCTGCCGCACGCTTTAGCGGTGATGAGCCCGGTAATATCTATTCGAGATTTACCAACCCTACCGTTAGAACATTTGAACAGCGTTTAGCGGCAATGGAAGGCGGCGAGCGTTGTGTAGGCACGTCTTCTGGCATGAGTGCTATTTTGAGCACCTGTCTGGGCTTATTGAAGTCTGGCGACCATATTGTCTCGTCTTTATCTATATTTGGCACGACAGTCGGGCTTTTTGACAATATATTGACCAAATTCGCTATTGAGACCACCTTCGTCGATTTAATCGATTACGAGGCTTGGGAAAAGGCGATCACGCCAGCTACTCGAATACTGTTTCTGGAAACACCGTCAAACCCATTATTAGAAATTGCCGATATTAGCCGTCTGGCTGAGATTGCCCATAAGCACGGTTGCCTGTTAGTTGTAGATAATTGTTTATCGACACCGATATTACAAAAACCGTTAGCACTGGGTGCCGATATCGTTATTCATTCAGCAACCAAATACCTGGATGGACAAGGACGCTGCGTAGGTGGTGCTGTTGTTGGTAGTGAAGACTTACTTGGCGAAGACATCTTCGGCTTTTTACGTACCGCCGGTACCACCATGAGCCCATTTAACGCCTGGGTTTTCTTAAAAGGCTTAGAAACATTGAATATCCGCATGAAAGCGCATTGTGAAAATGCGGCAATATTGGCGCAATGGTTAGATCAGCACGATAAGGTCGAAAAAGTCTATTTTCCGGGCTTAACATCGCACCCGCAGCATGATCTGTGTAAACAACAACAAAGCGGCTTCGGTGGCATGGTTAGTTTTGAAGTCCGTGGCGGCAAAAAAGCTGCATGGCAAGCCATTGATTCAACAGAGCTTTTCTCTATTACAGCGAATTTAGGTGATACTAAAAGCACGGTTACGCATCCAGCAACGACAACGCATCACCGATTGACGGATGAACAGCGGCTAGAAGCAGGCATTAAGCCTGAATTAATTCGTCTTTCTGTTGGCTTAGAAGACGTAGAAGATCTGAAACGCGACCTCGAAACAGGGCTTTCGAGTATTTCCTAAAATCTTCTAATAAAATCAAATACTAAGCAATTCTTACCCATCACTTACCCCTTATTTTTTACTGAAAATCGATCCTCTGATGGATTTTTAGGGCTGTTTTGTGGCAGAATAGCCGGCTGGATTTTTGAGACGTAGTTCACAGTTTATAGAACTGTAAAACAAAAGTAATATAAGTCTTTGAATTATATGAAGTATTTATGATAATCAAGGCTTGTAGCTCGCAAGGTAGCGACGATGCCATATTCAAATAACAATAACGGCATCCCTAATAGTTAACGAATTATAACGAATTTATTTTTATGCAGATGATAAGTCTGCAGCTCAAAAATACCTACGTAACACGAAGATTGCTCGTTCATAAGATTCATGGTGAATCTGTAGAACTAACGATTTAAATAATTTTAAATATAATAAAGAGGAATAACCATGAGTTTTACTGCATACGAACCCGCTACTCCACGCTTACAGCGTAGTGAGCTAGCAGTCCCAGCTTCAAGCCCAGGCATGTTTGAAAAAGCAGCAAAGAGTGACGCGGATTACATCTTTCTTGATTTAGAAGATGCCGTTGTACCTGATGATAAACCACAAGCCCGTAAAAATGTTATTGAAGCATTAAATGATATTGATTGGAGTAGTAAAACTATATGCGTGCGTATTAATGGCCTGGATACTCATTATATGTATCGTGATGTTGTCGATATCATCGAACAAGCGGGTAGTAAGCTTGATACGATTTTGATTCCTAAAGTCGGTACTGCCGCAGATGTCTACGCTGTCGATATGTTGGTGACGCAGGTTGAAGATGCGATGGGCCTCGAGAAAAGAATCGGTTTTGATTGTTTAATTGAAACGGCACTTGGTGGTGCCAATGTGATGTCTATTGCAACATCAAGTAAGCGTCTTGAAGCATTCCATTTTGGTGTGGGTGATTACGCGGCAAGCATGCGTTCACGTACCACCATTATCGGTGGCTTAAACCCAGATTATGTTTGTGAAGGTGCTATAAATGATCAATGGCATACGTCACAAGTACAAATGCTTACCGCATGTCGTGCGTTTGGTTTACGTGCAATAGACGGTCCTTTCGGTGATTTCAGTGATCCTGAAGCTTATAAAGCAGCGGCACGTCGTGTTGCAGCACTCGGTTTCGACGGTAAGTGGGCAATTCATCCTAAGCAAATTCCATTAGCGAATGAAGTAATGTCTCCACCGGATAAAGATGTGACTCATGCACGTCGTGTATTAGAAGCGTTAGAAGAAGCGGCTAAGAAAGGCGCAGGTGCAGCACAACTTGATGGCAAGATGATTGATATTGCGTCAGAAAAAATGGCTCGCAATCTAATTGCACAAGCGGATCAAATCGCTGCAAAGGCTAAGTAGTAGTAGATAAGAATTTTAATTTTAAAAAAAGGGGGGATGTGAATTATGGACATCCATGAATATCAAGCGAAAGAAATTCTCGCTGACTATGGTGTACCGATTCCTGCAGGTGGTTTAGCGTATAGCCCGGAACAGGCTGCTTACCGCGCAACAGAAATTGGTGGTGAAGTATGGGTTGTTAAAGCTCAAATTCATTCAGGCGCACGTGGTAAAGCGGGTGGTATTAAAGTTTGTAAATCTGAGCACGAAGTGTCAGATGCTGCGAACGAATTACTCGGTAAAAAATTAGTAACGCATCAAACAGGCCCACAAGGCAAAGTTTGTCATCGTCTATATGTAGAAGCCGGTTGTAACATCGACCGTGAAATCTATTTAGCATTTGTACTTGATCGTGAAAACGAAAGTGTCACGGTAGTAGCTTCTGCTGAAGGCGGTATGGAGATTGAACAACTTGCGGTTGAAAAACCAGAGTCCATTATCAAAATTGCAGTTGAACCTGCTGTTGGCATGCAACCTTTCCAGGCGCGTGAAATTGCGTTTGCATTAGGTTTGAATAAATCACAAATCAATCAAGCAGTAACTACCTTCCTCGGTTGTTATCGTGCGATGCGTGATTTAGATGCGAACATGGTAGAAATCAATCCTTTGGTTGTTACCAAAGAAGGCAATATTATTGCAGTTGATGCGAAGATGGGCTTTGATGACAACGCACTGTTTCGTCATGGCAATATTGCAGAACTACGTGATAAGTCACAAGAAGATTCTCGTGAAATGCGCGCAGCAGATCGTGGTTTAAGTTATGTCGGTCTGGACGGCAACATCGGTTGTATTATTAACGGTGCTGGCTTAGCAATGGCATCAATGGATATGATCATGCACGCCGGTGGCGAGCCTGCTAACTTCCTTGATATAGGCGGTGGTGCTTCTCCTGAACGTACAACCAAAGCATTCAATCTGGTTCTGTCTGATGACAAAGTTGAATGTATTCTCGTTAACATTTTTGCTGGTATTAATCGTTGTGACTGGATTGCTGAAGGTGTAGTGCAAGCAGTTAAATCGATTGATTTAAAAGTGCCATTAGTTTGTCGACTATCAGGTACCAATGTTGAAGAAGGTCGTAAGATCTTAAAAGACAGTGGCCTGCCGATCATTATGGCTGACACTCTACAGGAAGCTGCTGATAAAGCCGTAGCTGCCTGGAAAGAAGCAACCGGTAAGTAAGGGGAAACAAACATGGCAATTCATTTAGTAGAAAGCACAAAAGTCTTGGTACAGGGCTTCACTGGTCAGATTGGAACCTTCCACGCGACCGACATGATTAAATACGGTACTAACATCGTTGGCGGTGTTACTCCGGGTAAAGGCGGTAGCAAGCATTTAGACCTGCCTGTATTCAACACCATGAAAGAAGCAGTCGAAGCGACGGGTGCAACTGCGAGTATTATTTTCGTACCACCACCGTTTGCAGCAGACAGTATTATGGAAGCAGCTGATGCAGGTATTAAATTTTGCGTAGCAATCACCGACGGTATTCCTTCACAAGATATGATTCGTGTTAAGCGTTACATGCGTCGATACAAAGAAGCAGATAAGATGATCTTAACGGGTCCTAACTGTGCCGGTTCTATCAGTCCGGGCAAATGTATGATGGGCATTATGCCAGGTCATATTTATATGCCGGGTGAAGTAGGCGTCATTGGTCGTTCTGGTACTTTAGGCTACGAAGCTGCATCACAAATGAAACAAGTCGGTATTGGAATATCATCAAGTATTGGTATTGGTGGTGATCCTATCAACGGTAGTTCGTTTAAAGATCATTTAGCTGCATTTGAAGAAGATGATGAAACTAAAGCAGTCGTCATCATTGGCGAAATCGGTGGACCACAAGAAGTAGAAGCAGCAATGTGGACCAAAGAAAACATGAAAAAACCGGTTATCGGTTACATCGCTGGTCTCACTGCTCCTAAAGGTACTCGTATGGGTCACGCTGGTGCGATTATTTCTGCAGTTGGCGATAGTGCCGCTGAAAAAGTAGAAATATTGACTGAATGTGGTGTTGCTGTTGTACCAAACCCATCATCATTCGCTCCTGTCGTACAGGCAGCATTAGCAAAAATTAGTTAAGTTGCAATACGAAGAGTGGAACATCTTGTTCCACTCTTCATATCTAATTCGATAGAACCTTATTTGGAGACTATTGTGAGTAAACCTAAAGTACTTCTTACCCGTAAATGGCCTGCTGAAGCAGAAGCTAAAGCACAAGAACTGTTCGACGTAACCTTAAACGAAGACGATCACAAAATGTCTGTCGACGAACTTAAAGCTGCAATTCAAAATTACGATGCGGTTTGCCCGACCGTTTCTGATTTTCCAATTGATGCTGATATCTTCGGTAGCGATGATAGAAAATGCAAAATCGTATCTAACTTTGGTGTTGGCTTTAACAACATCAATACCGATGCTGCCAAAGAAGTTGGCGTCGTTGTAACTAATACCCCTGAAGTTCTAACCGACTGTACTGCGGATATCGCAATGGGTTTATTGATTACTGTTTCACGCCGTATTGGTGAAGGTGAACGTTTGGTTCGCAGTAAAGAATGGGACGGTTGGTGTCCTACGCATTTTCTAGCGACTAAAGTCACCGGTAAGAAACTCGGCTTTATTGGTTTTGGTCGTATTGCTCAGGCAGTTGCGACAAAAGCACATTTTGGTTTTGGTATGGAAATCAGCTTTTTTGATCCGTATCCACCATCAGATGAAGTCATCAAAAAATTCAGTGCTACCAAACTCGATAGCGTTGAAGACGTATTAAAAGATGCAGACTTCGTAACATTGCATTGTCCAGGCGGTGGTAGCAATACCAACCTGATGAACGCTGAACGATTTGCATTGATGAAAGACTCTGCTTTCTTGATCAACACCGCCCGTGGTGATGTTGTTGATGAACCTGCGTTGGTTCAAGCATTAAAAGACGGAGCTATCGCAGGTGCTGGTCTTGATGTGTTCGCTAAAGAACCTAACGTCAGCGAAGACTTATTAAGTATGGATAACGTTGTTCTACTACCTCATTTGGGTAGTGCGACAACAGAAACCCGTGTTGCTATGGGTTTACGTTCATTAGCTAATGTTGAGGCTTTTTTCAAAGGAGAAGAGCCAGGCGACCGCGTAGCATAAGTTACTTCAATAATATATTTTTACGCGATAGCAGGCTCAGGCTTTGCTATCGCGTAAAAACGTCTATTATCAAAGACACTTTAACTCTTTACTGGATTTCAATATATGTCATCAAATGATGTCGAGTTTGACGAGAAATCGTTAGACGCCCTTTCTGCTACTTATGCTAAAGAAGTTGTTGGCCTCTTAACCGAGCAACTTGGCAAAGTCATTCAACACAGACAAAGTGAAATACTGCCGTATTTTCGCGGAGAGATGTCTATTCCTGCGGGAAATACCGAATTACTACTCGGTGTATTACAAGCATGGGGAATCTGGTTTCAGTTATTAAACGTTGCCGAAGAAAATACCGGCATGCGTCGACGTCGTCTTGCTGAAAAAGAATACGGACTGGACAATGTTCCCGGTACTTTTGCTAATGTATTCAAACAAGCGAAAGATGCCGGTATCCCTGCAAATGAAATCCAGGACTTATTAGATGTTGCGCATATACGTCCGACGATTACGGCACATCCTACTGAAGCAAAACGCGTTACCGTACTGGAAATACATCGACGTATCTATGTGTTGTTGTATCGTTTAGAAGCAACACGTTGGACCGAGCGCGAACGTAAAACTATCATTAGAGAATTAAATGACGAAATTGATCTGTTATGGTTAACTGGTGAATTGCGTTTAGAAAAACCATCAGTGCCACAAGAAGTGGTTTGGGGTTTACATTTCTTCGAGCAATCATTATTTGAATGTGTATCAGAAACCCATGAAAAACTCGATTGGGCTTTAGGCCAAAGTTATCCTGATTCCGAATTTACCATACCTCCCTTTTTCCAGTTTGGATCATGGATAGGCGGTGATCGTGATGGCAATCCTTTTGTGACCAATGATGTTACCAAAGATGCCTTATTAAAAAATCGCAGCATTGTTTTAGAACACTATGTCGAATCTTTACAAGCGATTGTAGAAAAACTCAGTGTCTCTCGCGTTAACCTCGAGTTATCAAAAGATTTTGAAGAACATCTAGCAACGATACTCGAAGGTATCGATGAACTAGAACATATTACAGAAAGAAACCCCGGCGAAGTCTTCCGTCAGTTTCTGACCTGTATGTTAATAAAATTACGCGGCACCATAGCGGCTGATGAAGAAGGCCACTTCTGCGCAATAAAATATAATAACGCCGATGAGTTCATTGATAACCTAAGACAATTATCTGAAGGTTTGGTTGATTCTAAATGCAAACATCTTGCGCGTGCACTGGTCACTCCTTTACTACAAAAAGCTGAAGCATTTCGTTTCCGAACTGTGCGATTGGATTTACGTGAAAACTCAGAAACAGTAAATCATGCGCTAGGCTGTATCTGGAAAGCGATGGAAGGTAAGAATGAAGCGCCGGCACTAGATAGTGATGAATGGAAAGCATGGTTGTTAGCTGAGTTAGAAAAACCGTTAGGAGCCCTACCAACATTTTCAAATCTAGATGAGTCAGCGACTTCAACATTAGGTTTGTTCCAGATGTCAGGTGAGATGATCAATAAACTCGATCGCGAAGCCTTTGGTAATGCCATCTTAAGTATGACGAAATCAGTCAGTGATATATTAGGTGTATATGTATTAGCAAAGTTATCCGGCTTATTCACCGGTGATGAAGGTAATGAATATAGCATTTTACCTATCGTGCCTTTATTCGAAACCATAGATGATTTGCAACGCGCACCCGAGATGATGAAAGAGCTATTAAGCATTCCAGTCATCAAGCGATCTATTAAAGAACAAACTGGCGTACAAGAAGTGATGATCGGTTATTCCGATTCAAATAAAGATGGCGGTTACTTCACAGCCAACTGGGAATTAACCAAAGCTCAGACAAGTCTGACGAAAACAGGTGCAGAAGCCGGTATCCCGATTTCATTCTTCCATGGTCGCGGCGGATCAGTCAGTCGCGGTGGTGCACCAACCGGTAAAGCTCTTGCCGCACAACCTGCCGGTTCTATACACGGACAAATGCGTATCACCGAACAAGGTGAATCAGTGTCATCAAAATACGCCAACGAAGGTAGCGCGCAATATCATATGGAATTACTGGCATCGAGTGTCTTTGAACACACGATTAAATCGATGGATGAAGAAGAATTAAAACCACAGCCGCATTTCGATGCAGCCATGGAAAGTATTTCTGAATTAGCATTTACTAAATACCGAGAGTTAGCCGAAACTGAAGGCTTGGTGAATTACTACAATGCCGCAAGTCCGGTAGAAGAACTGGCGAAAATGAATATCGGTTCGCGCCCAGCGAAACGCTTTGGTGCAAATTCATTAAGCGACCTAAGAGCAATTCCCTGGGTGTTTGCCTGGACACAAAACCGACATCTGGTTCCCGGTTGGTATGGTGTCGGTTCCGCATTAAAGAACTACATCGATAAAGAAGGCGAAAAAGGCGAAGCATTAATCAGCGAAATGTTTAAAGAATCGCGTCTGTTTCGTTTAGTCATAGACGAAACCGAAAAGACTTTATCATTAGTGGATCTCGAAGTAGCCAAGTCTTACTCAGAACTAGTCGAAGATGAAGCACTGAGAGATACCGTATTCAATATGGTCATGGATGAATACAAACTCACCATAGAAATGGTCCTGAAACTCAGCGGCGAAGAAAAACTTTGCCAACGATTCAAGAAATTCAACCGTAAGCTAAATCGCCGTATTCCGGTCTTGCATCAGTCAGGACTAGAGCAGGTGAAGCTGGTTGAAGCATTTAGGGGTAGAGCAGAGGGTAGTGACCCGCTGGAAGGGTTGGTGCCGTTGTTGTTGTCGATTAATTGTATATCCGCCGGTTTAGGCTGGACAGGCTGATAGGACGGGCTATTTTCCGCTACTACTGCGTCGCTTCGTCGGCTGCGGTACTCATTTATTTTTCATAAACTCCGTGTCCTCGCCAACTCGCGCCTTGTATTAGTGAAAACTTTCTCCGTCCTATCCAAATAGTAATTTCTGCGTTTATCCCATGGCAGACACCTAGAATTCAATTAAAGTAGCTATTTTTATAATAATTATCCTTTAAAGGCTGTTCAGTTATATACTTCCATTGAAGTTTATTAATTAACGGATGGTTTTTATGAATATAAATAATGGATAATTCAGACCTAATCCATATGCAAACTCACTTTTCCCGGTTAAAAGAACAATATTTGTGAGTTATCATCAGGGTATTGATCAGCCTTATTATGATGAATTCTCGAAAAAATATTTCTGAAACATATGATGTTATTCATGATAATTCCTTAAGAGATTCTATTTCAAGTAATGATTCAGAATATGTAATGAGAAAAATCAGAGGGGATTATATTACTGGCAGTTCATGCACGATTTATGTGGAAATAATACACCGTCAAGAAAATTTGTAGATTTGTAGATTGGGAGATAAAAGCAACTTTAGATAAAAAGCACGGCTTAATAGGGGTCCAGTTACCGACGATAGAAAAAGGATTAAATAATACTGTCTATGCACTATGTGTCGATTGGAATAATTTAACTTTAGATAATTTAATAAGCTATATTGAAACAGCAAACAGCAAACAGCAAACAGCAAACAGCAAACAGCAAAAGTAAAAGATTAATCGTTAATCCAACAAATATTAAAAAGCAAAATGACTAACTTACAAAAGGGATCATTTTCCATTAATTTGGGTATAGTTTCTTTAGAAGCTGAATTAGCGGATGAAGATAGACAATGTGCATGGGAACTCTACACTGAACTTATAACAAGAGTCGCAGTAATCGGTAAAATTTATGATGATGAATGCACCAACTTTGAGGGAGAACTTTATATTGAAAGTTTAGATTCGTTATTTAATTTTTTTCAAGAAGCGAGGAAAATTATGAGGTCCTTCCCGGCAGGTCAAATTAAAAACAAAAATATTAATCATTTAGGCATGATAATTAATTCTGCTTTTATTACAGTTCTTCGCCCTTTTTTAGAAAAATGGCAAATTCAATATAGACATTGGTGGGATAACGAGAGTGATGAGAGTTTAATGCCATTAGAACGACAAAAGCAATTTCCTGAGCTTAAAGAATTTTTAGATGATTGGTCGGATCTAAGATATTTAATGAAGTCACTTCAAAATAAACTAGTAGAGATATATGAATTAACAGATGTAACAAAATAAAATTATTGAGGTTGGCGAATATGTCCAGCGAAGAAAAAGAAAGAGATTTAAATACAGGACTCGTTATTATATTTATAATAGCCTCTGGGATAGCAATAGCCATTATCTGTGTATATCTATACGCAAATTATTATAACGGCGATATTATCACCGATCATTCTAGGTGGGGCGAATTTGGAGATTATATTGGTGGAGTTTTAAATCCTGTTTTTGGATTTTTTGGTTTGTTTGCTTTATTACTTACAATATCTATACAAGTAAAAGAGCTTCAGTTAACAAGAAAGGAATTAAGAAATTCTTCAAAAGCACTAGAATCTCAAAATGAAACATTAAAATTACAAAATTTTGAAAATTCCTTTTTTCAAATGCTGCGATTACATAATGACATTGTAAATTCGATTGATTTTGTGCGAGGTGGAGGTAATCGAGCAGTTGTGACTACTTCTGGTAGAGATTGTTTTCCTGTTATGGTTCAGAGATTATCAAACGCTTTAAAACCAAATAAAGAAAATATTGAAGATTTAGAAACAGTAATTAATATCTATGAAAAGTTTTATGAAGAACACCAAGTAGAATTAGGACATTACTTTAGATACTTATACAATATTTTTAAATTTATCAAAAATTCAGAAATAGAAAATAAACGATTTTACAGTAATTTAGTAAGGGCACAGATATCAAACCATGAAGGTATTATTATTTTTTATAATTGTCTTTCTAAATATGGCAATAAAAAGTTTCATCCACTAGTAGTAGAATTTTCAATTTTGAAAAATATACCAAGATCATTACTTTTTCATGAGTCACATCAAAATTGGTATCCTGATATTTCATTCGAATAACATATTAATAATAGAAGTAAAATAAGTGGGGTCAAAAAATTGCGGGGTCAGGTCTTGTTATTTGCTAGCAAGAAACAAGACCTGACTACGTAGTTTGCGAGAAATATTAGATGCGCAAG
>DUBV01000019.1 GCA_012960105.1 Thiotrichaceae bacterium | reverse complement strand
GGTAACTACGAAATATGTGGATAAAAAAAGTATCCACTAATTGTTCAACAAGAATATTGGAGCCTACACTGTCATGGCCTGATTCAGCAACCAACAAAGCGATAAGATGTTTCATCCAGTTAGGGTCAGAATGAACATCAGTTTTTACAACAACTGAACTTGGAAGAGCATCTAATAGTGGATTACGAACGTTCTCATCGCATTCAAATGTCCCACATAAAATACCCGTTGCATCAGCGCGTAAACCATTGGTAAGAGCATATTCTTTAGCCGGTAAATTTTCAGCGTGGTCAACATCAATGGATTGAATAACATGCTCTACCCCGCGGGCAATAAAGAAAATGTCGCCTTCTGGTAATGTATGGGGTGATTGCTCGCCTTCAGGAGTAATATCGCATTGTCCATGCAATAGCAGATGAAACACAACTTGGTTTTTGGCAATTGAAGGGAGACGCCAATGGCCACAGTTTTGTCCTTGATAAAAAACCTTAGCGCGTAGGCGTGTAGGCCGTTTAGAATTTGATATTATTTAAATTCGATGTGTTTTTTGGTTAATAGTCTATCTGATAACTGTAATGTATCTCTACCGTAAGGAGAAATGGAAAATGAGCGTAATCACAACTCCCTACACACTAAAAAAAGTATTAATTATTGTGTGTCTACTTTTAATGAGTGTTCAAAGTTTTGCGACAACCACTGATTATTGGAATCAAAGTAATGAAAGTAATTCAACGCCTATAGATCATCAGTCATGGCAGAAAGTACTTGATGATTATTTGATTACGAATCATCCCTCTGGAGTTAATCGTTTCCGTTATAGAGACGTGTCTATAGCAGATAAGAAAATCTTAAAAGAATATTTGTTAGAACTTCAGGGTATTGATCCTAGGCGTTATCACAAAGTTGAGCAAATGGCTTATTGGATAAATTTATATAATGCTTTGACGGTTAATTTAATATTGGATAATTATCCGGTTAAAAGCATCAAAAAACTAGGGAACGGTTTTTTTAGTTTTGGCCCATGGGATGATGAAGTTGCTGAAATTGCAGGTCACAGACTCAGTTTAAATGATATAGAACACAAAATCTTACGTCCGATTTGGCAAGACCTACGTATTCATTATGCGGTTAATTGTGCGAGTTATTCCTGTCCTAATCTTTCTGCTAAGGCATTTACTTCAGCTAATACCAATATGCTTTTGGATCAAGGGGCGAGTGACTACATTAACCATACCCGAGGTGTTAGTTTCGACAAGGGCGAACTAATTGTATCTAGTATTTATCATTGGTATTTGGATGATTTTGGAGGCAATGACCAATTATTGATTAAGCATCTTGTTCATTACGCAAAACCTGAATTAAAGAAGCAATTAATGAAATTTCAAGGAACTAAAGATCATCAGTATGACTGGCAATTAAACGAATCTGATAAAACACATTAAACCGCTATTGACATCTATTGGAACAAATTATGAGCAAAGGTAAAATTCTCGTTTTTATTATTATTTTGATTGCGGTCAGTTGTTTTTTTCTGTTTGATTTAGGCCATTACTTTACGCTTGATTTTTTTAAGACCGAACAAGCAAAAATTGATTTTTACTATATAGAACACCCTAATCAGGCAATTCTGTTTTATTTTGTCATTTATGTTGCTGTAGCGGCCTTATCCTTACCGGGCGCTGCTTTAATGACATTGGTGGGTGGTGCAATTTTTGGCGTTACAACGGGGACATTAATTGTCTCATTTGCCAGTACTATTGGAGCGACGTTAGCTTTTTTAGCTTCTCGATTTTTATTCAAAGATATCGTGCAAAACCGGTTTGGGGAACATTTAACGGCTATTAATGCTGGGATAGAAAAAGAGGGGGTTTTTTATCTATTTACCCTGCGTTTAGTTCCAGCATTTCCATTTTTTGTGATTAATCTAGTCATGGGTTTAACGCCTATTAAGACGTTTACATTCTATCTAGTGAGCCAAATCGGAATGCTGGCAGGGACTATCGTTTATGTTAATGCCGGAACACAAATTGCCAAAATTGAATCTTTAAGCGGCATTCTTTCTGCTAAATTGATTGTTTCTTTTGCGATATTAGGTATTTTTCCGTTGCTGGCAAAAAAAATGGTAGCCGTGATTCAGGCAAGGAAAGTTTATCAAACGTATAAAAAACCAAAACAGTTTGATTACAATATAGTGGTCATTGGTGTAGGGTCTGCAGGATTGGTCACTTCTTATATTGCCGCAGCAGTAAAAGCGAAAGTCGCTTTAGTTGAAAAGCATCGAATGGGCGGGGATTGTTTGAATACAGGGTGTGTGCCTTCAAAAGCTTTATTGCGTACCGCAAAATTTCTTAGTCATGCTAAACGTGCTGAAAAATTGGGGATCAAATCAGTGACGGTTGATTTTGATTTTGCCCAAGTGATGGAGCGAGTGCAGCGCGTTATAAAACAAATAGAACCACATGATTCGATAGAGCGATATAGTCAACTCGGAGTAGAGTGCATAACGGGGGATGCAACAATAACATCACCTTATACAGTGGAAGTTAATGGTCAAATTTTGACTACGCGTAATATCGTTATTGCTACCGGAGCCAAACCGTTTATACCTGCCATTGAAGGGATTGAAAACATAAATTATTTAAGTTCTGATACGATTTGGGATTTACGCGAAAAGCCAGAACGTTTATTAGTGTTAGGTGGTGGGCCAATTGGTTGCGAACTGGCTCAGGCTTTTTCTCGCTTGGGTAGTCAAGTCATCATAGTGCAAAAGGCAGCACAGCTATTGGTCAGAGAAGACCCTGAGGTTTCACAAAGGGTTATGGATCGTTTCATGTTTGAAGGTATTGATCTTCGTGTTGAACATAAAGCGGTCAGATTTATAAAGGAGAACAATAAAAGAATACTGGTTTGTGAACGGCTTGGAAACCATCAAGGGGAAGAAATTCATATTGAGTTTGATCAATTATTAATTGCTGTAGGACGAGTGGCGAATACACAAGGAATTGGTTTGGAGAATTTGAATATACCTCTAAAACCGGAAAAAACCATAGAAACCAATCAATATTTACAGACCATTTTTCCTAACATTTATGCTTGTGGCGATGTGGTTGGCCCTTATCAGTTTACCCATGCAGCAGCGCATCAAGCTTGGTATGCCTCAGTGAATGCATTGTTTGGGAAATTCAAAAAATTCAAGGTTGATTATTCGGTGATTCCTTGGGCAACATTTACTGATCCAGAAGTTGCTCGAGTTGGCTTAAGCGAGTTGGAAGCAAAAGAAAAAGGCATTGCTTATGAAGTGACGACCTATGATATTGAAGAATTAGATCGTGCTATTGCGGATGAAGAAGCACATGGCCTTATCAAAGTATTAACCGTACCGGGTAAAGACCGTATTTTAGGAGTAACTATCGTCGGTGAACATGCCGGTGATTTAATTGCTGAATATGTTTCAGCCATGCGCAATGGTTTTGGATTGAACAAGATTCTCGGTACTATTCATATTTATCCGACTTTGGTTGAAGCCAATAAATATGCTGCGGGTAATTGGAAAAAAGCCCATGCTCCCGGTGGATTATTAAAATGGGTGGAGAGATACCATCAGTGGTGGCGATAATGAATAGTTTATTAAAATCCGCATTCTTAGGTTCATTACTTTTGCTGTCAGCATGTACAACAATATCACCTGTATTAAATAAAGTTGAGAAATTGCAGCTGGATAATTTCCCCCATCAACAGTTTGACCAGGTTCTTAATCAGGCAGTTGATGAGAAGGGACTCGTTGATTATAAAACATTGAAATTGCAAGCAGAGGATATTGACGCTTATTATCAATTGATTAGTCAGTATAGCCCTGATAGCCACCCTGAATTATTTTCTAGTGAACAGCATCGGCTGACCTATTGGATTAATGCCTATAACGCAGCTGTCATCAAAACAGTATTGAATTATTATCCGATTAAAGGTATCGAAGAGGTAAAGCCTCCTTTCCCCTTTTTCTTTTTACCCGACAAAATGGGCTTTTTTGTTTTTCAAAAACCCATTTTTGGTAAAGTATCGACCAGTCTTTATTATTTGGAAAATAAGGTGATTCGCGAACGTTTTTCAGAACCTCGTATCCATTTCGCGTTGAACTGTGCTTCACGAGGTTGTCCAAGCTTGCCTGATTATGCATTTACTGGCGCAAAATTAGAGCAGCAGTTGGAACAAGAGGCTCGACGATTTTTCTCTGAACCACGAAATTTTCGTATTGATTGTGAGACCGAGACGATTTATATGTCATCTATTATGGATTGGTATGAAGATGATTTTATTGATTGGTATCAACTTCATTACCCTGAAAAAAAGGCAACACTGATCAATTTTATCCGTCTATATCTTTCTGAAGAAACCGCTAGTTTGATAGAAGAACATGCCTCTGCCTACAAGATAGAATTTATCCCTTACGATTGGAACTTAAATGATCAAAACCCTATTCATTAATCACTACTTACGCGCTATTCCCAGAGTTTTTGTTGGACTGATATTAATTAGCACAGGGATTGGAAAAGCGCTTGATATGCCAGGGTTTGTTACCATTCTCGATGGTTATCAATTATTACCATATTGGTTTAGTGTGCTTTTAGCTTACCTATTGCCTTTTATTGAACTGGGTGTTGGAATCAGTTTGTTAATTGCATTTAAACGGTGTCTTATTGCCTGGTTGGCAGTGCTTATACATGTGTTAATGTTAAGCGTGATATTGTGGACTTTGTATCGAGGGATCGAGGTCGCAAATTGTGGATGCTTTGGTGTGTTTTTTGCGAGACCATTAACGCCTCTAACCGCTATTGAAGATATCGTTATGTTGAGCATGTCATTATTGGCCCTGCTGGATGCAAAAACAAGAGAATAACGCGTTGTAAATACACTATTTCAGGATAATCCCATTATGAAGAATATGTTTCAGCGACTATTTTCTGACTTTAAAGCACCTCTGATTTCTTTAGAAACGCAAAGCATTCTTCAAAATACTCGTAATTCATTACCCAATAAGCTTCAAACGGATAATCAATTTATTGGCCAGCAATATGCTGGATGTGGTGCAACTATTGGGGTAATGCCACGTTGTGATTTTGCCTGTAAAGGTTGTTATTTAGGTAAAGAGGCCAATCGTATTCCAGCGGAATCGTTGGCAGGTATTAAACAGCAGTTACAAGTAATTCGTGACTGGCTAGGTCATGGAGGTAATGTTCAGATTACGGATGGTGAAGTGACCTTACGCCCCGTTGAAGAACTTATCGAAATAATCCAATACGCCCGTGGAGTTGGTCTAGTACCGATGGTAATGTCACATGGAGACGCTTTGCGAAAACCTCCCGAACTACTTAAACGATTGATGCTAGAAGCTAGGTTGACTGAACTCAGTATTCATATTGATACCACACAAAGAGGCCGCAGTGGCACGGCTTATAAACACGCAACTTTAGAACTGGAATTAATGCCATTACGTGATGAATTTACAGTATTGATACGGAAACCACGAAGAGAAACCTGTAAAATATTAGAAGTAGCAATGACCATGACGGTGACTGATGAAAACTTTTTAGAAATACCAGAAGTTTTACACTGGCTTAAGAAAAATGCAGATGTGTTTAAAATGATCAGTTTTCAGCCTGTAGCTCAGGTCGGTCGTACAGAAAATAAAATGGGTGAATCATTAACAGTCGATAAATTATGGTCAATTATTGGTCAAGGTATTTATGCTGATAAAACTAAAGCAGATGATTTAACTCAGCATTTTCGACTATTTGGTCATCCAGATTGTACCCGTTTTATACAAGGTGTTGTCGTTACCGAAAGAAATGGCGAACCGGTATTTTATCCTTTATTTAAAAGGGATGATCAGTATGCAAATCAAGTTATTAATCAATGGTCCGAAAGCTTCGGTGGGCTTAATTTTAGGAGTTTTTCTAACAGTCAAAGAATTTTATCTCTATTAAAAATGTTGATTCAACAACCCAGGTTTTTAGTTTTTTCTGTTTTACCTTTTGTCATACAGCAATTGCGTCTGGTTGAAAATCGCAGTGCAAAACAATTGGTAACGTCTTGGTTAGCTGGTCGCATACAAATCGATTACTTAAGTCTTGTCAGTCATCATTTTATGAACAAAGAAAAAATAGAAACAGCAATAGGGCAAGAGAGAATTAATGCTTGTGTGTTTAAGGTGCCTATTAATGGTTCTTTAGTTTCAATGTGCGAAGTTAACG
>DUBV01000018.1:3902-6323 GCA_012960105.1 Thiotrichaceae bacterium | reverse complement strand
AAATTACCGTGAAGCCTATGGTATGTATGCTTGTAATGGTATTTTGTTTAACCATGAATCACCAATACGTGGTGAAACGTTTGTAACCCGTAAAATCACTCGAGCATTAGCACGTATAACGTTAGGCCTTCAAGATTGTTTATTCCTTGGCAACATGAATGCGCTACGTGACTGGGGACATGCAAAAGACTATGTTGAAATGCAATGGCTCATGCTTCAACAAGACCAACCAGAAGATTTTTGTATCGCCACAGGTGTGCAATATTCAGTACGTGATTTTGTTAATGCCGCCTACGATCACATCGATAAGAAAATTCGTTGGGAAGGCAATGGTGCAGATGAAAAAGGCTATGACACCGAAACCGGTAATTGCATCGTCGCAGTGGACAAACGTTATTTCCGCCCGACAGAAGTAGAAACATTATTAGGCGACCCAACAAAAGCAAAAGAAAAATTAGGTTGGGTACCCAAAATCACCTTTGAAGAAATGGTTCACGAGATGATGGAAAATGATCTGAATCTCGCCCAGCGAGATACGTTAATCAAAGAACATGGTTTCAAAGCCATTTAATTATAATGAATAAAGATACCAAGATTTATGTCGCTGGACATCAAGGGCTTGTCGGTTCTGCCATCATGCGTCAATTAGAGACGCGCGGCTGCACGAATCTGATTACCCGCACACATAAAGAACTTGATCTTATTAATCAGTCGGCAGTGCAAGATTTTTTTGCAACAGTAAAACCAGAGTACGTTATTCTTGCTGCAGGAAAGGTAGGAGGTGTTCATGCCAACAATACTTATCCTGCGGACTTCATATATCTAAACATGATGATAGAAGCAAATGTCATTGATGCAGCATATAAAAGCAATGTCACTCGATTATTATTTTTAGGTAGCACCTGCATTTATCCAAAAGCTGTTGCCCAACCCATGCGTGAAGATTCATTGTTAACAGAAGTGTTAGAGCCCACAAATGAACCGTATGCTGTAGCAAAAATAGCAGGAATTAAACTTTGTGAATCATACAACCGACAATATGGCACAGATTTCCGTTCAGTCATGCCAACAAATCTTTATGGCGTTAACGATAACTTTCACCTAGAAAATTCACATGTCATACCTGGACTAATGCGTCGATTTCATGAAGCGAAATTAAATAATGATGCTGAAGTTGTCGTCTGGGGCACTGGAACACCCATGCGTGAATTCTTATGTGTGGATGATATGGCAGAAGCATCATTGTTTGTTCTGGAACTAGATGAAGAAATCTACCAAGCCAATACCAAACCAATGCTTTCACATATTAATGTTGGTACAGGAAAAGATGTTGCTATACGTGAAATGGCAGAGACCATGAAGCGCGTTGTGGGTTTTAAAGGTGAGTTGAAATTTGATAGTTCTAAGCCTGATGGTTCAAAAAAAAAGTTGATTGATGTGTCTCGTCTAACAGCAATGGGGTGGACTTATAGTATTGAACTGGAAGAAGGGTTAAAGAAAACCTACGATTGGTACAAAACAATAAATACTCAAGAGAGTAATCTATGAAAATAGTAGTAATTGGTACAGGCTATGTTGGACTTGTTGCCGGCGCATGTTTCGCTGAACGTGGAAATAAGGTTACCTGCGTTGATATTGATGATACAAAAATAAATAACCTACATAAAGGCATTCTCCCTATTTATGAGCCAGGCCTTGAAGAGCTGGTCAAAACCAATGTTGAGCAAGAGCGATTATTTTTTACTACTTCGATAGCTGATGTTATTGATGGTGCAGATTTAATATTTATTGCTGTTGGTACCCCTCCCGGAGAGGATGGTTCTGCCGATCTTCAATATGTACTAGGCGTTGCAAGTGATATTGGTAAACACTTGACTGATTATGCAGTTATTATTGATAAATCGACGGTTCCCGTTGGAACTGCGGATACAGTAACTGCGAAAATTCAGGTAGAACTTGATAAACGAAAGCTTGATATAACGTTCGATGTAGTCAGTAATCCCGAATTTCTTAAAGAAGGTGCTGCAATCGAAGATTTTATGCGCCCTGATCGTGTTGTTATTGGCACAGCAAGCGATAAAGCTGCAGAAATAATGCATGACCTGTACAAATCGTTTATACGTAATCACCAGCACATCATCATTATGGGCATCCGTGATGCTGAAATGACAAAATACACTGCGAACTCAATGCTAGCGACTAAAATTTCATTTATGAATGAAATAGCAAACCTCTGTGACATCCTAGGTGTCGATGTTGAAAATGTGCGCCAAGGTATCGGTTCTGATAGGCGTATTGGTTTTTCGTTTATATACCCTGGTTGTGGCTATGGAGGTTCTTGTTTCCCAAAAGATGTACGAGCACTTTATCAGATCGGTAAGGCGCACCAATACGATAGTCGCCTGCTCAGTGCAGTTGATG
>DUBV01000018.1:2177-3892 GCA_012960105.1 Thiotrichaceae bacterium | reverse complement strand
ATACGTTCCGCAAATTCAGCTAATTACGATGCCATGATTTTAAAAGCGGTAGAACAACGTAATAATCTACAAAAATATCGTCTCTTTGAAAAAATTGTTGACCGCTATGGTAAAAATCTAAGCGGTATGACTTTCGCGTTATGGGGTTTATCATTCAAGCCCGGCACCGACGATATGCGTGAAGCTCCATCTAAAATCATCTTACATGAGCTAATTGCCGCCGGTGCCAAAGTTGTTGCATATGATCCTGTTGCCATTGAAATTGCTCGTGAGGAATTGCCAAAAGAATGGTTTAAACATGGGCACTTAAAATTGGTAGAACACCAGTATGAAGTGTTTCCTGATGTTGATGCTCTCATTCTTGTCACGGATTGGAAATCATTCAACACACCAGACTTTGAAAGAATGAAAGACTTAATGAAGTCACATGTTATTTTTGATGGACGAAACCAATACCAACCAAAACTTATGCATAAGCTAGGTTTTAGTTACATATCAATTGGAAGGGATGCAACAAATGGATAATTATCATCGTAAACGTATTCTTATTACAGGCGGCGCAGGTTTTTTAGGTTCTCACCTCAGTGAGCGTTTATTAAAAGAAGGCAATGAAATCTTATGTCTGGATAACTTCTTCACCGGCACTAAAGGTAACATTGACCACTTAATGGATGACCGTAACTTTGAATTGATCCGTCACGATATTGAGTTTCCTATTCATCTTGAAGTTGATGAAATTTATAATCTAGCATGTCCCGCTTCACCACCACATTACCAACATAATCCAATTCATACTAATAAGACTAGCGTACTAGGTGCTATCAACATGCTTGGCTTGGCTAAACGACAAAATGCGAAAATTATGCAGGCATCAACCAGTGAAGTTTATGGAGATCCTCAGGTTCATCCTCAAACTGAAGATTATTGGGGTAACGTAAATCCAATTGGTATTCGCTCTTGTTATGATGAAGGTAAACGATGTGCGGAAACATTATTCTTTGATTACTATAGAGAAAATCAAGTTAAAATTAAAATTGCACGAATTTTTAATACCTACGGTCCAAATATGCACCCCAGTGATGGCCGTGTTGTTTCAAACTTTATTATTCAAGCCCTAAAAGGTGAAGATATCACCATTTATGGTGATGGTTCACAAACCCGTTCATTTTGTTATGTTGATGAGTTGATTGATGGCTTTATTCGTTTAATGGCAACAGATGCTTTTACTGGGCCGGTTAATCTAGGAAACCCAATAGAGTTTACTGTTAAAGAACTTGCTGAAAAAATTATTGAAATGACTAACTCGAAATCTAGGTTGAGTTTAAACCCGTTGCCGCAAGATGACCCTAAACAACGACAACCCGATATCACACTAGCGAAGAAAGAACTTGGATGGGAACCCATCATTAAATTGGAGGAAGGGCTGAAATCAACAATTAGTTATTTTGAAGATTTAATTAAGAATAAGGTGATTTAATATTAATATATTAAATCACTAGTTTCCGACTAAAATCACGGCCTCAGGAATTAAGAGTATTGTATATATGTGTGGCGTAGCAGGAATATTTTCATACAAGGATAATGCGCCAGCTGTCAATCCACACGAATTAAGACTAATACGTGACCACATGCGTAACCGGGGCCCGGATGGTAAGGGTGAGTGGTACTCAAGTACACATAGAGTGGGCTTGGCTCATCGTCGTTTATCAATAATC
>DUBV01000018.1:0-2166 GCA_012960105.1 Thiotrichaceae bacterium | reverse complement strand
TTTGGATGAGCGTGCTACGCAACCCATGGTTAGTAAGGATGGTCGATATGTCATTTCTTTTAATGGAGAAATATATAATTATCGCGAATTGAGACGAAAGTTAGAACAAAAAGGGTGCCACTTCCGCACAACATCAGATACCGAAGTCATTCTTCATCTTTTTGCAGAGAGAGGTGTGGCGATGTTGCAAGAGTTGCGCGGCATGTTTGCTATCGCACTTTGGGATAATTACGAAAATAAACTACTATTAGCTCGAGACCCGTATGGCATCAAGCCTCTTTATTACTCAGATGATGGATTAACGCTTAGAGTCGCTTCTCAAGTTAAAGCGCTAGTGGCTGGCGGGAAGATTTCTCGTAAACAAGAGCCTGCTGGCTTGGTTGGGTTTTATCTTTTCGGCAGTGTGCCAGAACCATTTACACTATACGACAGCATCCGGGCAGTTCCAGCCTCTAGCTATATGTATATTACTACTTCAGGTCCCTCTAAGCCAATGGCTTACTTTTCTATTCCGGAAACATTATGTGATGCGGCCCACGCAATAGGCAAACTTAAACATGCAGAGCTTCAGCAAGTTTTTCGAGAACATTTACTCGATTCTGTAGGACATCATATGGAAGCTGATGTACCTGTTGGTGCTTTTTTGTCTGCAGGCATTGATTCTTCGGCGCTAGTTGGCTTAATGGCGGAAATATCAGGAAAAAGAGGAGCACCAATTACGACAATCACACTGGGCTTTGATGAGTTTAAAGGATCCCAAGATGACGAGGCACCATTAGCTGAAGAAATTGCCGAAGGATACGGCACTAACCATATAATACGCAGGGTAAGCGAGTTAGAATTTCAGGAAGATCTCCCTAAGTTTCTGGAAGCTATGGACCAACCGAGCATAGATGGATTGAATACCTGGTTTGTAAGCAAGGCAGCTAGAGAGCAGGGTCTAAAAGTGGCGGTATCAGGGATTGGTGGAGATGAGTTGTTCGGTGGTTACCCGTCGTTTAAGGAAATACCACGTTGTGTTCGTTATTTTTCGGCACCCTCAAAAATACCGGGGTTAGGTGATTTGGCTACAATTATTGGCAGCTCTTCGTGGGCTACCAACGCAAAAATTAATCCGAAGTTTTGGGGTTTGCTAAAGTATGGTGGTACCTATCCTGGCGCCTATTTATTGAAGCGAGGTCTCTTCATGCCATGGGAGCTTTCGAATGTTTTAGACCAGGATGTGATTCTGGCAGGTTTAGAAACGTTGAAACCAATGTTAATGATTGAAAAGGAAATTAGTCCAGATCCTGGGGCAGCGTTTCAACGTGTAGCGTCAATGGAATCCTCTTTATATATGAAAAATCAATTATTGAGAGATAGTGATTGGGCAAGCATGGCGCACTCGTTAGAAATTCGCGTTCCACTAGTTGATGCTGAGTTGCTAAGCAAGTTTGCACCTTTGATAGCCCACATGAATGTTGATCAATGGAAAAAAATGTTTGGGTTGACGCCGATCCCGCCTATTTCAGATATAGCTTTAAACAGAAAAAAAACCGGTTTCAAAACACCGATAGAAAAGTGGATGAAGAATATGAATATTGGTGATAGGGGAGATGCGAACAGTGGCACTAAAAATTCACCCTGGGCCAGAAAGTGGGCACGGACAGTGATTAATTATCAAACTTCAGGTGATTTTTCATGAAGCGTGCATTGCTTATTGGTGGCACTGGTTTTGTAGGTTGCCACATGAAGCGTTTACTGAGTGCAGAGTACGAAGTTGTATCGACAGGAAGTGAGTGCGATATCAGAGACAAACAAAAAATTACTTCACTTGTAGAGAATTGCAGGCCTGACGTTGTTGTCAATTTTGCCTTTATTACCACTGTTAAAGAGACATTCGCTAAACCTGAGAAAAATCTTGAAATTGGCTTTAATGGCATGCTGAACCTGCTTATGGCTTTACAGAACATTAACTTTAAAGGAAAACTACTCAATATCAGTTCCAGTGAAGTGTATGGTCATCCAGACATGTCGTACCTGCCGATGACAGAGGCAACGCCACTCAAGCCCATGAGTCCTTACTCGGTAGTCAAAATTGCTGTCGAAGCCCTTTGCTATCAATGGAGTCAAAGTGAAAGCATGGATATTGTTCCTGCACGACCATTTACCCATATCGGACCGGGT
>DUBV01000017.1:366-36593 GCA_012960105.1 Thiotrichaceae bacterium | reverse complement strand
TGCAGTGGCGCGTCAGTTAAATGAACGACCACGCAAGACACTAGAATTTGAAACACCAGCACAGAGATTTAACGCATGTGTTGCATTGACCGGTTGAAGTGACACTGGAAAGCGGACGTTCATAATATTCATTATGATTTACTATATGGTCACTCTGAAATGACAAGTATTGATACATTGATGGGTAAGATATAAGTACAAAATAGTGAGAGTGCTAGTACACGCCTACGTGGATACTATCCATTCCCCACCTCATCCATGGGGAACTGGTGGGGGGATTGACTACAAATAATGGCAATAATCTACTGATAGTCACAACAGTAGATTCCCATTAACTAACTAATCTGATTACTGTATTTTGTTGCCGCTTTTAGTGGATTGTCGTTGTGAGGCGACTCTTAATCCCAAGGTCGTCGGTTCGAGCCCGATCCATCAATAACATATTATTTTTATAATTTATTCTGTATATAGGTGACAGAATGATATTAAACATTACAATGTCTATTATTGTTGGAACGTAAGTAGAAATACCTGTCTAAAAAATATGACTCATAAAAATTTAATTTATAGTTTAGTTACGCTAATGATGGTGTTTTCATTATCACTATCGTCTCCTGTTTTTGCCGAAGAAGAAAATGATGGGCGTAGCGTTAAGCCATTAGATGGTGAATTATTGCTACCTGATGATTATTACGCCGAAGAAAAAAAATGTATGACGGTCTGTGATCGTTGGGGAGAAGACTGTATACTTAACCCAAGAACGGGTAGTCGAAAATGTAGGAGAGTTTGTAAATCATTTGCTGAAGATTGTTTTTGAAAATATTATTGTATATCCCACCTGTTATATTCATAATTACTATCAAACCTTAGGTCAATACTTAGATTATTTAAGAATATTATCCTTTATTAAAGTATTACGGGAACGGTTTGTGCTTATTTAAAAATCAGAGAAACAATTAGTGTTTCTTGAACCAAATATCATGCGAGAGTGGCGGAATTGGTAGACGCGCTGGTTTTAGGTACCAGTATCGTAAGATGTGAGAGTTCGAGTCTCTCCTTTCGCACCATTTATATGTAGTAACGCTTTCCCTGACAATACAGGGGAGCGTTCTAACATGTTGAAATTAATTAATATTTTAGGATTATTAAAAGAATGCAAGTATCAGTAGAAAGTACCAGTTCGCTAGAGCGTAAAGTTCGCGTCGAGTTGCCAGAAGATCGGATCAGCTCTGAAGTGAGCAATCGTCTACAAAATATGACCAAAACAACCAAAATTCAGGGTTTTCGTCCTGGTAAAGTACCTTTGAAAATTATTCAAGGTCGATATGGTGACCAAGTACGCAAAGAAGTCGTCGGTGAATTGGTTCAATCTAGCCTTTATGAAGCGATCAGCCAGGAAAGTTTAAAGCCTGCTGGACAACCTAGAATTGATGAATTGAATGATGAAGTAGGAAAAGATTTAGCTTATACCGCTGTTTTTGAAATATACCCCGAAGTTAAGCTTAAACCGATGTCTAAGATAAAGGTTGAAAAGCCGGTATGTGAAGTAACTAAAAATGATGTTGACGGCATGATCGAGATGCTGCGTAAGCAGCGTCGAGAATTAAAACCTGTCGAAAGAGCAGCAAAAGACGGTGATATCGTCAATATTAACTTTGAAGGATTTATTGATGGTAAAGTTTTTGACGGTGGTAAAGCTGAGAACCACGATCTCGAATTGGGTTCAAAGGGTTTTATCGAAGGCTTTGAAGAAGGACTTATTGGTAAATCTGCTGGCGATGATGTCACTCTCGATTTGAAATTTCCTGATGAATATGGAAACGAAGAGTTAAAAGGCAAGCAAACTGAATTCAAGGTCAAAGTTAATTTGGTGAACGAAACTGTTTTACCGGAAGTTGACGAAGCTTTTATGGAACAATTTGGTGTGAAAGATGGCAAAGAAGAAACGTTACTCACTGAAATTAAACGCAATATGGACCGCGAAGTAGAATTAACACTACGTCGCCAGTTGAAAGATGGCGTTTTTGAAAGCCTACGCGAAGCAAATGAAGTAGAGCTTCCTCACGCATTGGTACACAATGAACAACATCGCGTTAAGCATGAATTGGAAAATAACCTTAAACAACAAGGGCTTGATGGCGGTGCAATTGCAGGAGCAGATGATTCTGTCTTTAAAGAACAAGCAGAAAAGCGTGTTTCTTTACAATTGATTGTTGGCGAAATTATCAAGGAAAACGAGTTAAAAGCGGATCCGGCAAAAGTTCGGGAAATGATCGAACAAGCAGCATCTGGTTACGAAGATCCTAATTCTGTTGTAAATTGGTATTATTCAGATCAAAAAAATCTGGCTGAAGTCGAAGCATTGGCTTTGGAAGATGGTGTTATTGACTGGATATTGGAGCATGCGGACGTCACAGACAAAGCATGTACGTTTGACGAAGTAATGAATAAAGGACAAACTGCAGTCTAAAGTTATTGCGGCTATTGTCCGATATGGATGACTATGAATAACATTGAAACTCAGGCATTAAACTTAGTGCCAATGGTGGTCGAGCAGACCTCAAGGGGCGAAAGGTCCTACGATATATACTCTCGACTTCTTAAAGAACGCATCATCTTTCTGGTGGGGCCTGTCGAAGACAACGTTGCAAATGTCATCGTTGCTCAATTACTTTTTCTTGAATCAGAAAACCCTGATAAAGATATTCACTTTTATATTAATTCGCCTGGTGGCTCAGTGACGGCTGGTTTGTCGGTCTACGACACCATGCAGTTTATTAAACCTAATGTTAGTACGATGTGCCTTGGTCAAGCGGCCAGCATGGGTGCGTTGTTGTTGACCGGTGGCGCAAAAGGTAAACGATACAGTCTTCCCCATTCTCGTGTCATGATTCACCAGCCATTAGGTGGTTTTCAGGGACAGGCAACAGATATTGATATTCACGCACGCGAAATTTTATATGTTCGTGAACGTTTGAATACGATCATGGCTGATCACACAGGACAGTCATTGGAAACGATTCAAAAAGATACGGAACGCGATAATTTCATGAGTGCTGAGGCGGCAAGAGATTATGGTTTGATTGATACTGTTCTAAATGAAAGATCAAGCTTAGATGAAGATGAGAAAAAAGAATCAGAATAAATATGTTTGTAAATAAGTCAGGAGTAAAGAATGGCCGATAGTAATGAGGGTAAAAACGGTGATGGTGATCGCCTGCTGTATTGTTCTTTCTGTGGTAAGAGTCAACATGAAGTCAGGAAACTGATTGCAGGTCCTTCTGTTTTTATCTGCGACGAATGTGTCGAATTGTGTAACGATATTATTCGTGAAGAAATTCAGGAAAAATCGGTTACTGGTGCGGGAACATCGCTTCCTACTCCCCATGAAATTAACAGTATTCTAGATGAATATGTTATTGGCCAGGAAAAAGCCAAGAAAATTCTCTCGGTTGCTGTATACAATCATTACAAACGTTTGGAACAAGGCATCAAGAAATCGGATGTCGAATTATCTAAAAGTAATGTCTTGCTGATTGGACCTACTGGTAGCGGTAAAACATTGTTGGCTGAAACAATGGCTCGCTTGCTCAATGTGCCTTTTACCATTGCTGACGCAACGACATTAACCGAAGCAGGTTATGTAGGTGAGGATGTTGAAAACATCATTCAGAAGTTATTACAAAAATGTGATTACGATGTAGATAAAGCTCAAACGGGTATTGTTTATATTGATGAAATCGACAAGATTTCGCGTAAATCAGATAACCCTTCCATTACCCGTGATGTATCGGGCGAAGGTGTACAACAAGCATTATTAAAATTGATTGAAGGAACTGTTGCTTCTGTTCCTCCTCAAGGTGGACGTAAGCATCCACAACAGGAATTTTTGCAAGTAAACACGGCAAATATATTGTTTATTTGTGGTGGTGCATTTGCTGGCCTGGATCGCATTATTCGAGAACGTTCTGAAAAGGGCGGCATAGGTTTTTCTGCTGATGTTAAAGGCAAGGACGAAAAAAAGAGTGCGAGTGAAGTCGTTCATACAGTAGAGCCTGAAGATCTAATTAAATATGGTTTGATTCCAGAGTTTGTTGGACGTCTACCTGTGGCAGCGACTTTGTCTGAACTTGATGAAGAGCAGTTATTGCAAATTTTACTAGAACCAAAAAATGCAATTACCAAACAATATATTCGTTTGTTTGATATGGAAGGTTGCGATTTAGAATTTCGTGATGATGCATTACGTGCCGTTGCCAGAAAATCAATGGAACGAAAAACGGGTGCTCGAGGCCTGCGTTCAATAATGGAAAATATCTTGTTGGATACGATGTATGATTTACCTTCAATGGAGGATGTGACTAAAGTAGTCGTAGATGAAGGTGTGATAGAAGGTGAAGCTAAACCATTAATGCTCTATGAGGGCTCAGATATACCAAAGGCGGTATCTGAATAAGATTATTTGGTTTCGTTTTTCCTGCCGTCTATTGCATGGTAACAATGTCTCTTGAAAAGAGATAAATAAGTCGCAATATTAAGAAGACGATATATCTAAGTTCTATAAGAAACGAACATAATTATTATTTAAGGTTTTTATGACAGAAAAAACTGAAGTCCTCCCTGTATTACCATTGCGTGATGTTGTGGTTTATCCGCATATGGTTATTCCTTTATTTGTCGGTCGTGAAAAATCCATTAAGGCTCTGGACAAGGCGATGGACGGCAATAAGCAAATTTTACTTGTTGCTCAAAAAAGTGCTGCTGAAGATGATCCTGGTCAGGATGAGACTTATGACATAGGCACGATGGCAAATATTCTGCAGTTATTAAAATTACCTGACGGTACGATTAAAGTATTAGTCGAAGGTACAGCCAGAGCAAGTATAAAAGATTACAAAGAAGTTGATGGAATGTTCATTGCCGATGTAGAGCTGCTTGAAGCGGCTATTATCGACGAACAAGAGATGGATGTTCATACGCGTTCGGCTATGAATCAGTTTGAACAGTACGTTAAATTAAATAAGAAAGTCCCACCTGAAATAATTTCTTCGCTTGCAAGCATTGATGATGCTAGTCGTCTTGCAGACACGATCGCAGCGCATATGTTGATAAAAATCGATGAAAAACAGGCCGTTCTTGAAATCATTGATGTTAGAGAGCGTCTTGAACATCTTATTCATATGATGGAATCGGAAATTGATTTATTGCAGGTTGATAAACGAATTCGTGGCCGAGTTAAGTCTCAAATGGAAAAAAGTCAGCGTGAGTATTATCTGAATGAACAGATGAAAGCTATACAAAAAGAATTAGGCGAAATGGATGATGTTCCTAATGAGATTGATGAACTCGCTGAAAAAATTAAAAAAGCAGGAATGCATAAAGATGCTAAGGAAAAAGCTGATTCAGAATTAAACAAATTGAAAATGATGTCGCCGATGTCTGCTGAAGCTACGGTAGTTCGTAATTATGTGGATTGGTTAGTTGGTGTGCCATGGAAAAAGCGCAGCAAAGTGTCACAAGAAATTCAAAAAGCCGAAGAGATTCTTGAAGAAGATCATTATGGTCTGGAAAAAGTAAAAGAACGTATACTCGAATATTTAGCGGTACAACAACGCGTTAAAAAAATGAAAGGGCCTATTTTATGTCTAGTTGGACCTCCGGGCGTGGGTAAAACTTCATTGGGACGTTCAATCGCAAGAGCAACGAATCGTAAATTTGTACGTATGTCACTAGGTGGTGTACGTGATGAAGCTGAAATACGTGGTCATCGTCGAACTTATATTGGTTCTATGCCTGGAAAAATTATTCAAGGCATGTCAAAAGTAGGAAAGAAGAATCCGCTATTTTTACTAGATGAAATAGACAAAATGGCGATGGATTCTCGTGGCGATCCCGCTTCAGCATTATTAGAAGTTTTGGATCCTGAACAAAATAATGCATTTAACGATCATTATCTCGAAGTTGATTACGACTTGTCTGAAGTGATGTTTGTAACAACTGCGAATAGTTTGAACATTCCTGGACCATTACTGGATCGAATGGAAGTAATTCGATTATCGGGTTATACCGAAGATGAAAAAATAAATATTGCTACGCGCTACCTTGTTCCTAAACAATTTGAAAGAAATGGTCTAAAGGAAAATGAAATCGTTATTCGCGAAGCTGTCATTCGAGACATTGTTCGCTATTACACACGAGAAGCGGGTGTGCGTAATCTTGATCGCGAAATTGCTAATATATGTAGAAAAATGGTGAAGCAAATTTTGCTTAAGCCAACAGATAAAACGATGATCGTGACCCAGAAAAAGCTGGAATCTTTATTAGGTGTTAAGCGTTTTCGTTATGGTAAAGCTGAAGAAGAGAATCGTATTGGTCAGGTTACTGGTCTTGCATGGACGGAAGTTGGTGGTGAATTGCTCACAATTGAAGCTGCAATTGTTGCGGGTAAAGGAAAGATCACACGTACTGGTAAACTCGGCGAAGTAATGCAGGAGTCTATTGAAGCTGCGATGACTGTTGTTCGTAGCCGTAGTGATGTTCTTGGCATTGAGAATGAGTTTTATAAAGATCATGATTTTCATATACATGTGCCTGAAGGTGCGACCCCCAAAGATGGTCCTAGTGCTGGTGTTGGAATGTGTACAGCGCTTGTATCTGCGCTGTGTAAAATTCCGGTAAAGTCCAGTGTTGCTATGACAGGTGAAATCACACTTCGTGGAGAAGTGTTGCCTATTGGTGGATTGAAAGAAAAATTATTAGCTGCTTTAAGGGGCGGAATCGAAACAGTATTAATACCTTACGAAAATGAACGAGAATTAGTCGAGATTCCAAAAAATATAAAACAGAATATTGATATACGTCCGGTTAGATGGATAGATGAAGTGCTTGAAGTCGCTTTGGAAAAAATGCCTGAACCAAGTGCCAAAAGCCTATCAAAATCTGATATAGTTAAGTCAGAAAAAGCACGAGGAAAAGAAAAAAGCGATTTAATTCGACCGCATTAAATATTTGAACTCTGCACGTAACCATTGCTTGACGCGTATTTCAACTCTTGGTATAAAACTAACGCTAAAAAATACGCAGGTCAAAGAAACCATTTAACTCTTCAGCATTATATTAATCATGCTTGAGGGTGTTTTTTAACAAGGGGAATTATTATGAATAAAGCTGAATTGATCGATGCTATTGCCGATTCTGCTGATCTTTCAAAAGCTGCAGCGGGTAGATCGTTAGATGCTGCCATTGAAGCGATAACGAAAGCTCTAAAAAAGGGAGATACTGTTACTTTAGTTGGGTTTGGTACATTCTCAGTACGTAAACGTGCAGCGCGCATGGGTCGTAATCCTAGAACGGGTGATGCAATAAAAATCAAAGCTTCGAAAGTTCCTGGTTTTAAAGCTGGAAAAGCTCTCAAGGATGCCATAAACTAGCGCGCCTTCTGGGGTGCTTAGCTCAGTTGGTAGAGCGTCGCCTTTACACGGCGGATGTCGGGGGTTCGAACCCCTCAGCACCCACCAGAATACTTCGGAGTGGTAGTTCAGTTGGTTAGAATACCGGCCTGTCACGCCGGGGGTCGCGGGTTCGAGTCCCGTCCACTCCGCCATATATAATCGGGCGTATCACACAAGGATACGCCCTTTTTTAATTTCAAAATAAAGAAAAGTTGAGTATGTCATGTTAGGACTAATAAGAGATAAAGCATCAGGTTGGGTCGCCGGCATTATTGTAGGCGCTTTAATAATTTCCTTTGCCTTTTGGGGAGTAAGTTCTTATTTCGGTGGTGGTGATATCTTTGTTGCTACTGTTAATGGTTCCGAAATTAAATATCAGACATTCCAGCGTTCCTTTTATACGCTTCGCCAACAAATGCAATCAATGCTCGGTGGTGACGCACTATCTTTAGAAGAAGAAGCGTTTGTTAAAGAACAAACATTAGAGAAACTGGTTGATGCAGAATTAGTTAACCAGATTATTAGAGACAATGGTTTGCGAGTAAGCAATTCAAAGGTTGTCGATACCATTAAAAACCTTGAGTATTTTAATGGTGATCAAGGTTTCAGTCGTCTTAAGTATGAGCGGGCTGTCAGCAGTATGGGTATGGATCCTGTATATTTTGAAGCTCAACTTCGTATGGATTTATTATCTGAGCAATTACAAGCAGGTCTATCTGATAGTCTTTTTGTTCTAGATTCAGAATTAGAAAACGCTCTACAGTTGAAGGCTCAAACTCGTGATTTAACCTATACCAGGTTAAGTCTTTCATCATTTATAGATGTTGGTGAAATTAATGATGCACAAATTGATGCCTTCTATAAGGTAAATCCAGAAAGTTTCGCTGATCCAGAAAAGGTAAAAATTGCTTATCTAGAACTTGATGTTAGTGAATTGGCCAAAACTGTAGAAACTGATGAAGATAGTCTTAAACAATATTATAACGTCAACAAAGATGATTATGATGTTGTCGAGCAACGTTCAGTAAGAAAATTATTCGTAACGACTGCCGAACAACAAGCTGATAAAACATTTAAAGAAGCATCTGAAGAAGATAAAGCAAAAGCTAAGGCTATTATTGATTCAGCTTTATCTATGGTTAAAGAAGGAAAAACCTTTGAAGAAGTCGTTAGTAAATTTACTGATGACGGAAAGGGAACTTTACAGTTTAGTGAACATGCTTTTATGTCAAAAGGCATTATGGAAAAGGAAATCGATGAATTTCTATTTGAAGCTGATGAGAAAGCAGTTAGTGAAGTAATTGAAACTAAAAAAGGATTCAATGTTATTAAGGTTGGTGAAATTAGAGGCGGCCCGAAAAATGTATTTTCCAGAGTTGCTGAGCAAGTAGAGCATGATTACAAAAACTCACAAGCTGTATTGCAGTTCTTTGAATTAGCAGATCAACTCACTAATTTAAGTTATGAGCATTCTGATTCTCTTGACGTTGCTGCTGAAACTATAGGTGAAGAAATCATTGAAACAGATTTTTTCAGTCGTAATAGTGCCGCTACAGGCGTGTTGTCGAAACCGCAAATAATTTCAAATAGTTTTAATACTGAATTAATAAATTCCGGTCAAAATAGTGAAGCTATAGAATTATCAGAAAATCACATTGTTGTTTTAAGAGTTTTAGAACATAAAGTTGCTAAAACTAAAACATTAGAAAATGTGCGTGACGAAGTTATCGCCGGTATTAGACTGGAACGTGCAGCTGAAAAAATTAAAAAGACCAGCGAGGCTATCGTGCAGCAACTAGAAGCTGGGACTGCAACTGATGCTCTAACCGGTGATGCAAAGCTTGAGTGGACGACAGTTGAAAACACTAAACGAGATGATGTTGATGTTAATCGTTCTGTATTGCGTAATGCGTTTCAAGTAGGTCTTCCTACGGATAAGCCAATTGTAACTAGTAATCGACTTGGTAGTGGTGACTACTCTATCGTGATTATCACTGCAGTACATGATGGCGAAGTTGCTGAAGGTGAAGAAGGAGAATTCTTTAGCAAATCAACAGATCAGCAAATACGTCGTTCACGTGGTACCAATGAATGGCAGCAGTTTATAAAGAATGCAAAGGACAATGCAGATATTGTCTTATATAAAGAAAATATTTAATAAAGAATTTCTTATTATTGGTGTTACGTAGTTCCAGTAATAGCTCTGCATAATAAACACTATCAAATTCTGCTTTAGCGTTCGCTACACGTGAACGTTAGAGTTATAATAGAACTCTAGAACCAAATTCACACATTAATATAGTCGTAACTATAGGCATTAAGCTTGGTGGGTGTCTCTCTATACTCTGTCCGCTAGTACGCTGTCTTCTCCTTCTGTTTTAGCGACGATAACAGCACAACAACTATCACTAAAAACATTAACTGCTGTTCGCAGCATATCAAGGATACGATCGGTTACTAACAACATGCCGATACCTTCAAGTGGCAAACCAATAACACCGAGTATAACGGTAATCGCTACGAGGCTGGCTGCAGGTATGCCAGCCACACCTATAGAAGTTAATAATGCGACGAGAACGATTGTAAATTGCGTCGTAAAATTCAAGTCCAGACCATAAGCTTGCGCAATAAACATAGCGGCAACACACTCGTATAAAGCGGTGCCATCCATGTTAATAGTAGCTCCTAACGGAAGTACGAAGGAAGTAGTTTGATTCGAGACGCCGGCATTTTTTTCTACGCATTCCATAGTGATAGGTAATGTGCCTGAAGATGATGCCGTAGAAAAAGCTGTGAGCATAGCCGGCGCCATCGCGAAGTAATGACGTAAAGGATTCACTTTGCCTATATATTTTAATAGTAGTGCGAGGGTGATAAAGGCATGAAAAGCTAGCGCCAGTAAAACGGTGATAAAAAACAATAGTAGTGGTTGGAAAGCACTAAAGCCGGTTGCAGATATAGTTTTAGCAACCAATCCAAAGACACCAATTGGAGCAAATTTCATGACGAGCATGGTTATGTCCATCATGACTTGAAAAATACCTTGCCAGAAATTATCTAAAGTTTGCTTTTGTTCGCCTTTTAATTGGCTCATAAAGAAGCCAAAGAGTAAGCCGAAAAAGATAAGTCCGAGCATTTGCCCGTTAGCGGCTGCTTTTACAATATTAGTTGGAACCATACGTAAGAAAACATCAGCAATATCGCCGGCACCGCGACCTTCAACGCGATTGAGTTGCGCAGAGACTTCTGCGGGGGAACTCAAATTAAGCATACTGCCCGCTGGTTCACCATTAATAATGCCGGGAGCTAACATATTCACGAATGCCAGACCGATAAGAATAGATAACAGGCTAGAAAACAGATAAAAACCTATCGTTTTACCGCCGAGCCGACCCAGATTTTTACTGGCACCTATACTCGAAATGCCACAAATAATAGACGAGAGTACAAGTGGAACGATGATCATCTTTAATGCATTGAGAAACAGAGTGCCAATAAAATTAAAGACGTTATAGAGAACGATGCCTGCTATGGCTGTGTCTTTATCAACAACCGACCCTATCAGGATGGCAGAAATGATGGCAATGAGTATTTGCCAATGTAACTTCAACTTTGTCATGTGTATTAATCCTTCTATTTATGTAGATGAATTCATGCAAGCAGAGTGAAAATATACCCAGTATTAAGGTGCTTTTAAAAATAGTGATTTTTTGTGGCTGGTTTTTGCTCCTGCAAAACCAGCATACAGTACATCCATGTGCATAAATGCAAGGAGGCGCCGCACGCAGAACCGGAGTGTATGGTTAATACATGAGGACATCGTACTCTGTGAGTATTCGAGTGCGGAGTCGACGCAGCTACCGCGCATATCTTTCAATGAACGGCATATTAAATCACGAAAAAAGTGCATTTTTATAAGTGCCTTTATGCCATGCCGATAGAATTGAAGCCACTATCCACATAAGTAATTTCACCGGTAATCGCTGATGCGTGATCCGAACACAAAAATGCAGCAACGTTACCGACTTCATCAATAGTGACATTGCGTCTTAAAGGCGATACTTTTTCGACATGATTCAGGAAATCACGCATACCAGCGATACCTGCAGAAGCTAATGTACGGATAGGGCCGGCAGATATGGCATTAACACGTATACCTTCGGGACCAAGGCTAGAAGCCATATAACGAACGTTTGCTTCGAGGCTGGCTTTGGCGACACCCATGACATTGTAGTTAGGCATAGCACGTACAGCGCCTATATAACTCAGGGTTAACATCGAACCATTTCGACCTTTCATCATTTCTCTGGAAGCATCGCCAAGAGCGGCAAAACTATAAGAACTGATTTCATGGGCGGTCAGAAAGCCCTCACGGGTTACATTTTCAAGATATTCGCCATCAAGCTGCTCTTTAGGAGCAAAAGCCACCGAATGAATAAGAATATCTAATCCATCCCAATAATTATCCAGATGTTCGAAAACACCAGTGATCTCTTCATCTTTGGCGACATCACAGGGGACGACTATTTCGGAGCCAACTTCTTCCGCAAATTTTTCAACTCTGCCGCGTAACCGGTCATTTTGATAGGTAAAGGCTATTTCAGCCCCTTCACGGTGCATTGCTTGAGCAATACCCCAGGCAATTGACTTATTGCTGGCAACACCAACGATTAAAGCGCGTTTATTATCTAGTAATCCCATCTGTTTATCCTTCTGAAGCTTATTATTAGAATTTTCTTGTTTATGTAATTAAGTGTACAGAAAAATGAGCACGTTTATAATGGACAGGTGACGACAAAATACATAAAAATAATAAATTGGACGAAGTCAGGCTTGAGTGGGGTATTTATCGGTTTATTTCTGCTTTGTTCAGGTTGTGAGCAATCAGAGTGGAATAACCCTTATCCCGAACAGGATGCGTCAAAACGTATTTATTACGATTCCTTTCGGGAACGTCCTAAACATTTAGATCCTGTTAGTTCATACAGTGCTAATGAATATATATTCCTCGGGCAGATTTACGAACCACCGCTGCAATATCACTTTTTGAAGCGTCCTTATGAGTTGGTTCCACTGACTGCAACTGAATTACCCAAGCCGGTGTATTTCGATAGTGAAGGGCAGGTTTTGCCTGAAGATGTTGAAGCTGAAAAAATCGATCATGTTAAATATAGAATCTCGATTAAGTCAGACATTTTATTTCAACCGCATCCGGCTTTTGCGAAAGCCGCGAATGATGAATATCTTTATCATGATCTTTCTCCAGATAAGTTAGAAAATATTCATGCTTTATCAGATTTTGATGTCGTCGGTACAAGAGAAGTACTTGCTGAAGATTATGTCTATCAGATTAAAAGAATGGCGCATCCAAAAATTCATTCTCCTATAGCTGGTTTAATGGGAAAATATATTGTCGGTTTGAATCATCTAGCCAAAGAACTACATGAACTTGATAGTTCAGAAAAGAATTATATTAATTTGAATAACTATGACTTGCCGGGCGTAAGAGTTATAGATAAGACGACATTCGAAATAACGTTAAAACAAAAATATCCGCAATTTCTTTATTGGTTATCAATGACTTTTTTTGCACCGATGCCATGGGAAGCGGAATATTTTTATTCCCAAGATGGGATGGAAGATAAAAACATCACACTTGATTGGTATCCCGTTGGGACAGGACCTTTCATGTTGGCAGAAAACAATCCAAATCGGCGAATGGTGTTGGAACGTAATCCAAATTTCAGAGGAGAGACTTATCCTGAAGAAGGAGCGGAAGGTGATAGAGCATTAGGGCTTTTAGAAGATGCCGGTAAGAAAATGCCGTTTATAGATATAGCAATTTATAGCCTGGAGAAAGAATCAATCCCTTCATGGAATAAATTTTTACAAGGTTATTATGATACTTCAGGAATAGCATCGGACAGCTTTGATCAAGCAGTACAGTTTAATACCGGAGGCGATGCTGAGTTAACGCCTGAAATGCAGGGTAAGGGTATCCGTTTAATTACGGCAGTAACAACATCAACATCTTATATGGGATTTAATATGGCAGATGATGTTATTGGTGGAGATAATGAGCGAGCTAGATTACTAAGACGTGCCATTTCTATTGCTGTTGATTACGAAGAATACATTTCTATTTTTGCCAACGGACGCGGCAAACCTTCGCAAGGTCCTATCCCTCCTGGAATTTTTGGCGCAGTTGAAGACAAAGAGGGTATCAATCCTTATGTCTATGAATTAAAAGAGGGGCGAGCGGTAAGACGTGATATCGAACAAGCAAAGCAACTAATGGTTCAAGCAGGTTATCCTAATGGCCGCGAACAAGCGACGGGCAAACCTTTAGTTTTGAATCTGGATACTCCTGCAGCGGGACCCGGAGCAAAAGCGACATTTGATTG
This sequence comes from Thiotrichaceae bacterium, assembly GCA_012960105.1. Classification (GTDB taxonomy): domain Bacteria; phylum Pseudomonadota; class Gammaproteobacteria; order Eutrophobiales; family Eutrophobiaceae; genus UBA7359. The sequence goes on along the minus strand of DUBV01000017.1, from coordinate 22,738 downwards.
GATGCGTAAACAGTTTTCAAAATTAGGAATTAATCTTGTTATACGGGCGACGGACTATAATCGTTTTCAGGAAAAAATCAGAAAAGGTACGGCGCAAATATATCAATGGGGTTGGAATGCAGATTATCCAGATCCGGAAAATTTTTTCTTTTTGCTTTATGGTCCGAATGGAAAGGTTGAATACAGTGGCGAAAATGCTTCGAATTATAACAATGCTGAATTTGATGAATTATTTAATCAGATGAAAAGTATGAATAATAGTCCAGAACGTTTAGAGGTCATCAATCAGATGGTGGAGATTGTTAGAAAAGATGCACCGTGGTTATGGGGTTTTCATCCGGTTGGCTTTTCTTTGCATCATGGTTGGTATAAAAATTCCAAGCCAAATTTAATGGCGAATAATACGCTTAAGTACAAACGCGTTGAGCCTATGAGACGTGCAGAAAAACGATCTGACTGGAATCAACCGACATGGTGGCCGATTGCGCTCATTATTTTAATTATGGTCGCTATCTTGTTGCCGGCTATTATTTCTTATCGTCGTAGGGAAACAGAATCAATTTTATGATCAATTACATCTTACGACGTATAGCTTACGCGATACCAATATTAATTGGTGTGAATATAATTACCTTTGTTTTATTTTTTGTTGTTAATACACCTGATGATATGGCGCGTATGCAATTGGGTGATAAGCATATTAGCGAAGCAGCGATTACTAAATGGAAAGAAGAGCGCGGTTATGACAAGCCGATACTCTGGAATAATAATGCGCAGGCCGTAGGAAAAGTAACAGAGACTATTTTCTTTCAGAATTCCGTTAAGCTATTTTTATTTGATTTTGGTCGTTCTGATAGTGGACGAGATATTAGTTACGATATTGGTCAAAGGATGTTGCCTAGTCTTTCTATTACTGTTCCTGGATTGGTCTTTGGTTTGTTGGCTTATATTACTTTTGGTTTAATACTCGCATTTTTTCGAGGTAGTTATATTGATGTATCAGGTGTGATTCTTTGTGTTGCCATGATGTCTGTATCAGGTTTGTTTTATATCATTGGTGGTCAGTTTTTGATTGGTAAACTTCTGCATTTAGTTCCTATATCGGGCTATGACACAGGATTCAATTCAATAAAATTTATAGTGTTACCTGTGTTCATTGGTCTAATCGGTGGTATAGGCGCAAGCACACGCTGGTATCGAACTATTTTTCTCGAAGAGATGGGGAAAGATTATGTCAGAACAGCAAAAGCAAAAGGTTTGTCTGAAACTAGCGTTTTATACAAACATGTTCTTATGAATGGACTCATTCCTATATTGACAGGTGTTGTCGTTATTTTACCCAGTCTATTCATGGGTAGTTTGATTGTAGAATCATTTTTTGCAATCCCTGGTTTGGGTAGTTACACCATTGATGCGATTAGTAGTCAGGATTTTGCCATTGTTCGTTCGATGGTTTTCCTTGGTTCAGTGTTGTACATAATCGGTTTGATACTGACCGATATATCTTACACCCTAGTCGACCCAAGAGTGAGATTGAATTAATTATGCCAGTCATCTTCATCACTGATGGACTTATCTTCCTGCTGGTATTCATGGTGCTAGGCTTTGTGCTTTATGCGAGAGGACATGAACATCTACGTGCACCGTGGCGTGATGTTACTCGTCGGCCTATAGCGATGTCGGCGGCGATTATTCTTTTTGTCTACATTGTGTTTGGTTTATTCGATTCCTTACATTTTCATCCCAGATTAGAGGCAAGTGATTCTAACGAACCTGTTTATTCATCTGAAATTTCAAGTGTACTAGACGTATTACTTGGCGATCTTCGAAATAATACGGAAAGAACCTATTCTGCGCCGTTGGCTAGTTATGCTTTTTCGAAAGAAATGATTGAGCAGACAGATGGCACACAAATTAGAACTTATCCTAGATTAAAATATGGTGGTGCGCATCTCGATGATCCTTCATCTCAAAGTAATACAGATATAATAAAACGAATATTGATTTCTTTTTTTCTCGGTTTATTAGTTAGTGTAAGCGTTACTGGAATTATTCTTTTAATATTAAGTAAAAGAAATAATCTAGGTTTTAAAGAAACCATGAATAAATGTGTGCGTAATGAATTACCTGTTCCATGGTATGCCATATTTATTACGTTGTGTCTCATTATTACAATATTCACTTGTGTTATTTGTTTATCTCAAAGCTATCACGTCTTTGGTACAGACAAAGTAGGGCAAGATGTACTCTATCAATCGCTGAAAAGTATTCGTACAGGTCTTGTTATAGGAACCTTAACTACCTTAATCATGTTGCCGTTCGCAATTATGACGGGTTTAATGGCGGGGTATTTTCGTGGTTGGATTGATGATGTTATTCAATACCTCTATACCACATTAAATTCCATTCCTGGGGTGTTATTAATCGCTGCGTCTATTTTATTGTTGCAAGTTTATATTAGTAATCATGAAGCCGACTTTAGTAGTCTCGAACAGCGAGGCGACTTAAGATTATTATTTCTTTGTATCATTTTGGGTATCACCAGTTGGACTGGACTATGTCGGTTGTTAAGAGCTGAAACTCTCAAGTTACGTGAAGTGGATTATGTTCAGGCAGCACAGGCTTTTGGCGTTGGTAACCTGAGAATTATGTTACGTCATTTATTACCAAACGTTATGCATATTGTCATGATTTCGATTGTGTTAGATTTTAGTGGTTTGGTTCTTGCCGAAGCGGTTCTTTCTTATGTCGGTATAGGTGTTGATCCTAGCATGCACAGTTGGGGAAATATGATTAACAGTGCGCGTTTAGAAATAGCGCGCGATCCTGTGGTTTGGTGGTCGTTAGCAGCAGCATTCATTTTTATGTTCATTCTTGTGTTATCGGCTAATTTATTTTCTGATGCAGTAAGAGATGCATTTGATCCAAGAATCAGAGAAAACTAAATAATAATTAAAATGACAAACACACAATTACCAAAGGATAAGCAGCCAGCAATTAGAGTTGCTGCGATGCCGAAGGATACAAATTCCGGTGGTAGTATATTTGGTGGCTGGATTATGTCGCAGGTTGATATTGCCGGTTCGATACCCGCACTGGAACGCGCAAAAGGACGTATAGCAACCGTTGGCGCTAAATCATTTGAGTTTCATGAGGCCGTATATGTAGGTGATCTTATCAGTTGTTACGCTGAAATTATAAAAACAGGATATACCTCAATCACAGTTAAAGTTGAGGTTTATGCTGAACGTAATCCGGCAAATAAACAAATCGTTAAAGTAACAGAGGCCGAGTTAACCTATGTTGCATTAGATGAAAATCGTAAACCGCGAAAGTTACCTGAACTGGATGAAAAATAATTATGTCTGATTCTTTATTGGAAGTTAAACATCTGACTACGTGTATTGGCACGGGAGAAAATAAAGTCAACGTGGTTGACGATGTTAGCTTTACTATAAATCGAGGAGAAACATTTGTTCTGTTGGGTGAGTCGGGTAGTGGTAAATCTCTCAGTGCATTATCAATTATGCGTTTACTCCCAGCTGCTGCAAAAATTAGCGGTGGCGAAGTTATTTTAAAAGGGCAAGATTTATTTAAATTACCGGAAAGTAAAATGCGCGATGTGCGTGGTGCAAAGATTGGTATGATTTTTCAGGAGCCGCAGACATCTTTGAATCCAGTATTAACTGCAGGGCAACAAATCGGTGAAACACTTTATAGACATAAAAGTTTATCAAAAACTCAGTGTCTAAAACGTAGTATAGAATTATTAGATGCAGTTGGAATTCCTGAACCTGATCGCAGAATTAATGAATACCCGCATCAGTTTTCTGGCGGCATGAAACAACGCATAATGATTGCAATGGCATTAGCCGGGGAACCAGAATTATTAATTGCCGACGAACCGACAACGGCACTTGATGTCACCATACAAGCACAAGTGCTAGAGCTGTTAAATAAACTACAAAAAGATACCGGCATGGCGATTCTTTTTATTACACATGATCTAGGTGTGACTTCGCAAATGGCAGATCATGTTGCTGTTATGAAGAATGGAAAAATAGTTGAAGCTAAAGATAAGCAAAGCTTGTTTGCTAAACCGGAGCATCCTTACACCTTGCAGCTATTTGATGCGATCCCAAGTTGGGAAAAGCGACAAGTTGAAAATAATGAAGTTGAAGTCAAGCGTACGGACGAACAATGTTTATTGAAAGTTCGTGACCTAAAAGTATATTACCCAATACGCAAAGGATTATTTAAAAAAATCGTAGGTAATGTACGTGCCGTTGATGGTGTTTCTATCGATGTACATGCTGGTGAAACGGTTGCTGTCGTTGGTGAGTCGGGTAGTGGTAAAACAACAATGGGCAAAGGTATTTTGCAATTATTGCACACGACGGACGGTGAAGTTTTATATGAAGGTCAAAATTTAAGTGCATTGGATGCCGCAGACTTAAGAAAGAAGCGTTCAGAAATACAGATTGTTTTTCAAGATCCGTATTCATCAATGAATCCCAGAATGATGATTAGGGATATCATACAGGAAGGCATGCTGGCTCAGGGAATAGGCGAGAGTAAACAACAACGTGACCAAGCGACTATCGAATTACTGGAACAAGTTGGTTTGTTAGCAGAACATCAAAACCGCTATCCACATGAATTCTCGGGCGGTCAACGCCAACGTATTTGTATTGCACGTGCTTTGGCGGTAAAACCAAAATTAATTATTTGTGATGAGCCGACGAGTGCGCTCGATGTATCAGTGCAATCGCAGATATTGGCTTTATTAAGGTCATTGCAAAAAGAACATCAATTAGGATATTTGTTCATTACGCATAATATTAGTGTCGTTGAATATATCGCGCATACGGTTGCCGTGATGTATCAAGGAAAAATAGTCGAGCAAGGCGATGTAGAACAAGTCTTGATGAATCCACAAAATGAATATACAAAAGAATTGCTTTCAGCCGTGCCACGTATAAATTTCGAGGCTATAGCTTGATTACTATTAAAACATTACATATATATAAAGGTAGAAAATAAAGTAAATGACAATTTCGTTTGGCGATACTGTAAAAATATTAAATTCTGACAAAACCGATGAATTAGGTTTATCAGGAAAGATAGGTGAAGTTTTAGGAGAAACCCGTCCATCATCAACCGGTGTTAGTTATATAGGTGATGATAGGGATGATTATGTTATCAACGTTGCTTTCGAAGAACCAAATGCAGAGTATTGGTTTGTTCCTGACCTATTAGAACTTATTAATAAAGAAGCAGAAACAATAGAGACGACTAATCACCCCCGTGCTATGAATAGTAATAAAAAATGGTGGCAAATATGGAAATAGGGGTTACGCATGCAAAAATTATTTGGATTATTGACCGTATTACTTGTTTCAACATTAACAGTTAGTGCTGATTCGCAAAGGCAGAAGCTAGGTTATAGTGAGGGCATGGGTGCAGTTGATCATCGTTCGATGGGTAAAGCAGCTAGAGATACGATTTATTCCTGTCAATTCACCTCACTAGGAGGTTCATTAAACCGACCATGGGTAGGCGAAGATGGTACGGTTTATTTTCTGAAGAAGCCTTTCGTTAAGGGCAGTAAGATATGGAATTCAAACATCAAATTTGATGAAAGCAATCCAAATATTGCTGTTACCGGCAATGGTTTACCAAATCATGTAACTGGAGATTTCCCGATTAAGTCTGGGACTACAGCCTATCAATATGATCACAATCCTAATTCGATTAAACAGCAACGACTTAGTTACGCGATACCTTCGAATCCAAAAATTGCCAGCAAACCTTCATGTCTGCCTATGGGAAGTATCGGGATTGCTTTAAGTGGCGGTGTCTTTTTTAATGCACTCGATGCTGATAAGCGCGATGCAGTTGCAAACGAAATATTCGATGCCTGCGAAGGCCATCCTCAACAACAAGGACAATACCATTACCATCATAATTCACCTTGTTTTGAGCAAGGTAATGCAGGAGAACACTCGCCACAATTAGGTTATGCCTTTGATGGTTTTGGTATCTATGGTGCGCGTGGTGAAAATGGTCAGATAATCTCTAACAAAGAGCTAGATGAATGTCATGGTCATATTGGTTTGGCAATTGACAGACTTGGTAATCAAATTGATGAATATCATTATCATATTAATAATGAATTTCCGTATACCCTCGGTTGTTTTAAAGGTGTCGTTGACCAATCTATGTTAGAACGACGTCCATCACCACAAGGTGATATGCGGGGTGATACACGAGGAGGCAATCGACAAGGTGGAGATATACGGAATGGTCCTCCTAGCGGAGGCGGTAATATGCGCGGTGGGCCTGGAGGAGGACGTCCTGATCTTTCTGAGGCAGCTAAAAAATTGGGTGTTAGTGAGCAAGCATTGATGCGTGCATTAGGTCCACCACCACCAAATTTCAGTAATGCGGCAAAGAATTTGGGCATTAGTGAACGTAAGTTACAAGAAGCAATGCGTGCTGCAGGTGCGCCATAAAACTAATTTATCTAATTTGAAGGAGTATAGAAATGTCTGATAAGGAATTACTTGAAACTCACTACGATGCGAAGGGCACCTCAGATCGAGTTGCTTATGCCTTTACAAAGCTCCTGCGTTTCTTTGCCGATATATTCTTTGCCAAGCGTTATGGTCATCGAGCGGTAGTTCTCGAAACAGTAGCAGCAGTGCCCGGAATGGTCGCCGGTGCATTGCAGCATTTACGCGCATTGCGTCGCATGGAAACTGATCGAGGTTGGATTAAAATATTGCTAGAAGAAGCAGAAAATGAGCGTATGCACTTGATGACTTTTATACATATCGCTCAGCCCTCGCCATTTGAACGGTTTTTAGTTCTGTTAGCCCAAGGTATTTTCTACAATTTCTTTTTTCTGGTGTATTTGTGCTCACCTAAGACAGCACACCGCATAGTCGGATATTTCGAAGAAGAAGCGGTCTATAGCTATACCGAATATCTGGCGGGGATTGATAATGGGACTTATGAAAATGTTCCCGCACCGCAGATTGCTATTGATTATTGGAATCTTCCTCCCGAATCAACATTACGCGATGTCGTTTTTGTTATTCGAGCCGATGAAGCTCATCATCGGGATGTAAATCACGGATTTGCAGATGATTTGGTTAATTTATAAATGCTTATTTAGATAGGTATCAAGCTATTCAATTATGCAATTTGTCTGCCGTCGGTAACAGAAAAGGGCTAGTTTAATTTCTGCTAATTTATTACTACAGTATATGGAGACTTAAAATAAAATTATTTCGTATACAAGCCAAAATAAGCATGTTTCATCGAGTAATTGTTTAAAAAATTCTGTTAATATGCGCCTTTAACAAACACCGAATTCGAGCTAAACAAACATAAAAGGAAGAGGAAAACATGTCTGCAAAAACTACTGCGTTCAAAGAAAAACAAACCAAATCACAAATTATCGCTGAAATTTCAGAAGCAACTGGCGTTTCAAAAGCTGACGTAAAAGCTGTTTTAGCATCTTTAGGTGTTCAGGCTACACGTCACTTAAAACCACGTGCTTGTGGTATATTTCTTGTCCCAGAATTGGGCGTTAAAATGAAAACCGTTAAAAGGCTAGCAACTAAAGCACGTCCTGGTCGCAACCCATTCACCGGCGAAGACATCATGATTAAAGCAAAACCAGCTTCAAAAACAGTTCGTGCGGTAACGTTGAAAGCCGGTAAGGCGATGGCAGACTAAGTATTCATTGTGTTTTTTGCGCAAGGATGCGTATTTATACAATATTGCAGTAATAGTAAAACTGTCTCCTTTCCTTAAGGTTTCTTCAGTTTATAGGAAAGCAGGCAGTAATATATAAAGCATTATGGAAGAAGATTTAGAAGACCTACCGATAAGTAAATCGCAAATTAAACGCGATCTGCATGACTTAAAAATACTGGGTAAAAGTCTTATTAATTTACCTGAGAAGAAGTTCATGCATATTCCTATCTCAGATAAGCTTCGTGAAGCTATTGTTTCAGCAAGAACCATGAAGCATGGTGCTCTAGCTAGACAACTAAAATTCATCGGCAGTTTGATGCAAGATGAAGATGATATTGCGATACGCAGCGCTCTGGAAAAAGCAGATCAACCGCTTAAAGAAGAAGTCGAAAAATTTCATCAGCTAGAGCAATGGCGAGATAATTTATTGCAAGGCGATCAGGAACTATTAAATGAATTGGTCGAGAAGTTTGAGAATTTAGAACGGCAACATGTTAATCAGTTAATTCGTAACGCAAAAAAAGAGTATAAATTAAGCAAGTCTCCAAAATCATCCCGATTATTATTTAAATATTTGACTGAGATGCAAGATACTTAAATGAAAGTTGAAGTGTTGTTGGCAGATTATTCAAATGAACAACATAGCACCGATATTGCTTCTTTATTAAGTAGCTATGCTATCGACCCTATGGGTGGCGGTAAGCCATTAAGCAATTTTGTTATCGAAAACCTGGTAAATGAATTATTAAAACTAGCCTATGCTATTAGTATTCTTTGCTATGTGGATGGAAAACCCGCAGGATTAATAAATTGCTTCGAGGGTTTCTCTACGTTTAAATGCAAACCGCTTATTAATATACATGACGTTGTCGTTTTAGAAGAGTTTCGCGGACTTGGTCTAAGTCAAAAGATGTTGGATAAAGTTGAAGAAATAGCGAAAGAAAGAGACTGTTGTAAAATGACGTTGGAAGTATTAGAAGGAAACACCGCCGCCAGGAATGCTTATATAAAATATGGCTTTGAAGGTTACGAATTAGCCCCCGAGAATGGCAAGGCATTTTTTTGGCAAAAGATGCTTTAAGAAGATTCTGATTAATAATTTATAATTACTGACATAATATACATATGAATAATAACGATATCCTGCGCCGTCTTCGCTATACCTTCGAGTTCGGTGATTCGAAAATGATCGCCGTATTTGGCTTGGGTAATCTTAAAGTGACTCGAGAACAGATCAGCGACTGGTTAAAAAAAGAAGAAGATGCCTCCTATAAAGAATGCAGTGATTTGCAGATGGCTATTTTTCTAAATGGTTTAATTATTGAGAAACGCGGTAAGAAAAAAGGCTCTCCTCCTGAACCGGAAGATAAATTAACGAATAATATTATTTTTACAAAATTAAAAATCGCATTAAATTTAAAAGCGGAAGATGTTTTAGATATTATGGATTTAGCTGGGTTCAGAATCAGTAAACATGAATTAAGTGCATTTTTCCGTAAACCGGACAATAGACATTACCGAGTTTGCCAAGATCAAATTCTGCGTAACTTCCTAAAAGGTATGCAGCTAAAATATCGTCAAAAAGATAGGGAAGTAAGTGAAAAAGAAGATATATATAAAGGTAAGAAGATAGACAATAAGAATGATCAGGGTGATGCAAGGCAAGTCAAAAATACTAGCGAAGTGAAGCCTATTAAATTTAAGTATAAGAGTGTAGAAGAAATACAAAAGAATAAAGAAAAATAGACGTTTTTCTATGATTAAAGAAAGTAAGCTGCTTGATCTTGATGAGATAGAAAGAGTCACGCTATCTCATTATGAAAATAATGCTGAATCCTTTTGGCAGGGGACGCGTGATCACGATGTCAGTCAAAATATTACGGCCTTCTTAAAAGCACTTCCTAAAGATAAAGCTTTAGATATTCTGGACTTTGGTTGCGGCCCGGGGCGCGATATTTACACTTTTAAATCACTAGGCCATAAACCCGTTGGTTTGGATGGCAGTGAACGCTTTTGCCAAATGGCTGAACAATATAGTGGTTGCGCCGTGTTACACCAGCAGTTTTTAAAGCTTGAATTAGAAGAGAATTCATTCGATGGTATTTTTGCCAATGCATCGATGTTCCATATACCTAGTAATGAACTTCCCCGAGTATTAGAACAAATGCATCGCTCACTACGAGTTGGTGGAATTTTGTTTTCATCAAATCCTAGAGGCAATACCGAAGGCTGGCAAGGTGAACGCTATGGTCATTATATGGAAATAGAAAGTAGCCAACGATTTTTAGAGCAATCGGGTTATAAAATCGTTAACCATTATTATCGTCCTGAAGGTAAGCCACGAGAACAGCAACCATGGTTGGCTATTGTCAGCGAAGCACAATAGCAGGTTATTATTATTCTTTTACCGGGTCACGCATTGTTACAAACTCTTCAGCAGCAGTTGGGTGTATGCCGATAGTTGAATCAAATACTTTCTTGGTAGCGCCGGCTTTCAAGGCAATACCTATTCCTTGAATAATCTCGCCGGCATCTGGCCCCAGCATGTGCACGCCGACAACAAGATCACTGGCTTTATCCACTATTAATTTCATGAAGGTCTTTTCATCGCTATCAGATAAAGATAACTTCATTGGTCTGAATGATGATTTATAGAGTTCGATATCATCATATTTTTCACGTGCTTCTTCTTCAGTTAAACCTACGGTACCAATATTAGGTTGGCTAAATACGCAGGTCGGAATATTTTCATAATCGACATCTTTATCTTCATTACCAAATAAACGCTTAGCCAAAACCATTCCTTCGGCTAATGCGACCGGAGTTAAATTGACGCGGTTAGTTACATCGCCAATAGCGTAAATAGATGGCACGTTAGTTTGGTATTGATCATTAACTTTGATGGCATTATCTTTATCTAATACTATAGAGACCTTTTCTAATCCCAGGTTGTTTGTCACTGGTGTACGACCTGTAGCGTACATGATTTGTCCGGCATCAAGTCGTTCGCCATCTTCTAATGTTGCAATTAATTGCTCATCATTATTTTTTTCAATTTCGCTAATATTTGAATTGAATTTTATTTTTATTCCTTTCTTTTGCATTTCATCGGCAAGGGCTCTGCGTATGTCTTCATCAAAACCACGTAAAAATAATGGTCCACGATAAAGCAGAGTAGTATCAACGCCTAGACCATGAAATATTCCCGCGAATTCAACCGCAATATAACCACCACCGACGATAATTATTTTTTCTGGAAGTGATTCAAGAAAAAAAGCTTCGTTAGAAGAGATAATGTGTTCTTTCCCATGAATTTCAGGGATGCTCGGCCAACCACCGGTCGCAACTAATATACGTTCAGCAGTAATCTGTTGACCTTCTACTTCAACAGTATGTTCATCAACGATGGTTGCGCGACCGTGTATGGTTTCTACGCCGGTATTGTCGAGTAATTTTTTGTAGACACCGTTAAGACGTTTAATTTCGGTATTTTTATTTTTAATTAAAGTAGACCAGTCGAAATTAGAATTTCCTATAGACCAGCCAAAGCCTCTGGCATTTTCTATTTCTTCTGAGAGATGAGAAGCATAAACAAACAATTTTTTGGGTACGCAGCCAACGTTGACACAAGTACCGCCAAGATAACGATCTTCTGCGATGGCAACATGGGCTCCTAAGCCCGAAGACATACGTGCTGCACGTACGCCACCTGAACCCGCACCGATTACAAAAAGATCATATCGATATTCAGACATGTGCTTATTCCTTTATTTTTTAGAAGAATAGCTTTATTGTTATTGGGACTCTATTTGATAATGTTAATAAGCTTGATAGCTAAAACTGATGATGAATCTAAAATAGATTTAATATTCCGTTTCTAGTGTTCCTTGTTTAATGTTCCATATTTAATGTTTAAGCGACCATTTATGGTACATGCCGACTAGTTTAAGTATGAATTGAGGCGCGTGTGCTTTTTTCCAGACTCCCGCAGCGTATTTATTCGCCTCTGAAAGAGTAGGATAGATATGTATGGTGCCGAGTATTTTGTTCAATCCAGCTTTATTCTTCATTGCTGTTATATATTCGGTAATTAAATCACCGGCATGGTCACCTACAATCATTGCACCGAGTATCTTGTCTTTTCCGGGTACGGTTAAGACTTTGATAAAGCCTTCGCTTTCTTCATCCGTTAGAGCACGATCCAGTTCTTCCAATTGAAATAAACTGATTTCATAGGAAATGTTTTGTTCTTTAGCCTCTTGTTCATTCAAGCCAACACGAGCAACTTCCGGATCAGTAAACGTTGCCCAGGGAATGACACTATAATCAACTTTAAAGCGTTTAAATCTACCAATTAGCGTGTTAACACTAGCGTACCAAGCCTGATGTGCCGCGGTATGAGTAAACTGATAAGGTCCAGCAACATCTCCGCAGGCATAGATGCTAGGTACCGAGCTTTGCAGGTATTCATCGACCTTAATAGTTTTATTGTTATTTAACTCAACACCAAGTTCATCAAGGCCAAAACCACTAGTGTTTGGTTTTCGACCGACAGCGACGAGTAAGCTATCAAACTCGATTTCAATATTTTGTCCGTTATGTTCGCAAATCAATATGTTTTTATTATCTCGGGTAATAAATTCTTTTGCTTTATGATTGGTTCGAACATCGACGCCTTCATTTATGAATTTTTTAGTAATGAGAGCAGATACATCCTCATCTTCTCGTGCCATGATACGCGGTGCCATTTCTACCTGTGTCACACTGGAGCCGAATCTTGCAAATGCTTGACTTAATTCACAACCAATGGGACCACCACCTAGTACTAATAAACGTTTAGGTTGTTCGCGCATTTCCCAAAGATTGTCCGAAGTTAAATAGTCGATATTCTCTATGCCTTTTATAGGTGGGATCAAAGGGCCAGCACCAGTTGCTACAATTATATTTTTAGCGGTTAATGTTTTTTGGTTTATTTCGACGGACCATGGGGAGGTTATTGTTGCTGTACCTTCGATACATTCAACGCCTAACCCTTCAAAACGTTCAACAGAATCGTGTGGTTCTATTTTTTTTATGATTGATTGAATACGCTCCATTACGGCAGGAAAGTCGACATTTGATTCAGATACATTTATTCCAAATTCATTTGACCGTTTTATGAGTGATGCAATCTTGGCTGATTTTATCAATGCTTTTGAAGGGACACAGCCGGTGTTCAAACAGTCACCACCCATTTTATGTTTTTCAATTAATGTGACTTTTGCATTAACTGCGGCAGCGATAATAGAAGATACTAGTCCAGCAGAGCCTGCTCCTATAACAATTAGATTGCGGTCAAATTGCGTAGGTTTACTCAACATCATTTTCAGGATCAATAAAGTCGTCCAGACTTTCGTGTCGTTTCTTTCTTATGTAAACCAGAATTTTCTTTGCAACTAGGGGGAATATTCCCAGTAAGGCAAATGAGAATATCAATTCAGGTGATAGCACATCGCCGATTGATTCTATCTTTGCCAATTGTGTACCCGCATTTACGAAGATAATGGTCGGTATTAACATACCTATCTGACTAACAAGGGCAAAGTTGAGTGTCTTAATCGGAGTCAGAGCCATTAGGTTATTAATAATAAAAAAGGGGAATATGGGTACGAAACGAATTGTGAATAGATATAAATCACCTTCTTTGCGAATTCCATGGTTTATAGGTTCAAGATATTTTTTAAATTTAGTTTGGACATAATCATGAAATAAATAACGTGCAATCAGGAAGGCCATAGTTGCGCCAAACATAGAGCCAAAAGAAACAAGTATTGTTCCCCAGACAATGCCGAAAATTGCTCCAGCAGCTAAGGTCAGAATTCCTGCACCGGGTAGAGAAATGCCGGTGATAAGGATGTAACTAATAAAGAAGATTAATCCTGTGCGAACAGGACTCTGTGCATAATAATGATTGATGGCTTCTTGCTGTGATTTTACGTAAGCCAGATCCAGGTATTGAGCGATATCAAAGCTGAGAAATAATGCGATGAGGGCAATGAAAAGGCTAACGAGAGCTATTTTTTTCTTATTCATAATGGAGCTTAGAGGTTGCTAACCGAGTTAGTTCATTTTATGTCAATATAGAGTTGCTCCGAAGTATTATGAACAGAAAAGGCTGCTGAGTCTAAAATAAGCAGCCTTAAAATGAATATGTTTACTTGTTTTTAACAAGCGGTAAATAACATTCCGCCAACTGTGTTAGGTTTCTTATAGGGAAAAAGAAATGCTTTAATAATATGAAAAGGGTTTGATCTCATCTTGTTTAGTCGTTGTTCGAACATTAACTCATATTGCTTTGCAATATCGTTATTGAACACTAAATCGTGTATCGAAATATGTTTATGGATGCGACTACTCATTTGTCCTAATTCAGGTACGAACATCCATGTCGAATTATGATTACGACAACAGTAGCCTCTAAGTCCTAGATACCAACATAGGTAAACGTTCATAGAGTGATTCCTGTGGCAAATACTTCGGCTGGCTTCTCACAGTCTAGTTCAGATTGTGACTTATCAATGACTGGATAAGTTCTTGTATGCGTGCCGAAGTCATCAACACCTGAACCATACTTCTGTGATGTACCGCTGAGAGGCGGATGAATTTCCGTAAGCCTGTAAATACCAAGCTCGTTCAATTGATTATCGTCTAAATTAAAAACAGTCGCAGGGTATTGAACGTCACCTATCACTATAGCAATTGGTCTGTAAATTACTAAATTGTTTAAATGCCACATATTAAGCTCCTAATTCCCCACCAGTACATTGTTATATTATTATAGTGCAACTCATATACCGTGGTCTAATAGTAGGACCTAAATCTATGAACTGCATCACACAATTTAAATATACATTTGAATAAAATCAATTAGATAGAACGTTTAAGTTGATGCTTAATTTTGTCGATAAAGATGATGTTGTGGTCTAAACTAGTATGAAATACTAAGTATTATGTCTTTTTTCAATGACATTTATTTTGGAATATTGTCATTTAAAAGGTACGATATAATCATTAAAAAAGGAATGCGGTAATAATAAAATGATTAAAAAATACGTTCTTTGTTTATTTCTTTCAGTGATTTCAGTTTCTGTCTTTGCCGCTGATTTCTCCAGTCCGACAGGTCGAATTCAAGACTCGGTAAATAAGATAACTACCGTCTTAAAAGATAAGTCTTTAGATAAAGAAACACGCTGGAACAAGATTGGCCTTGTTATCAATGACAGTTTTGATTTTCGTAGCATGTCGCAGAGTGTATTGGCGACGAACTGGAAAAAAGCTTCTCCTGAAGAACGTCAGCAATTTGTTGTATTTTTCTCCCAGTATCTAGAAGATACCTATAGAACGAAGATTGAAGCCTACACCAACCAAAAAGTTGAATTCGTTGGTGAAACTATCCGCGGTAAAAAGGCCGTAGTAGAAACCTTAATTATCACCGATAACTCAGAAATTCCAATTAACTATAAGTTAAAGAATAATGACGGTACCTGGTTTGCTTATGATGTCGTAATTGAAGGTATTAGTCTGGTTAATAATTATCGAAGTACTTTTTCGGCTATTGTTAAAAATGACGGTATGGATGGATTGTTAAATGATATCCAAGGCAGAATTAACAAATACAAAGCCTCCCAAAAAGAAACTACTCCGAAACAAGAATTGTCCGAAGACAGCTAAAAAAACTGATGTAATAAAATGATTTGGATGTATAGATAATAACTTATCTATGCTTCCACAATATCGTCTTTCAAGCTTAAGACGAAGGCAACTACATCATCACATTCTTGCTTAGGAACTGACAAGGCTCCGAATGTTGCGCCAGCATGTCCAAGAAAGACCGACCAATCACTTTCACTAATTTTCATTCCTTTATGTGTCGTTTCCATATCACGACCCGTATATAACATCGGACCACCTGCGTTAGCGCAGAGGAAATCGATTAATAATTGTGCTTCTCTGGCTATACCGTCATCTCCTCGATTCTGCCAAAAACGACCTAATTGAGCACCTCCTTGTAGGCGTGGTAATAAGTCATTGGCAAATGTAGATATTCCGTCATAGCCACCGAGGCGTTCATATAGTGATTGTTGAGCCATTTCTTAGTTCTCCATGATGAGTGATGAGGAAAAGCATGCATAAAAAGTGCACATATCTGCTAACTGAAATATTCTAATAATGCATTTAAATCAATAGTATACGAAACATACGTTTTTGCTTATTGCTTCGGGATTCCACTAGGGATTCCGTATTTTGAAAATAACAGTACTGCCCCCATCGTCTGACAGTGCGATCATTAAAGCCAAATTGTAGGCAGTAGTCCTTTGGTTTGGACATGACGGTACTGTCGTCTCCTGAATACTGGCGCATAAAGTCAACTGATTGGCGTGTTTCGTCAAGCAGCATACCAGAACTCCAGCCATAATCTCCTCGTGCTCTATAGGAGAAACGAAATGAGAAAATTACTAATACTAACAATTCAGTGCGTCCTCTTCCTCTCGAGCCTCTTTTGTCTTCTGTTGCTTTCACATGGACAGGCACAGGCATCTTTTAACACTGGCAGTGAATTGCTGGAAAAGTGCGAGGCTTATGGCAATAAGACAAATGTCGCAAAGGGAAACACCTGTGCGGGTTATGTTGAAGGTATTGATGACGTACATACAGCTTTTAATGGCTGGAAACAGATAGATAAAAATTGGTATATATCAGAAGGCATGGTTACTTCCCAGTTAGTAAGAGTTGTAGCCAAGTATTTACAGGAGCATCCTCAGAATTTACATCTTGAAGCAGGGGGCACAGTTGCAAATGCTTTCATTGAAGCCTTCCCATGTGAAGTACGAAGAAAATTCATAAGGAGATCACATGAGCATTTTCAGTATCGTGGTAGCAATAGTAAAAGCTGCTAAAGAAAATATTTCGTAGCGTGATCAACAAGGTGATTTTGTTCTACGACTTTATGACAGGAAAAAGAATATGAAAGAAGGTGATGAAATGAGTGAACTTCGTTTGTCCGCTTCAACCATGATGTGGTCAATGGACATCAATGTGACTCCTATATCTGAAACTAGCATTGAGTTGGTATTGACGGAAAATAGCTACTCAAGCCGATCCGAAGAATTTGATTGGCAAGTAATAGAGCCCGCTTTTGATTTGATAACACAAGTTGGCAAGGCTCTTTTGGATACTCCAGATTGGTGGATAGAGGGCTCGGTTCCAGTGAGTGTCGAACCTGGCTCGTCTATTGACGAAGATTATCTCACTCTTTGTTGGTGCAATTCTGATTATCGGGTTGTTGGCCAGCTACTTTCTCATATGGACCAGGAACAACGGATAAATATTCATCAGTGGTTGGGTGGATTTGAGGGTGTTGAGTTAGTTGCTGGTGCAAAATCTTTGGTTTCGTGGATGGAGATAAACTATACGGAATGGGTAGATGTTTTAGATCGGTTCGGACAGCCGCAAGGAACTGATTGGTGGATAAACACAACCACAGTTCTCAATCAAGAGATTAACGAAAAGGAGAGAAAAAAATGGGAGGCCGAAAGAAAACGGATTGATAGGAAATACGGCAAGGCGGAGGTTGTCAGTGATTTTCAGGGTTTGGTTGGGAAGTACGGACGTCTAATTCCTATGGGATATTTCTTGCATATGACAAAGTTTTCATCTCCTATACCAGGTCCGATTTCCGATGCGCTTTTGATGGCGTGGGGGCGACGCATGCGCGATATTCCATGCGGCGATGATGGGTTCTCGGCAACCACTGGACCGATCACGCATTCAGATGCGGATCTTGTTTTTGCGCGGTGGATTTTGCAGAACGACAAAGGTGAAATAATCCGGCGACTGAAATTAATCGATGAGGCTGACGCACAAAATGCGCTGAGTAAACTGCGTAAGATGGCTGAGATAGGTCGCGCTGACTTAAGTCGTAAAACAAGAAATCAAGCAGCAGGGACCATAGGCAGGTGGTTCTCCAATATGCGAGTGGCTTTGGACCCTGATGTTTAGTTTGATATTTCTGTATAACTGGGGAGTGGGACTAAGTCATTCAAGTTTCTTTTCTGGCTGCATAACAAGGCGCTGCACTGGACGACAAATCCTCGTGTCGGCAGTTCGATTCTGTCCCTGGGCACCATTAAATCGATAGGTTACGACAAACTTTCTTCTTAACGACTCTCCATTTACTAATTTGTTGGCAGTAATGTTGGTAGTTATGTCCTATCTAAGAACGTAAATGATATGTTATATGGTTTCTGATTCCGCCAGTATAGGTTCGAATCCTATACCCCCAGCCAAAATTGAAATCTAAAAAACTGAAATTCTGAGCAGGTGACTGAAATCCTGTGTCGGCAGTTCGAGCCTTTCTTGGGGAGGGGAACCATCTTAGAGAACTATCTTTAAGTTTTTTTGCTTAAAATAAATTGTGTATTTCTACTGGAATAATTTTATTGTTTCATCAGTGGCAAAAGAATTCTTTTCTTTTTCACTTGATTCTTCGTCAAGAAGACTATTTCTAACAAACGTAGCAATAATATTTTTTTCTTCATCGGAAAGGTTTATAAACTGAACTCTCAAGTGTGTCCACTTTTTGTTGTATGCCTGATAATCAATCAAAATAGCTTTGACGTAGAAATCAATTTTATTATTGTGGTAATTAAGGCTAAATTTAATTTTTACTTCGCCAGCTAAATTTAATTTTTCATTAAAGATTATACTGCAACCACCGACTGAAAGATCCACCATTTCACCTTCAAATTCTTCCTTGTTACTACTTGACGAGCAAAGAACGGGTGTGCTTATATTTATTCTCACAAAGTATCTGAAATCCTGCTTGCGTGATTCAGATAATATCTGAAAACCCAATGCGTTATCTAATGCCTGCATAAGTTCCAAACAACTTCGATAACGCTCAGAAGGCTTTTTTTGTATTGCTTTGAATATAATATCATCTAATTCCTCGGGTATGCTCTCTTCGTAATAAGAAGGTTTAACTGGCATTGATTCATGGTGACACTCAATTAAATGATCTATTGATTGACAATACTCAAAAGGATGTACTCCTGTAATCATCCTATAGTAAAGGAGCCCAAGCGAATATATATCAGACCTTGGGTCTATAAAAGATCCCGATATTTGTTCTGGCGACATATATAACGGCGTACCTAACTTATCATTTTTTCCACTCTGTACATCATGAATATGTTGCGATATACCAAAATCAGAAATAAACACTTCATTTGCCATACTTAATAAAACATTATCTGGTTTCAAGTCCAGATGGATGACACCTCGACTATGAGAAAAATCAATAGCAAGTAATATTTTTCTAAATATGATGTATGCTTCTTTAATAGGTATAGGGGCTTTATGTTGTTTCAATACTGTTTGTAAAGATAAACCATTTATATAACGCATTACCATCATGACAGAACTTTCCTGTTTAACTATGTCATATATGGGAACAATATTTTCATGCTCTACTTTTGCTAATAATATAGATTCTCTTGCCAAATCATATATATCAATTTCAGAACTGGATTCCGCTGTAGAAAAGAATATTTTTACTGCAACATTTCGTCTTAACTCCTGGTCAAAACATAGATAAACCTCACCAAAAGCACCTTTTCCCAAGAGTTTTTTAATTTTATATCTATCCAAATCCAGATATTTTATCAGGTCTAAACTATTCTTAAACATACTAAAAAATCCCATTACCTAATGACTTATAACGGTTTATTTCTATCATAATCATATCTATTTAGCTAATTATTCATTAATATTTAATATAACTGATTGGTTTTTTAACTATTGTTCCATTATGCTGGCAAAAGAACTAAAACAAATTTTATTGAAAATGTGTGAGTATGGTTTGGGTAATCTCTATATTTTACACCCAACAAAAACTCACGTTTATTTTGGTAACATTAGTTTTAATAAATGCCACTTAAGTATAATTGACACAAGCTTATTAAAAGGCCTCCAGGCCGATCTTTTTACTCCGGCTGCGAATGAAGGATTAGTTGGCATGATTTGTTGGTCAGAAAATAAAATATGGGAAAGTCTCACATTTTATGGTCTGGACAAATGCCAATTAACACCTGATTTCAGCAATACCAGAGGTAGCGCGATAATCGCTGCTCAAAATCAATATGGCGATTCAATTATTAATTTTGAAGGCTCCGTTTATAGAGGGTTTCAATTATTATTAGAACATAGTTTCTTACCTGCAATAATAATATACCCTGTTAAATCAAAATATAATGAAACTGGTTTAGCAGTGACTGATCTTCGCACCGTACCACTGGATATCAAATTACTCATAAAACTTAATGATACTGTAGTAAATTCAATAGAAGCATATAAGACTCTTGCAGTTGATGATCTTGATTTATCCAAGTCTGATTTCCATAAATACTTTAATGGTTTTATTGAATCTTAATTTACCTGTACGTCGTCGCACCAGCAGAACGGTTTAACGCATGTGTTGCATTGACCGGTTGAAGTGACAACTGAAAGCGGACGGTCACACTTCTTTTTCTCTTGTGCTGTTGAATACTATAAAAACTATTCTTTCCTTTTGGAACGGTACAGTATCGCGATATTACAATTCTAAATTGGAGAGTCTGGAGTTTCGGTTACTTTCTTTTCAGGAAGCGCAATAGCTTGGAACTTATGACTACATTTTTTCTCAATAGAGACCACTTCTAGCGCCTCATACCCACCTTTGAGTCGAGCATATTCTTGCGCTTCAGGACCATCTCCATCAAGAAAGAAAAGTGACGGCCAGAATAGAATTAATCCTAGAGCCATCGTGCCACTATCATCTGAGGCTCTCTCATCAACTCTACCGGCTGATTCACTGACCTTTCGAGTTAACCGAGATGCTTCACTTGAGATTTGTCCGCAGTCATAACTTTCATAGACCATGGGGGAAACATAACTGGCTGAGATGTCTTTCGCTGGTGAAGCACACCCAGATATAAATGTTATTAGGGTACATATTGTTATTGTAGCGATATTTTTCATATCTTTTCTCCTGTTAAGTACTAAGGAGATTATGGTGAAAGTACTGGTATGCTGCTTGACTGAACCCGCCAATCAGTTGACTTTATGCGCCAATATTCAGGGGATGGTGGAATTGATTCTTATAAACTTGATTACTAACTTATGGGTACTGGATATTTTATTAGCTTGATTTTCTTACTTCGCTGGGCGTGACACCATGCCAACGCTTGTATGCACGAGAGAACGTGCTTGATTCTGAAAATCCGAGAAGAAAAGCCACTTCACTGAGATTAACATCAGTACCAGTAACATATTGTTTTGCCAATTTCTGGCGTATTTCATCCCGTAATTCACGAAAAATGGTATCAATATTTTTTAGCTTTCTTTGAAGGTTCCGTACACTCATATTCAGAGCACCTGCCACCATTTGCTGTGAGATATTCCCTGATGGCAGTTGCTCAATGATGGCCGCCTTAACACGTTGTTCAATATCATTGCGATTAAGATTAGCCAGAGTACTAATCATTAGCTGGTCATGGAGTTGAGCAAGTTGTGGGTTTGCCCCATCCAATTGTTGGTCAACTACCTCCGAGGGTAAGGTGATACTATTTGTCGCTGCTTCAAACTCAATGGGCGAACGAAAGAAAGCATGGTATTCATCCGAACAAGGATATTCCTTATGTGTCAAAGTCACTTTTAACGGATTGAGTGCTTCATCAACATTGGTTCGACATAGCTTCACGAAAATGGCAAGTACAGCATCGTTTCGACCAGGAATATCCATGACAAAAGGTTTAGGAACAACGGTCACTACAAATCCTTCCTTGGTGTCCTCTAGTTGAATATCAAAAAATTCAGAGACAGTATGGACATAACGATAAAAACGATTGAAAGCTGTTCGTAGAGAAGAACTCGTGAGCCACGCATATGCCAGAGCACCAAATTGAGAGGGATGCCAATGTTTGATGATACGTAAACCACAACAGGGATCGCCAATCAGCTCAGACGTTTTACTCCAAAGGTTATCGGCAACGTCATAGCTCATGCGTGCATCAGGATGATGCATCAGTTTGGGATCAAGCCCGACTTCACGGAAAAGGGATTCTGGATTGTGTCCGTATTCTTCCAGCAGTTTCCATGCAAGCTTACTCAATCGGGCCAGGCTAGTTTGAGGCATATTTTGTTGATCCTTTAGACATGTTTTAGCACCAACATCTGATTAAATTCTACAAGATAAAAGTTCCAGTTGCTCCTATTTATTCATTTATGTCAGCAACCACAAGCAAAAAGCCACTTCCTTCCTAATATTGCCCGCTCATCCATTGAGAATATCTGTCGCATAAAGTCAATTGATTGGCGTATTAGGTCAATCAAAACTTCTTTGTTATGCGTATTATTTGCCTCAATTACAAGGTGGTCTGGATTGGAGACATTAAAGAATGAAGTTTAACAAAGAGACACAGGATAAAAAATATTTTGTTACAAGGAAAGTCACTTGTCCTGAATGTAGTGGGACGGGGATGTTATCTCAATTAGTTAGAAATCAATTACAGGAAAAACATACAGCAAT
>DUBV01000017.1:0-309 GCA_012960105.1 Thiotrichaceae bacterium | reverse complement strand
TCTGTGATGGAAGCGGACAAATTAAAAATGATGTGTCACTAAAAGAGGCGTTGATTGAAACTATAAAGGGTTTGGCGGATAAAGTCGATTGATTGGCGGGATCTGGTCATTACCTGAAAGCGAACAAGTACCACCGTGGGAGTGGCGACGTAAGTAATATAAATATAAGAACACTTAGGTTTTAGGGAAACTCTAAATGTATATATGTGTTGATTTTGATGGGACTATTGTTGGCTGTAGTAAATGCGCACCCATCGGACACTTCATTTTCATACTAACTTATCTCTGAGAGATTCATAAGGGGTTCTG
>DUBV01000016.1 GCA_012960105.1 Thiotrichaceae bacterium | reverse complement strand
CCGGGGACGTCCAAAGCCATCCGATGACGTCCTCAAAAGCCAAGCTGTAACTCACTTTCTTACTCCACTAATCCTCATTTTAGTAGATCACCTGAAAGATAAGGACATTCAACGGCCATTTTTTAAACCTCTTAGGTCGTAATAAAGTAGTCACATAATCATATGTCTCTTACAAAATAACTCATCTTCTCAAGTTGATTTAGTAATTTTATCAAGATCGCTTTGATGTAATGCAATAACTATTACTAAATTCAATGCGATTTAGCTATCATCGGTCTACACTTTATAATTGAATGATATATAAAAGGAAAAAATCATGAACAATAAAAATTTAATATTTTCTAAATTATTATCCCTCTTATTATCCATCGGTATGACTTTTGGATCGTTGTCCGCTACTGCCGAAGAGCGACTCGCATTCTCGGCTTTGGATAATGACGTACATGCAGCAATTGCATATCTTCTGGAAACTTCTCCAGCAGCAAAAAAGCTTGCATCGAGTGCAAAAGGGGCACTCGTTTTTCCAAGCATAACCAAGGCGGGATTCATCGTGGGCATCCAGTATGGGCAGGGCGCACTCGTTAGAGCCAGGCAAGGTGGTGGTTATTACATCTCCGATTATTACAGCATCAAATCAGCCTCCTACGGTTTACAAGCGGGTGTGCAGTCATTTGGATACGTGATGGCCCTTATGACGGACGCGGCTGTGCAACATGTTGAAACAAGCCAAGGTTGGGAACTTGGTGTGGGTCCTAGTATCGTTGTTGTCGATGCGGGTATGGCTAAGACCCTGTCAACAGAGACAGCAAAAAGCGATGTCTACGCATTTACTTTTGGTCAGAAAGGTTTGATGGCGGGGTTAGGAATACAAGGATCGAAAATCTCAAAGATTGATTAAATAAGTCGAATTTAATTGTCACCGAGTGACAAGTACGAATGGCTAAAACCTATTTTATTTTGCCAGCGTTTTAATTATTCTCATTAGAATGTTCTATGGCAATGCGCCAGTTATCGTCTTACTCACTAGGGAGAACATAAGATGCGTATTATCAATTCTTTGTTGGTGATATTTGCTGTGCTCGTGTTAGCGGCTCCAGTGTGTGCGAATGAAGGCAAGCTGGTACATGTGCTAAGGTTTTCGGACTATGAATCTGGCTCAGTGGAAGATTGGCTCCAAGGTAAGGGATTTCAATTGAATGAAGATGCAAGATACCGGAACCGCATCGACCTGGACGTGGGAGAAAAAGGACTTACTCTCGAAGCTAAACGTCGCGCTTTTGGAGTGATACCAAATGAATCTGTGGATGTAACGGAATTCACCTATGTTGAGGTCGACTGGGGTGTCAATAAGTTCCCGGAAGGAGCGTCGTATGAGCAGGGCGTGCGAAACGAAGCCCTCATGCTCTTCATATTTATGGGTGACGAACTTCAGACAAGCGGATCCCTTTTTATTCCGAACAGTCCCTATTTCATAGCACTTTTTCTATGCCATGGTGATGACAAGATAAATTATCCCTATGAGGGCGCATACTTCAAAAAGGGCGGCCGCTATGTCTGTGTGGAAAAACCAGCAGACGGACAACTTACAACGACTCGGTTCGATCTACTTGAGGCCTACCGGAACTATTTTGATACTGAGAGGGACCACAACCCTGCAATATCAGGACTTGCCGTGGGGTTGGATACAAAGGAAGCAGACGATGGCGGCAGATCGTCAGCTTTTATTCGTGAAATCCGATTTTACCGCTGAGTTAGCCCTTTAAAATGGCATCACGAAAAGGATCAAATCATGTCTGACAATGAGCGTTTCTACTATGCCCCATGGGAAAGAACATATCAGCGCATAGCGACACCTTTCGAAGAATTTATTCATCGGCAAACAACAACCGGTATCCTTTTGATGATCTGTGCAGTGGTTGCGCTGATTATTGCTAATTCATCTTATGTAGATGCATACAACCAACTGCTTCATAGCAAAATGGCCATTAGTGTAGGCAGTTGGAAGATCGAGCATAATCTTCATCACTGGATAAATGACGGCTTAATGACAATTTTCTTTTTTGTCGTTGGTCTCGAAATTAAACGTGAAGTTCTGGTTGGTGAGCTTTCCAGTATAAATAAAGCATTGCTGCCGATTGTTGGTGCAGTTGGTGGCATGATTGTTCCCGCGCTGCTTTATTTATGGGTTACTGGTGATACTGAAAACGCAAAAGGATGGGGCATACCAATGGCCACTGATATCGCTTTTGCAGTTGGTGTTATGGCATTGCTTGGAAAACGAGTTCCTCGGGCATTAGTGACCTTCCTGGTAGCCCTGGCCATTGTTGATGACCTTGGAGCTGTTACTGTAATAGCACTTTTTTATACGGATACGATTAATACATCTTATCTAGGTGCCGCACTCGTTATCCTGGTGGTAATGGTTGCGATAAACCTGATGGGAATCAGACGTCCACTACCATACTTTATTTTTACCGTAATACTCTGGATTGCCATGGAAGGGTCAGGCATACATGCCACCATAGCAGGGATACTGGCAGCGTGGACAGTACCAGCATATTCCCGTTACTTACCTGGTGATTTTAGTAAACAAATACGTAACCTTACCGATGAATTTGATGGCTATGGGCAAAGTGATAAACCCTTGATCAACAATCCTTTGCAATCGACTGTTACCTGGAGATTATCTGAGACAATATCTTTGGCTATGTCACCTTTACAGAAGCTTGAGACAATGTTGCATATTCCTTCTGCTTATCTGGTGATTCCTGTTTTTGCGCTTGCTAATGCTGCTATTCCACTTAGTCAAGAAGCTATAGGTAATGCGCTTGAAAGTACCATTGCATTGGGTATTGGTGTCGGCCTTGTGTTTGGAAAACTTATTGGCATAGCGGGCAGCGTGATTCTTGCCGAAATGATGGGGGTTGGTCAATTGCCGAAGGGAGTTCAACGGTCACATATTGTTGGAGCAGCACTGTTAGCGGGCATTGGCTTTACCATGTCAATTTT
Organism: Thiotrichaceae bacterium; assembly: GCA_012960105.1. Taxonomy (GTDB): domain Bacteria; phylum Pseudomonadota; class Gammaproteobacteria; order Eutrophobiales; family Eutrophobiaceae; genus UBA7359. The sequence goes on along the minus strand of DUBV01000016.1, from coordinate 3,368 downwards.
TATCTCTGAATTGGCCTTTGTCTGGGATGGGCGTTTAGTGGAAGAAGCTAAGATGGGTATTCTTGCAGCTTCTCTGGTTTCTGGTGGTGCTGGTTATGTCTGGTTACGCTGGGTTGCGCCTTCTGGCGAAGAGTTAAATTAAGGTGGTCAACTAGACTCTGTTCTATTCAATTAAATAATACTCGCCGAACGTAGGAAACAAATAGCTTAAAGCAGACGTTCCCTAATCAACCGACATTGGCCTTTTATCCTGAATTTCTTATTTCACTTGGTGTAACACCATGCCATCGTTTGTATGAACGAGAGAATGAACTTGATTCTGAAAACCCTAGAAGAAAAGTTATTTCACCAAGGCTTACATCAGAAGTCGTAATATAATGCTTTGCCAAATCCCGACGAATTTCATCAAATAATTCACGGAAAGAGGTATTCAAATTTTTTAATTTTCTTTGAAGATTACGTACACTCATATGCAGTGTATTAGCCACCATTTTTTGTGAAACAATGCCTGATGGTAGTTGCTCTATAATGACTGCTTTAATCTGTTGTTCAATATTTTTACGGTTAAGTTTAGCCAATGCACGAATCATTATCTGGTCGTTTAGCTGAGCAAGCTGTGAGTTAGCTCCGTCTAATTGTTGATCAATCACTTCTGAAGGTAATATGAAACTATTTGTAGGTGCATCAAATTGAATGGGTGAACGAAAGTAAGCATTGTATTCACCAGAACACGGAAATTCTTTATGTGTAAAGGTGACCATTAACGGATTTAGTTCTTCACCTACATTGATTCGACACATTTTGATGATGAGTGCAAGTACAGCATCGTTTCGGGCAGGAATATCCAACATAAATGGTTTAGGAAGAACAGTCACAACAAATCCTTCAGCGGTATCCTCGAGTTGGAAATCAATAAATTCAGATACTGTATGTATATAACGATCAAAACGATTAAATGCTGTTCGTAAGGAAGAACTAGACAACCAGGCATAACCCAGGGCATTAAAATGAGAGGGTCGCCAATGATTGATTGCACGTAAACCAAAACAATGGTCGTCAATCAACTCAGACGCTTTACTCCATAGCTTATCGGCCACTTCATGGCTCATACGTGCATCTGGATTATCGAATAGTTTCGGGTCAAGGCCGGCTTCAAGAAATAGCATTTCAGGATTGTGTCCGTAATCTTCCAGCAGTTTCCACACAACCCTACCGAATCTAGTCAAGCTTGTTTGAGACATATTTTGCTAATCCTATTCACTAATTTTACCGTCAACAATCCAAATGGATCGACAAGATAAACGTTACAACACTTTGAACTTAGTCATGATGTAAGCAAATACATGTACATAGATTACTAATTATCCTTAAAGTTTACCATGATCACATTGCGCTTATTTGTCGCATTAAGACAATGGTTTGGCGGAACGGGTCAATCAAACCTCATCTGTTATTTATATAATCTACCTCATATACAGATTGTTAGTTTACTAGACTATGAAATTTTGACAAAGCATACGCGTATATAAAAATTGATAAAAATAAATATAGGATGAAGACAAACAAGAATGAAAATAAATAATGAGACAAACGATATAAAGTATTTTGTTACAGGGAAAACCATTTGTTCAGAATGTAAAGGGACGGGTGTGTCACCTCAATCATCCTCAAACCAATTACTAGATAAACAGACGGCAATATTAAAAAGAGCCGGAAGAACTACATGGACGAATTGTGATTTTAAAAATAATTTAAACCATGAAATTTATTCTATCTGTCTGATTTGTGATGGAAGCGGACAATTGAAAAATGATGTTCCATTAAAAATTGCGTTGTTAGAAGTCAGGAAGGAATTAACGAACATTAATGAGGAAAACTGCAATGGAAAGACTCTTTGAAGAAAAGGTTTTGGATATATTTTATACGCCTCGGAGCAGTGAATATATTCTCGATCAAATGGATGATGAAGATATAAATCTGGTTGATACGCTTAATTGGTTGGAAAAGTGCCAGAAGAACTATATGGACGAACAGATATCGAAAACGGTTGGCATCAAGAATCTTGTTCAATGCAATCCTGAAAAAGGCCGTGACCATGTAGTGGTGTACTAATGACAGTAGTTAAGTTTTTAAACGAGAGGTAGAAGACTTGGCTGAACTTAATAGGAGAACATCATGAAAAAAGACAAACACGCGACTAAATTATCAACCATATATTTGGCTGAGCTCGAAAAACAAGGGTTAACAGTACAACTTAATCCTGTTAGAAAAACGCTAATCTTTTTCAAGGGAAAACGTTTTACAACTTCTGAAAATGAGGTAATAGGAGAACACCATGAAAGAAGACAAAAAAGTAGTAAACATTAAAACAAAAGAACATGCGGCTAAACTATCTACCATAGATTTAGCTGAACTCGCAAAACAAGGGGTAACAGTACAACTTGATTCTGTTGAAAATACTCTAACCTTCTTCGAGGGAGATCGTTACGTAACTACTCAAGATAAAAGACATCATAATGAGTAATAAAAATATATCTGCATTTTATTGTCCCATGGAAAGGCAAGCAGCTGGTGCTGGACACTGGCTCAGTATTTACAGTAAGAATACCTGTAATAATAAGCATCTTTCTTTTGGGTTGTGCAAGCCCAAAAGTTATCAAGGAAAGACAGGTTGGAGATGAAAGCCTTTCTTGTGCTCAAATAAAAGAGCAAATTGCTGAAGCTGACAGATTTGAAGAGGCTGCTCGAGATGATAAAGGTGTGACAGGAACCAATGCTGCTGCTCTACTATTCTTTTGGCCAGCTCTACTTTTTACTTACGATAATATCGGTGACGCCATGGACGCTGCATCTGAAAGAAAAAGATATTTACATGGTATTTACAGTAAGAATACCTGTGATTCTAAATCCTTAGTTAACAGTGAAAAAGATAAAGAGTTAAGCGTGAAATTAGCTGAATTTAATAATTTATATAAACAGGGCGTTCTTACAGAGGAAGAGTATAAAGCTGCAAAACGCAAAGCATTAGGTTTATAGCTGAGGAGGCTGAGCAATGATTACGTTTATTGTGTATTTGTGGATTCCGATATTGGCAATTATTGTTTGTTATTACTGGGCCTCTTGGGGTAACGATGAACTAAAACTATCTCTTAGGTAATCAGGCTATTTGGTCCACATGGTACTGACGGGGTACAGTTAAACGTACCATCACCTGTTTTACGGAATGCATCAATACACAGATAGCCAGTAAATAACATCTTGATGGACAATCCCTGGCTACATAGGTTAATTCCGTGATGGAATGGCATAATGATGTACTCCTGAATATTATTGTTATGTGACTTGGCACCTTAATACGCAATTGCGTA
>DUBV01000015.1 GCA_012960105.1 Thiotrichaceae bacterium | reverse complement strand
CCTCTCAGGTTAACGATGAACTAAAACTATCTCTTAGGCAATCAGGCTAATTGGTCCACATGGTGCTGACGGGGTACACTCCATACTATCGCATGGTTCTTCTTCCTCATTAACATATTCAATAGCCGTTTCTACTAGCCCCAAAAACTGATCGCGATCCTGTAGCGTTTCTCGATATTCATCTTCTAATATATTTTCCATAATTGTGATACCCCTTAACTAGTTAATAGGTTATTAGTCGAAATCATTCCATTCGTTGTCATCGTTCTCGACCGTCAATCGAATGTTCGTTCTCGCGCTCGGCGTCATACCAAATTCTCTAGCAAGTTTAACGAGTTGATCTTGCGACTTATTAATAATTCCGATAAGTCCATTTTGTTGTTTATAGCCTGATTCGTTTTCATGTATTAAGGACGAACCCTCGAGTTGTTCATGCGCGCGTTGCCAAAGGCTAAAAGACTCGCAATATGCCGAAAACATATCGGCATCGAGTTTTGTCAATACACCCGCTCCGATCATGGTCGCTGCGTTCATATCCCAACACTTGCGCGCACCATCGGATAACCACGTCGGAGATCTAACACTGGCAGGATTAGCGTTTGGTTCCGACTCGTTGATCGGACGTTTACCTGGATTGCCTTGAAGCAATTTCAATTTCGTCGGTTTTGCTTTTCGTCCCATTATCTAACCCTCTTTCTGATATTAGGTTGTAAGTTATTGATCAATATATTGCTCCCCAAATGAAAATAACGCGGAAAAACGTGCAAAGGATGGGGCCACGTTAGGCACTGTTCAGACTGTAGAAATAAAACCGCCCCCGTACCCCTATTCTTTATTAAATCTTAAACTCAATTTATATTTACAATTTCTCTCCTGTCTCATACCACTGACATTTTCTGGGTGCTTGTGGGCACTGCTGACGAAATGGATTATCAGGATGAATACAAACCTCATTTAAATATCTGCAGTCAAGACACCATTGATATCCTACTGCTGCTAACTCTGGATCCCACCGATCAGGTTTAGTAAGTACTTCAAGCAATTCAGCTTTATGTTGCTTTGCAGTTGTTACAAATTCATCTGTCAGGATATTTTCTGGGGCTTCCATGATCAGATTTCCATTTTCTACAGCCAAACGAATTTGGTACTGAGAGGTATAGGCCAATATGTCAGAAGCAGTATTCATATTTCCACTCTTCTGTCTGGTTTAGAAATATTCTTTTCACACGTCCCTGAAGTGGTGTTTTCATCAGTCACACCGTCACAATCCTTACCATTATTGGGTCTTAACATATTTTCATCCGTCACATCATTGTGATATGTGTCGTTATGATCCGTCACATTTTCGTTTGGTGTGTCGTTTTGATTGTCTTTAATACCTGCTTCACAATTGACTTGTGACGGTGTGACGTTTGAATGTTCTATATTTTGAGGTTCTGTAGAAAGATATCGGGAAAAAACATCATCAAATGACTTTAATTTATACCCTTTCTTTGTTTCTAAATTGAATCTGATTGTCTGAGTTCGTATCTTGTATGGCTTTAATAATCTTGAAAGTTTATTTGTCGAAATCGGTTTACCTTTACTCCATTCACCCCAAGGTCTTTCTTCCAACTCTATCAGCGTCTTTACCAAATCTTCTGAAAATATTTGCTCGACATTCTTATCTTCAAATATCGTCTTTATGTCATTGAGTAGCATTGGCCCGATATTATCTCCCTCATCATACTCAGATAAAATCTTCATTGCTTTTATGGCTTCCTTCATCCAGTCCCCCCCGATTACTTCGGCTATGGTGAGTAGAGATGTCCAATTGTCACTAGCCCGATCATTACCAATATCTGGCACCACAGTACAAGCATTGCCTAGGTTTAACTGATTATCCATTGCCCACCGTAGACATTTTTGCCTCAACGATTCGCAATTTTCTCCAAAACCCAAGGCAATTTTATTAATTCGTTCACCTGGTTTGCGCCGACGCATTGTCAAGACAATTGACCTATCACGATTGGTATCAGGCATATCGCCAATCATCGCAATAGCCTTTGGTGCCCATGTAGAAAATTTCTTGGGTTCGTGATTATCCCCTTCGGTTCGTATTACGAACGCAGCATCTTTAGTATGTCCTGAATTAATGATTCCCCTAAGTTCATCATTGCCTTTAAGAAAGGTATCAGCCTCATCAATGAGTAATGTAGGTCTCCATGCTTCAATCACACGGTATACCGCAGCACGACTAATATTTGATGCAAGAATCGACCGTTGACTTATCGCCTTGAGTATAGTCATCACAGTGCTTTTTCCGCATCGTTTTTCAGGTGATACCAATCCCAACATAGGATAAATACGAAATATATCGAAAACATACGTGCCAAGTACCCATAAGGGTAAGGCTATTTCAGCACCATCTGGGATGATTGAATATTGTTTGAATACACTTTGGAGTTCTAACAGTAGGTGATTGCCATCTACCCTATCAGGCCAAGGTTCCGTAACAGAGAAAAGAGAATTTGTTGAATCCTGTTCATTGACAACCTTTCTGGCTAGTTCCACTTCCCTGTCGAGTGTGCCGACCCTAATACCTAATGCTTTTGCTTCACTCTTTCTTCTCTGGTCATATTCAACAAATGATAATAATGCAAGACTTTCAAATATATTAGAGACATTAGAAGAAACAGTTGTGACATCATTCCCTTCAATAGGCTCATTGACAGTATTATTATCCAAAATAGCTCGCCCATTTTCAGCATTCATATTAGATCCCTTGCTGATTGAAAACGCTGACTAGCCAGTGCGAGTCTTTCATCAAATTCTGAGATATTCATTCTTGCCGCGATTTTTTGTAACATTGTGATTTCATCTTGAAGAGCCTCTAAAACATCATCAGCCTTAAAATATAATCGTTGTGACTTGTTATATTTGGTTGTTCTCTTCTCAGGAAAGAGGTCGGATAATTCAAGACCAACTGCATTGACTACTTCGTTAACGTCGCACCCAGCGAAGCAATGTATCAATAATCGATCATCTATTTCACGCATTGAAAGCGAGGGAGATCTGTCATCGTGCGCTGGGCAACAAGCCAACCATCTGCCTTCGCCTGTTTCCCGCACACCATTAAGGACATGAATTAATTTATCGGCAATCATCAATTTATGGCAGCCTTATGTCGGTGTAATAGTCATTACTCCAAATACGTTCAGCTTCAACTCTAGCTTCTTTGTGCACGATTGCTTGTGCTTTATCTCTCTCCTTTTTTGCCTTGTCCATTCGCTTGGTAAACTCTGTACGTTCTTGCGGGGATAATTCTTTTATATATTTTAAAGTCCATGTTTCATTTATCCCCAGTTTAAATGACCAAAAACATCCAGCCGGATTACCATCACCGAATAAGACATACCCGCCACTCGTTTTCCCATTCTTGACACCATCGATCTTGATCCGATGGAGCTGTCCATCTGCGATAGGAATTTCATCTGTATCAATACCAGATTCAAACATAGCCCTTTTAAATTGTTTTGATATATCGTCTTCAATTTCATTTAAATACTGACTCATGCGGATACCTCTAAAATCTTTACCGCTTTATTCATTTCAGTCGGTAAAAGTCTGTACTGCTTTATGTCCTTGCTGATATTGAATTGTTTGTTGTGCTTATTATCGCTAAGTCTTGACAAGCACGCTTTCCCTTTGCCCAGGGCGGCGGGTATTATTTCCGGCTTCATTTCTGCGTACCCTTTATGCTTTGCTCGCTTCGTTGTTCCATTTGTTTACGCCACTCTGCTGCGGCCTCACACGAGATCAACGTTCTTCTTCCTAATTTGATTATTTTTGGAGCGAGCCCTTCCGATAAAAGATTATAGAAATGCCCTCTACAGATACCATGTGCTTTGCAAAACGACGCAACACTATAGATCTGCATATCAGAATTATTTAGTATAGATTTCATTTTCATAAATTCCTCCAACTCATCAATGGTTATCCAAACTTACTGGGAATGACTAATGTCGATTGGGGAATTAAATCACAATATAAATATGGGTCTGGAAAATTCAGTCCCTACTCTGAGGGGGGATATTTCTGGATAATCTTATTGATGTGGTCAGGGCAATCAATCTCCAATATTTCTAGAATTTCTTTAATGAAATCGTTTCTTGAATTTATAAGATTCCCCACTTTTTTGTAAGCATAATAATCATCAAATATTCCCGACAACGAAAAAATGAGTCTATCTCTAGGATACTTATTCGGTTTTGTCTTTAGTGGAATTTCATTTAATTTACGTTGCGCAAAAATTCCATATCTTCGTATTCTATTCAATGAATTTCTTGTAGATTTAATTAATTTTGACCAATCACCTCCGCCTTTAAAAGATTTGTAATCTAAGGTTAGATTTGCATTAATAGGATAATATTGTAATTGTTTATCTAATTCGTCTATCTGTTCGTTTATCTTATCAATCCGTTTAATCTCCTCGCCCACTGTTTCTTTATTTTCTTTTAACTCGACCAATGAACGATAGTAACCAATTATGTATTTTATCTGTTCAATGATTCTATTCGTGTCGTCTTCTTTAAAGTAACCTTCAAACGAAATTATTATTTTATCTTCTGGAATCGACTTATCCAACCATCCACTAATGACATTGTCCCTGATATCTTTCTTTTTCTTTGTCATCCTTATATTTCCCTCACATTATCCTTCTCAAACTTCCCAAAGTCTGGAAGGTTCGCTCGGATAGTATCAGCCACATAAGAAGGCATCAGATGTGCGTAATGTTTATTGGTGATCCGTGTATCAGCATGACCCAATGCCTCAGCTATTACTTGCAGTGGTACGGCATTCATTGCCAAACCAGATCCGTATGTATGTCTCAAGATATGAAATGTTGCGGGAGGATCGATCTTAGCTGTCTTACTTGCATTTTTAATCAGTCTGATTTGGTGAGACTTGCCCCACTGCTCACCATTTTTCTTTCGAAACATCAGTTCACTTCCTTTTCGACCGGCCTTCTGACGCTTAAAGAACTCCTTCCCTTGATCAGTCACAGGGACATGTCTCGTCTTGCCACTTTTTGAATCAGGGATAGAAATAACTCTTGCCCTTGTGTTGAAGTCTTCACACTTCATATTAATCAATTCACCGTATCTGCAACCAGTATAGAGCGCACCTTGTACTAATGATCGGAAATCAGCGGGGCAAACGTTTATCAATCGCTTACATTCTTTCTCAGTTAAATATTGAATCTTAGCCTGATCAACATTTCGAAATGGCCTTACTCGCCGCCATGCGTTATCGGACTCTACGAACCCTTCACGCCAAGCATGATTCAATGCCGCTTTGAAAACGGTCAACACACGGTTAGCAGTTGCCTTCCTTGAACGATCATCATTGACCTTTTTGTAGTTTGTCTTTTCACTTGTTTTCCCAGTTCTTATTTTTGCTGGTTGCTTAGCCAGTGACTCATGCCACTTTCTGATTTGACGTGTCGTTATCTCAGAAACTTCAATGTCGCCAAATTTTGGAATGATATGGAAATCAAAAACACTCTGCGTATTGTTAACTGATTTACGATGAACTTCGAACCAGTCCATGTATTCCTTAATCGCATCCTTAACTTTAAACGGGCCTTCATGAATCCCTTTCGATTTTTTAATTAATGATGTTGCCCACTCTCTAGCTTTAATCTGAGCCGTACCAAATTTTAAAACATCAACACCATTATCATCACGATAGTCATCCGCATTACCTAAACTCTTTTTCTTATATTTACCTTCAAGAGAATATCGTGCGATCCATGTTCCCGCCTTACCTTGCTTTCCCTTTCTATAACCAAGATGAAAGCCCGGCTCTATTACCTTCCAATACGGCTCGTGAGAAGGTTTCAGCTTACTTCTTGCCTCTCTTGTTAGTAACTTCGAGTCTTGTGCTAGACGTGCCATAATGACCTTACAGACGCTATGAGATACCCAAGAATATTTTTTAGGTAACTTTTAGGTAAATTATGGGGGTATATCTCCATGGACTCCAAAAGACAAAAGTGGACGATAACCGCAATTCTAAAGGGTTTTTAATGTTTATGGAAGTCCACGAATGTCCACTTTACCATTCTCTCACGGCGGAAACAGGGGTTCGAGTCCCCTAGGGAGCGCCAAATTCGCAAATATAGATCCGCGGAGAAAAAATGTTTACGTTGAATATAACTTAGGCACTAATGTTACAAACTAAATAAAAAAGATTACTATTTTACTGACCAAATTCGCCACATACTTGTGCGTGAAGTCCAATCATTGATGTTTATTTTTAACAACCAGTTAGGTAATGCCTGGCAGACAAGCTTATGAGATATTTCTGCTGCGCTTAGATCCTTTTCTCTATTTTTCTTCCTTGAAGCATAAAACAGTTGCTTATCGGGTAATTCAATTATTTTGTCAGCAATTTCTGACTCATTACTAACTGAGATAACAGGAATATTATCTTTATTATAAAAATCGAGCTCTAATTCTCCTGTGGATGAACTTGAACCATCAGGATCGTATACTAGCAATACTGATGTATCTACCGATAAATTTCTGGACAAACAATTTTGCCAAAGCGCTACTTCCTTACTGGCAGGCAATGTCAAGACGAGTACTATTAAGATAGTATTTAAAAATACAGATACGCCGATAATTATTTTCCATGGATAAATAAATTTATTAGTCTCTAGAAATCTAAATCGATAAATTAATTTCTCCAACACCATTGCAAACATAACCGGTGCAAATGGTAAAACGGGAAAGAGATATCTCATTTCCTTGTGACCGAAATAATGGTGAAATAAAACAAAGGGCAATACTGACCATGTTATTGGATGACGAGGGAACAACATCCAGAATATTAATACAACAATTGGTAGCAGTAATGTAATCGGGGGTATCAATTGAACCGCTGAATAATAACTATAGTACCACCATGGTTCGTGAACGATATTGTCTAATGAACCTTTTAGAATATGCCATTCAAAATAATTCCAGCCACTCAGCGTGAAAGTGCCATAAAGCCAATAATCAATAGCAACACCCAATATCAGTGCTGTAACACCTCCTGTAACTATAATTAATAAATTTCGTAATTTTTCATGTCTCTGAAATAACATCCAGCAAACAAACCCCAGCAATAAAAATCCCATTTGATACCTTGCAAGAAACGCAAAGCCGAGAACTAATCCAACATAAAAACATTTTTTATCATTTAGTGAGTCTTGACTAAAATAAATCCCATAGGCAAGTATAAATAAAGATAAGGCCCAGCTTTCGGAAGAGAACCTCACATTTAAGAATATAAAAAGCCATGAATACAGTAGAAAAAAAACTGTCCACCTGAAAATCGTATCTGATTTTATTTGATCTTTAATCGCTTGAATAAAAACAATTATTGACACTAGCGAAACCATCAAACTTATTAAGCGAAGACAAAAAGCCCAAAGAAACGGTGATGTAATGTCAATAGACATCATCGCTTTCACAACCAAAAAAGCGATAAGTGGCTGTAACCCACTTCTTACACCTGCCTCATATTCCCACATTACTGCATTTTGCATCTCAAAACCGAGCTTCAATGCAGTAAAATCTAATATTTGATAGTACTCATCGTCATGATAATGGCCGACACTAGACCACGCCGCTAAAAGATAAATAAATACTGCGAAAATAAGCCAATTTTTAGGAATTACTCTCATGTTTATATTTTTATATATCAGATTATTTAAATTGTTTAGTTTATCAATACATAATTAAAAAGTATTGTCGATGATAATGGGAACCGAATTATAAAAACAAGTGTAATACCCGAGTTATTTTATATGGATTTCTCATTTAAATTTTTAGAAAAAAACATAGAACTTTGCGCATTTTTTACAATATAAAGCGGCCGATTCTTTGTTTCGTTAAAAATTCTACCTAAATACTCGCCTATAATTCCAAGGGCAAGAAGTTGTATTCCGCCAATAAAAGTAATTATCACAACAAGTGATGAGTAGCCTGCTACCGGGTCACCGAAGAAGACAGTTTTAACCGTTATAAAAGCACCATACAAAAATGCAATCATTGCAGAGAAGACTCCGACGATTGATGCCATCCGTAACGGGAGAACCGAAAATGAAGTTAAACCATCAAAGGCTAAATTTAACAAACTAAAATAATTCCATTTAGTTTTACCTTTAAAACGAGCATCTCTCTCATATTCAATTTCTAATTGCTTGAAACCAACCCAGGCAAAAAGGCCTTTCATATAACGGTGCTTTTCTCTTAACTTCAATAAAGCTTCAAGTGCTTTTCTATCAAGCAAACGAAAGTCACCAGTATCCTTTGGTATATTAATGTCACTAAGAAGAAATAATAAACGGTAATAAACATAGGAGGTCAATTTTTTTAAATGACTTTCACCCTCTCTCTTGCTTCTTTTTGCACTAACAACATCATATCCAGCACGCCAATGTTTAACAAATTCGTTAATCAATTCAGGAGGATCCTGTAAATCTGCATCAATAATAACTATGGCATCACCTGATGCGTGATCCAGGCCAGCTGTAAGAGCTATCTCTTTTCCAAAATTTCTACTTAAATCAATAATACTAATACGTTTATCATTTTTACGTTGGTTGAGCATCACATCAATAGTATTATCCTGACTACCATCGTTTACATAAACAATTTCTACTTCTAGATTTAAATCTTTAGTGGCGCTAATAACTCTAGAATAGAATTCATCCAAATTCGCGCTTTCATTGTAAGCAGGCGATACAATTGATAATATTTTTCTTTTTTCTAACTCATCTGGATTCATTATGTATTACTCTTCTCTGCAACAGCTATGACTGACAACCCGAATGGAAATGATATTTTTCTTATAAAATAAATTTCCATGGAAAATATTTTCTCTAATACATAATTTAGTAATGAATCTGGCATGTTTAACAATTCAGTCTCGGACGGAGGAATTATTTTCTGCTTGATACGTTCAAGTATTGCAAGAGGAAATAGAAAGGTATTGAAATAGGAAATATACTGTATTTCAAATCCGCTATCTTCTAATAACTGCCTGATATCTACTACCGTGTATCTTCTTTTATGATGGTGAAGTTTATCACGATTTGTCCATAGCCATTGAAAAGCTGGCACTGTAATTAATAATTTTCCATTTTCGCTGATCAGTTTTCTTACTGAAGTTAAGCTTCCACTGTCATCATCAATATGTTCCAACACATCCAACAGTACTATTAAATCAAAATCAGCACCAAGACTGTCTGGCAAATTATCCGGTAGTGCTCCTTCATAAACTTTACCGGATTTTCTTAATCTTGCGCGCTCAATAGCATCACTCTCTTTTTCGATAGCAATTACTTCTCCAAATCCGGATAATAAAGCCAAATTATCACCATTTCCACATCCTACATCTAATATTTTTGAGATATTTGGTAAACCTAGATTTTTAATCACATTAGCAATTATTTTTCGTCTGGCGACAAACCACCAATGGTATTTTTCTACATCAAACATATCTTTAAAGATTCTATCTTCCATACAAGTATCTCATTTACATTTTAAACACTATGGCAACAATAATTTTTATAACTTAATCTATCTATAATGGTATAGGAAAATGGATACTCAAACCATATATGAGACTGAGATATTAATAGATACCATTATGGAATAATAAATAAAATAACTGATAAATCTTCTTGAATACAATAACTACACTCCCCTGTTCTTTTTTACGACGCCTGGCTGCAATATTTTATGACACCTTATTGCTTGGCTCAGTATTTTTTTGTGCCACATTTATATTGATTTCATCTATTAGTGATGGCGCCATTGAAAGTGGAAATCTCTATTACAATACTTTTTTGTTATTACTTTCTTACCTGTATTTTTGTTGGCATTGGGTAAAGGGCAAGCAGACTTTAGGCATGCGTAGTTGGTATGTTTATGTTGTTAACGAATCAAATACAACGCTCAGCTGGAAACAAGCGTCACTAAGATACCTTGCTGCATTATTATCGTTAGTTATATGTAGCCTAGGTTTTATTTGGGCAATATTTGATAAAAAGAAGCTAGCGTTACACGACCATCTTTCTAAAACAAGATTAGTCGTCAGTAAAAACATCCAGTGATTACATACTCAGACGTAGTTCGCTAATATTTTTTATTGATGGTATAGAAAATATAAGAAAGAACCAAAATGGTTGGCAAGGTTGCACTAAGGAATGCGGGAACTCCGTAAACAATACCAAGATGACCTGAGACCTGATTTATTAAATGAAAGGAAACGCCAAGTATGGCACCAATAAAAACACGCTGACCTATACCGACAGGGCGACCTTCACATTTAACAACACATATCGCCAACAACATCATTGCCATGATTGCAAAAGGATTAACTATCTTCGACCAGAATGCCTGCACATAAAGATTGCTACTTTGGTTATTCGCCTTGAGGTATTCGATATAATTCATCAAACCCTTAATCGATAAATATCGCGGTTTAATAGTAACTAGATTTATTACTTCCGGGTTTAACAAGGCTTCCCATTCTGCTGTCTTATAGCGTTTGGTGGTTATTCGCTGATCTGATATTTCCGTTTTCAAAATATCATGCAGTATCCATTTATCCTGATCATACTCCGCACTGCTTGCACGTATGCTTGAGCGTAATTTATGATCTTCATCAAATTCATAAATATAAATCTCTTCAACTCGATCATTCGGCAATATTTTTCTTATATTAATGTAGTTGTCACCATCGCGAGACCAAAAACCATTCTTGGTTTTTAATGATATTTGTTCGGTTAAAGCAATAGAGCGTTTTCGTTGTGCTGCCTGCTCACTAATAGGCGCAACCACTTCACCTATCAAGACACTAATGACAACAAAGATTAGTCCCGTCTTCATTAGTGAGAACGCCATTCGCATCTGCGAGACGCCTGATGTCCTGATTACGGCTAGCTCACTGGTGTTTGCCAACAAACCCAATGCCGCCATGCTGCCGATAACGGTTGCTATCGGAAATAACTCGTAACATAACCGAGGCACAGTTAATAAAACATATTGTATAGCTTCCATGACGCCATAACTGCCACGGCCCGTATCATCAAGCTGATCTACTAAAGTGAAAAAGGAAAAAATAGCGACTAAAGAAAATAACGCCAACAGGCTTATCCCTAGAATACTTTTTCCTATGTAACGATCGAGTATCATTTTATTAAACTATCGTTCCTGTGAGTCTTCGGCGGGAATGAGTTGATGTTCATCATCTTGACTTATCATGTAACGAATCTGCGGCAAATAATAAAGTAAAAACAAGATAGCGATTAATATTAAGTGCACCCACCACAAACCGATAATTGACGGAATCGCATCACGTTTCAATAATGTTTGCGCGATACTGAGTAAGTTACTGTAAATAAGATAAATGGATATACCGATAATAAAAGGAGTATAGCGACGCTCACTGGCATGAGATTGCATCAATAAAATTGCCAATATGGACAATAATAAACAGGAGATAATCAAGGAAATTCGCCATTGGAATTCTGCTTGATGTACCTTGTTATCTGAGCTAAATATCTCAGAAGTAGGTAAACCGGCAATTTTACCACCTATGGTGCTAGCTTTAGCGCTCTCGGTCTGGATGGCGTATTTTTCGTATTCAGTGATTTGATAATCCAACAAACCTGGTTCGCCAACATATCGACGACCTTCACTAAAAATTACATATTTATTTCCAGACTTTTCATCAATTTTAAAACGGGCACTATCAGAAGTGAGCACACCAAGTTTGCCATCTTGTCGTACTTGTAAAAAGACTTCTTCCATTGAACCTTTTTCAACCGATGCATTTTGCACATAAACGACACGATCACCCTGACTGAATTCTTTAAATTGCCCTGGTGCGATACCAGAGATATCAGATTCTTGCCTAGCCCTTTGTTTAAGTTCATGAATATTTTTCTCAGCCCAGGGTGCAAGATAAAGGGTGATAACAGAGACAAAAAAACAAAAAACCAGTGCGAAACGTACGACGACTTTTACTTGAAAGAGTTTACTGACACCTGCTGCGGCCAATATGACCAACTCTCTATCACTGGCCATACGCGAAAATGCCAGCAACATAGCAACAAGAATTGAAACAGGTAAAATTTTGGGCAAGGTCGCTAACATTTTGAAACCCAACATCAAAAAAACCATATCGGCGGGCAAATGACCTTCTGCCGCATCGGCGAGAAAACCGACGAATCTATTACTGGCGAGAACCAGAATCAACAAACTCAGTATCCATGCCAGCTTTTGTAGCAACTCGGTGTAGATATAACGTTGAATGATCACAATTTTGATGTATTTATTGTAATACGGCTTTGCTTAGTCGAAGATAAATGAATAAACTTGTATAAAAGCACGGTTTTGGTCGTTTTTCTCTGTTTTTAACAAAAATCGCAGCGATTATGACACGCTTAAAGCGTCAGCGCAGAATAAATTAACTCAACTAAACGTAAGCTTTTACATTCACAAAAATCGAATATTTATATAGCAAAAGCTATTTTGGAGCAGGCATGGATTTCAATATTAAAAGTGGCAACCCGGAAAAACAACGTACTGCGTGTGTCATCGTTGGCATATTTGAATCAAGACGGTTGTCTGCTGCCGCCAAAGCAATTGATACGGTTAGCGATAAATATCTATCCAATCTGATCCGCCGTGGTGACATGGATGGCAATAAAGGACAATCTTTACTACTACATAATGTTCCGGGAATGATCGCCGACCGCGTTCTTCTTATTGGTTGCGGCAAGGAAAGAGAAATTGATGATAGAACATATCGCAAAATTATTGCCAATAGCATACGTGCATTAAACAACACCGGTTCATTGGAATGCGTTAGTTATCTGAGCGAATTAACGATAAAGAGTCGTGACCACAAATGGAAATTACGACAAGCCGTGCAAGTTGCTGAACACACACTTTATAAATTTGACGAATTAAAAAGTAAAAAGAAAAAAAGTAAGCGACCACCTTTGCGCAAAATTACTTTTACCGTTCCTACTCGTAGAGAATTGCCATTAGGCGAAACGGCATTGAATGAAGGACGCGCTATTGCGAATGGCATTAAATTCACGCGTGATCTTGCCAACCGCCCTTCTAATGTATGTACGCCAACGTATTTAGCTAAACAAGCTACCGAATTATCCAAAGGCAATCGTTCGCTGACAGTGAATATTTTAGAAGAAGCGGACATGAAAAAACTGGGGATGGGCTCATTGCTCTCTGTTTCTCAAGGTTCGGCTAAACCGGCAAAATTAATTACGCTGGAATATAAAGGCACCAAGAAAACACAAAAACCTATTGTGCTCGTTGGCAAAGGTGTTACTTTCGATACCGGCGGTATTTCAATCAAACCGTCTCCGGCAATGGATGAAATGAAATACGATATGTGTGGCGCTGCTTCCGTTTTAGGAACCCTTGCTGCCGTTGCCGAAATTGGTTTGCCTATCAATGTTGTTGGCGTTATTCCAACGGTTGAAAACATGCCTAGCGGAACAGCAACGAATCCCGGTGATATATTTACCAGTATGTCGGGACAAACGATTGAAGTGCTAAACACCGATGCTGAAGGCCGTTTGATTTTATGTGATGCACTTACTTATAGTGAACGCTTTAACCCTGAAGTCGTTATAGATATCGCAACTTTAACCGGAGCATGCGTCATTGCATTAGGCAAACATGCGACCGGATTATTAAGTAACCATAATCCGTTGGCTAGAGAACTGCTGAATGCAGGCGAAGAGTCTGGTGATCGTGCATGGCAATTACCGTTATGGGATGAGTATCAGCAACAACTAAGTAGCCCATTTGCAGATATGGCAAACATTGGTGGTCGTGAAGCAGGAACCGTAACCGCTGCCTGTTTCTTATCTCGCTTTGCTGAAAAATATCATTGGGCACATCTTGATATTGCCGGTACTGCCTGGTTATCTGGCGCAAATAAAGGTGCGACTGGACGTCCTGTCTCTTTATTAATGCAGTATATTTTTAATCAAGTTTAAGTAGACTCTCGGAAACTATCTTTCATGTCACGCGTTGACTTTTATATCTTGCCCGAAGGTGCTGGCACGGACAGGTTCGCTTGTTCCATTGCAAAAAAAGCATGGTCTACCGGTAACCGCGTGCATATACATACGCAGTCAGAAGAAAAAGCCAAAGGTATGGATGATTTATTATGGACGTTTCGCGATATCAGTTTCATTCCACACGAGTTATATAATGACGATAGTATTGTCGATGAAGACACACCGATCACTATTGGTTACGGCAATGCTTTCCCGGAACAATCACAAGTTATCATTAATTTAGATCTGGAAATTCCAGCCTTTGTAACAAAGTTTAATCGCATAGTAGAAATTGTTGGTGGCGATGAAAACAATAAGAAATTTGCGCGACAACGATATCGACAATATAAAGGTGGCGATTACGAAACACATGATCACAAAATAGATAAGCTGCAAGACCATGGTTGATTTACCCAAGAAACCGGAAACATCTACGGGTATATCTCCTGAAACATTAGCCGAGCCTTTACCTGACACATCATTTCCTGGATTAGATAAAGACAATTTAATCAGCCAGATTGATGAACTGGAAAATTTACTCGCAGCAAAAAAAGCCGAAGCGGAGGTGGAGGCCGAAGCAAAGGCTCAGGCAAAGGCCAAAACAATAGCAGAGGAATCAACTTTACCTCAACTCAATGTCGGCACAGATGGCATCCCTGTTTTAGTAGAACCTGTAGCCGAAGAGGGATTTAGTTCTGAGAAGAAACAAACATTAGGACCTCGACTAGAGGTTGATAATAGAAGTGAGAATAAAGATGAACAAATCATTAATGACATTATCGATAAAATAGATAAAGAAATTACTGAAGATCTCGATGAATTAATCCTCATGCTTAAAGACAGCATCATTGATGAAGTAAAAACACGCTTATTAAAAGAATTGAAAATCGTTAAACCTGATTTTTACAAAAACCTAAAAGATAAATAATAAATATAATTGCATTACATAATGGAAAAAACTTACAAACCCGAATCGATAGAAACTAATTGTTATAACAATTGGGAAAAGAATAATTACTTTGCGCCACAAAATAATGGCGAGAACCAGGGCAACTCTTACTGCATCATGTTGCCACCACCTAATGTCACCGGTAGTTTGCACATGGGGCATGCATTCCAACAAACATTGATGGATGTATTAACGCGCTACCATCGCATGAATGATCACGATACCTTATGGCAATGTGGTACTGACCATGCAGGCATCGCCACGCAGATGGTGGTTGAACGTCAACTGCAACAAAAAGATATTTCGCGCCACGATCTCGGACGCGAAAAATTTATTGATGAAATCTGGAACTGGAAGGAACATTCCGGTAATACCATTACGCGTCAATCTCGTCGTCTCGGCACCTCTATGGACTGGTCACGCGAACGTTTCACCATGGATGAGGGTTTGTCGGATGCGGTTAAAGAAGTCTTTGTTCGATTACATGACGAGGGCTTAATCTATCGCGGCAAACGCCTAGTGAACTGGGACCCTGTTCTACATACGGCTATTTCCGATCTCGAAGTTATCTCTGAAGAAGAGAACGGTCATCTCTGGCATATGCGTTATCCACTAAAAGAACCCGTTGACGGTCTTGAATATATTGTAGTCGCAACTACTAGACCTGAAACTATGCTTGGTGATGCTGCCGTTGCGGTTCATCCTGATGATGAACGTTATAAAAATTTAATCGATAAAGAAGTACTGCTGCCATTAACAGATCGAAGCTTACCGGTTATTGCCGATGATTATGTCGATCCTGATTTCGGAACCGGTTGCGTAAAGATTACACCCGCGCATGATTTTAACGATTATGAAATGGGACAACGACATAATCTGGAAAAAATAAATATTTTTACCATTGATGCTGCACTCAACGAAGATGTCCCAGAAAAATATCGTGGTTTAGATCGATACGTTGCACGTAAACAAATTCTTGCCGATCTCGAAGAACTAGGTTTGATAGAAAAGATAGATGATCATAAATTAATGGTACCTCGTGGTGATCGTTCACACGCCGTTGTCGAACCTTATCTAACCGATCAGTGGTATGTAAAAATTCAACCGTTAGCTGATCCTGCTATCAAAGCAGTAAAAGACGGCGATATAAAATTTGTACCTGGTAATTGGGACAAAACTTATTTTGAATGGATGAACAACATTGAAGACTGGTGTATCTCGCGCCAACTCTGGTGGGGGCATCGTATTCCTGCCTGGTATGACGACGAAGGTAATATTTATGTTGGTCGTGATGAAGCTGAAGCCAGATCAAAAAATAATCTTGACGATGACATTAATCTTAAACAAGATGAAGATGTATTAGATACCTGGTTCTCTTCTGCCCTATGGCCCTATTCAACTTTAGGTTGGCCAGAGAAAACACCTGAACTAGATAAATTTTATCCGACTAACGTTCTGGTTACCGGTTTCGATATTATCTTTTTCTGGGTCGCACGCATGATCATGATGGGGTTGAAGTTCATGGGTGATGTGCCATTCAAGGAAATTTATATTCATGGTCTGGTTCGTGATTCCGATGGACAAAAGATGTCTAAGTCTAAAGGTAATGTCATTGATCCATTAGATGTTATTGATGGTATTGATTTGGAAGCCTTAGTTACTAAACGAACCACAGGCTTAATGCAGCCGAAGATGGCAGCGAAGATTGAAAAGTCGACACGCAAACATTTTCCTGATGGCATTCCTGCTTATGGTACCGACGCACTACGTTTTACTTTTGCCACAATGGCAACACAAGGCAGAGATATTCGTTTCGATATTGCGCGTATAGAAGGTTACAGAAATTTCTGTAACAAAATCTGGAATGCAACACGTTACGTCATGATGAACGTAGAATCACAGTCCATTGATTTCAACAATGGTGATAAAAAATTCGGTCTTGCTGAACGTTGGATTAATACAAAGCTATCTGAAGTTATCGCAACGACACACGAAGGCATTCGTACTTATCGTTTTGATCTTGCATCACAAGCGCTTTATGAATTTACATGGGATCAATATTGCGATTGGTACCTTGAGTTATCCAAGACCACATTAAACAGTGATGAAACTAGCGAAGCAGAAAAGCGCGGAACCTTATTTACATTGTTAAATGTACTTGAAACATTATTGCGCACACTACATCCGTTTATGCCTTTTATTACGGAAGAACTTTGGCATCGTGTTGCACCACTGATAGAAAAGGAAGGCGAAAGCATCATGCTCGAATCTTTTCCAAAACAGGATGATCTAGAAAGTGATGCTGATTCTGCCGAACAGATTGAGTGGATTAAATTATTCATCTTAGGTGTTCGCCGTATTCGTGCCGAACGTGACATTTCACCGGGTAAATCGCTCAATGTATTTGTTCGTAATGGTACTGAAAAGGAATTAAAATGCTTATCTGAAAATCAGTCTTACATAAAATCACTCGGTAAAATTGGTTCTATTAGTAATACCGAAGGTGAGATGGACGATGCCGTTATGGCATTGGCAGGAGAAATGACCTTACTCGTTCCATTAGCTGATATTATTGATCCCGAAGCTGAAAAAGCTCGCATTGTTAATATCATTGAAAAACTGGCAAAGGAAAAATCAGGTATTGAAAATAAGCTGGAAAATAAAAACTTTGTTGAACGAGCTCCTGCCGACGTAGTCGAAGGTGTGAAACAACGTCTAGCTGATATACTAAACGAGATTAAAACGTACCAGGTACAATTAGTTTCTATATCAAAACTATTAGATAAGTAATGTTAAGCACGATAAAAGAAGAAATACAGGTTGTATTTGAGCGGGATCCGGCAGCACGGTCAGTGCTCGAAACGATCTTCGCTTGCCCCGGTTTTCAGGCCATTATCTTTCATCGTTTTAATCATTGGCTTTGGAATCATAAACTACACTTACTGGCACGCCTGACTGCGCATGTCGCACGCTTCATGACGGGCATAGAAATTCATCCTGGTGCTGTTATCGGCCGACGTTTTTTTATTGATCATGGTATGGGCATAGTAATTGGCGAAACTTCTGAAGTTGGCGATGATGTTTCCATCTATCATGGCGTCACACTTGGCGGCACAACCTGGAATAAGGGCAAACGCCATCCGACTCTGAAGAATAATGTTGTTATTGGTGCTGGTGCAAAAATACTGGGACCTATCACTTTATCTGATGGTGTACGTGTCGGTTGTAATGCGGTTGTAGTCAAAGATGTACCCGAAGACTCAACCATCGTTGGTGTACCAGGGCACATAGTTGTCAAAAAAGAGACTACTGGAAAATCAGCACAGCGCGAAGCTATGGCGAAGAAGATTGGTTTCGAAGCTTATGCAGAAAGTAAAGATATGTCTGACCCTATACAGAATGCATTGGATTCAATGCTCGACCATATGCAAAAAGTTGAAAACGAACTTGAAGAGTTAAAGAAAAAATAAAGATTATGACTGAAGAAAAAGATCCGAGTATTTTTCAAATCGCACTAAGCCTGCTTGCGGCTTTTTGTGGTGTTCAAAATAAAGAAAATATGGCTAGAGATGAAAGATATATCGAAAAGAAAGGAATTAAAGTTTATATCATCATGGGCTTCTTTTTGGTTTTTTGTTTATTAATCACTTTGTTTGGAATCGTACAATTAATACTGCATTTTGCGATGTAACAATCTTTGCAAGCTAAAGAGTATGAAAAAACCTGTCGGTACGAGGTATATAATAATTCTCATAGTTTAATGACATAACAACGCTTCTTGACCTTCCTACTATTTCTTTTCTAGGTACAAAACCTATTACTCTTGAGTCTGCACTATTATCTCTATTGTCGCCAAGTGCCAGATAAAAACCTTCGGGGACCTTCACTGGCAAGAAGCTAGACATTATTGTTCCCGTTTTCTTAACACGTACAAAATGTTCCATACCTAACAAGTTCTCGATTCTATCTGTCGTCATATCTGACAAAGCTACATCTTCGTAAAGAAGTTCTTCGCCATTGATATAAAGAACATTATTTTTTAATTGAATGATGTCTCCAGGCAATCCAATAACTCTTTTAACCAGTTTTTTATTAGAGACCTTTGAGTCAAAAATAATTATATCGCCACGTTCAGGATCAGAAATTTTAAATAGAGAGACATGAGTAAAAGGCAATCGAATATCATAGGCCATTTTATTAACTAGAATTCGATCACCAATTAAAATGGTGGGTTTCATTGAACTAGTAGGAACCGTATTCCAATCAGCAAAAGAACTACGGAAAACAAACATTAAAATCAATAAAAGTAAGAAAGACTTATTCTCTTTCAAAAATTCCGTAATTCGACTTTTCATATGCTTCCCTCAATATTTTTTGTAATTATAAAAAAATGAGCCTGTAAATATCTGACCGCTGTTTCTTCTTTAGTTTGCAAAGGCCTTACAGATTTAATCACAAGAAATATTTTAAACCTGTATCTGATTGATATCTATAGGTTATTAAATGAGAATAATTCCCGACTAAACTAATCAACTATATACTTGACTAAATTACTGGGTTATGTGAATCTTGCTAACCCTAAATATGGAATTTATAGAGAAATAGACAATGAAAATGACAACTAAAGGCCGATATGCGGTAACTGCATTAATGGATTTAGCGCTGCATGACAGTGAGGGGCCGGTGAGTCTGGCGGATATTTCTCAGCGTCAGGACATTTCTCTGACTTATCTAGAACAGTTATTTGGCAAATTAAGACGCCATGAATTAATTGAAAGCGCACGCGGTCCTGGCGGCGGTTATCGTTTAGCGCAAAGTGCTGACGAAATCACTATCGCCAAGATTATCTATTCCGTAGACGAGCCTATTGATATTACCCGTTGTGGTGGCAAACAAAATTGTCAGGATAATGCACGTTGTTTAACGCACGACCTCTGGATGGAATTGAACCGTCATATATCTGATTTTTTAAATAGCATGACTCTGGGTGAGTTAGTTCAACGCAGCAATGTACAACAAGTATCTGAACGACAAGATGTCATTATGATGCAGCTAAACAAACAAAAACACTAACAGAGCTTCGCACGAATGATATTTTGCCTACATATAATACCTCGTCGCCTAAAGCGCCCACTGTGGATGAAAATGTGCTCGAATGCTCATTTATATTTTATAAACGCCGCTTCTGTACCCATTTTTTCCTCGTCCTGGAACAAAATCTCTATCCCTGCAAAACACTCTAAATAAATATTATGACTACTGAAGCAACAATGAATCTGACCGACAGTGCCAAGCAGCACATCGAAAAAGTTCTCGCGAAAGATGAGAACGGTATCGGCTTGCGTATCGGTGTTAAAACCACCGGTTGTTCTGGTTATCAATATATTATTGAAACTGCCAAGGAAGTTAACGCAGAAGATAAAACTATTGTATCGAATGGTATCAACATCATTATTGATGAACAAAGCTTACGTTACCTTGCTGGTACTGAACTCGATTTTACTCGTGAAGGTTTAAATTCCGGTTTTAAATTCAAGAATCCAAACGTAGAAGAATCTTGTGGTTGTGGTGAAAGCTTTAGCCTTAAAGAAGGTCTGGAGAAATAAACATGTCTACTAATAGCGAAAACATGGAAGACCTGGTTAACAAAGACTATGAACACGGCTTTGTCACCGACATCGAGTCCGATACGGTTGCGCCAGGTCTTAATGAAGACACCATTGCCTTTATTTCCAAAAAGAAAGATGAACCTGAATGGTTACTCGAATGGCGTTTAAAAGCCTACCGTCAATGGTTAAAAATGGAAGATCCTACCTGGGCACATCTAGATATAGAACATATTGATTATCAGGCGATCTCTTATTATTCCGCACCGAAATCTAAAGACGATGGGCCAAAAAGTTTGGATGAGGTTGATCCAAAATTATTAGAAACCTATGAAAAATTAGGTATCCCTTTACAAGAACAAAAATTTTTAGCCGGCGTTGCCGTTGATGCGGTATTCGATAGCGTGTCTGTTGCAACTACATTTAAAGGTAAGCTTGCTGATGCCGGTGTTATTTTCTGTTCGTTTTCTGAAGCTGTCAAAGAATATCCTGAATTAGTAAAAAAATATTTGGGTTCAGTTGTCCCTGCCGCAGATAATTTTTTCTCAGCATTAAATTCCGCTGTGTTTACCGATGGTTCGTTTGTTTATATTCCTAAAGGCGTACGTTGCCCGATGGAATTATCAACTTACTTTCGAATCAATGCATCGAACACGGGTCAATTTGAACGCACATTAATTATTGCAGATGAAGACAGCCACGTGAGTTATTTGGAAGGCTGCACTGCACCGATGCGTGATGAAAATCAATTACATGCAGCAGTGGTTGAATTGATCGTATTAAAAGATGCTGAAATAAAATATTCCACTGTTCAGAACTGGTATCCCGGTGATGAGAATGGTGTCGGCGGTATTTATAACTTCGTCACCAAACGCGCAGATTGCCGTGGTGATAATTCTAAAGTCTCATGGACACAGGTTGAAACCGGATCGGCTATCACCTGGAAATATCCAAGTTGTATTTTAAAAGGTGATAACTCGGTTGGTGAGTTTTATTCTGTTGCTGTCACCAACAATTATCAACAAGCCGATACTGGCACTAAGATGATTCATATAGGCAAGAACACTCGCAGCACAATTATTTCAAAAGGTATTTCAGCAAGACATGCGCAGCAGACGTATCGAGGATTGGTAAAAATTAGCAAGAGTGCTGATAACGCCAGAAACTACACGCAATGCGATTCTTTATTGATGGGCGATCAATGCGGCGCACATACCTTCCCTTATATAGAAGCGAAAAACTCAACCGCAACCGTTGAACATGAAGCTACGACATCAAAAATTGGTGAAGACCAATTGTTCTATTGTAAACAGCGCGGCATTAAAGAAGAAGATGCTGTGAACATGATCGTTAATGGCTTTTGCAAAGAAGTCTTTAAAGAATTACCGATGGAATTTGCCGTTGAAGCACAAAAATTATTAGGCATCACGCTCGAGGGCGCAGTGGGTTAAATATTTTACAGGAACGCATAATGTTAGAAATACAAAATTTACACACAAAGATTGGCGACAAAGAAATACTCAAAGGTTTAAATCTGAGTATTAAAGCGGGCGAAGTACATGCCATTATGGGACCTAACGGTTCTGGCAAAAGTACATTGGCAAATGTGCTTGCTGGCAGAGACGGTTATGAAGTTACACAAGGCAGCGTTGAATATGAAGGCAAAGACTTACTTGAACTTGCTCCTGAAGAACGTGCATGGGCGGGTATCTTTCTCGCTTTTCAATACCCGGTAGAAATTCCTGGTGTTAATAATGTTTATTTATTAAAAGCGGCAGTTAACGCAATACGCAAAAATCGTGGTGAACAGGAACTCGATGCGGTTGAATTTTTAGCGTTGATTAAAGATAAAATGAAACTGGTTAAAATGAAAGACGACCTATTGAGTCGTTCTGTTAACGAAGATTTTTCCGGTGGCGAAAAGAAGCGTAATGAAATTTTCCAGATGGCTGTGCTTGAACCCAAACTTGCCATACTTGATGAAACAGATTCCGGTTTAGATATCGACGCATTAAAAATTGTATCTGAAGGCGTTAATAGTTTACGCAATGAAGAACGCTCAATTATTCTAGTCACTCATTACCAACGTTTACTTGATTATATTAAGCCTGATTATGTACACGTATTAAGTGGCGGCAAAATTATTAAATCCGGTGGGCCGGAGCTTGCATTAGAACTCGAAGAAAAAGGTTACGACTGGATTGTTAAAGACGACAAGGGCGAGAACGAAGCTGCATGAGCCAAGAAAACATGAACAACAATGCACAACATTATTTAGCTGAGTTTGATCAATTTCAGGAGACGGTCGAAAGAGACTGGTTTTCTGAACAACGTCAGTCGGCATTGAAATTATTTATAGAAACGGGCTTCCCAAGTTCACGTCTTGAAAACTGGAAATATACCGATGTACGTCCTATTGCCAAACAATCGTTTTCTAACGTAAGCACAACAACATCAATCACGACTGAAGAGATTGATGCGATTCGTTTTCAAGATATTGATTGCTACGAACTGGTTTTCATTAACGGCGTCTATTCTAAAGAACATTCTCGCCTTGATGGCTTGACTGAAAACATCGTCATTGAAAACATGGCAGATGCTTTGGCTAAAGATAAAGATTTATTAGAAAAACATTTATCACAATACGCCGATAATAATGTCAGCCCATTTACGGCGTTAAACACGGCTTTTATTCAACATGGCACCTACATCAATGTACCGAAGAATACCGTTGTTGATAAACCAATAAACATTCTATATCTGTCAAAAGATAATGCTCAGCCTTTAGCAACACATCCAAGAAACTTAGTCATCATGGGCGAGCATGCTGAAGCAACTTTGATTGAAAACTATATTGGCCTTGATGATGCTAATTATTTTACCAATGTGGTAACGGAAGTTTCCTTATCAACTGCATCCATACTCAAGCATTATAAAATTCAGCAAGAAAGTGTGAATGCTTACCATATTGGCAATTTGAATGTGACGCAGGGCAAAGATAGTCTGTTTAAATCACATTCAATCTCGCTAGGTGGTTCTCTGGTTCGAAATGATATATACGGTCAACTTGCTGCCGAAGGCGCAAGCATCGTCCTGAATGGTTTATATATGACCGATGGTAAACAACACGTTGATAACCATACTCGTGTCGATCACTTAAAACCTAACACGCATAGCACAGAAAATTATCGTGGCGTTTTAAATGGAAAAAGTCGCGGTGTATTTAATGGCAAGGTTGTTGTGCATCCACAAGCACAAAAAATTGAAGCACATCAAAACAACGCGAATCTATTGTTATCGGACGATGCCGAAATCGATACCAAACCTGAACTCGAAATCTATGCCGATGATGTTAAATGTAGCCATGGTGCAACCGTCGGCCAGCTTGATAAAAACATGTTGTTCTATCTACGCTCACGCGCCATCGATGAAGATACCGCACGTAGCCTTCTAACTTATGCCTTTGTTAACGAGATCATAAGTGACATTAGCCTTGTTCCAATAAAAAATCGATTGGAACATTTAATTATTGGTCAGTTACCTGACGCTGAATTAATTCGTGAATTTACTAATGAATAAACAAAACACCGCAATGAACACAGACACATCAACATTTGATATTGAAAAAATACGCGCCGATTTTCCGATCTTGCAACAACAGGTCAATGGTAAGCCATTAGTCTATTTGGATAATGCCGCTACGTCGCAAAAGCCCAGGCAGGTGATTGAAACGCTTGATACGTATTACCAGGAATATAATGCAAATATTCACCGCGGTGTACATACCCTTAGCGAAAAAGGAACAGCTGTGTATGAAGCAGCCCGTGAAAAAGTAAAAACCTTTCTTAATGCCGAATCAACAAAAGAAATTATTTTTGTTCGCGGTGCAACTGAGGCTATCAATCTGGTTGCACAAAGCTTTGGTAGAAACACGATCAGTGCCGGTGATGAAATCATTATTACTGAACTCGAACATCATTCGAATATCGTGCCATGGCAAATACTCTGCGAACAGACTGGTGCAAAACTTAACTACATCCCGATTAATGATGCTGGTGAGTTAATACTCGAAGAGTATGAAAAACTTCTAAATAAAAACACACGCATCGTTGCCATCGGTCATATTTCTAATGCACTCGGTACGATTAACCCAATTAAAAAAATTATTGATATGGCGCATGCCGTTGGCGCAAAAATATTAGTCGATGGTGCTCAGGCTGTTCCTCATACAAAAGTTAATGTCAAAGAACTGGGTTGTGATTTTTATGTCTTCTCAGGACATAAATTATTTGGCCCTACCGGTATTGGCGTGCTGTATGGCAAAGAAGCTTTGTTAGATGCTATGCCACCATACCAGAGTGGTGGCGACATGATCCAGACTGTGTCGATGATAAAATCAACTTATAATAGCCTGCCTTATAAATTTGAAGCCGGCACACCACACATTGCCGGTGTTATTGGTTTGGGTGCTGCCATTGATTATGTAAACGAACTCGATCTTACAGTAACAGCACAATATGAAAACGAATTACTTGATTATGCTAATGAACAAGCATCGCAAATATCCGATTTAAAATTTGTCGGCACAGCGAAAGACAAGACCAGTATTCTTTCATTCACACTCGGAAGAATCCACCCGCATGATATTGGCACCATACTCGATGGCGAAGGTGTCGCTGTTCGTGCAGGACATCATTGTGCTATGCCGGTAATGGAACGCTTTGGTATTCCTGCTACCGCCAGAGCTTCATTTGCTTTTTATAACACCCTCGCAGAAGTCGATGCTTTAATTCTAGCAATCGATAAATGCCAAAAGGTCTTTGGCTAAGGTATTTAAGAACATGTTTGATATTAAAGATCTCTATCAAGAAGTTATTGTCGATCACAATCGTAGTCCTCGTAACTTTGGCAAACTCGAAGATGCCGATAGAACACTGGAAGGTTATAACCCACTATGTGGCGATAAACTGACGCTGTATATTAAAACCGATGGCGATAAAATTAACGACATTGCTTTTGATGGTTCAGGCTGCGCTATTTCAGTCGCATCTGCTTCTTTAATGACCGATGCGATGAAAGGCAAAACGCTGCAAGAAGCAGAAAGTTTATTTAATCACTTCCATAGTTTAGTCACTACGGATGATGATGTGGACATGGAACAATTGGGTAAGCTCGCTGCATTAGCAGGCGTTAAAGCTTATCCCGCAAGAGTCAAATGCGCTTCACTTTGTTGGCACACTATGCACTCTGTCATACAGGGCGACAATACGCCTGTTCATACCGAATAAGATCTCAGATATTTAATTATGCAAGAAAATAAACCCATAACACTCGAACGCGACTGCGATGCAGTTTTAATACCAGTAGGTACACCGATCAATTTGCCTGAAGGCACTGTTGTTTTAGTGACGCAAGCTTTGGGCGGTAGTTATACCGTTAATGTAAATGGCAATCTCGCTCGCATTGATGCAAAAAATGCGGATGCACTGGGTTATGAAGTTGAAGACAAGCCCGATTCGACTATAGAGAAAGAAGCCACTGGTGACGGTAGCGTAGATGAAGATCAGGTCTGGGATCAATTACGCACTTGTTATGATCCGGAAATCCCAATCAACATTGTTGAGCTTGGCCTTATCTATGGCTGTAACATTACGCCTTTGGGTGCTGATGGTAACCAAGTCGATATCGTCATGACTTTAACTGCAGCAGGTTGTGGTATGGGTGAGTTTCTTGCCGATGATGTTCGCACTAAAATATTAACATTACCTAATATTAATAGAGTAAATGTCGAACTGACATTTGAACCTCCGTGGAATCAGGAGATGATGTCAGAGGCGGCTCGCTTAGAAACAGGTATGTATTAAAAAGAACTCTGCACGACTATTGTGCTCGGCTACTCTGCGTCGCCTAAAGCGCCTACTGTTGGTAAATGTAGTCTCAAAATGCTCATGTACTAACGTGTACATTCTGCTTTTTCGACTACATTTGCCTTGATTAGCCTTCGCTCATAACGTCATGCAAAGCTCTTTAAATATTTAATAATTTATTTGGAGAAATTTTGTGGCAGGTTGGTTTAATGTTGCACCAGAAGAAGAATTATCATCTGGGCAAGCAAAGTTAGTTGATATTGATAACGTCATGGTCGCGGTCTTTAATCTGGACGGTGAATACTATGCAATTGAAGATGTTTGTACGCATGATGGCGCCCCGATGCTTGGTTGTGGTCTGGAGCCAGAAAAGATAATTGATGGCACGGAAATAATATGTCCGCGTCATGGTGCACGTTTTTGTGTCAAAACAGGTAGCGCCCTAAGTGCTCCTGCCTATAAGCCAGCACCCACTTTTCCTGTCAGAGTTGAAAATGGCATGGTGCAAGTCACCGATGATCGCTTCGACTGATAGCATTATAAAAAAAGCACGTTTACATAAATTTGCGATATTTCTCACTTTTAGTTAAAAAAATGGCCTAAATTACTGCTTTTCTTACAAACACGTCATTTAGATAATTTAATTCGGCGGTATGAGCACGTATAATCTCGCCATACTTATTTATAGACCTGTCTCAGGAGACTGTTTTACATGGCACTGGAAAGAACTCTCGCAATAATCAAACCCGATGCGGTAGCCAGCGATTTCACTGGCAATATATTAGCGCTAATAGAAAAAAGCGGTTTAAACATTATTGCGGCAAAAATGTTACATTTATCCGTCGGCAAGGCTGAAGAGCTTTATGCCGAACATCAGGGAAGACCTTTTTATAATCCATTATTGAATTTTATGACTTCAGGCCCTGTTATGGTTCAGGTTTTGGAAGGTGAAAATGCCATTAAGATCCTACGAGATTTGATGGGTGCCACAATACCGAAAGAAGCCGAAGTTGGGACAATTCGTAATCTCTATGCTAACCACGACTTTAATGGCGAAGTACATGAGAATGCGATACACGGCTCAGATAGTCTTGAAAGTGCCCAAAGGGAAATTGATTTTTTCTTTAATGAAAGTGAAATTTGTCCTAGAACACGATAAAAACGATGACCAATAAAGCGAACTTACTTGATTATGATCGGAAGTCTCTGGGGTCCTACTTCATAGAGATTGGAGATAAATCATTTCGTGCGCAACAAGTCCTCAAATGGATATACCATCAAGGCGCTATTGATTTCGAAGCTATGACCAACCTCAGCAAGAACTTACGCGCAAATCTCGAACAGAATGCTTGTATAAAATTACCGGAAATTACCTCTGAACAAAAATCAGAAGATGGTACGCGTAAGTGGCTAATTCAAGTAAAAGGCGGCGGTTCCGTTGAAACGGTCTTTATTCCCGAAAAAGATAGAGGCACACTTTGTATCTCATCTCAGGTTGGCTGCCCGCTAGAATGTAAGTTCTGCTCAACTGGTCAACAAGGTTTTAATCGTAATCTTTCGACCAGTGAAATCATTGGGCAAGTCTGGGCGGCTAACAAGGCGCTCGGCTATTTTGAAAACGATAAACGCATCATCACCAATATTGTCTTCATGGGCATGGGTGAACCCTTGCTCAATTACGACAATGTCCTCAAGGCAATAAACTTGCTTACAGACGACTTAGGTTTTGGTCTGGCACGTCGACGCGTCACCGTCAGCACTTCAGGGATTATTCCTGAAATAGATCGGTTGAAAGATGATACTAATGTCAGTCTTGCCATCTCATTACATGCAAGTAATGATGAGTTGCGCAACGATATTGTACCAATTAACCGTTCTTATCCTATAAGCGATTTGCTCGCAGCATGTAAACGCTTTACTGTGGCAAGAGATGACGAACCGATTACTATTGAGTATGTCATGCTAAAAGACGTTAATGATAGTTTGCAAGATGCGCATGATTTGGTTGGGTGCCTACGAGGCATTCCGGCGAAAGTAAACTTGATTCCGTTTAACACTTTTCCCGGAACAAGTTACAATTGCTCAGAAATAAAAACTATAAATTCATTCAGAGATGTTTTAGTAAAATCGAAAATCATTACTATCACCCGTAAAACTCGTGGTGATGATATTGATGCGGCATGTGGCCAACTTGTAGGTAAAGTTACTGCCAAAGCAGCAAGACATCAAAAAATTCTGACTGAACTAAATTAATGAAAAAATATAATCTACATATTTTTCTACTGCTAATCACAGCCATGATGCTTACTGCCTGTAATCCGGCTCAGACTCGATCATCATCAAACGGAAATATTCGCCCAACTCACGTAACCAATGAAGTCGCTTCTGCAAACCTTAATCTAGCCATCGCCTATTTAAAGCGAGGTGATTACAACGATGCTTTAAATAAGCTGGAAAAAGCGCGTGAAGCTGACCCAGAGCATCCAGCAACATATAATGTATTTGGTCTGCTCTATCAACGTATCGGCGATACCAAAAAGGCTGAAAAAAGTTTTAAGCGAGCTTTGAGTCTAGACAGCAATGATTCATCAAGCCTGAATAATTATGGTAGTTTTCTATGCCAGCAAGATCGTCTAAAAGAAGCCAAAAAGACTTTCTTAAAAGCCGCGAATAACCCACTCTATCGAACACCTGAAATTGCAATTACCAATATAGGCTTATGTCTTTATAGCAATAAGCAAAAAGAAGAAGCAAAAGAATATTTTCAACAGGCATTGAATATCAATCCCCAAGTACCACAAGCGCTAATAAAAATGTGTGAGTTAACACTGGATGATTTTAATTACCTTTCTGCCAGAGCTTATATACAACGCTATCAACAAGTGTCGCGTCATACAGCGCGTAGTCTGTGGTTAGGTATACAGATTGAACGCGAGCTCGGTGATAAAGATACTGTTTCGAGTTATGCATTATTATTAAAAAATACCTTTCCTGATTCGAATGAAACAGCGATATTACTGGAGTCAAACAACTAGATAATGTCTGACACCTCTAAAAATAATAGCAACGGCGATATGTTTGCAACTCCCGGACAAATGCTGCATTCGCAACGAGAGAAACAAAAACTCTCGATAGAGGAAATCGCTACGCGAATTCATCTAGACGTTAAGATCATTGAAGCTATCGAAAATGATAGTTCCGAAGGGATGCCTGCCGCTATTTATGTGAGAGGTTATTTACGTAGTTACGCCAAAGTTGTTGGTGCCGATGCTGATGAAGTGATCAAGCTCTATAATTCTGATTCACCACCACCGCCACCCGAAATACTCCCTGAAGTAAAACCACCATCACAAATCAGCAGTAACGACAAACCTGTTAAGGCGTTTACCTACTTTATAACTTTAGGACTCGTACTATTACTTCTTATCTGGTATCAAAGTAATTTTGTTGTTGATAATCGAACAGACGCTGAACAAGCGAATACTCCTACAAATATTAATGGCACTGATGTTACATACTCGGTAATAAACCACCCTGAGTCATGGCAGTCACCAAATAATATTGCCGAAAAAGACAACGAAGAATCTACAGCCGCTGAACCTTTTGAACAAAACAATGAGCTTGAGATAATAACGGCTATCGATGAAATGACTGCCGTTGAATCATCATCAACAGAAGCAACGCCTGAAGAAACAACAACTGAGAATTCACCTTTATCTGTTAGAGGCTATGGGCCAGATAAAATTGAAATGACATTAACCAGTGACTCCTGGATAGAGATACAAGATGCAAATGACAATCGTCTGTTTCATGATCTCGCTCGAGCTGGAAGACAATATAGTATAAATGGCACGGCACCAATCACCGTATTACTGGGTTTTTCAGCTGGTGTCACTATTAAATTTAACGGCAAACCTTTTGATATTGCGCCGCATTCCAATGGTAGCGTTGCTCACTTTATTCTTCCCGAGTAAAAATTTTCCATAATTTAGAGGACTTGTAGATGGCTAAGTTACAGGCGGTTCGTGGTATGCACGATATTCTTATGCATGACACACCGCGTTGGCAGTTTATGGAAAAATCCATAAAAAATATCCTGAACCAATATTCGTATCAGGAAATTCGACTGCCTATCGTTGAAAAAACTGAATTGTTTACACGTTCCATCGGCGATAATACCGATATTGTTTCCAAGGAAATGTATAGCTTCGATGATCGTAATGACAGTAGCCTAACCTTAAGACCAGAAGGAACTGCAGGCTGTGTACGCGCCGGAATCGAACACGGCTTGTTTCATAACCAAACACAACGACTTTGGTATACCGGCCCGATGTTTCGTCATGAGCGACCACAAAAAGGCAGGCAACGACAATTTCATCAAATAGGTATCGAAGCCTTTGGATTTAATGGCCCTGATATTGATGCCGAACAAATCCTTATGTGCGCACGAATATGGCAAGTATTAAACATTAATGGCCTTAGTCTGGAGATCAATTCGCTCGGTACTGCTGAGTCGCGCTTAAAATACAGAAGCATATTAGTTGATTATTTTTCAGCTCATAAAGATCAACTTGATGAAGATAGCTTGGTCAGGCTAGCACAGAATCCCTTGCGCATACTCGATAGCAAAAACAGAGATATGGCATCCTTAATCAAGGCTGCGCCAACACTGGATGAGCATCTTGATAACGAATCTGCCGATCATTTTGCCGGCTTAAGAGAAATACTAGACGGTGCCGATGTTCAGTACACAGTAAACCCAAGATTGGTCCGCGGTCTGGATTATTATGGGAAAACTGTATTTGAATGGATTAGCAACGAACTCGGTGCTCAAAGTACTGTTTGTGCAGGTGGCCGTTATGATGGCCTGGTTGAACATCATGGTGCCTCATCGACGCCAGCGGTGGGTTTCGCCATAGGCCTTGAACGTTTAGTAGAATTAGCAAATTTTGAAAATACGCCTAATACACACATGCCGCATATTTATTTACTGATTTCCGGAGAACAAGCTGTAAAGCCGGGTCTATTACTAGCAGAACAAATACGTAATCAACTACCTGGTATTCGTATTCTCAGCCATTGTGGTGGCGGCAGTTTTAAGAGCCAGTTTAAGAAAGCCGATAAGTCAGGAGCTGAGCTTGCTGTAATTTTAGGTGAAGATGAACTTGAGAATAACCAGCTGACAATCAAGTATTTGCGCAGTGAAGAAGCACAAACGGTAATTAAATGGCCAGAATTAGCGAATTTCCTGGGCACAACGCTCTCGATTCGAGTAATTCCATCAAAATAGCGTGTTATAAGGCTAAACAAACGTAAAACCCACGTTATAATGTGCGCCCTTTTGTGGACAATAATTTCACATATTTAAAATGAGTAAGGCGCATTTTTAAATGCACCTTCGGGAGAGAAAAGAGAAGTGAGTGAGTACAAAACAGATGAAGAACAAGCTGAAGCCCTGAAAAAATGGTGGAAAGAAAACGGCAAATTTATTATTGCCGGTATCGTAGTTGGTCTTTCAGCGATATTTGGCCTACGTGGCTACAATAATCATGTCGCACAAGAAGCCGAGGCAGCATCAATGCTATATGAGCAAATGTTGGTTGCATCTCGCGCTAACGATTCTGAAAATGTAGGTGTTTACGCAAACCGCATTATTGAAGGCTATGAATCTAGCTCCTATGCTACATTTGCTAAGCTGATGTTAGCCAAATTAGCTGCTGAAACTGGCGATCTAGACCTAGCAGAAACGCATTTACGCTGGGTAATGGAAAATAATTCACAAGCGGAATTCAAGCACGTAGCGCGATTACGTCTAGCTCGCGTATTAATCGCTGCAGATAAACTGGATATGGCAGAAAAAACTCTCAATATTATTACGCAGGGAGACTTCTTTGCTCGATATGAAGAATTACGTGGTGATATCTTCGTCAAACAAGAAAAAATTGCAGAAGCAAGACAAGCCTACCAAAAAGCATTAGCGAATACCGCTGCCGCTGAAGGCGAGCAATCAATCCTGCAAATGAAGCTTGATGATTTGGGCAGAATATAGAGGCTATTTAGCAATAATGGTTGCCGAACTACGTGTTTTTGTCCTACTACTTACTCTATCGACCTGCTTTGGCTGTGGAGCTAAAAAAGTGTTCGACGGATTTATGGGCGCCGGCGTTGATAACTCAATACCGCCTTCAGCACTAGTTGATTTTACAGAAACGACTCGTCTTGATGAACTGTGGTCACGTGATGTAGTTGACGGTACTAATGAGTTATTTATCAAACTCGTTCCCGCTATTCTCAATGATAAAATCTTTATTGCCGATACTCGCGGCAATATTGCTGCACTTTACGCAAAGACAGGTAAAAATGTCTGGCGTGAAGATAGTGATTTATCTATTACCGGTGGACCAGGAGCGGATGAAAATCTGGTCATGGTCGGTACAGACGAAGGTGATGTTCTCAGTCTATCAACCGAAAACGGGGATGAAGTCTGGCGTTCAAAAGTATCAAGTGAAATCCTTTCTTCACCAAGAGAATCAGATGGTGTCGTCGTCGTCAGAACCATCGATGGCAAAATCTTCGCACTCGATGCCACAACTGGCGAACGTATCTGGATTTATGATCGTACCGTTCCTGCTTTAACACTGCGCGGAACCAGTACGCCGGTTATTGCCAACGGCATAATTATCGCTGGCTTCGATGGAGGCCGTATCTCTGCTCTCGAGCTTAAAACGGGAAAATTAGTTTGGGAAACTAAAGCTGCTGTCTCAAGAGGACGTAGCGAACTTGAACGCATGGTTGATATCGATGCTCAACCATTAATCGTTGGTGATGCAATTTATATCACAACCTTTCAGGCCAACGTTGCAGCTCTATCATTAGAAAATGGACAGATACTTTGGCAACGAGATATTTCTTCCCATGCTGAACTCAGCGCCGACGCCAAAAATCTATATGTCACCGATGAGATAGGTAATGTTTGGGCATTAGATCGCTTCTCAGGAACATCTATCTGGAAACAAGAGAAACTAACCCACAGACATATAACCGGCCCTGCCATCTTAGGAGATAGAATAGTCGTAGGTGATTTTGAAGGTTACTTACATTGGTTAGATAAAGAAACCGGTGATATTAGTGCGCGCACACAAATAGACAAGGCAGCTATCCTGACTCAGCCTATCGTTGAAAATAATATACTCTTTGCTTACTCAAGTGGCGGCACACTATCAGCCTTTATTTACGAAGGCATAGAGCCTGAAGATTTCACGGTAGCACCAGTAGCTGAAAAAGAAGTTATTGTTGAAGAAACCATTGCTCCGGCAACAGAAGAAGAGGAACAAGCTTCAACAGATGAAACTACGGAAGTAGAAGTTTCTGAAACCGAAAATACAGACACTCCTGAAGAAGCAGAAGAAGAAAGCTCTCTATTTGGAAGCTTCATCGATATATTCACAGGTGATGATGAAGAGGAGTAATCTTCTCAACATTACTTATGAACTCACTAAGCAACAGCTAAACACCTTATGAAACCAGTAATCGCCATCGTTGGTCGTCCCAATGTTGGCAAATCAACTCTATTTAATCGTCTTACATCAAGTCGTGATGCTTTGGTTGCAGATCGTCCGGGTGTAACTCGTGATCGTCAGTACGGCACGACTCGTCACGGATCTCGCGTATTTATCGTCATCGATACGGGTGGTCTTGGCGAAGAAGATCATGACAGCAAAGATGTTGCTGACTTAATGACAGAACAAGCCATGCTAGCAGCAAGTGAAGCTTCAGTACTGGTCTGGATTGTTGATGGACGTACAGGTCTTACCAATGTCGATGAAACATTGATAACTCAATTTCGAAAATTAGATAAACCAATTTTTCTGGCTGTTAATAAAGTAGAAGGTTTTGAACCCGATCAAGCCACTCAAACAATGAGCGACTTTTATTGCCTGGGTTTGGATTCTGTATTACCAATCTCTGCCAAACGTGGTGATGGTGTTAACACATTACTCGATACAATTGCTGAAGCTATTCCCGAGACAGAAGAAGAAACAGAAGAAGACATCGATGGTATTACCATATCGGTACTCGGTAGACCCAATGTTGGTAAATCAACTCTTGTAAATAGAATGATCGGTGAAGAACGCGTACTAACGTTTGATATGCCCGGTACGACGCGCGACAGTATAAAAGTACCGTTTCAAAAAAATGGCAAAGATTACATTCTAATCGATACCGCGGGTGTACGTAGAAAAAGTAAGGTTCATGATGTCATCGAAAAATTCAGCATACTGAAAGCATTCGAAGCGATTGAAGCGGCAACAATAATTATACTGGTACTTGATGCCACCGAAGGCGTTACCGATCAAGACAGTACTTTATTAGGCATGATCGAAGACAGCGGCAAATCCGTCATCATCATCATTAATAAAGTCGATGGTATACCCGCAGCCGATAAAGAAAGAGTAAAGGCACAACTCGATAGAAAATTTGTATTTGTTGATTACGCAGTACACCATGATATCTCAGCACTACATGGCACTGGCGTTGGCGACATATTTAAGAGCGTCAATAAAATAGAAAAATCACTGGATATCGCTGTCTCGACTTCAGACATGACCGATATCCTTGAATACGCTGTTAATAAAAACCCACCGCAATTGGTAAATAACCGTCGTATAAAATTACGCTATGCACATATCGGTGGCACCAACCCAATCCGCGTCATTATTCACGGCAATCAAATAGACCGGGTACCTGATTCATATCGACGTTATCTGACAAAAATATTCCGCAAAAAATTACGTCTCGTAGGCACCACTGTATTAATTGATTTCCGAGGTGGTGACAATCCGTATAAAGATAAGAAAAATGAATTAACCAAAAGACAAATTAATAAACGTAAACGTTTAATGAAATTTGTGAAGAAAAGATAAGTATTTTCATAACGCCTAAAATTTAAACCTTCTGTTTAAATAATGAAACTCATCATTCAACTTTGTGAACAAGATAGCTCTCAAACACAAGAACTGATTGAAACACTAAACTCTGATATTGTGCATGGACAAGATGCAATTATCACTGAGGATTACTCACATATATTACGCTTAGACCAACAAGGTTTAAGTTTATTAACTAATAATTTAAATACAAAACAAGATACTGCTGCACCAACCCGAGTAGACTTCTTAGATGCTGGACTAACACACCGCCGTTTAACTTCAGGTAAATCTCAAGGCATAGCCAAAGCCATAGGCCTTAATAAATTAAAGTCCCCCACAGTACTTGATACTACAGCAGGTTTAGGCAAAGACGCATTTATACTGGCAAGCCTAGGTTGTACTGTTACATTGCTAGAACGTTCACCGATAATCCATGCTTTACTTGAAGACGGTTTTCGCCGCGGATTAGAAAGTGCAGATGAAGATGTTATTAAGATTATAAATAAAATGACATTAATCAACATTGATGCAAAAGATTATCTAGAAATAATTATTAGCGGAAAACAAGATAAGCCTGATGTCATCTACCTAGACCCCATGTTCCCAGCTAGAACCAAGAGTGCTAAAGTCAAAAAAGATATCTCACTACTACAACAAGCATTAGGAATAGATGAAGACTTTGATGAATTATTTTCTGCAGCACGCCTATGCGCAAAACATCGAGTAGTCGTAAAAAGACCCGGCAAAAAAACCAAAGACATCGAACCAAAACCAAGCTTTCAAATAGAAGGCAAATCAGCGCACTTTAATATTTATGTGTAGCTGACGTTATAAACTTCTATTTACTTAATAAGTAAACATTCACAGAATATTTTTCTTAGGAAAATATATTTGAATGGGCAAACGTATTAATAGATATCAAACACAGCTACAATCTATTCGAAAGAGCAAACCGTTTACATTTAAATTCAAAATTCAATACTTAAACCAAAAGATAATTTTAAGATCACTTTATGATTGAAGAATTTTCAAAAAATATTCCATCAACACTTTTAAGAAAATCTGGTTCCGTCTTTTATTCTGGAAGAGATGCGTTCTCCAACAAAGCAGACTTATATATTCTGGGTATCAATCCGGGAGGTGACCCAGATGAGCAGGCTAGTGAGACTATCGCGTGGCATACAAAAAAAGTATTGCAAAATGAGCCAGATAATTGGTCGGCTTACCGTGATGAATCTTGGAAGGATTCAGTTCCTGGAACTTGGAGCATGCAACCTAGAGTATTACATCTGTTCAATAAACTCGGCTATCAAGCAGGAAAAGTTCCCGCAAGTAATGTTATCTTCCAGCGATCAAGAAGAGAAAGTAATATTAAGCATGAGCTACGGCAACTAGCTGATGAATGCTGGCCTTTCCATCAAGCAATCCTAGAAGAATTGGAGCCAAAGGCCATACTCTGTTTCGGAAATACAGCCGGAGATATTGTTCGTAAAATCGTAGGCGCGAATAAACAAATAGATGAATTTATTGAAACTAATAATCGCCGTTGGCGTAGTCGAGCATATCAAGGCTCAAGTGGCATAAAAGTTATAGTTCCAACCCACCCAAGTATAGCCGATTGGACAGCTTCCGATACGGATCCAACCGCTATGATTAAAAGGGTACTATCTGCTTAACAACTGCACTACGCGCTGGACTCAGCACTGTGTACTTTGCTTGTATGGCGGACGTTAATCCCCTTATGACTTGCCGAGGTATTATTTTATTTCTCGGCTGAGCTACAGGGTTGTAGCGAAAGCGCATTAGGACAGGAGTCCGTATGCGCGCGCCGAAAGAAATAAAATAATACCGAGGGTACCCGTTAGGGCAAGACATTTGGGGTGTGTACGAACAGGGACATAGGTAACAAAAAAGTACAGGCACATGGGTTACACTTTTAAGCTCCAATACTTCG
>DUBV01000014.1:151753-152032 GCA_012960105.1 Thiotrichaceae bacterium | reverse complement strand
CCTTGTTCCTTGTGTAAGTTTCCAGGACTTGTCCAAGCCCTCTCCATTCCAGAACTTATATCCACCCGGGCCATCCCATAAATGATAGCCAAAACCACTGCTGATCTCTTTACCCGGGTACATAAATGGTATAACCATGAGTGGCCAGAAACGGACTAGCATAATTAATAGCAAGACCACTGCACTAGGAGTAATAAATTGATCCTGAATCGATGGATTTCCTGTATTAACGAATTGTGACCAAATCTGAATTATTAAAAAAAGAAGAAATGTGTATAG
>DUBV01000014.1:0-151665 GCA_012960105.1 Thiotrichaceae bacterium | reverse complement strand
ATAATAGAAAATTAATCCTATAGGCAATCCAAGTTCAGAAGTATTGCCTGCATTTGTTTCCATAAAAAGACTGGTAAGCAGAGCGGGGGGGTATAAAAAAAAGGAACTTCTTCATTGAACATGGATAATCACAAAAAAGATAAGCCGATATTTAAACTTATCATTATTTAATAAAAAATTTGAACACTAAGATTAACGATTAAAAAAACCATTTTTCTTACAACTTTTAGCGCTTATAGCGTAGTTAGCTTTTGAAGCTCCATCTAATTGGCCTGCGCTATAGCCTTTTATGTAATCCTTATTACTCCAGTCACCTTGTATGGGAGAATTGTCAAATTTACATACAGTGTTATAACGCTTCTGCGTAACCGTCATCATACCCTGCTTTATAATTAGTTTCGGCGCTAGGACTACATCCCTGAAGTAATACGATTAATAGACATGAGAAAATAATTTTATTCATAATTTACGGCTATTATAGTCTATGGGATGACTATTGAAGTAATAGGGTTGGTAATTGAACGGTACTGTTATTTTGAGGGACGGATTAAATCTAGTGACTTTTTTACTCAGTAGATTCTTCTTCAGTATCTAATTGTGGTTCAAGCCCGGTTCCAGATTCTACTTCATCGGTCTGTGTTTCTGCAGCTTCAGCCGCGGCTAGTTCTTCTGCACTGATACAATTAAATGCAACTTCATTTAAGTCAGAAGTCTCATCGGTAATATATTGGGCAATTTTGGTATTTTTTTGACATTCTCTTTTTGCCATATCGTAAGCTTCAGTGAATTTTTCTGGTGGGGCGCTGATTACGACTTTATTATCTGTTACATCATCAACAGATATCTGACTACTACATGCAGTAATCAGTGTAATAAAACTAAAAATGACAAATAAATTTCTATATAGGCTATTCATGGTTTATGTTGATGATATATTTGAATATTAAATTTAGTTAATTGTTTGAATGTAAATATACACTAAAATCATAAGAAATTGAGCCATTTAATGCTTTTTTTACTATGTTTAATTGAATGTAAGGATGGGGAGTTAAGGATGCTTCGTAATGCTGTTATTATTATAATTGCTACATTAATTCTATCAGCTTGTTCGGGAGGACTATCTGGAATTATGAGTAGTTCAGGTTTTGGTCATTGGATTATCTATAAAGTAAATTATCAAGCTGATATTGAGAATAAATTCTCTCAACCTTTCGAGGAAATATTGGAAGATATGTTAGGAAATTTAGGCTTTGAAAAAAAATATGATTGGGGATCGCCATTATTAACGAAATCCAGAGTTGCTGCATTCAAACAGAAATACAGTGATCGCAATATGAATATAGACGTCGAAATATCACGAAAGAAAATTATTCTAATGTCAACGTCATACTCTAATGAGACTAAAGATATTTTCAATAATATTGAGTTAGCGTTGAATATATTATTTACTGAAGCCTATGTTGAAAAATGTTTTAGTACTAAAGATATTAATGGTCATAGTTGCTTACTATAAGTGTTTAACTTTTAAAGTTTATCTTACTTGCATAGGCAACTTCTTATTTTGGAGGTAGGCAGATGAAACTGGAAAAAGTCTTTCTTTATGCTGAATATCAAGACTCGGTTCCTTTTGATGAGATTGATTGGGCACCTATAAACCCTGAGATGAAGAAGTTTGAGGGGTTGAGGTCAAAGACATGGCTCAGCGGTATTAATAACCATACTGTTGGTGGGTTTTATGAGTTTTCATCTTTAGATCTTGATCAAAAATACATTGATGATTTACTGATCCCATTCTCGCAACAGATTAACGGCAATTTGTCTGTAAAGCTGTTTAATGGAGATGTCGTCGCTGCCGCAAGTAAGGATATGAGTTCTCCATTTTATAATTAAAAGATATTAACTATTGGGTGAGAATCAAAAATCTATAAGTTAACTTAAAACTCATGAACTATAATTATAATTAAAATGAATATTTTAAAAATACCTCTCTTTATTTTCTTTTTTATGCTTTCTGGTTGTAGTGATTACCAAACAGGCTATCAGGCAGCTTATGCAGGAAACGATAAAAATCACTGGATCGTATTTGGCAGAGGCGTTTATCTTAAAGGCTATGAGTCTGGGTTAGCAGAGAAGTTTCAGCAAGACTGGATTTTGGAAAATCCTGTTGATACAGATGCATTGCATTGTCCTTCTATCGTTCTTCGTGTCAATCCACTTATGTTTTTACCAGCGGAATACAGCGAAATCTCACAGGATATTTATAGTAATTTTGATAATTAAATATGCTTACAGTAAAGATTGATGAGGAGAAAGGTATCGCGTTACTTGATCCGCATGGGGCTTTATCGGAAGATGATTTCAAGACAGCCACAAAAACTATTGATCCATATATCGAAAAGAATAATGGACTAAAAGGTTTACTTATTCATACCAGAGAATTTCCAGGTTGGGAATCGTTCGCTGCTTTAATATCTCATCTCAATTTTATTAGAGAACATCATAGAAAAATAGCGCGAGTAGCGCTTGTTACAGATTCAACGATTGGACTCTTTGCAGAAAACATTGCCAGTCATTTTGTGGAAGCAGAAATAAAATTATTTTCTTATGAAGATATTGAGTTTGCCAAGTTATGGGTTGTGAAGTGATTTTAGCAATGACTTACGTCACTGCCAGGATTACACGGCCAAGCCCTTACTGAATAATAGTTAAGATATATTATTCATTAGCAAAATTATCATAAGAAAAGTTCTTAACTAATACCCCTCCCATTGCTATGCCAAATAAGAGCTTAGATGCCAGAGTTATAATGACGAGCATTAATGCTGTAAATGAGGGGTTGATTATAGGTAGAACAATTAAGAAATTTATAAGCCAAACAATAGCTAATATCGTAAAGCTACTTAGCATGATTCCGGTAGAGCCATATTTCAGCATTGCTGGTTTTAATATGGTTGCAGTGAAGGCAATAGCTAATAATACCGAAAGTATGAGGTGAATAAAGACACCAAGCATAGGTGCATAAAATGAATCTGCGGTGAAAGGTAGAATTGTCACAGAAATTTATCGCGCTGATCGAACTAATATGACTATAGATTGATATCCATAATATCTCCGTTAGCCCACCAGCCATTCCGGCTAATATTATTTTTTATAAAAACTGTTTGAAACAACATCAAAATATTTTCGGTTTAGCATACTAAATCAAATATTTAAGTATTTTGAAATTATCTGTTTTCTTTTAAAAGATTAGGTTCTTTACCTTGCTGACCAGCATGAAACTCCGTATAGACATAAACTGGAATATCTAATTTTTCAAATTTTACTTGAATAACTGACCAAACATCTTCCCATTGTAAACCGCCAACACCTGTTGCAATTTTGGGTATAGCAACTGAGGTAAATGACTCTTTTTTGATTATTTTTACTAATGCTTTTAAAGCATCACGGACATGCTTTAAGGTTGCTTTTTCCGGTTGAGAACCATGACCATAACCCCCACCTTGAGTTAAAAGGTTGGCAATGCATACACCCTCTGTACCT
This sequence comes from Thiotrichaceae bacterium, assembly GCA_012960105.1. Classification (GTDB taxonomy): domain Bacteria; phylum Pseudomonadota; class Gammaproteobacteria; order Eutrophobiales; family Eutrophobiaceae; genus UBA7359. The sequence goes on along the minus strand of DUBV01000014.1, from coordinate 148,125 downwards.
CCCCATATCCAGGCCTCTCCCGGCTTTGGATGATTTTGATTACACCAATGGTGGAAATCTTTGTGCATGGATGGGTATTTTTCGTGTAATGATAATGCTAGCCCCTGTTTCATAGGATCGTTAGGCGCTACACCATGAGCGATAAGCTGAGCTTTGCTGAGTAGGATGTCGCCCGAAACTTGATAAATCATATAAGTTATCCTTATGAAGTTAAATATTATGTATAAAATCTAGCAAGATCGCGAGGACTGTTATTGATCCAAATCAATTATGATGACTATGTCTTACGGTTCTATTAATGAAAGGAATTCGATTGATGAAGGTAGGGCTTTATTACTCGTATACTGTGAAAACAGAATGTCAGCTATCAAAAATGACATGTTGGAATGAAAAATAATTCTATGGAAACGGTTTCGTTGGTTTTATCGTCTATATAATTGAAGCATACAGAGCTGATGCAAGGTCGAGTTGTACTAGTTTATTTGGATGACGCCTTAGTCATAGAAGGGACAGTTGAAAATGAAGGGTGTATTTACCTTGCAAATGAACATCTAAAAAGCAAAATAGAAAATCCTGAAGTAGGTCAAATATACTGGGTGATGTGCAGTTCTGTAGCACTATTCTCTAAAGATATACAGGATGATTCATTGCAGAAAGAAGCCTGAGGTAGGGTTCTTGTTTCTTCTCGGTAATTGTCCTGTTTTGGGCATTAAATATTTTTAATTATTTTCTAGATTTTCATTTCTAATCAAATAAATTGTTCCTTATATTGAGTAGTTTACGGAACTTTATTAATCAGAATGATGTAATAACATATATAAATGCAACTATTGTAATAAAAAACGTCCCAAAAAGACCTCAAGAAATTTTATTTTTGGGCGTTATTCATATAGTGATTCCTATCAATATAAGAAGATAACAATGCCTGAATTATGTTTAGCTCTAGCTAAGGATTTTCATGATGATTTGAAGATTCCCGCTCAGCCAGAAATACTTATTGCCGTACAAAATGAAATTGCTAAGGAAACCCCGGATCTGGATGTCATCTCAGATAAGATCATACAAGATGGCGGTCTTTTCTCTTCGGTATTAAAATTAATTAATTCTCCCTATTTTTGCATGCGTTGTGAAATTAAAACGATTAAACATGCTGTTTCCTTGATAGGTGTTGATAATCTAGCGACAAATATTGCTTGCATTAAATTCAGAGCGCAGATGAGTGGCACGGATTTTATTCCTATGCCTACATATTGGGGACTTTCGGCTGACACGGCAAAACTATGTTCTATTTTATCCAAGGAATTATGTATATCATCGCCGACACAGGCATACGCATTTGGATTATTTAAGGATGCCGGTATACTAATTCTGGCGAAAAAATATTCAAATTATAAAGATGTACTTACTGAACAAAACAATACAGATTTAAGAGCTTTTACAGAACTGGAAGATGAACATTTTAATACCAATCACACTATTGTGAGTTATCTTGTCTCAAAAAAATGGGGTATGGAAAAAAGCTTCCGAGAAGCATGCTTATATCATCACGATATCGAATATATTATTGCAGATGATTTTAAATACGATCAGGAAGCACGAAAATTAATCATTGATAATGAAAGTTTCTGAATATGTGGTCAATATGGAAAGAAAACAAAATGATTACGAGTGGCCAAAAATTAAGGAATTTGCACTCTATTATTTTGGTTTAAGTGAAACTAACTTCAAAGATATTTGCGATCAATTACTTGCCTCTATTAACTAGAAGTGCAAGTTAAAAATCTTGTTAGCATGCGTTACATCCGTTTTTACAATTAAAATGACGGATGACTCTCTCATCTGTTAAGTTACACATCCATTAATGAATAAAATGGAAATATGATAAGTGGATTTATTTGATGACATCCCTGGGCAACTAGGGAATTTGTTGCATAAGGATGGCGAGGTCAATTATTACGGCACGTTAATGTCTTTAGTCGAAGCAAATCGTCATTTAGATAAGCTGTTAAATAATATTGAATGGAAAAAAGATGAGGCAATTATCTTTGGCAAGCGTATTGTCACTAAGCGAAAAATTGCCTGGTATGGAGATCAAGCTTATGAATATACCTATTCTAATACGACTAAACAGGCCTCGCCTTGGACTGAGGAATTAATAACACTCAAGACTTTAGTTGAACAGGTAACGAATGAGTCATTTAATTCTTGCTTACTAAATCTCTATCATGATGGCAGCGAGGGTATGAGCTGGCATAGTGACGGGGAAATTGATTTGAAAAAAAATGGTGCTATTGCTTCTTTAAGCTTTGGCGCAGAGCGAAAATTCAGTTTTAAACACAAGTGGAGTAAACAAACGGTTTCACAATTTTTACAGAATGGTAGTTTGCTTCTTATGAAGGGAACAACCCAAACTCATTGGTTACATAGTTTACCTCCGACAAAAATGATAAATAAGCCAAGAGTTAATTTAACGTTTAGAACTATTGTTAATAACTAATTAAAGTAAATAGAGTCTTTCATTTTTGAGTTATTTAATCCTCCAAAATGAAATTCACCAAAAAATTAGTTAACTTTATATAGATAAATTATCTGTCTTATTAAGGACTTCATTTCTTGTAGATTTAGCAATATATTTTACTTCTTCAATTAAATCATCAGCCATATCAAGTTCTTTCAGTGTTGCGCCAAGATCCTCTATGAAAGCATCTTATTATCGTCAACGTGGAACAGTATTGTGATATCTGGTGTTACCGTTTGCTTGGGTGCTCGATATTATAGCTTGGCCTATTGAATTTTATATGTGGATAGTTTATGCGGCTGCTCATTGATAATAACCAAGCTTCTTGGCTAAAGTACATGGCCTATAGAATCATCTTTAGAGCATAATTAATGTAGCTTACTGTAGCGCACCACCCTCAAATGAAATTAAGACGTGGAATTCACCTGCCTCTGTTTCAAATGTTACTGCAGCGATCATACTATCTCTGGGGAAATCTATAGCTATATCGGCTTCCTGAATAACGTCTGGAATAACCATGTCAAAATTATAGCCTTCTTCATCGAGTATAGTTTTTGCGCTACCGTAGACCATATTCGTTATATCACCCACCATATCTTCAACGATTTCATCTATATCTGTCGGTTCAATGCCAAGTAAGCGTTTTGTTAATTCAAAAATTACCGGTTTAGTAAACGAAACAGCTAGTACCCCTTCTACGCGGTCAGAGACCATCGTTAGAATACCGGTGATATCAGCAGGTGGTAGGTCAGTGCATTGAAGGGCTTCACCTTGTTTAATCTCCATTGTTGCCATAGTGGTAATAACATTTGATGCAGATGTAATAAAGGGATTAATTAATTCAAGATTCATTTAAAAATTCCTCAGATACAATCTGACATCGTAAATATTTAGTTCTGTAGCTTGTCGGCATAGGATTTATATAATTTGTTTAGGAAACTCATTAGTTTCTTTTTTCTTTAAAATATTCCTTTATTTTCATGGCAATACACAGAGCGTAAATGACTTGTTATTTGTTATCGGCGCATAAGGTTGAATCTTGAGCTTGGGAGTAATAATTTTGGAAAAAATTTGTTTTATTTCCATATCAATTTGAGAATGCTTTTTCTGCTCGGACAACCACTATTTTGCGGGTTTACTACTCCTTGCGTATTTGGGTGTATTACGCAGAGTTTGTTCATTTTGTAGCTTTTGATAGCTCTGCCAGCGTCGTAGATTGAGTTCGTTTGAATCCAGAGCGGCTTTGATGGCGCAACCAGGTTCGGTGTTGTGTTGGCAATTATTGAATTTGCAGTGGCCTAAAAACTGAGTGATATCATCAAAAGTGTCTTCTATACCTGTATCACACTCAGAGAGCTGTAATTCTCTGATTCCGGGCATATCGATGAGTATGCCGCCTTCGTCTAGTAGATGTAGTGAGCGAGAGGTTGTTGTATGTTTGCCCTTATTGTCGTCATCGCGGATTTCTGCTGTTAATTGCTCAGCACCGGTCAGACTATTGATTAACGTGGATTTTCCGACACCGGATGAGCCTACCAGCGCAATGGTGTGACCCTCGCTACAAAGTGTCTTCAAGGATGCCATGCTACTTTTATCTTTGGCGTTTACACATTCCACACGAATATCGTTTTGTAGCTTCAAAGCTTGTTGCTTATATGCATCCACATCATCGGTAAGATCTACTTTAGTCAGGATAATTACCGGCTTGATCCTGGATTCATGAGCCAGTGCAATATACCGCTCTATACGTGAGGCATTAAAATCCTGGTTACAGGAAGTAACAATGAATAGGGTATCTACATTTGCTGCTATAAGCTGATCATCCGTTCTGTTACCTGCGCCTATACGGATGATGACGGTTTCTCTCTCAAACACTCGTAGTGGCCGCTCGCCTTCATTTGGTATCAGTATCCAGTCGCCTACTGCCAGGTTTTTAGGTTCACTAAATACACCTATTTCAAATGTTTCAATACCATTTTGACTCCAGACAATAAGGTGGCTGCGATGAATTTTTGAGATGCGAGCGGGATAGCATTGCTCTTTTTCTTCTGCTTTTATTTGTTGCTGGAAACAGGGTTTCCAACCCAGCTGGGCTAATTTAAACGTGCTCATAAATCTCTATGTTTTTAGATAAAACGTTCATAATCGATGAATTTGATTATACGGCATCACAATAATTTCTATTGCTAGAAAAAATCGATATTATTTATGACCATATATATGACTATTCTAAAGAGTATTATATAACATAAATAATAATCAGCGTAATTGCCTAAAATAAATAATATTATTATTTAGAAATTTAATTTGAATATTATTTTTGTTTAAATTGTACAGTGTTGAACCAGGAGGAAGCGAGATCATTTCGTATTTTGTCTAATTAATTCGTATTGTAAATTTATTTATTTAAAAAATATTGACTAAATTTCTGATCAGTATTTTTAATTATTATTCATTTTGCCGAGTAAAAAATAGAAGATTTACAGAGAAATTTGTAAAAATAGTAATTTAGTAAAGTAAAAAAATGTGAAGCTCATATATTCCATAGAAAGTATAAACTATTGAATTAATAATTAAATTATTAATATGACTATGTAAATGACTATTATGTTTATTGGGAATAAGTTTGTATTTAAATTGTTTAATGTCTGGATTGTTTTAAAATTAGATCATTTATATATATGAAATTATTATAAAAAGCTGTTCAGCTTTTTGAGTTTCTTGTTTAAATTATTTCCTTATGACTATATAGATGACTATAAAAATAGTGTCATTAAAACATGATAAATTACATTAAATATAAATGAGAATAAATCCTATCTAATAAATAGGATTTATATTTATCAATTTCTGGACAATGTAGCAGAAATGTAAAATAATGAAATGACTATAATGATGACCATAAGGATACGTTAATGTATACAGTAAGTGTAGCCGATGCTAAAGCGCGTTTGAGCGAATTGCTTAATCATGTGGAATCTGGTGATGAAGTGATGATTACGCGTCGTGGTAAGTTAATTGCTCGAATAGTTGGCGTGGGAAAGAAATATAAGCCACTAACGTCATTAGCGTATTTTCGTAGTAAGTACCCACAAACTAAAGTGAATCTCACAAGCTTGATTCGTAAGGTATGAAGCAGGAGCAATTTTAATGATTTATCTCGAGACCAGTTTTATCGCTCCACTCATTTTACATGATGAAAGAAGTTTTGATATTGAGCAATTTCTACTTTCCGTTCCTAGTGGTAGTTTATTAGCTAATCAATGGTCAATGGTTGAATTTGCCAGTCTATTGGGACATTTGTACCGAGCTAAGGAAATGAATAGTCGCCATTGTTCCGAAGCGATGGCTATGTTCGAGACGGTAATTAACGATTCGTTTGAAATAGTTACGCCAGATGTCATGGATTTAAAATTATCTAGTGAGATTCTGGAAGGTTATTATGTCGATTTGACTGCATCAGAAGCATTACATTTAGCTGTAGCTCTTAATAAAAATGTTGAGTCATTTCTGAGTTTAAACGAAAAACTAATAAATGCAGCCAAGCCCTATAAGTTGTCCACTAGTTTGTGGACTTAAACATTCACTTAGTTCCTTTTCAGGAATGTAGTTAGTCGTATTAGTTAATTTCTCTAATATTTAAAGAGTAAAGGAACTGAAATGAAGAAAATTCTAATTTTGTTTGTTGTTGGAATAATGATGCTTATGTCATCATGTGCTTTTACGCAAGGATTGCCTGAAGACGGTACGAGTTGTCCCGATGCTCCAAAGTGTGTTTCCAGTTACGTATCTGACCCACGTCACCACATCGAGCCATTTAATTTTAATGACGAACTTGAAACGGCGGTGTTACGACTAAAACAGGCCTTGTTAAGAGAGAAACGAGTAACGATCATTACCGAACAAGCCACATTTTTGCGTGCTGAGGTGCGGAGTCTGATTTTCAGGTTTGTCGATGATGTTGAATTTACGATGTTGCCAGATCAGGGGCTAATTCATGTGCGTTCTTCAGCTCGAACGGGGTATTCTGATTTTGGTGTAAATCGTCGGCGTATTGAGAGAATTCGGGAATTATTTCAGGAATAAAAAAAAAGCCCCGCTCTAGCGGGGCTTTTAAACAAACTAAACTAGTTTAGTCTTACTGAGCAGTAACGTTTACAGCACTTGGGCCTTTAGGGCCTTGCTCGGTGTCAAAAGTTACACTTTGACCTTCTGCTAGTGACTTGAAACCATCAGCATTGATTGCACTATGATGTACGAATACATCAGAACTACCATCAGATGGAGAAATAAAACCAAAACCTTTACTGTCGTTGAACCACTTTACTGTACCTGTAGCCATTTCCTGGATACCTCATTTAAAAATTAAAAGAACAATGTATTAGCATAGATATTTGCTGAAGAACTAGCGTGGGGGTCTGCTTTAATACATTGCCTACAACTACCGGTACCGCTACAAGAATCTATTACCCAACACTATAACAATTTTTGCAGAAAGACTATATTTATCTCGAAATTATGTGGTCTTTGTCATTGAATACTCTAGTTATTGTCTATTTTATTAATGATTCGTTAAATTCAGTTAATTTTTCCTAGTAAGTATAATGGCGTAGCAGCATATTCTCTCTATGCTGTACTAGTATTTAAGAATACTAAATAAGCAAAAGGATAATTAATGGGAGATAAGGTTCACCGTAACTCACTTCAGTCAGGCTATGAATTGCACTGGTATACCATTAAGGAAATCCTCGGTCAGGGTGGTTTTGGCATAACCTATCTTGCTACGGATACAAATCTTGAAGAAGATGTCGCTATCAAGGAATTTCTACCTATTGAATTAGCGATGCGCGAGGGTGACTATTCAATTCATCCCTTATCCGATGGGCATAAAGATAATTATGAATGGGGTTTGGATCGTTTTATTAAAGAAGCCCGCACCTTAACCAAATTCAAACACCCCAACATTGTCCGTGTTCGCAGTGTGTTTAATGAAAACAACACGGCTTACATGGTTATGGAGTTTGAACGCGGTAAAAGTTTGCAAGAGATATTATCCCGACGTAAGACCATGGATGAAGCGGAATTAATGAAGATCATCTTGCCACTACTAGGTGGTTTGGATGTTGTGCATGCCGCCAATTTTATTCACCGTGATATTAAACCAGCAAATATCTTTATCCGTGAAGATGGTAGTCCTTTGCTATTGGACTTTGGTTCTGCACGACAAGCTTTAGGAGAGGAAACCAAAACTTTAACCAGTTTGGTATCTCCAGGTTATGCTCCTTTTGAACAATATTATTCCAAGAGTGATGAGCAAGGGCCGTTTACTGATATCTATGGTTTAGGTGCAACGCTTTATCGGGCAGTTACTGGTCTTAGTCCGATGGATGCCGTGGATCGTAGTAAGTCCATATTACAAACATCAACGGACACAATCGTTACCTGCACAGAAATTGCCAAAGATAAATATTCTGAACGTTTTCTGGCCGCTATTGATCATGCAATGAAATTCAAAGCAGAAGAACGACCACAGACGGTAACAGATTGGAAAAAAGAATTTGAACTCCCTTACAACCCGATACGCGAGGCGGAGAAAATTGAACAACAAATAACGCAACCGGGTACGCAAGTTCGAGAAAGAAGAAATACACGTAAAAAAACGAGTAAAGTTATGTTTGTGTTTTTGTTGTTATTACTTTTACTTGGTACGGGGGTATATTTAAAGGACACTTTGTTGAATCAAAAACAACAATGGCAGGATAACGATGAAATAACATCATTACTTAATACAGCGCAAGCCGAACAACCGCCTAGCGATATTGCATTAGAGAATTACCGTCGAGTATTAGAACTCCAGCCTAACAATGCGGAAGCACAACTTGGTCTGCAAGCGATTACTAACCAATTAGCCGCACTTGCACTTGATGAGATTAAAGCCGGTAATTTTTCTGAGGCGGAAAAAATATTGCTTGAAGCCAAATCCATCTTACCTGATGCCGCCGAGATTAAATTAGCCGATGATAAATTGACGCAAGCTAAAATCGCACAGAAAGATAATCGTGAAAAAATAAAATTTCAAGGCGAACAATTAGATGCAGCTATAAAAAAAGCACAATTAGCTGCGGATAAAGCTGAAGTTACGGAAACCTTTTCACTTATAGAACAAGCGCGGGTTTTAGACGCTGATAATCAGACTATAAATAAAATAAAAAATCGTTTGCGTATTGCTCTTGAAACACAAGTTTCTTTGGCAACGAGTAATGCAAGATTAGCGATGAAAAACAAAGATACTAAAACTGCGCGAGAGTCTCTACAGCGCGCTAAAAATATAAAAGCACAGCTTGATAAATTGAGCTTGCCTGAGTTGAACGCAGCAGAGCTTAGCGAAACTAATATTCTATTGAATGTCGCCAGGGCCGCAGTCGAAGAAGGGAACTGGGGTGTTGCTATTGATAAAATTAAAGAGGCACGAAAGTTGGGTGCTGATGAGAATGAAATAATGGTTGTGAAAGAACAGTTAATACCGGTTTTGGAAAAACAGGCCGCTGAAGCAGCAACTCATGCGCAACAAGCGATGGATGATAAGGATATGACTTTGGCTAGAACGTATTTGAAACAAGCAAAGCGTATTAAGACTAGATTAAAACAACTGCAAAAGGATCGATGAGATAAAAGATGGGATCAAATAAATTACCTTATCTATTTTCTGGTTTGATTTTTATTCTGGTGCATTCAATCTCTGTGCTAGCTGTTACTGATGCCGAGTTAGATGCGCTGGAAAAGCAACTGAAACAACAGGAAAGGCAAGAGACACAACGTCTGCAGAATGTTCAAGACGAAAAGAAAAGGAAAGATGAAGCAGAAGCAGAAGCAAATCAGCAAGAAGAAATTGAAACGGATAAAAAACGACGTATTGAACTAGATAAACAAAGTAAACAAGAAAAATTAGAACGTCAGAGACGGGAAGAAGAACAAACTAAAGAACGGGAAGCATTACGACTTATTAAGGAAGAACAGAGTCGTAAAGAACGAGAAGAGAAGATAAGAGCCGAGTTAGAAAAGAAAGCGCAATATGAAAATCATATAAACAAAGCTGCTATTTATATGGAGAATGAAAATTATTCAGAAGCCCTCGCAGAATATAATTTGTTGTTAGTTTCTTTTCCTAATGATGCAATCGCTATTGAAAAAATTAAAATAGCTAATGCATTAATAAAATCCTGTACTGAAATTGCCGGACGTTGGCAAATTAGTCATGGTCCTGTATGGACCATCTATGAAGATAAAACAGCCATTGGCGCATGGTTAATATTTACTGCTGAGGGAGAATGGGAATGTTTAAGTGCAAAGAATCGCGAGTTTACTGTGAGATGGCCTGGTTATGGCTGGGTAAATTATTTTAAGTTATCTGAAGATGCGAACAGACTCACTCCTATTCGTACGACGATACAGAAAAATATCAGTGGTTATCGAGTTGGCACTGAAGCTCCAAGAATTGATGATAAATGGAAACCAGCATTGTGAAACTTGTTGCTTGCATGCTGCTGACGATCCTGTTTTTCTCACCTGTTAAAGCTGTTACAAATGCCGAGATAGAAGCTCTTGAAAAACAATTAGAACAACAAGAGAGTGAAGAAAAAAAACACCTTCAAGAATTACAGGCCGAAGATGAAAGAAAAAGAGAAGTTGAAAATCAACGTATAAAGAATTCTAAAAAAGAAAAACGTTTAGCCGAGAAAGAGAAGCAGCAGCAAGAAGAGAAACGTCGGGAAGAAGCATCACGATTTGCCGAACAAGAACAATTACGCAAACAAAAACAGGAGCAAGAGGAAGAAAAAAAGAAGTACGTTTTATATATAGCTGAAGCGGAACAGGCATTAGTTGCTAAAGATAAAGAATTAGCCATTAAAAAATATAATGAAGCAGTAAAATTATATCCGGGAGATATTGTTGCAACACTCGGAATTGAAACGGCGAAAAAATTAAAACATAAATTATGTTATGAAGTTTTAGGTAAATGGAATTGGAGCAAAGCTGTTGGTCGAGAGTATATTGTTCTTCACGATAATGGTGTGCTCGAGTATCAGGCTCATATGAAAGGAAGTGGTCATTGGGAGTGTATTAGTCCTGAAACTAGAACTATTAAAATAAATTTATCTATGGCTGGATTTAGTAATGAATGGTTATCAACTTATAGCGAAGATGGTAAATGTCTTTTAGGACCAAAGGCTTGGGGTGAAAGGAGTTGTTATTATCGTCCTGTTAATGAGTCATCAAGAACCAATAAATTGGATGCGGAGCCGAATGATATTTGTTCTAAAATTATTGGCGTTTGGCGTTGGGATGATATGGCACGGACGATTACTCGTTTTTATGTTGACGGTAAAGTTGTTTCGAAAAATATTCTCAAGTCAGAAGGGAAGTGGGAATGTATTAATGCTCAAAACAGAACTTTTACGATGAGTACCTGGAATAATAAACGTGACGTTAAAATGTCGATATCTATGGATGAGATTGAAAGTACTAATGCTTTATTCGGAACAAAAATTGTTGCTAGAAAAATTTCAAGTAACCCAGAAGAAAATATTAAGTCAGCTAAGTCCAGTCATCTTCCATAAATATATTAATACATAGTCTATACGCTGAATCTCGATAAATTCTGTTAGAATATTAGCTTTAAATTACAAGGATAAACTGTGCAACTCTCCATTCGTTGGAAATTGATTATTTCCATAGTCCTGCCAATGCTTATTATTTCGAGCATAGTTATGTCGTTGACATTCGACCGTCTGTATTCCAATGCAAAGCAACGATTACATGGCGAAGCAACAGACATGGCACGTCATTATGCAGCTAGACTTGATGCTGAGTTTAAAACGGCGACTCAGGTTGCACGTAGCACGGCTAATTTTCTGAATATTCATCCCGATATAGCTGAAGAAGAGTTGTATGAAATTCTTCGACAAAATGTTGTACAGAGCCCATTAATTTATGGCGCAGCCATTGCTTTTGAGCCATATCAATTCGATAAAGAGTTAAAATTATTTTCACCTTATGTTTATCGAGAGCTTAGTGGTAATACTAAAAGTAAAGAAATCGAAACTAAGCTTCTGTCTTTAGATATAGGAATAGACTCTTATGACTATAGTAACGGAGAATGGGACTGGTTTAGTCGACCTAGAGAATTAGATAAAGCAATTTGGACAGAACCCTATTTTGATGAAGGCGCCGGTAATATCCTTATGGATACTTATTCTGTTCCTTTTTATCGTGACGGTAAATTTAGAGGAATCGTCACTATCGATATTCCACTAGATGCCTTACAACAAAATGCGGGAATAGAGCAATTGCAGAAACAGCCTTTTGTCATTGTTAGTCCTAGCGGAAAATTTATCGCTCATCCTGATTCAGAAATGATCATGAAAGGTAATATTCGACAGCGTGCTGATGAAATAATGGATTCGGCATACAGTCGTGTTGTTGACAATATACTCGCAGGTGAGAACGGTGTTGCTGTTATCAAAGGCGGCATCATTGCTAATGTTGTTGAACAAGGTCCTGTTTGGGTATTTTTTGCACCTATCAAATCTACAGGTTGGTCTTTTGCTACTGGCGTAGCTGAATCGAAAATGACTGAACATGTTCGTAGTCAATTATTTCTTGGTGCTGTTTCCCTTTGTATATTGATCTTTTTAGTTATCTGTTCAATTTTATTTGTGAGTAATAATTTAACTGATCCTATACGCAAACTTGCTGCTGCTGTTAAACGTATAGGAGAAGGAGAGTTAGATTGTAAAGCAACCAACATTAATTCGACGGATGAGATAGGTCAGTTGGCAAACGGTTTTAATGACATGGTCTGCCGTCTGAACCATCATGTAGAAGCCTTGAGTAAAGAAATGGCAGCAAGGCAGTTAGTCGAAAATGAATTAAGTGTCGCCAGAGAAATTCAAGCCTCACTCTTACCTAGAACCTTTCCGCCTTTTCCTGATCATGAGGAATTTGATTTATATGCGAGAAATGAAGCGGCACGACATGTGGCTGGCGACTTCTATGATTTTTTCTTTGTTAATGAAACGACATTAATGATAGTGATGGCAGATGTTTCTGGTAAAGGTATTCCTGCCGCTATGATTATGGCTGTCACTCGAACCATTATTCGTAACTTGGCGAACACCGGTAAATCACCGGCAGAGATCCTTGAAGAAACAAATCGTTTATTAATTGAGAGCCGAACGCAACCAATGTTTGTGACGATATTCCTCGGATGTTATGACACGAATAGTGGTACTTTGAACTACGCTAACGCTGGTCATCATCCTGCATATATTATTAATAAGGAAGGAGCAATAAATAGTATCGGTGAAGCAACAGGTACTATAGTCGGTATGTTGGATGACGCGGTTTATGAAAATGACAGTGTCGTTCTCGAACCTGAAAATTATATGGTTCTTTATACAGATGGCATACCGGAAGCACGTTCGCCAGGTGGTGAATTTTATGGCGATAATGCATTTACTGATTTGTTGTCAAACTATGCTGGAAAACAGACTAAAGAAATATGTGATCACGTTATCAATGAGATAACTGAATATCAGGCGGGCGAACTTTCTGATGATATTACCTTGATGGTTTTACTAAGAAATAACTAATCTAAAATTTTAAAATAGATTAATACTGTTTTTTGAAAAGAACTTTCATTGTCATCGCTGATCATGAAGTAACTATTTTCTTTGTATCTGGTGACACTCTCGAAGTTATCTATCGACCAGCCTTCACGGCTATTGAAATGTGCAATTTCTTTAACGTTAATAACCTCTCCATCAAACTTCAGTTTTCGTAGAGCATAGATGACGGGTTTAAACATGGATGAGTACACACGTTCAATGACAAGCACGCTACCATCAGGCAATGTTTCCATACCTAGTGTTGCGCTATTCTTTTTATCTAATGGTGCGTAATTCCATTTTTCTCCTTTAGAGGAATAAATGCTGAATAAACCATCTGGTGTATCCACTAATGCTTTAACCGGAGCCATAAGTAATTCGTGTTCAGGATGAAAACTTAATGCATCCAGAGTTGGAGTATCAACATTATGCTCATGTCCATCGTATAAGTGCTGTGGTAATGCTACTTCAGATATAAATGTTCCATCAGACTGAAACTTATGAATTCGCTGTGGAGCTTCGAGCGTGATAATAAGTACGCTATCACCTTTATTTGTATTAGCACTGTTTATGATAGCCAGGCTTTCTGCATCAGCACCGTCACCTTCAAGAATATTATTATTACTATCTTTTAGTGGGAAGGCATTTATAAATTCTAATCCGGTAAGAATCCCATTTTTAAATTCAGGACTGAGGTGAACCAGATGTCCATCATCTGACACGGCATAAAGAAGTTGCTCATCTTCATCCCAGGCAAGCCCTGAGAGTTCACGTGCATTTAGACCATTTATTTTGTCATCACTTAATTTCAATGCACCTTGTAATAGTATACTCATATAACTATCACCGGATTTCAGTGTTTCGGAAAAATCGAACGGCATACCTATCAGCTGTGCTTGAGAATACATAGCGATAGTCATAAAAATTACGGTGGTAATGAGTTTGATATAGGGCATTTTATTTTGAGTATACTTAATGGTTATAGTTTCAATGATGAATTAAATACATATAAAACTCAAATGAGTAGGGTGACGTAGCATAATATCAGTGTAGACATTACTAATAATATATATTCTTCAATAGGCTCTTATCATCTATAATCACCTTCTTTCCATATTTATAAAATATATAGGAGTCTAGATGCCTAAAGCTAGTGAACTTAAAAGAGGAACCATCGTTGAAATAGATGGTGTGCCGCATGCCGTAAAACAACTTGAGGCGAAAAGTCCATCTTCACGAGGTGCATCCACCTTGTATAAGGTTAGGTTTAATAATTTACAAACGGGACAGAAGCTGGATGAGTCTTATAAAAGTGATGAATTCTTAAAAGAAGCTGATTGCTCACGTGTATCGGTGCAGTATTCATATAAGGATGGTGATAATTACATTTTTATGAATAATGAAGATTTTTCCCAATATGAAGTAAATGCGGAAGATATTGAGGAACAAATGGGATATGTCACAGAAGGCATGGAAGGACTTTCTGCGATGATCATGGATGGCGTATTGTTAACGATAGAACTACCACAGTCGGTAGATATGGAAATTATTGATACTGTACCAAATCTTAAGGGTGCTACTGCAACAGGTCGTACCAAACCGGCTACATTATCTACCGGACTGGAAGTACAGGTGCCTGAGTATATTGAAATAGGTGAAACAATTAAAATCAATACCGGTACCGGAAAGTTTATGTCTCGCGCTTGAATTTTTGTTGTTGCGCTGTTTTTGCTTTAAGAGTATTTATTAATGTCTTCTATTAAATCCATCCGAAACAATCCACAAGTATTATTGTTAGTTATGGCTTTTGTTATGCCATTAACATTTTTAGTATGGAATGCTTTACTGAATAATTTTGTTATAGACAAGGCTCAGTTTACCGGCGCTGAAATTGGCTTGTTACAAAGTATTCGCGAAGTGCCCGGATTTTTAGCATTTACCGCTGTATTTATTTTGTTGGTACTCAGAGAACAAGTCTTCGCCTTAATTTCATAGGCATTAATGTCAATAGGTGTTGCCATTACCGGTTGGTTTCCTTTTGAGATAGGTTTGTATTGCACCACAGTATTAATGTCGATTGGTTTTCATTATTTCGAAACAGTGAATCAATCTCTTACTTTGCAATGGCTAGATAAAAAGACAGTGCACATTTTATGGGTAAGCAATTAGCCGTGCGTGGGTTCGCAGCAATACTTGCATACTCTATGATTTGGATTTTAATGGAGTGGTTGAATTATAGTTACAACTTTGTTTATATGTTGGCAGGCGGTTCAGGGTTATTAATCTGTGTAATTATATGGATAGCCTTTCCTCACTTTAAACAGACAACAACTCAACATAAGCATTTACTAATGCGCAAACGTTATTGGCTATATTATGCGTTAGTTTTTTTCGGTGGTGCCCGAAGACAAATATTTGTCGTGTTTGCTGCATTTATGATGGTGGAAAAATTTAAATATAGCGTAGGCGAAATCAGTTTATTGTTTATGATTAACTATGTATTTAATTTGTTATTTGCTCCAGCCATTGGTAAATGGATAGGCCGAATAGGTGAACGTAAGGCCTTAATCATTGAATACACGGGACTAGCATTATTGTTCATGGGTTATGCCTTTGTGGAAAATGCTACTGTGGCGGCTAGTTTATATGTCATAGATCATTTATTCTTTGCTATGGCAATTGCTATGAAAACCTATTTACAGAAAATAGCCGATCCTAAGGATATGGCTTCGACTGCTGGAGTAAGCTTTACCATTAATCATATTGCAGCAGTTGTGATTCCAGCTTTACTGGGATTAATCTGGTTATCATCACCTACATTAGTATTTATTATTGGCAGTGCATTCACTTGTTGTTCGTTAATATTAGCATTTAATATTCCATCCATTCCTGCAGCAGGAAATGAAGTTGTAAGAAATCATTTCGGTTGTGCTAATGAAGTAGAAAAGAGCTCGTGACGTGAGCAAAGCTAATACGGTTATTGTGCTGGATTTTGAAACCACGGGGCTTTCTCCTGATTATGGAGATCGTGCTATTGAAATAGGTGCAGTACGCATTAAAAATGGTAAAGTTGTTGATCGATTTCAGGAGTTAATGAATCCAGGCCGACGGATTGATAGTTTTATTGAAGACTATACCGGTATTACCAATAGCATGTTGAAAGATGCGCCTCCGTGTAAAGATGTGATGAAGCAATTTGCTGATTTTATTGATGGATATAACCTGGTCGCGCACAATGCTTCTTTTGATAAACGTTTTCTCGATGCAGAATTAAAGAAAATATCACGTAATTATTCAGGTAAATTTGTTTGCTCTATGTTGCTAGCACGTAGGATTTATCAAGATGCACCTAATCATCAACTGGGGACTTTGGTAAACTACGCCAATATTCCATCAGCGGGTAAATTTCACCGAGCCTTATACGATTCAGAAATGACATCAAAACTATGGTTAGCGATGTTGAAAGATATTCGTCAAGAGTACGATATAAAATCGATCCCTTTCACGTTGACGCAAAAAATAACAAAAACACCGAAAAAGAATGTCCATAAGTTTTTACAGCAGTGGTAAATGGACTATATAAATAAATGATAGTAATTAATTTAGGTTCTCGAGGAAGTATTTCGCTAGCTGATGATGAATATGAGTTAACTGCGATTCGTGCGCAAGGTGCAGGCGGACAGAATGTTAATAAAGTATCTTCAGCCATCCATCTTAGATTTAATATCAAAGCATCTTCATTGCCCAATATTATAAAACTAAGACTAATAGAGCTTCGTGATCAACGCATTAGCAAAGATGGTTTAGTGATTATAAAGGCACAGAAATTTCGTACTCAGGAAAAAAATAGAATTGATGCCTTAGAACGCTTAGAGGAAATAATTAGAAGTGCTGCAGTAATTCAGAAAATAAGGCGTCCTACTAAACCAAGTAAAAATGCCAGAAAAAAAAGAATGGATAGTAAAACACAACGCGGAAAAACAAAGGCGTTGCGGGGAAAGATTACTGAATAACATCTAACATAGTTTTATGTAGTGATTGAAAATTATCTAATATACTAATTATCTAGAATAACTCAATGTCTCCAGTTTGGCCGTTGACGCCATCAACCTGTTCTGCTTGTTCCATAGCTTCTTCAACGGATGCTCCGCGCATTAAAGCATCAAACATCATGCGTTCTGATTCCATGGTGTAACTGGAACGAATTTTATTTTGTAATGCTGTCCATTCTATCGGGTTAACTAGTCGTGATTTATCAATGATTAAATTAGACATGTTGTCCATACTGTCATTAACGTGAGTTAGTTTTTGAATCAAACGGTCATAAAACTGGAATGCAATAATAGCATTGTGTACTTGCTCATTAAGGGAATCACATTTATCTGCTATATCTTGATTAAGTTCTGAATTAACAGAGTCAGGAAGTTCTTCTATCGACTTTTGAATTGACTTAATATTTCTGGCCATATGTGTAAATGAATCGGTTAATGCATCTACTGAATCATCGCCAACATGCATGGACTCTTTTATATGGACGACAGCAAGATTGAGTAATTTTGTTATTTCAGGGGCGTAGTTCCAGTTTAAGTCTGGAGAGCTAGCCTCGGTTCCTTGTTCCAATGGTATTGGATTAACATTACTCATAATCCTACCTTCCTTAATTTCGATATTAAATTACTATGTTGCAGTAGCTGATTAATTGTTACCGTGTTTTGCCAAAAGTGTTTCTACAGCTTTGGTTAATGTTGTTGGATCGAAAGGTTTAGTTAACCAACCATTTGCTCCGACTTCTCTCGCTTTGTCTTTTCTAAACTGAGATGATTCAGTAGTTAACATTAGAATAGGTATATCCTTACACTTAGGCAATCGGCGTAATCTTCTAATAAGAGTAGTGCCATTCATATTCGGCATGTGAAAATCAACTACTGCCATGTCAATGTCATTATTAGTTAGCTTTTTCAGAGCATCGACACCATCTTCTGCTGTAATGACAGTATGGTCTTTATGTCCCAGAATAGTCTGAACCATGCTGCGCATAGTTTTTGCGTCGTCTACAGCCATTATTGTTGCCATTTGCCATTCTCCGAATTATTAAATATAACGTTTTACCACTAATTATTTGGCACCTACCTTTTATGTATCGGTAGATTTACTCTAATCTTGAGTCGTATTTAATAAGGAATATTATTTACATAAATCATATGGTTACAGATGAATTCTTTATATTAATATGTCGAAGTACTGCAAACGGGTCTGTGGCGAGTATCCCGTAGTAATAACAGTTATTTTATGTGATGTAACGGTAAATAGCATTCTGGTAGGAATAAATAAGTTGTTCAAAATCCACAGGTTTTAGTCTTTTTGCTGTGAAGGGTATGTCGCCATCAGGGACGAGTAAGTTCTAGTTTTATTGTATAGGAGATTCTGATTGCTTATGTATCCAGATGCAGTTACTAAGAGCTAATATGGTTGCTAATAATAGAATAAGTAATTCTAGTGTAGACTAAATTGCAATTTTATATTTTTCATAAACTGAAAAGAAATTGTTCATCAAGATGCTTTCAGCAGAAGTTTTTTTCAGTAATACTAGATCGTTGTATAACATTGAAATCAAATTGCTTTATTGAATGGTGGGTTAAAAACTATAGGTAATTCTTCGATACGCCTCCCTGTTTAAACTATACCATTAGTAAGTTGCGTTTTTTATAATAACGACGATATCATTTTGAAAAATGAGATTTTAATGATAATGATGGAAATTCAAGTGCGTTGTGAATGGTGTGAAGGCGAGGGTATTTACACCAAATATCATGATAAGGAGTGGGGAGTGCCTCTTCATTCAGACCGTAAACTATTCGAGTTTTTAATACTGGAAGGTGTTCAAGCCGGCCTAAGCTGGATTACCGTTTTGAAAAAGAGGAAAACCTATAGAGAAGTTTATGACCAGTTTGACTTCAATAAAGTCGCAAAATACAAAGAAACGAAAATTCAATCCTTGCTGAATAATCCCGGTATTATCAGAAATAAACTCAAGATTCGAGCTGCTGTGAAAAATGCGCAGGCGACTATTAAAATTAGAAAAGAATTTGGTACATTTAATAAATATATCTGGCAGTTTACCGATGGTAAGACTATCCATAATTCATGGAAATCATTAAAAGATATTCCCGCTCAAACTGAAATATCAAACTTAATGTCGAAAGATTTAAAGAAACGTGGCTTTACCTTTGTCGGGCCTACGATCTGTTATGCTTTTATGCAGGCTATTGGCATGGTTAATGACCATGTAATTGGTTGTTATAGATATAAACAGTTAAAGAAAATTGATTAATTAGTGCGAGGAGGAGGTATGTTATTTCAATTACGTTCAATTTTAATTGTAAGTATATTTTGTATGAGTTCACCTGCCTTAGCGGTAAATAAATTTCAGTTTGTTCGAGATGAGGCGATAAAGATAGAGCGGCAGCTTCTGGAGTATGTAGATCAGGAGTCGAAAATATTAATAGAAAAAATAAATCGATTATACGCATACCCAAAAGTATGGTTTTCGTCTTCGGTGCTGAAGATGGGACGCTTTACGATTCCGAAATACGTGAAATACTAATGCCTGATAATTTTACATTAGAGGTTATGGGACGTTTTTATGACGCAAAGTACGTTGATACGGAAGAACAGTTATTTGGAGTTACTATGGATGTAATAGAGCATACGCTCCACCATGAATTAGGACACGCCCTGATTCATGTATTAGATATTACAATCACAGGGAAAGAGGAAGATG
This sequence comes from Thiotrichaceae bacterium, assembly GCA_012960105.1. Taxonomy (GTDB): domain Bacteria; phylum Pseudomonadota; class Gammaproteobacteria; order Eutrophobiales; family Eutrophobiaceae; genus UBA7359. Next base: position 128,159 of record DUBV01000014.1, on the reverse strand, counting down.
CGGTTGATGGTATGGCTACAATGCTGGTTATCTTAACTAATCAAACTGGTAGCGAGATAGCATTAAGTGCGGCGGACTTGTTTGATCTTGAAGGAGAAGATATTAAGGAGTTTACTACTGAAGATATTTGGGATGAACATAGTCTCGATTTTCAACGCTTTTATAATACCATCTGCATGATTTATGGTAGTGATTCAACACAATACCAGTATCTGATAAAAGAACTCGAAATAACGCAAGATAGAGCTGAAATGTGTATCGATGATTTTCAACGACAAAGTAAATCATGGAAGAAATTGTTGCAGCCCTATCTTAAAGATAAGACCATTCTTAATTAATAAAAACTAATAATTATAACTAAAATGTTTATTCGACCTAAGGATTATATTTCAATAGATAATAAATTATTTTTTGCTGTTGTCAGTGAATATCAGGAAGATGATTGCGCATTGACCTGGCTGCGATATGTTAAAGACGAAAATGGCATGCGAAAATTGACTTCGGAGGAAGCAGGAAAGCTGATTAGTGAGTCTCATCCTGAATTTATTTTGTATAGCGAATATGCGGATATAGAATTACATGGTATTCCGTTAGATTCAGTACAACATGTACATCGTCCCGACCAAGGCGTAGTGCTTTTATTGAACTTAACGTCACCGGATAGAATACAAAAAGATGCTGTTAACATTATAAAGCTTCTACTTGGCGAAGGAATTAAACAAGAAGTATTGGGAATAACCGGTTCATTGTTACTAGAGACACACAATGAAAAATCTGACATAGATATGGTCATCTACGGTAGAGAACAATTTTTTAAAGTTAGAGAGATAGTACAACAACTTTTAAAATCAGGGAAATTAGAGCCATTAAGCGATGCCATGTGGCAAGATGCTTATCAACGTCGTAATTGCACAATAAGCTTTGATGAATACCATGCACATGAGCTAAGAAAATATAACAAGTTTGTTTCGGGTTCCACTAAAGTCGATATTAGTATGGTTCCTGAAAACTATGAGCGTGTTTATGAGAATGGCCCTTACAAAAAAATAAAGAGAGATGAAATTGAAGCTATCGTAATTGATGATATTTATGCTTATGATTTTCCTGCGCGTTATTTAATAGAACACGAAAAATTTAATGAAGTTGTTTCCTATACAGCGACTTATGTCGGTCAGGCAGTAAAAGGTGAAAGGATAAGAGTCGCTGGCTATATAGAACAAGGTATAGATGGAAAGCAGCGTTTATTAGTCGGCACTAATCGTGAAGCAGCAGGTGAATATATTTGCATTATTAAATAATTAAATATAGTTTTAGAGATAAAAAAAGAGATTGAAAAATGACAGCACGTACAAAACTCATTGAATTATTAAAGTCAGAAGCCGCACAAGAATCTGTATTAATTAAAGGTTGGATCAGAACACAAAGAGAGAGCAAGGATTTTTCATTTATTGAATTGAATGATGGCTCCTGTCTGGCAAATATTCAGATTATTGTTGATAACGATGTCGATGATTATCAAGAGATAGTCAAGTTAACAACTGGTGCAGCGATATCAGTTACTGGCGAGTTAGTTGAATCTTTAGGTAAAGGGCAGAAATGGGAAGTGCGTGCCAGAGCTATCGGAGTATTGGGAGTAGCACCTGATGATTTTCCCTTACAAAAGAAACGACATACAGATGAATACCTGAGAACAATAGCGCATCTTCGCCCTCGTTCAAATAAATACAGCGCTATTTTTCGTATGCGTTCGAAACTATCCTTTGCAGTGCATCAGTTTTTTAAAGAGCGTAATTTCCAATGGATACACACACCTATCATTACCGGTTCCGATTGTGAAGGTGCAGGGGAAATGTTTAGCGTGACGACAATGGATTTGAATAATATTCCAAAGAAAAACGGTGCTGTTGATTATGAGCAGGATTTTTTTGGTAAAGAAGCGAGTCTCACTGTTTCAGGGCAATTGTCTGTCGAAACATTTTGTTTAAGCCTTGGCGATGTTTATACCTTCGGGCCAACATTTCGTTCTGAAAATTCCAATACCAGTCGTCATATGTCTGAGTTCTGGATGATAGAACCAGAGATGGCTTTTGCCGATATTCATGATGATATGAAGTTAGGTCAGGAATTTGTGCAGTACCTTGTTAAATATACCATGGAAGAGTGTACGGAAGATTTGGAATTATTTGCCAAATTTGTTGATAAGAATTTAATGTCGACACTGGAGAATATTGTTAACAATGATTTTATCCGTCTTTCTTATACCGATGCGGTTGATCTATTGTTAAAAAGTAATCAGAAATTTGAATTCCCTGTTAAATGGGGTAGCGATCTCCAATCAGAACATGAACGATTTTTAACGGAAAAACATTTCAAACAACCAGTTATTGTTTACGACTATCCTAAAGACATCAAAGCATTTTATATGCGTATAAATGATGATGAGAAAACCGTAGCGGCGATGGATATACTGGTTCCGGCTATTGGTGAAATTATCGGTGGTTCACAACGTGAAGAACGGTACGATGTATTAAGACAACGTATCACCGGTATGGGCTTTGATGAAGCGGATTACTGGTGGTATTTAGATACTCGTAAATACGGTACGGTACCGCATGCCGGTTTTGGTCTAGGTTTTGAACGTTTGTTAATGTTGGTATCCGGTATATCGAATATACGAGATGTTATTCCTTTCCCAAGAACGCCAAAGCACCTCGAGTTTTAATAAGCATGCGCATTTCATTCATAAAAATAATTTTTCTATTAACAATAATAATTTTTATGACGGCTTGTAAAATAGAAAATACGGTTAGTGGAAGCGGTGGATTTTTGACTGAAATTGAGCCAACGCTTTAGATTGATATAGAAAATAAACATAATCAAAGCTTATCAAAATAGCGGTGCATTTCGGCTATCACTTTCCTCGAGAGTAATACGGTGGCGAGTAAAGTAGGGAAGATCATCAAGGCGAACATCGTATCGATAATATTAATTATAGTCGCTTGAGACCATATTGCGCTCATCGGAATGATAGCCAGATAAACAAAAATAAATTTATTACCATTCTTCTTACCAAACAAATAACGTGCACATTTCAAACTGTAATACGAATAAGTAATCATGGTTGAAAGTGCGAACAGCGTAAAAACAAAATAAACAATCAGCTTGCCTACGCCGGGCAAAGATTGATTAAATGATTCTGCCGTCATTAGCACACCACTATCCATAGGATTAACACCAGAACTAAGAATAACCAGTGCTGTACAAGTGCAAACAATATGCGTATCGATAAAAGGTCCGAGCATGGCAACCAGACCTTCGCGCACTGGTTCCTTGGTTTTAGCCGCACCATGAGCCATTACTTCGGTGCCGACACCGGCTTCATTAGAAAATATCGCGCGTTTTATCCCGGTAACCAGTACTTCTTTAAAGACCAGACCTGTCGCACCGCCATAAATAGCTTCTGTGCCAAAAGCGGATTTAACGATATCAATAAGAATAACGGGTACGGCATCAAAATTAATAATAATAATTACCAGACTACTGATGACATAGGCTAAAAACATAAACGGTACGATGCCAGCAGTCGCTATGCCAACACGTTTTACATCACCAATTATGATGATGCCTATCAATACCAATGCCACCAAACCACTATGTAAAGGTTCTATTGATAACTCATTATGTAATAAACTAGCAAGTTGATTAACTTGAAAGAGTGGCATACAACCAATGATTCCCGCCATAGCAAACAGGATGGCCAAAGGTTTGTATTTCTTACCCAAGCCACTCTCTATGAAATACATAGGACCACCTTGGTCAATACCGTCTTCATCCTTTTGTCGGTATAGGCAAGCCAGCGTGCAGGTAAAGAATTTAATAATCATGCCGAATAGACCCGCAACCCACATCCAGAATATAGCGCCAGCACCACCTAGACTGATAGCAATAGCGACACCAGCAATATTGCCCATACCGATAGTGCCAGAGAGGGCAACGGTCAATGCCTGAAAATGTGACAGCTCACCAGGATCATCTTTATTGTCATATTTTCCTGAAAGAATAGCGAAAGCATGAAAAAAACCTTTGAGCGGTTTTAAGCGAGAGACGTAAGAGAAATATATGCCAATGGCGAGAATAAATGCGACCAGAGGTAGCCCCCAAACAAGGTCAACAGCGATTGTCCAGAATTGCTCAAATTGATTCATGCTAAATTCTTTATTATTGTTATTTATCAAATTTACATTGAACATTAGCTACTTACGCTAGTCAAACCCGCATCATTAATTAACCGATATCAATAATATGCTTAAATACAAAGTTCTCATCTTATTTTCAACTTTGTTCTTCGGTGTATCACTTCAGGCAGAGCTCCTGATTGCCAGTCCCAATACCCGCGTTAGTTTACTCGAACTCTATACCTCCGAAGGTTGCAGTAGTTGCCCACCTGCTGATAGATGGTTTAGCGAACTTAAGTCTCATCCCGGACTGTGGAACTCAATAATTCCGGTCGGTTTTCATGTCGATTACTGGAATTATATCGGTTGGGAAGATAGATTTTCTTCTCCTGAATATGCATCCAGACAAAGACGCTATGCCAGATCTAAAAATTTAAAGACAGTTTATACACCTGGCTTTCTCTTAAATGGTAAAGAGTGGCGTTCCTTCTATGGTTTAAGAAAATTATCAGTTGATTCAGGTAAAGAAGTCGGTAGCTTGAAACTAAAAGTAAATGATATGGAACTTGTTGCGGAATATAAACCAACTGAAAATATGAGCGATAAGACACTTGTCCTAAACGTTGTTGTACTGGGTTTTGATATTAAAACTAACGTAACAGCAGGCGAAAATAATAATAAAGAATTAAAACATGATTTTACTGTGTTGGGCTATAAAATAATTCCCTTATACAAAAATGAATCTGCATATACTGTCATGACCGAACTACCTGACATTATTGAAACAGCGCCTAGGATGGCAATATCCGCATGGATAAATAAAGAAAACGATATGACACCGGTGCAAGCAGCGGGTGGATGGTTAAGTAATTAAATTATAGAAATTATCGCTTTTGTTGAAATCCCGATTGAATTCACAATTAAAAAGAGCATTAATTTAACTACTGTCTTTTTCTTCTTCCACCTTTTCTATACTTGGGTTATCCCAGCTTCCGGTGATGGTATATTGACGGCTTAACATGTTGTCAATTTTTTCCGGAATGAATTTAAATATTTCTCCAGCAATATAGATTACTGCACCAACACCAATTCCTATAGGGCCGAATAAAGCGCTAGCGACGGGTATGCCGCTGGATATTGTTGGTCGAACTGTTGCTATTTGATCGTAATCTTCTGTTGCCAGGCCGGTACGTCCACTGACGATGACGTTTGCTGCTGGTCCGGACATCTCTAGATTATTGGTGTAGGCATGGCCTTGTTGTAGACTAAAGCTGCCTTCAATGTTGTCGAATGCAAAGCCTTCATTAAAAAGATCGGTGAAATCCAGCGTTAGTCGTCTTGCCAATGTTTGTATACTCAGCAGGCCAAACAAGCGACCTGCGGAAGGGTCTATGTTCAGAAATTGTCCTTTACCTATCTTCATATCAAGATCACCATCAATTTTTTCCATTGCAAAATTCATTGGTGTATCCATCCAGTAGGCATTCATCTCTATTTTGGTTTGGCCGTCTGCTATATTGGCCGTATTAAAATTAAATGTACCTAGCATGGTTTCAATTGAATCAGCTTCAAGTGTGGCGTGAAAATCAGAACGGTCTACATTGTCAACACGTGTCCATTCACCTTTTGCTTTAATATTAAATCCAGGTTTAGTAATACTAAGGTTATTGATGCTGATGCCTTTATCAATTTTACTAGTCAGTAGATTAAGTTGACCTAGTTCATTACCGTTATAGATGAAGTGTTCTACATCAACTTCAAGATCGGGTATTTTATTTATAGCGATCTGGCGATTTTTTTCATCTTCATTGTTATTGTCAGATTCGCTTAATGTGAATTTTTCAAAGTTGGCGTGTAAACGACCGTTGTCGGATGTTATAAAGTTTGTTTGACCTTTGAGTTGTTCGCTATCAAAAATAACTTGCCATCCATCAGTAGGCTTGCTCAGGTTTAAGTTTACATTGCTGAAATCATTCCCAAGCATATTGAATTTTTTAATATAAACATTTCCGCTAAACGTTTTCTGTTTCTCTTCATCATTATTTTGTGAAGAGGGTGGTTTTTCTGGCTCGATATAATCAATCCAGTCTGAAACATTTAATTCTTCCAACTGTCCCAGAACAGATATATGACTGACGTTTGATGTTAGCGGGTGTTGTTGGCCTAAACCGATGTGTATGTTTTTGACTAAGAGATCTTCTGTGTTGTCGACGAAGAAATCTACGTAAATATTGTTATCGTAATTAATATTGATGGCATCAATTGATAAATCAGTTAATGTTGTTTTAATATTTAGTGCTTTCGTTTCATCAGTTGTTTTACCTATGGGGTGAGGTAAGTTGATAGTGATACCTTTTAAATTGGCATTAAACTCAACTTCTCTATGCACAGTGGTTTCATCTCCGGTCATTCTTTTCAGAGTGAGCGACCAATTGCTTTCGCCGCTAAAGTAATTGCTGATGCTCTGACTTTTGCTGAGAAGAGATGGAAAGAAAGAAGTTAATTGACTAATGACAAATTCTTTATCTGCCAGACCTGAAATTATATATGACTGATAATCTGATTTGTCAGAATCAAAATCAGGGATGTTCAGTTTTACCGGTCTGCTATGGTATAAGGCATCAATATCATTTGCCCATACTATTTGTTCTGTGAAACTAACATCACCATTTAAACCCTCCAGGCTTAATCCAGGTAAATCTGATTCTAAGGTCGTATCTGAGAATCTGACTATACCTTCAACTGCGGTATCACCTACATCGATTGGAATATCAAGGTTCAGTTTAAGATTGATACTTCCATAAATGTTTTCTGTTAATTCAGCTAATGTGGAATTTTCCTTTAATGGGCTTTGATTTATAAAGTGTCCCGCATCATTGGTATGTCCTTTTATAGTGCCATTTACAATTACATGGGGGTTATGTATTTCCATGTCCATGATATTTGCTTTGAAAGCTTCAATTGTGGCATCAAAAATATAGCCAGAGTTAGCTGATACAAATAAATCATTGTTATCGACGATAACTTCAGCGCTTAAATTATCTATTGGTGGCCAGCCTTCCGCATAGCCAAAAGTGGCATTTTCCACATTCATAATGGCTTTGAAGATGCCTTTAGAATTTTTGAAAGGGAAATCGATAGCGGATCCATGAAAAATTAAATCAGCTGATAATAACTGTCCACCAAGCAAAGCTTCCTCAAACCATCTTTTTAAATCGACGGGTGTTTGTCTGGGTAAATATAATGGAAGTAGCTCAATACTGGTTTCATCCATGTGCATAACGACATCAATATAGGGAGAAGCTTCTTCGAATATTATTTTCCCCGATGTTTCTAGTGATATGTTCTTATCTTCGATATGTAACTTATTAATTAGTAATTCGGCAGTATCTTTATTTAGTAATTCAAGTTCGGCATTGATTGCAGATAATGGGTAAGCTTTATTAAAAATTGCTCCTAAATTGATTTCCGAAAAATTACTGTCCAGGTTAATTATTGTTGATTGATTGTTTGCAGTAATTTCACCTTCTAATCCCGAGATAGAATTGTTTTTATCTATACTAGAAATCGTAAAATTATTAAATGATGTATTAAAACTAAAGGGAGTTTCCATGCCTGCTTTAGGGTCTAGATTAAAACTTGTGTTTATTAATTCACCTTCAACAGATTGCCAATGAATTTCTTTAAGTACATTTTTGGGTATGATGTCACTAGCAACAATAAAGGGTAATATATCTTCAATCTTTAAATACGATAAATGCCCGCTGTATTGATATGTGTCTTCACCGGTGTTTTTATCAAGTTTTACTTGATGGTTTGAAGTTGGCCATATTCCATTAGCCGTTCGTAGATCTTCTACAGTAATATTGAATAACCAGTTCTGATCTTGTATTCGTTCTCCACGTAAAGTTAGATCAACATTACTTATAGGGAGCTTATATTGATCGGTGTTTAAAGAAAAATCGGTGTAATTTATTTCGCCACTAATGTTGACTAATTTTGCTTGTTCCCATTTAGTCCATAATGAGGTGTTAGCATTGCCTGCAAGACTTCTGACTGGAGAATCATCGAATAAATGCGATAGGTTAAAATCTTTTGCTTCCATGTATATTGTTCCTTCCCAGTTTGGCGTTAGTATATTGCCATTAACATCCATCTTTAATGTTAACGACTGACCATACTGCTCCGGCAAAGGAATATTTACTTCTACTTGAGCACGTTGTTTATGTGTTTTTAATTCGAGCTGTACATTCGAAAACTTTATTTTTTCTTTTGATGATTTCTTATCGTGCCAAGTCAAGCTGGCATCCACAAGCATGATATGTTTTTGTTTTAATAGCCATTCAGATAGAGCCGCATTATTATCTGTTCCGGCATTTATATTATTATCATTGCTAATAGAAATTGAACCATCAATATTTCTTATAAATTCGAGATTAAGACCGCTAATTGATAAGTGACTAGGAACAAGTTCACGTTTGTTGATGCTGCTAAGTAAATCGATACCTAAATGCGCAGAATCAAATTTAGTAATTAGACTGGAGTTATCTACGGTGTAGAGATCGATATTTTTTAGATAAAGATGAGGTGCCCAGCCTTGCCATTCTGCATTTATTTCATCAATGACTAATGGGTAATCCATGTATTCACTTACCCATGACTGTATTTCTTCTTTATAGCCGCCTATTTCAGGTAAGGCCAGACGTACAACGGTAACTAGTACGGCAGCATTAAGTACAATAAATGCAAATGCATACCAGATGAAATGATATACGTTTGTAAAAAACATTTTTAACATGACAATAAAATCAAAGCAGAACGATATCGTATTGTTCCTGCGTATATAAAGCTTCTACCTGGAATGTTATTGGCCTGCCTATGAAAGCTTCGAGTTCGGCAACACTAGTTGATTCATCATCCAGTAACATATCCACCACGCGTTGTGAGGCGACGACCAACAGTTTATTGGCATCAAACTGTCTGACTTCTCGTAATATCTCTCGAAAAATTTCATAACAAATCGTTTCTGCGGTTTTGATAGAGGCTCTACCATCACAAGTAGGACAGCTTTCACATAGGATATGTTCCAGACTTTCTCGCGTTCTTTTTCGAGTTAACTGTACAAGTCCTAGTGATGTCAATTCACTGAGAACGGTTTTGGAATGATCACGTTCAACATTCTTTTCCAGTGAGCGTAATACTTGTCGGCCATGTTCGGCATCTTTCATATCTATAAAATCAATAATGATGATGCCACCGAGATTACGTAGACGCAGTTGTCGGGCAATGGTGTGGGCGGCTTCAAGATTGGTTTTATAAATAGTTTCTTCTTGATTACGGTGACCAACAAAAGCACCCGTGTTTACATCAATCGTTGTCATTGCTTCAGTCTGATCAATGATCAAATAACCACCTGACTTTAATGGCACTTTTCTGTTTAGTGAACGTTGAATTTCATCTTCCACTGAGTACAGATCCAGAATAGGGTGGCTGCCGGTATAGTATTCAATTCTTGTTAGTAATTCTGGAATGAAGTGTTTTGAAAATTCGGTGACACGCTGATAAGTTTCTTTTGAATCAATACGTACTTTTTCTATTTTAGCATGGACCAGATCACGCATAGTGCGCATGACTAGAGGAAGATCTTCATAAATATTACTGGGGGGGAAAGTATTCTTTGCTCGTACCATAATCGAATCCCAGATTTTTTTAAGAAACTCGATGTCTTTACAAATATCTTCATCGGCAATATGTTCTGCGGCCGTTCTCACAATGAAGCCGCCTTTTTTTAATATTTCAGATTCAGAGACAGTACTATGTAAAACAACATTGCCGGTATTTGCTACAGCTTGCTTTTCAATCCCCGACATGAAACTTAAAATGGTATTGCGTAATCGTTCTCTTTCTTCTTCATCTTCTATTCGTTGAGAGATACCTATAGAGGGAAAGTCAGGGACAAATACGACATAACGTGATGGTACGGAAAGTCTGGTCGTTAACCTTGCGCCTTTGCTACCAATAGGATCTTTAATAACCTGAACCAGTATTTCTTCACCTTCATGGATGATGAATTCTATCGGTTGTATCTGTTCCGAGTCATGTTGATCATTATTATGTTCGATGCTATTGCTAACAATATCTGAACTATGCAAAAAGCCGGTACGTTCGAGTCCGATGTCAATGAATGCCGCCTGCATTCCTGGTAAGACGCGAGACACTCGGCCTTTGAAAATATTACCAACAAGTCCACGTTTTTGTATTCGTTCGACGTGTACTTCTTGCAATATGCCATTTTCAACAACGGCAACGCGCGTTTCTTGTGGGGTGACATTAATTAGAATTTCTTCACTCATAGGAGTTCGACGTTGTTATATAGTGACACTTTTAATGGGCTTATATTTTGATTTTAGATTGTATCATCATCTAAGGATGAAATATTCCCAAAAAACAAGGAATTACTGTGCTGTTTCGGACTAATAAGCATAAAATAAACACATGAAATTTGAGGGTTTAAAGCAAATTCTGCCAGATAATGCGCTACTCCTGAGCGAAGAATCTCGACGTGTTTACGAATGTGATGCGTTATCTGCACATCGGGTCATGCCGGGATGTGTGGTGTTGCCGAATTCGGTCGAGCAGGTTCAGGCGGTGCTGAAATATTGCTATACCAATGATATTCCCGTTGTCGCTAGAGGGGCTGGAACTGGTTTATCCGGTGGTGCGATGCCACATGAAGATGGCGTATTATTAAGTCTGGCGAAATTTGACCAGATAGCCGAAGTTGATCCCTTACAGAAAATTGCGCGTGTTCAACCGGGTGTGCGTAATCTGGCAATATCGGCGGCCGCTAAACCTTATGGCCTATATTATGCGCCAGACCCTTCGTCGCAAATTGCTTGTACTATCGGTGGTAATGTCGCGGAAAATTCCGGTGGTGTTCATTCTCTAAAATATGGCTTAACCGTACATAATATTTTGCAGATAAAGATAGTCACGATAGAAGGTGAGTTGATTACCCTTGGTAGTCATGCATTAGATACCCCAGGTTACGATTTACTTGCCCTCTTTACGGGTTCAGAGGGAATGTTGGGTGTCATTGTCGAAGTCACAGTGAAACTTCTTCCTAAGCCGCCGTGCAGTCGAGTGTTACTTGCGGCATTTGATGATATCGAGAAAGCGGGAAACAGTGTTGCTGGCATTATTGCTAATGGCATTATTCCAGCAGGGTTGGAAATGATGGATAAGGCGGCAATTCGAGCAGTTGAAGATTTTATACATGCGGGTTATCCCATTGATGCAGAAGCAATTTTACTTTGTGAGCTTGACGGTAGTGAAGAAGAGATGTTGGCAAATATTAGTAAAGTTGAAAATTTACTCAATGAATATGGTGCAATAGAAGTTCGCATTGCTCGAGATGATGATGAATCACAACGATTTTGGGCAGGACGAAAAGCAGCCTTTCCTGCAGTCGGTCGAATTGCTCCAGATTATTATTGTATGGATGGCACTATCCCTCGAAAGCATATTGCGAAAGTGTTATCAGAAATAAATGCGCTCTCTGAAAAATATAAACTGGCTGTTGTTAATGTTTTCCATGCGGGAGATGGAAATTTACACCCATTAATTTTATACGATGTTGCTATTTCCGATGAATTAAAACGAGCAGAAGAATTTGGTAGTGAGATTCTTGAATTATGTATTTCGGTAGGTGGCACGATCACGGGTGAACATGGAGTGGGCGTAGAGAAAATACGCGAGATGTGCGTTCAATTTAGTGAAAATGAGCTACAGCAATTTCATGCAGTCAAAAAGGCATTTGATGCAAAAGGTTTGTTAAACCCTGGTAAAGCCGTACCTACTTTAAATCGATGTGCTGAATTTGGTGCGATGCATGTGCATCAAGGCAAAGATAAGTTTCCCGAACTAGAACGTTTTTAGAATAATATTCTAGGCAGCAACACTTTTATTGTTACAACTTTCAGATTTAACAACGCAATTTCGCCCAGCTTCTTTAGCCGCATAGAGCGCCTTATCGGCATAGCTTAAAAAATCAGAATACGATATTGAATCGTCGGGTATGCAGGTAGCGCTACCAATGCTGACACTAATATTTACAGGTATCTCAGTTTTTTTAGCAAGCTCAGTATTGTAATTTTCAACTCCCTTTCTAATGGCTTCAGCAATTTTCATTGAATTAATTGCTGATGTATCTGGTAATACAATAACGAACTCGTCTCCACCATAACGGCAAAGTATATCGGTTGAGCGTTTTACATCAGAATTAATGAGTTTTACAAGATCAATCAGGCATGTGTCACCAGCCTGATGACCATTGGAGTCATTTAAAGTTTTAAAGTTATCAACATCAACAAGAAGCAGTGATAACGCAGTTTTATTACGCATAGCGCGATACCATTCGCGCTTAATACATTCATCAAGATAAAGACGATTTTTAGCGCCTGTTAATGGATCGGTGATAACACTCATTTGCAATTCTTTATTTGTAGATGATAATTCTTTTGTTATATACCGAAGTCTAGTTTGCATCTCTGCAATTCGATGCATGGCTTTGAGTTTTGCATTTAATACGAGAGGACTGACTGGTTTTGTTAAATAGTCATCACCACCGGCTTCGATTCCTTGTGAAAGGTGTTTATCTTCAACAAAGCCAGTTAGGAATATTATTGGAACCCAATTATCTTCATCTCTAGAGCGAATTATTTTTGCGACTTCAAAACCATTTAATTCAGGCATTTCTACATCAAGTATGACGAGGTCAGGTTTTTCAGAACCATAGAGTGAAAGTGCTTCCTTACCATCGTATGCCTTAATTACTTCATGGCCTGATTTTTTGATAATTGCCGAAGTGGTCAACATCATCGTTCGTGAATCTTCAGCGAGTAATACCTTCATAGCTATCCATCATGTGATAATAGTAAAATGATTATTTATGAGTGTTTCGGCCAGAATCAGAATAAACTTTAGTAAAAACTTTAATCATAACTATTAGATATTAAACAAATTTTTTACGATAAAACGAGGTCAGCAGGTTTAAGTTAATGGAAAAGAAGCTAAAAGCAATAAAACAACAGATATTAACGGCTATAGAGCGGGGAGAATCGCTTAAAATTATCGGCGGGAACAGCAAAGTATTCCTGGGAAGAGATACTGTTGGGTCAGAAATTAATATGGCTGATTATAGCGGTGTTATTAGCTACGAACCAACGGAGCTCTATATTACTGTTAGGGCAGGAACTTTGCTGAGCGTTATTACAAAGTTGTTAGCCGAACAAGGTCAAATGTTGGCTTTTGAACCAGCTGAAATTAATGATAAGACAACAATAGGTGGTGTTATTGCGACGGGTTTGAGTGGTCCGCGCAGACCCTATAGTGGCTCGGCACGTGATTTTGTTCTCGGAGTTCGTTGTATCAATGGCTTGGCTAAGGAACTGTCCTTTGGTGGTCAAGTGATGAAAAATGTTGCCGGATATGATTTGTCTCGATTGATGACAGGTGCATACGGTACATTAGGTATCATTACGGAAGTTACATTAAAAGTATTACCCCAATCTGAATTTGAATCAACGGGAGTTAAAGTAGTGTCCAGACAACAGGCATTGTCTGAGATACATGACATATCTTCCCGTGCTGCTCCTGTCTCGGCCAGTTGTTACGATGGAGAAAAAATGATTGTCAGGTTCTCCGGAAATGAAAAGTTTGTTAAAGAGTCATTAAAATCTACAGGCTTCGAAGAATATAAAAAAGGTAATGAGTTCTGGAAAGAATTACGCGATTATAATTTATCGATATTTCACACAGATAAACCTATATGGCGTTTATCAGTTCCTTCTGCATCAAATGTTAACTTGGAAAATGATGATTACTTAATCGATTGGGGTGGATCTCAATATTGGCTTGCATCTGACCGTTCTCCAAATGAAATTTTTACAATGGCAGATGATCTTGGTGGTAGTGCTTTATTATTTAGAGGCGGTGATCGAAATGGTGATGTTTTTCAACCTCTATCGAGTGGCTTATTTAAGCTTCAGCAAGAATTAAAACGAGCTTTCGATCCGCATAAAGTCTTAAATTTAGAAAAAATGTACGTAAATATTTAGGGAGCCTCTGATTAAATCTGGGTCGAATAGATTGCTGGTTTAAATATTTTGGTTCAAGGCGTGAAACGCGCGTAATAGCCGGGCTATTGCGAAGTTTTACAACGCAGAAACAAGATGTTTTAATTGCAAGATCTAGATTCATGATTTAATCAGAGGCTCCTTAGTTCAATATGCAAACTTTTATCGAACAATCAATCAGGGAAACAGTTCAGGGAAAAGAAGCCGAACGCATTCTACGTTCTTGTGTGCATTGCGGATTTTGTACAGCTACATGTCCTACTTACCAATTGTTAGCTGATGAGCTTGATGGCCCACGAGGACGAATTTATCTGATTAAATCAATGTTGGAAGGTGAAGCTGTTTCAGATAAAACCATGCAACATCTTGACCGTTGTTTGACGTGCCGTGCTTGTGAAACTACTTGTCCATCAGGTGTTGAATACGGAAAATTGCTTGATATTGGTCGACACTATGTTGAGAAGAAGGTGTCACGCTCGTGGCATGACAAGTCATATCGTTTTTTAATATTACAATCCTTACCTTATAGGAAACGATTTAAAATTTTATTTAAACTCGGTTTATCAGTTCGAATTTTTCTTCCTGGAGCAATACAGAAATTTATCCCTGTTCAAAAAGAAAAAAATAAAGCTATTAATTATAAAGAGCATCAGCGCAAGGTAATTCTTTTTGGTGGATGTGTTCAACCGACATTGTCTCCGGAAATAAACCAATCAGTAAAAAAAGTATTAAATTATTTTGATGTATCTACAGTTGA
Source organism: Thiotrichaceae bacterium (assembly GCA_012960105.1). Lineage (GTDB taxonomy): Bacteria > Pseudomonadota > Gammaproteobacteria > Eutrophobiales > Eutrophobiaceae > UBA7359. Next base: position 113,091 of record DUBV01000014.1, on the reverse strand, counting down.
ATTCGAAAATGAACAATGCTGTGGCGCTATGAGTCATCATCTTGATGCCTCAGAACAAGCATTAGAGTTCATGCGAAAAAATATTGACTTGTTTTGGCCTGCAATTGAACAAGGTCTAGAAGCTATTATTAGTTCTGCTAGTGGTTGTGGTGTGCATCTCAAGGAGTATGGGTATTTACTGCGAGATGATAAAGCCTATGCAAGTAAGGCTGAGAAGGTATCAGGGTTAACAAAAGATATATCTGAGTTTTTGCAAGAATTTGATTTAGATAAACTAAATATTAATAGGTCAAAACAAGTTGCGTTTCAAAGTCCGTGTACCTTACAACATGGACAAAAACTAGATGGTGTTACCGAAAAGCTATTAAAAAAATTGGGGTTTATTTTGACAGAAGAACCTGACTCTCATTTGTGTTGCGGATCAGCAGGAACATATTCTTTATTAGAAAAAGATATTTCAAATGAATTACAGAAAAATAAAATTCATAACTTAATGCAGGGCAAGCCAGAAAAAATTCTCACGGCAAATATTGGATGTTGTCAGTATTTACAACAAGTTAGTCCAGTGCCAGTCAGGCACTGGATTGAAGAGCTTGCTGATCTGATCGATTAGAAATAATAAAGCCTGATGTCGAAGCAAAGACATCAGGCTTAAATGGTAAACGCAAATTTATATGCGTAGATGTATTAGAGTTATTCGATGATTAATACACCCGTTGATTCTTCACTTGTTCTTTCTTCTTCAAAGTCAATATCATTGAATATATCATCATAACCCGTGACAGGTGGGTTGCCATCATAAATTAGGTATTCACGTTGCTGTAGATGAGCTTCGCGTGTGAAAGCATAAGGATCGATTGCTGCTTCATCACGTAGGTTCGATGCTTCTAACAGATTTGCTCGTGTATTAATTGCATTAAGCGCACTGATTGGAAAGAGTATTGTACTGCTAATGTAAAAGAACGGGTTTAATAATGTACTTGGAACAAAGTCTGTCGTATCACGAACCGTATTAGGTCCCATTAAAGGTATATATAGGTAAGCACCTGAGTTTACACCCCATAATGCTAGTGTTTGACCAAAATCTTCATTATTTGCCGGCATACCCGCACCAGTAGAAACATCAAACAAGCCACCAATACCGAAGGTTGAATTGTAGGTAAAACGTAGCATATCAGTAATACCCTGATCAAATTTACCCTGTAAAAAATCATTTAAAATAACATTAAGATAAGTCAGGTTATCGAAAAAATTGGTAATACTGGTTCTAACAACCGTAGGGGTTATTGACACATATGCTTCAGCAACGGGTTTCATTAAATGCTTATCGAGTGTTTCATTTACATCAAAAAACACGCGATTAGCAGGCTCAATAGGATCATTATCTACAACGCCTTCTGACGTTTGTGTCGTTGCGCAACCTGCCGCAATAGATAATAGGCCAATAAGAATAAGGTGCTTTAATAAGCTAAAAAAATGCGATCCAGTCATTTTATTTCTCTCGAGTAATCTTTTAGGTTGTTTCTGTAATAATCGGCGAATATTGACATATCTTAAACGGCGAAACAATTTAAAATATCATTTATTGTGCTGTAGTTGGCTGTAAATCATTGATTTTTCCTTTCAAGCTTATGACCAAACTATCAAACCCTTGATCTTTAATTACAGATGAATATTCGGCTCGTTTTAAGGACAGATCATTAATGCCATTAGCAATGACACTAATAATTTTCCATTCATCGTTATCGTTTTGAACAATGTAATTAAACGAGACAGGGTCATCATCAGTTCGTATGAATTCTGTCTTTACTATGAACCTGTTCTTTTTCATGGGTTCAATAGAGATATTCTTGAATGATTCGCCATCAAATGAATCAAAACGATCAACATAGGTTGATATCGTTAGGCTATTGAAGAGAGTAATAAAATCAGTCTGTGCTTTTTTGTCTAACGATTTCCAGTAACGGCTTAATACCACTCTGGAAATTAACGGGGTGTTAAATTTATTGGTAATAATGTTTTCCATGAGAGCATAGCGTTCTTGAAAACTCGTTGAGTCAGCGCTTACCATCATGTCAATCAATGCTTCATGTAATTGATTGACCGGAGCTTGTATTGCCAGATCTTGTTCTGTTTCAGCCCAAAGTGGATTTGCTGCAAAGAACAAATAAATGCCAAACATTATCTTGGAGACTACTTGTATTTGATGTTTATTTGATTTCATCTCTTAATAAATCCATTATTTATCAATACTTATTCTTATTTGACGATGTTTTTCCGCAATTGTTTCAAACTAATTGTAATAACGTCCTTTCCAGCTAGCACCTTTAGTAAAGTAGTAACGATAGGCGGAACTCCAAGTCATGACAAGGTATAACACGCCAATAAGTGGCAATACTAATCCATATAACGGATTCATAGAGTAATAGCGTAATGTCGGCATATAACAGAATACCTGCAAGCCGAGTATGAATAAGCCGGTAATAAGAAGCTCTTGGCTCTGTAGCAGTGCTGCCATAGGAAGTCCAAATGCCGCTACCATAAGCAGGGTACAAACTAATAATAGTAGGGGTGAGTAGATCAGTTGCGTATAAGCAGTTCGAGCAACCATTTGCCAAATACTGGAAAGTGTTTGGTAACTACGGATACTGATGGCTGAATGTGTCATACCCGTCCATATTTTATGTTTTTTCTGTTTCACTTGTTTGGCCAGTGAACAGTCATCTATCAATGCATCTTTAATGCAATTAAAGCCACCTAATTCTTCAAGAACCCTGGTTTCAATAAAGATGAAACCGCCTGCGGCTGCGGCTATCCATGAATTTGGTTTATTTGACAGGTGAAACGGATAGAGTAATTTGAAGAAAAAAATGAAAGCTGGTATTAATAGTTTTTCCCAGAATGATTCCATCATGAGAAAAGCCATTAGTGACAGCATTTGCAGTTGCTCGTTTTTTACTTTTTCTAGAACGACGGGTATAAGGTTTTTTGCTAAAACAATATCTGCATCGAGCAAGATAATATAGGGCGTTTTGACATGCTGGCGTCCTTGTTCCAGTGCCCATAATTTACCACTCCAACCTTCCTGTAACTCAGTTCCGGAGATGATACTGAGATGTTCAAGATTGACTGACTTTGCCAATTCGGCCGTATTGTCAGTAGATTGATCATCGACCAGAATGACGTTTAAACCATCACCCTGCTGTTTAAGCGCGTAAAGAGTTGATGATATGGTTAACTCTTCATTTCTGGCAGGGATAAGTACAGTGATTTCAGATAAGTCACTGTTTTTAATGGATGCCTGACTATCAAGTTGGCTATCAAGTGACTCTCGTGTACTCCACGGACGCCAAGGCAATAAAAGAATGGATATCCAAATAAGCAATCCTGGCAATATTGCCAGGAATGGTAATTCCATTAACCTAGAATCCGTAGTTGGACTGCTGCGTGTAGAGTGGTTCGGTTTGTTTGGCTGCTATACATGCTGTAGCGTCTTAGATTTGTATACGTGTTCATACCGAGGTAGTACTTTTGTTGTCATCTAAGTGTGTTAACAAATACACGTAGCGGTCAACTGCAGAATCTAGGTTTAAGCTACTTGTTTACTACTACCGCAACTCTTGGTCGCTTTGGTCTCTGATACGCTGCCAGCCTTTTCAGCTAATTCGTCTACTTTATAAAGCGTCGGTAATTCCGGTGCCATTTCACCGTCAGTCTTAGGACCTTTGAGAAATACACCCAATGCTTTCAGAGGATTATTTACCGTATCGTTAACTGCCGTTGCTTCGAAACCACAATGTACCATACAGTTATCACATTTAGGATTGCGACCAGTACCGTAGTTTTCCCAAACAGTCTCTTCCATCAAACCGGAAAATGTCGAGGCATAACCTTCGCCGACCAGTAAATAACAGGGTTTTTGCCAGCCAAAAACATTACGCGTGGGATTGCCCCAAGGCGTACATTCATAGGTTTGATTGCCAGCAAGGAAATCTAGATAAAGTGAAGATTGGTTAAAACGCCATTTTTTGCCTATGCCGAGTTTAAATAAATCACGGAAGAGTTGCTTACTTTCGAGTTTTTTCAAGAATACATCCTGTTGAGGTGCTCTTTCATAATGGTATCCCGGTGAAATGGTTACGCCTTCAACACCTAGCTCCATTGCCATATCCATAAATTCAGAAACTTCACCAGCAGATTCATTTTGAAACAGAGTACAGTTGATAGTGACGCGGAAACCTCTGCCAACAGCAATTTTAATAACATCGATACATTTCTTATAAACACCTTCCAGACAAACAGAATGATCGTGGCGTTCTTGATTCCCATCCAGATGAATTGATAGTGTCAAATAAGGTGATGGCGTGTATTTATCGATATGTTTTTTCAGCAATACGGCGTTGGTGCAAAGATAGACAAATTTCTTCTTTGCGACATAGCCAGCAACGATGTCGTGCATTTCTTTGTGAATTAACGGCTCGCCACCGGCAATAGAAACTACCGGAGCGCCACATTCATCAATAGCATTCATGCATTCGTCATAGCTCAGACGTTTATCGAGAATTTCTTTGGGATAGTCGATTTTGCCGCAGCCGGCACAGGCCAGATTACAGCGGAATAGGGGTTCTAGCATTAATACCAGCGGGTATTTTTTTACACCTCTGAACTTTTTGCCAAGGATATATTTACCCATTTTGTACTGCTGAATTAGAGGAACACCCATTTAAAACGACTCCAGATTATTGATTTGCTTATTAGATATTGGCCTTATTCTAGCGGTATTTTGCTAAAAATGCGCTACGGTAAGTGATGATCGACATAATGTACAGTTATGGCTTTACCCCTGCTATTTTAGGGGTTGTGCTGTAATCTTGAAAGGTTCTTCTTGCATGGCCTCTTGCATGCTTGGGGGTCACTATTCATAATGAGAATCTTTTTAAGTCTGTAAGTTAATGAATAACGAAAGCAACACACCTCTTTTAGACCAAATAGACAGTCCGGCAGACTTGAGAAAACTGCCTGAGTCGCAATTAGAACAGCTCGTCGAAGAAGTCAGATATTTCCTGCTACATTCCGTAAGTAAGAGTGGTGGCCACTTTGCGGCAAGTTTGGGCGTTGCTGAATTAAGCGTGGCCTTACATTATTTATACAATACGCCTGATGATCGTCTGATTTGGGATGTGGGGCATCAAGCCTATATCCATAAAATTCTCACCGGTAGAAAAGACGAATTACATAGCATCCGACAATGGCAAGGCTTAGCGCCATTTCCGAAACGAGATGAGAGTGAATATGATTGTTTTGGTGTCGGCCATTCCAGTACCTCGATTAGTGCTGCTTTAGGCATGTCGATTGCTGCGGCTCGAACAGGCTCAAACCGTAAATGCGTTGCAATCATTGGTGATGGCAGTATGACTGCTGGTATGGCGTTTGAAGCTCTAAATCATGCTGGGGCTCAGCATAGTGATATGTTGGTTATATTGAATGATAACAATATGGCGATTTCACCGAATGTGGGTGCACTTTCAAATCGTTTTGCACAATTGTTATCAGGTAAGGTTTATTCCACTGTTCGCAAGGGCAGTAAAAAAGTCTTATCAAATATCCCCAATGCACTTGAGATAGCAAAGCGCGCAGAAGAACACGTTAAAGGCTTAATTACTCCCGGTATTTTATTTGAAGAATTTGGTTTTAATTATATTGGTCCAGTAGATGGACATGATCTGCATGCGTTGCTGGCGACATTAAAAAATATTAAAGAACTAGAAGGCCCTCAGTTCTTACACATCATTACCAAGAAAGGTAAAGGCTACGGTCCGGCAGAAGAAGACCCTATTAAATATCATGGTGTCACGCCGTTCGATCCGCATAAAGGTATCGTTGCTTCAGGTAAACCTTCATCCGGCCCGACATACAGTAAAGTGTTTGGCGATTGGGCGATTGATATGGCCAATGAAGATCGTCGCTTCACTGCAATTACACCGGCAATGCGTGAAGGTTCTGGTTTAGTTCAGTTTGAACAAGAACATCCTGATAAATATTTTGATGTTGCGATAGCCGAACAACACAGTGTCACCGTTGCTGCAGCGATGGCGTGCGATGGCTTAAAACCCGTCGTTGCCATCTACTCAACGTTCTTACAACGTGGCTATGATCAATTAATCCATGACGTACTCAATCAGAATTTACCTGTGTTATTCGCAATTGATCGTGCCGGTTGTGTCGGTGCCGATGGTGCAACACATAATGGTGCTTACGATTTAAGTTTCATGCGCTGTTTACCCAACATTATCATCATGGCGCCGGCTGATGAAAATGAATGTCGGCAAATGTTATATACCGGATACAAACAAGATTGTGCTGTTGCCGTTCGTTACCCACGTGGCATAGGACCAGGTGTAGAAGTACAAAAAGAAATGACAGAGTTACCTATAGGTAAAGCTGAAATTAAACGTAAAGGAAAACGCTTAGCGATTTTAGCATTCGGTAGCATGGTAGCCGATTGTGAAAAGATAGGTGAAGAGCTAGGCGCAACTGTTGTGAATATGCGATTTGTAAAACCAATAGATGAAACGTTAATTATTGATATGTGTGCTACGCATGATTTGATTATCACGGTGGAAGAAAATGCAATTCAAGGCGGTGCAGGTTCAGCAGTTAATGAAGTTATTGCCACGTACGGTATTGCACAACGAATTGCTAACTATGGTTTACCCGATAGATTACTTCCGCATGGTTCAAGAGAAGATATGTTAAGAGATGCTGGATTAGATTATGAAGGTATTCTTAAGTTTGTTACTGGACAGGTGGATGAGAGTGATATGGATCGGAAAGTAAGTAGTGCATCGTAGTTAAAGTTTTTTGATATAGGGTTAAGGAGAACCCCGTATTTATGAAAGTCATCGTCAATTCAAGCATCCTAATAAATCTGGCACAGTTACGATTGTTGGAAAAGTAGTGTTGACGTGCCACCCGGCACATTAAATGCCATACTTAAACAATAGGGATTCAAGAACTGAAGTAGTTATAATGAAATATGCTGTTGTAATTGAACAAGGTGATACTAGTTTCGGAGCTTACGCACCCGATTTACCTGGGTGTATTGCTACTGCTGAAACTAGAGAAGAAGTTGTTAAATTAATTCATGAAGCAATTGAGTTTCATATTGAAGGTTTAAAAGAAGATGGGCAGCCTATTTCTAAGGCTTCTTCTAGAATTGAATTTATTGATGTAGCAGCGTAATACTTTCTTTTTATCAACGGTTTTATTTATCTTTTAATTTCTTTTTAGGCTATCGTTTCGTCTTCAGACGAAATTTAAAGTTAAAAAGAATGAATGAAGTTATTGATTGACTGGATTTCCATCTGCATGGGAATGACGAAGCTGAGGATTAAGAATTAATTATCTTTCCCATTTCATCAGTAAACCTTTCCATATCACTTTCACTAATTTCTCCCATGCAAGAAATTCTAAATAGTGATTTTTCAAAGCCACCTTGTCCTGCATAAATAACAAAGCCAACTGCTTTTAGTTTGTCGTGTAGTTCTTGATAGTTTACGCCTTCAGGTAATTGGAATGCGTTTAACACACAAGAACAATCTTCTTTGTCGAAGTAAGCTTTGATATTTAATTTATCCAAACCATTACGAACAATATCCATTAACTTCCAATATTGTTGTTGGCGTTTTTCCCAACCACCCTTGTCTTTTAGTTCGTCTAATGCTTCTGCTAGTGCATAGAATGTTTGTACTGATTGGGTGAACGGTGTGCCGTTGTTGTCTTGTGCGTTTAGATACGTAACTAAATCAAGATAGAGTGTTCTTGCAGGTGTTGCGGACATTTGTTGCATAGCTTCTCTATTGGCAATAACAAATGAGGTGCCGGGTACGGCGTGGCAACATTTGTTTGCGGTTGCAGCGCAAGCGGCGATATTCCATTCTTCGAATTTTATTTCTTCGGCTGCAAAGCTGCTGACACCATCGAGTAGGATAGGGACATTTCTATATTTTTTACAGAGTTCTGATATTACATCGATATTATTTAATCTACCGGTAGTTGTTTCGTGATGAACAACGGCTACGTGTGATAATTCTTCATGATAACGTAACTCACCTTCGAGTTTTTCCAGATCGATTTCTTCTCCCCATTCGTGATGTAGTACGACATGTTCGATGTTGTGCATGTTTGCAATCTTGGTTAAGCGTTCGCCATAAATACCATTCTCTATAATTAATACTTTGCCATGTGATGGAATTAGGCTGGTCATCATTGCTTCCATCGCCGATGTACCTGAGCCAGTGAATACGATACTTGCCCATTTATCGGCAGGAAGTTGGTACACATCTAAAAGATCAGTTTTGATTTTATTTTGTAAATCAATAAATTCTTGTTCGCGATGACAGAGGTCTGGTTTACCGAGTGCTTTTCTTACACGTTCACTTAGAACGACGGGGCCGGGGTTAAGTAGTATTACCATAATTAAAAATTACTGCCTATATGTTTCATCATTCGAGTTAACACTTCGTTTGGTGTTACGTCTGGTCTTGGTAGATTATCTATTGTACCGGAACGAATTTTTAAGTGGCCGAATACTGGACCATCATGTCCGTCTAATGAAAATAATTCATCTATCAGTTCTATTTCATTTCCTGTTAAAGAAACGCTGTAGCCACTGGCTTCAGCAATCTTGGCAAAATCAATATTGCCGGTAACGGTAGCTTGTGAACCTGTAGAATCATGTACTTCATTATCTAATAAAATATGAATTAAATTATTTCCAGCGTAACTACCTATGGTTGCAAAATTACCCATGCGCATGAGTCCGGCACCATCACCATCTATAACAACTATTTTTAAATCAGGTCTGGCTAAGGCAAGACCTAAGCCCCATGAAGATGCGCAGCCCATTGAACCGACCATATAGATATGGTTTTGTCGATCATCAATAGCAAATAATTCGCGACCACTGAAACCGGTTGTTGCGACTAATAAAGTTTTGTCTTCAGGTGTGTGGTCAATAATACGGCGGAATGCGGTATTACGATCTATGCGAGTTGCATCTGGATTATGTGACGAGCGATATTCTTTTTTTCTTTCTGATATATCTTTTACTGGATTTTTATTCAGAGCTTTAGTTGCAACGGTGCCTTTTTCCATGATGAACGCATAAGGACGTTGTTCCTTTTTCATGTATTCATCAGCACGTTTTAATGCTGGAGCAATTTCTTCTTTTGTTTTTGGAAAAATTTCCCAAGGTACTTGCATCAGATCAAACAACTCTTTGGTAATTTGTCCCATGAGCTCATGTTGCGGTTCATCTTTAACACCAGGTTGCCCGCGATGTGTAGAGATGATTAAATTTGGAATGCGAAACACATAAGAAAGTGATGTTATTGGACTAACGGCATTACCTAACCCCGAATTTTGCATCATGACGACAGAACGTTGACCTCCCATAGCTGAGCCGGCAGCCGTTGCCAGAGCATCACCTTCATTGGCAGACGATACATATTCCAAGGTGTCGTCATTTATAACGTAATTAATAAACGGTGTTAAAAATGAGCAGGGAACACCGGTATATCGACTGAAACCAAGTTCACGCGCAGCTTCGACAAATTCTTTTGCTTCTATCAAAATATTCTCTCTATAATATCTAGGGTTTAATTCTCTGCTGTTTGCAGCGTATTGTCATTCCGGCGAAGGTGGTAATCCAGTAGTTTGACTAGACTCCCGCCTCGACTCTGTCTCCTCGGCAGTTGCTCCTGCACTGCTCTACTACGTCACATCCATGTGACTATAATTCGTTCTACCTCCTGCATCCTTGCAGTCGTTCGCGGGAGTGACGACCAATACCCCATCAGCTTGCTGTGGGTTAGTTTATTGCGCGCTTAATTTGTAAAATTACCGGCACGATTAATATCGTCTAATGAGTTTACATCAAGCCAATGGCCATCGATGTAATGAACATTGACAGGTTTCCCTTGTTGAATTAGATGATTCAATAAATCAGGTAATGTTAGTTCATTAAAATTCGATTCTGACTTTAATTCATCAAGTGTAGATTCAATCCATTCGCGACCTTGTTTTCTCACGCGCATCATCCCAATCCAGTATCCGGATGGTTTTTTGTTAGACTCATTTACTGATGACGATACTTGTGTCAGAGTTACATCTTGCATAAATGGTGAGCGATCATCATCTTGACTACAATAAGCATAATCAGGTGAGCCGGATATATTTGGATTGTCCAACGCTGAATCAACGACAACAACTATCTCACCTTTGGTTTCGAGCAAATCCCGAAGTATGTATTCGCGAAACAATAAGTCTCCATAAACAACGACCATATCGTCATTAAAATCATTTTGTGCACAAATTAATGAGCTTAATTCACTAGCCGTTTCAAAGTCTTTATTAATGCGTTTCTCTATACCAGCTAAATTAATTGAATCAGCCTGATAACCTGCAATCACGGTCGATTTATTAATGCCGGCTTTTTTTAAACCTTCCATCAATCGACCTAATAAAGTTTTACCACCAATACTGATCATGGCTTTGGGTTTGTCGTGGGTTAATTCATGTAATTCACTACCGCGACTCGCTGCTAATATAATTGCATGAATGTCGGATTGTTGACTAAGGTAGCGCTCTTGCGCTTGACTTAATTCTGCTGCACCTTGTAGATTGAAAATATGATCTACCGTTGCAATTCTATCTTCTACATCGACTATTGATTCAGATTCTAAAATTTCCTGACTAATTTTTTCCATAGATGCAATCGATGAACGAACCATGTGATTGGCCCAAATAACCAGATCGATACCGGCTTTGCGAAAAGCCTCAGTGGGTGTGCTGTAATATTTTGTCGGAACAATAACCAGTGGTGAACGTCCTGCCCATTCTTTTGCAAAGGTGAGAATTTCATCTGGTCTTGATAATTTACTGTGGATTAATATGCCATCAGCGCCAGCTTGATGATAAGCCTCCGCTCTTTTAAGTGCTTCATCCATCCCCCAACCAGCAATGAGTGCTTCTATTCTGGCGATAATAGTAAAGTCATCATCAGTTTGACTGTCTTTACCGGCTTTGATTTTTCCGCAGAACTCATCAATTTCAGCTATGGGTTGTTTGTTGCCATCAATAAAACTATTTGTTTTTGGAAACTGTTTATCTTCAATACAAACACCAGCAATATCACGTTGCTCGAGTTTTTTAACGAGTCGACGCATATTATTGAAATTGCCATAACCAGTATCACCATCAAGTAAGATGGGAATTGATGTTGCGTCAGACATGAATTCAAGCATGTCGACAACTTGTGTCCAGCTTGCTTCATTACTATCTCTAACACCGAATTGTGCAGACAGGGCAAGACCGCTTCCCCATATTCCTTTAAAGCCTGCTCTTTCGACTATGCTCGCAGAGACTCCATTATGTGCTTCGAGTATGAATTCAAGTTCGCCTGATTCAAGTAGGGAACGTAATTGTTTACATTTGCTTATTTTTTTAGGGCTAATTTTGGCCATTCGTTTTTTATATACTCTTTGATTTAATTAATCGGCGATGATATTGGAGATAATTTGGGCAGTATATCCTGTTTTGCGCGTTCGATATCCTCAGGAAAATCGATTTCTATCCAGGGCACGCCGGTAACATCTTCATAGCCAAATTGTTCGGGATAGGTTAATAACAAATCACGTATTGCGTCTTCATAAGGTGTATTGTTCTCACCTTTGTATAGATAGTCATTAATTCGTCCTAGTAAAGAGGCACCAATCAGTTTATTCAGTTTAAAGAAACCAACCGATTCACCCTGAATCTCATATTCGAGATCCTTCGAAATTTGTTTTCTAAATTCATTAATACTGCCGTTTTTATCAACGCAAATTTTAACCGGTTCATCGCCGGGGACAAAATCTCTATCTAATAACAGGCAATTGTTTATTTTTGTATTGACTAGACGGTGAATCATTTCCCGGTCATATAGTACATCTGCATCCATAACGATAAATTCAGCTTCACTAAAAAGTATTTCTTGTGCGCAACCTAAACTGATAATGCTGCCTTCAGTGTAACGTTCATTATATATATAAGTAATTGAAGCTTCTGAACCTTCAAGATGGCTCATAATCATCTCTGACTGAAAACCGGTAATGATGGTGATTTCATTAATCTGATTTGCCATTAGTATTTCAATATGGCGTTTTAATAAACTTTTACCGTCAAATTCCAGTAAAGATTTAGGTTTGTTTTCCGATAAATTTCCTAATCGGTTGCCTACACCTGCGGCAAGAATAATAGCCTTCATAATGTTCTTGTTTAACCCTTCAATTATTTGTTTTAGCGAATAAGGACTAGTTTGATATATTTATGGGCAACTATACGGATTTTTGAAAACGTGACAATGTTGTCGAAAATGTTCTGTTATCAATTTCAGATAAGACTCAAAAAAACACCAATAATATGTTTTAATTATACGATGTAACTCATTATAAATAATGTATTTTAATATATACCCATGATACTTGGAAACACTCTATCCATAGCACGTCTGTTTTTATCCAGATGGCGTCGCCTAAAGCGCCTACTGTTGGTGCTCCTCTTTGCAGGGAATGGCCATGCGGCATCGTCGCGCCTAGCCCTGAATAAAAGCAGACACACTCTGAACATTACATTTTCAAGTACCATGGGTATGTAAATGAATATTCCAGAAAAACTTGGTAAATACGAAATAAAAGAGCAACTCGGCCGCGGTAGTATGGGCATAGTCTACCGGGGTTATGATCCGTTCGCGGATCGAGATGTTGCTGTGAAAGTCGCTATGTCCGAGTCTTTAAATGATAGTGAATCGGGAGAACGCTATCGAAAAATGTTCTTCAATGAAGCGCACACGGCTGGAACCTTAAAACATCCAAATATAGTAGAGATATTGGATGCTGGTGTTGATGAGACTGACGAAGGCGATCATTGTTATATCATCATGGAATTGGTTGAGAATGGCGATACGCTGAAAACGCATTGCCACGCGAAGAACTTACTACCTTTAGAATTAGTTATTGAAATCACTTTCAAATGCGCAAAAGCACTGGATTATGCGCATCGTAATGGTGTCGTTCACAGAGATATTAAACCGACAAATATTTTAATTACAAAAGATCGGAATGTTAAAATTGCCGACTTTAGTATTGCGCATTTAATGACAGCTGATTCGACCAGTACTATGCCTATGGGTTTTGTTGGCTCGCCACGGTATATGTCGCCAGAGCAGGTGCAGGAAGATGTTATTACAAATCAAACCGATTTGTTTTCACTAGGCATAGTCATGTATGAATTATTAACCGGCAAACATCCCTTTGCCGCAGACAGCTTTTCTCGTTTGATACATATGATTATTAATGAGAAGCATCCCCCCTTAAGTACATACCGAACTGATATTCCGGAGATTCTTGAGAAAATTATCCATCATGCCTTACAAAAAGATCCTGAACGACGATACAAGATGGGATTAAATTTTGCTGGAGACTTGAGTCTGGCATTTGATTACCTTGAGGAACCGCAGCAAGATGTTGAAGTGCAGGAAAAATTTAATTCGGTACAGCCTTTAAGTTTTTTCAGTGAGTTTCCCGAATCAGAAATATGGGAAATCATTCATGCTTGTATCTGGCAAACATATGAAGCAGGAAATCAAATTATTGTTGAAGGGGATATCGACGATTCATTCTATATTATTATTTCAGGTGAAGTAGATGTTAATAAAGATGGCGCTCTTATCGGAAATTTGAAAACGGGAGATTGTTTTGGTGAAATGGCTTACTTAAGCAAATCAGAGCGAACGGCAACAATTCTTGCAAAGAATAATGTTAGCTTGATGAAAGTGAATGCAACCTTAATTGAGCAGGTGTCAGTTGAATGTCAATTGCATTTTAGTAAAGTCTTCATGCGTACCTTGGTCAAGCGTCTATCTGATACAACTGCGATGTATGCTTCCAGTCAGGAATGATGTTAATTTATTGACGCGCCTTTTTATAGAGTTCGACCAATTTTTTTGTTGAAGAATCCATTTCTTTATTTGTCGTATCAGAGATCAGGTTTTCATGAATGCTCACAACTAGTTTCTTACCTAGTTCCACTCCCCATTGGTCAAATGAATTTATCTGCCATAACAAACCCTGAACAAAGGTACGGTGTTCGTACATGGCTAATAATGAACCTAATGTTTTAGGGTTTAACTCCGAATACAAAATTGTTGTGCTGGGTTTGTTGCCGGGGAAATGCTTATGCAGGTCTGTATTATCTTCTCCCTGCATCAAGGCCTGAGCTTGAGCGAAACAGTTAGCTAATAATAAAGCATGATGTTTCGATTCTCCTTTTTTAGATAACGGGGCAAGAAATTCTACAGGTACCATTTGTGTTCCCTGATGTAACAACTGAAAAAAAGCATGTTGTGAATTTGCACCCGTAGAACCCCAGATAATCGGCATTGTTTTATAATCGATTTTACATCCAGATAAGTCAGATGATTTGCCATTACTTTCCATAAATAATTGAGATAAATAATCGGGAAAGAATTTAAGTGATTCATCGTATGGTACAAATGTTTGGGTATGAGCATCAAAGTAATTACTGTACCAATAATCAATCAAAGCGAGAATGACGGGAATATTTTCTTCCATTGGAGTGCGTAGAAAATGTTCGTCCATTTCTCTTGCTCCCGCAAGTAGACTTTTGAAATTATCAAATCCAATAGCTAGCGCAATAGGTAAGCCTATGGCAGACCATAGTGAGAAACGGCCACCGACCCAATCCCATATTTCGAAAACATTTTCCGAATCAATGCCAAATTCTTTTGTTGCTTGCAGGTTATTAGAGACAGCAATGAAATGTTTGTTTATATCTGTACAACCAGATTTCTGCATCCACTTTTTTAATGTGTCTGCATTCATCAGTGTTTCTTGGGTACTAAATGATTTTGAAGAAATAATAAATAATGTTGTTTCTGGGTTTATTTCTTTTTGTAACTTAGCTATGGATTGGTAATCGACATTAGAAATAAAGAAAGAACGTGTGTTTGCATGGCGATATTCAGCTAACGCATCAACTACCATTTTGGGACCTAGATCAGAACCACCAATACCAATATTGACAAAGGTATCAATTGTTTTACCTGTCCAACCTTTAAAACTTCCCTCATGTACTTTTACAACAAACTGTTTTATTTTTTCAAGTTCACTATGAACCTGCTTTATGATATCAACACCATCTACCTTCAAATTTTTATCAACTGGACTTCTTAGGGCGGTATGTAGCACGGCACGATTCTCCGTGACATTAATTTTCTCGCCGTTAAACATTGCTTTAATAGAGTTTTCAACAGAGGATGCTTTCGCAAAGTTAAAAAGCAAATCTAGTGTTTCTGTTGAAATAAGATTTTTTGAATAATCAATATAAAGTTCAGAAAATTGACGTGAAAAAATATTGCCTCTTTGTTTGTCATGCATGAATAAATCACGCATGTGAATATTTCGCATCGCTTGATAATGTGTTGCTAATTGTTCACTGATGCTGTGTTTTTCAGATGATGTAGACATGCCTGATTATTGTTATTAAATAGTGAATATAAAACTAGCTGCCGATTTTAGATGGGATTGACTGCCAATTAAAGAATAATTAGAGCTAGTTCAAAAGAAGATTACTACTAGCAGTCGAACAAACGATAACACACCCTGAAAACAGACAGTTAATTGATAAGCTTAGTTAAGCGTTTACGCAGTATCTGTTATGTAGTGTTCCAGTTGTTCGATAATGAATTCCTTTTCAGAAATAATATTTTTCACAACGTCCATAATTGACAGTATTCCTACGGGCTCACCGTTCTTAAGTACAGGAAGGTGGCGGATGTGATTATTTGACATGATAACCATGCATTCATCTATCGTTTGAGAGGGCGCTACTGTTTGTACGTCGGAAGTCATTATTTCGCTGATTTTCGTTTCAGAGGAGTTTCTGTCATTAAGAATTACTTTTCTGGTGTAATCCCTTTCCGAAAAGATACCGGCTAATTTATCATTTTCCAAAACAAGCAAAGCACCTACTTTTTGCTCATTCAGCATTCTGATGGCGTCAATTACAAATGTGTCTGGCTTTACAGAGTAAATTTCATCATCTTTGCCGTTTAATAGCTGGTTTACTGTTGTTGTCATTATTATTTATCTCCGTTCATGCTCAATCCATAGGACATAGCTGAAATATCCGCTTACGGTAAGCTTAAGTATAGTTGCCTAGTCTTTGGGGTCAACATTCGTGGTTATCAAAGGACTACCAGATTAATATTGCCTTAATCTGACACTATATTTGCTATTAAAATCAATATAGATACATTAATATCTGTACAAATACTGTAGCAATGTCATTTATTTATCTTTCAGTGGTTTTGTTGCAGCGCACACATAAATAGACGTCTTTTCATATTTATATAGATAAAATGAAAAATGAGCCATAGTGCCCCTGAAAAGCTGGGTAAGTACGAAGTTATTGAGGAAATCGATAGGGGTAGTATGGGCGTTGTCTATCTAGGCCACGATCCCTATGTCAATCGTCCCGTTGCACTAAAAGTCGCATTTCTTGATGAATTAAATGACCCTGAGTCTGGTGAACTCTATCGAAAGATGTTTTTTAATGAAGCGCATACCGCCGGTCTATTAACACATCCAAATGTAATCAATATCTATGATGCGGGCGTTGATGAAGATAACTGCTATATCGTCATGGAGTATATTGAAGCTGGAAAGACCTTAAAAGAATATTGCAGTTCGGACAATTTATTACCCATCAATAATGTTGTCGAAATCATTTTTAAATGTGCAAAAGCATTAGATTATGCTCATCGTCAAGGTGTTGTACATAGAGATATCAAACCTTCAAACATACTCGTCACGCCTGATCAAGATGTAAAAATTGGTGATTTCAGTATTGCTCATATCTATAACGCAGATTCAACGACAACTCAGATGGGTGGCATGATGGGCTCACCCAGATATATGTCGCCGGAGCAACTTCGCGAAGAGCATGTGACGACGCAAACGGATCTCTATTCTTTAGGAGTAGTGATGTATGAATTACTGACAGGCCGTCAGGCTTTTCCGGCAGATAATTTTTCTCAACTGGTTAATAAGATATTAAATGAAAGTCCGTTAGTAATGAGCGACTATCGGTCTGATCTACCCGAAGCACTAAATAATATTGTTTCTAAAGCTTTGGAAAAAGACGTTAGCGATCGTTATCAAATGGGATTGGATTTTGCGGCTGATTTAACCAAAGCATTTGATAACCTTGAGAAGCCAAAAGAGGATATTTCAGCACAGGAAAAATTTGATACTGTCAAAAAACTGGATTTTTTTACCGGTTTTCCCGATGCGGAAATTTGGGAAATTTTACGTGCCAGCAACTGGCAGGATTATGATATGGATGATGAAATCATTGTTGAAGGTGATATGGATGACTGCTTCTACATTATCACCAATGGTAATGTTGCTGTAATGAAAAACCAATCTGTTATTCGTACCTTACAGAAAGGTGATTGCTTTGGTGAAATGGGATATCTGGCAAAAACAAAACGTACCGCTTCGATTAAATCTGCAGATGACACGTCGTTAATGAAAATTAATTCAACGGTGATATCGCAGGTTTCACTAAACTGTCAGGTAAGGTTTCTAAAAGTTTTTCTAAGAACATTAATTCATCGATTGTCTGCAACGACTGAAAAAATATCTCAAGAGATATAAAGTAGTCTGAGTAAAAAATATCTTGTATCTATATCAGTTAGCGTTATAAAAATATAAATAAAGGGGACTAACGTTTTGATGATTGCATTAAACAGGGAATGTCGATTAAAGAAGCTTATTTCCATACACTGTCTACTACTGGTTTAGTATTATCTTCACTGGTATCACACTGGCTGTAGGTGTCATCATCTGGATATTTTCACCATTAAAATTTCAAGCTGACATGGGGATATTACTGTCCTTTATGTTTTTACTAAATATGTTTGGAGCAATATTCCTATTGCCTGCATTCGCTAGTTTATTATTTAAAGATAATAAAAGATAAATTAGGGAATAATGGTGCTTTGGTAGTAGTTCGAACTTCCGAGCTTAATTCCCCATTTTTTACCAAGATAGATGTGCTAAATTATTCGTCAGTAACACACCCTTCAGAAGCTGTTTTCACATTTTTAATGTATTTATAAAGTGTGCCACGATTTGCTTTATAAGCAGGCATTGTCCAACTTGCTTTTCTTGATGCGAGCTCTTCATCTGAAATATCCATTTTAATTTCGTTTGTTTCAGCATTGATGGTGACGATGTCGCCATTTTTAATTAGTGCAATTGGGCCGCCTTCTTGTGCTTCGGGTACGACATGGCCAACGATAAAACCGTGTGAACCGCCTGAGAAACGACCATCAGTGATCATGGCTACGTCTTTACCTAAACCTGCACCCATGATGGCTGATGTTGGTGTTAACATTTCAGGCATGCCTGGTCCACCTTTCGGGCCTTCGTAACGAATGATAATGGCATCGCCTTTATTAATTTTATTTTCTTCCAACGCTTTTAACATATCTTCTTCAGAATCAAATACATTTGCAGGGCCTGTAAAAATCAAACCTTCTTTACCGGTGATTTTTGCCACTGCACCTTCGGGTGCAAAGTTACCTTTTAAAATACGAATATGCCCGCTGTCTTTAAGAGGTTTATCTAATGGTGCAATAATATCTTGTCCTTCAGGTAAGCCTGGTAAATCAGCCAGATTTTCTTTTATGGTTCTACCGGTAACGGTCATGCAATCGCCATTGATTAAATCATTCTCAAGTAAAAACTTCATGACAGCAGGTGTACCACCTATGAGATGAATATCTTCCATAACATATTTGCCGCTTGGTTTTAAATCGGCAAGAAAAGGTGTGCGATCACTTACCGCTTGAAAATCATCAATAGTTAATTCGACACCAACAGAACGAGCCATAGCTAATAAATGTAATACGGCGTTAGTTGAACCGCCCAATACAATAATTAATATCATTGCATTTTCAAATGCCTCGCGCGTCATAATGTCACGAGGTTTAATATCTTTTTCTAATAGATTTTTAATTGCTTCACCGGCTTTAAAACATTCTTCCAGTTTTTGTGGATCAACAGCAGGTGTTGAAGAGCTGTAAGGTAAAGACATACCCATCGCTTCAATAGCGGATGCCATGGTGTTGGCTGTATACATACCACCACATGCTCCAGCACCGGGACAGGATTTTTTAACAATATCCTGACGCGTGTCTTCGTCGATGCTACCAGTAATAAATTCACCATAGCTTTGGAAAGCAGAAATGATATCGAGTTTTTCTTCATTACGATGGCCCGGTTTGATGGTGCCACCGTAAACCATTAATGAAGGACGATTGAGTCTGCCCATTGCCATTAAACAACCGGGCATATTTTTATCACAACCGGGTAGGGAAATATTAGCGTCATACCATTGAGCGGACATGACAGTTTCAATTGAGTCTGCAATCAAATCACGAGATTGCAAAGAGAAGCTCATACCATCGGTACCCATGGAAATACCATCACTGACACCAATGGTATTAAAACGTAGTCCGACCAGTCCGGCTGCAGCTACGCCTTCTTTTACTTTTTGTGCCAAATCGAGCAAATGCATATTACAAGTATTACCTTCGTACCAGACACTGGAAATACCCACTTGCGCTTTGGACATGTCTGCTTCAGTCATGCCGGTGCCGAAAAGCATCGCTTGCGATGCGCCCTGAGATTTTGGTGTGGTGATACGGGAACTGTATTTATTTATTTTATTGCTCATCTGCGGTGTCCTGACTTTATACTAATTATATTGTTAGTGGTGCTTTTAAAAGGTGGGTTAGAATACATCAGCATTGATAATTTGTCAGTGTCATATAGTTAACGAAATATGAATAATTGCTAAGAAATGAGACGCACACCTAAATTTGAAGACTGTTTTGCGGAATTGATCCGTTTGCCCTCGGTTAGCAGTATTGATCCGGCACACGATCAGAGTAATCGTAAGGTTATTGATGCACTGGCCAATTGGTTGGATGCGCTGGGTTTTACCTGCGAGATTATGCCCGTCAGCGATAATCCAGAAAAATGTAATTTGATTGCGAAACTTGGAGAAGGCAGTGAGGGATTAGTTTTATCCGGACACACAGATACGGTACCTTATGATCTTAATGGTTGGGATACGGATCCATTTACTCTGACTAAGAAGAATGATTGCTACTATGGATTGGGTACGGCGGACATGAAGAGTTTTTTTCCTATAATCCTTGAAACACTGGAAAGACTCAGTAGCACAAAGTTTAACCAACCTATAACAGTTGTCGCTACAGCGGATGAAGAAAGCACCATGCAGGGTGCGCGATTGATACAAGATAATAAAAAAGTATCAGGTCGCTATTGTATTATCGGTGAGCCGACAGGTCTGAAACCAATACATATGCATAAGGGTATTATTATAGAAACTATTCAGATAGTCGGGCGTTCTGGTCATTCCAGTAATCCAGCATTGGGCAATAGCGCACTTGAAGGTATGCATGATGTTATTTCTGCGCTACGAGATTGGCGCGATGAATTGCAGTCTGAATATATTAATAAGGATTTTCAGGTTCCTGTAGCAACGATGAATTTTGGCAGGATACAGGGTGGTGATAGTCCGAACAGAATTTGCGCATCATGTGATTTGTCTCTGGATTTAAGAATGTTACCGGGCATGAAACTTGATAAGCTGAATGAGACCTTGCGAAATAAGGTACGTGATACGTTGGCTGGAACAGGACTGAAGGTTGAATTTAATTCAATGATTGATGGGATTCCACCGATGCAGACATCAAAGGATAGTGAGATAATTAAATTGAGCGAGAAAGTAACGCAACATGCCGCAGAATCGGTTGCGTTTGGTACAGAAGGACCTTTTTATAATGACATGGGTATAGAAACCGTTATCCTTGGACCTGGCGATATTGATGTAGCTCATCAACCTAACGAGTATTTGCAAATAGACAGAATTGAACCGATGATAAATATCTTGTCAAAGATGCTTCTTCATTTTTGTGAAGAAAAATAAATGAGTCAAAAGAAAGAGCCAAGAAAATGAATCAGGACAATGAAAAATACTATGGATAGTAAGCAATCCTTTATTGATTGCTTTAGAAACGCAGCGCCGTATATACATGCGCACCATGGTCGAACTTTTGTTTTACAAATTGGTGGAGATGTTGTTGCGTCTGAAACTTTTACGCACTTAATACATGATCTTGCTTTATTGAATAGTCTGGCTGTAAAGCTTGTTATTGTTTTTGGTGCAAGACCACAGATAGATGCTTTATTAAAAGAAAGAAATGTAACGCCTCAGTATAACGGTGCATTACGTGTTACTGATGAAGCTTCTATAAGTAGTGTTAAGCAAGCAGTTGGTGATATAAAAATTCAGATTGAAGCTTTGTTGTCGATGGGTTTACCTAATTCACCGATGGCAGAGTCTTCAGTCAAAATTGCTTCCGGCAATTATGTGACAGGTAGGCCTTACGGGATTGTTAAAGGTGTCGATCTAGATTTAACTGGCAAGGTTCGAAGTATAGAGAAAAATACTATCAATGCTCGACTTGATGCTGGTGAAATTGTTCTTATTTCGCCATTAGGTTATTCGGTTACAGGTGAAATATTTAATTTGAGTTCGATAGAAGTTGCTTCGCAAGTGGCTATCGATTTGTCAGCTGAAAAACTCATCATGTTAAATAATGCATCGGTCTTAAAAAATGAAGCTGGCGAAGTAATAAGACAGTTAACCTGCGAAGAAGCAAAGTCTAAACTTGATCCTGTTACAGTGAATCAAATAGATGAAACGCCATCAACTGCCTTAGCTTTTGGTATTAAGGCATGTGAAGCAGGCGTTAAACGTGTTCATTATCTTGATCAAAGTATTGATGGTGGCATCTTACAAGAGTTATTTACTCGTGATGGTATAGGAACCTTATTAAGTGGCACACCGTTTGATACGATACAACAAGCTACGGTGCATGATATTGGTGGCATACTTGAGTTAATAGAGCCTTTGGAAGAACAAGGCATACTTGTTAAACGTTCACGAGAAAAACTCGAAATTGATATTAATGATTATATTGTATTGGTTCGAGATGGTAGTGTTATCGCGTGTGCTGCATTGCATCAATACCCAGATGAAAAAGTCGCTGAAATTGCTTGCATGGTTGTTCATCCTGATTACCAGAAACAGGAAAAAGGTGAAGTGTTATATGAACTTATAGAAGCGTTAGCGAAAAAAGAAGGAATGGAAACATTATTTTTGTTAACAACACAAACTTTACACTGGTTCATAGAAAAAGGTTTTGTTGAAGCGAAGATTGAAGACATACCTGTCGAAAAACAAACTTTATATAACTACCAAAGAAACTCAAAAATTCTTATTAAGAACTTAAGTTAAGATCTCTCTTGATAATTTCAATTATTTATACGAAATCAATTAAATATTTAAAGTGCAAGCAAGGAGCTGCTGATGAACTAGACTAGTTGTATAGTCTTATAAAATAACTAATTTCATATAGAGCTGAATTTGCAATGGAAGAAAAGGAATATGCAATTGTAAATAAATTGTTCGCAATTATGGACGCGGCTGTTGATGCCATAATCTGTATAAATGACAAAGGTATAGTTGAATTATATAATCAGGCTGCCGTTCGAATTTTTCAGTATGAAGCAAATGAAGTTATTGGTAATAAAATTGATATGTTAATGCCGCGGAACCTTTTAAAAGTGAACATGACTCGTATATGCAACAATATCAAGCTACAGGTGAAAAGAAAATCATTGGTATAGGTCGAGAAGCTGTTGGTTTAAAAAAAACGGTGAGGAATTTCCTATCGAACTTACTGTTTCAGAAACATTTATATCTGGCAAAGCAGTTTATGCGGGTATTGTTCGAGACATTACTAAGCGAAAAAATATTGAAGAAGAATTAGCACGTCATCGTGATCATTTAGAATTATTGGTACAACAAAGAACCAATGAATTATCAAAAGTAAACGAAGCATTACAAAAGCTTGCTGATGTTGATGGTTTGACGCAAATAGCGAATCGACGCAACTTTGATGAAACCTTACAAAAGGAATTACAACGCGCGATTCGACATCAACATCTAATATCGTTGATGATGTGTGATATTGATTATTTCAAACAATATAATGATAGATATGGTTACTTAGCTGGGGATGAATGTTTAATCAATGTTGCAAAATGCTTAAAAAGTTCATTCAAGCGTGCATCAGATGTTCCTGCCCGATATGGAGGTGAAGAGTTTGCCGTAATCTTACCTCATACTGCCCGGATGGAGGCTAGGCTTATGAGTGAGCGTTTTATAAAAAGTATAGAAACATTAAAAATACCGCATGAAACCTCAGATATTTCTGATTATGTGACCATAAGTATTGGCATTGTCAGCGTTATTCCTGATTTACCTTGCGATATTAACGCATTAATAAAAGCGGCTGATAACAAACTCTATGAAGCTAAAAATAATGGCCGAAATAGAATAGAAGCAGTTGAGTTAAAATCCGTAAATTAAACGGCACCTTCTAGTTCGTCTTCTTTAATCTCGACTTTTATCTCATTGTTTTCCAGAGTGACAACAACATGCCCACCATGTACTAGTTCACCAAACAGAAGTTCTTCTGCCAAAGCGCGTTTAACCTTATCTTGAATTAGTCTCGCCATTGGACGTGCGCCCATGGTCTTGTCATAACCATGTTCAGCCAACCATGCTCGCGCATTTTCGGTTATTTCTACAGTGACTTTTTTCTCATCAAGTTGCGCTTCGAGTTCAATCAGGAATTTATCAACGACATTTGAGATGGTGCGTTTATCAAGTGCATTAAACTGAATGATCGCATCAAGACGATTTCGAAATTCCGGACTAAACATTTGTTTAATACTTTCTGTCGCATCACCACTATGATCTTGAATTGAAAAGCCGACAGAAGCGCGACTCATGCGATCAGCACCAGCATTAGTAGTCATGACGATAATGACATTACGGAAATCAATCTTACGACCATTGGCATCGGTTAAGGTGCCGTGATCAAAAACTTGTAATAGTAGATTAAACACATCGGGATGTGCTTTTTCCATTTCATCAAGTAGTAATACGCAATGCGGTTGCTTATTAATAGCGTCAGTTAATAAACCACCTTGATCAAAACCGACATAACCTGGAGGTGCGCCAATCAATCTTGAAACGGTATGGCGTTCCATGTATTCAGACATGTCAAAACGTACTAGCTCGATACCCATTTGTATAGCAAGTTGACGAGCAACTTCTGTTTTACCAACACCAGTAGGTCCTGCAAAGAGAAAGTTACCAATTGGTTTTTGTGGATTACCTAAACCAGAGCGCGACATTTTGATCGCATTTGATAAAGTATCTATGGCTTCATCTTGACCAAAGACAACTAATTTCAAATTACGATCCAGTTTCTTAATTACATTTTTATCTGAACTACTGACTGTTTTTGCAGGGATACGTACAATCTTGGCAATGATGTTTTCTATATCATGAACACCAATTATTTTCTTACGTTTGGATGCAGACAATAATTGTTGTGCCGCGCCCGCTTCATCAATGATGTCTATTGCTTTGTCTGGTAAGTGTCGATCATTAATATAACGTTCTGTTAGTTCGGCAGCGGTACGTAAGGCCTGATTGGTGTATCTGATTTTGTGATGATCTTCAAAACGCGATTTCAGTCCTTGCAGAATTTTCACTGTCTCATCAATAGAAGGTTCTTCTACATCGATCTTTTGAAAACGTCTGGCTAATGCGCGGTCTTTTTCAAAGATGCCACGATATTCCTGATAGGTGGTGGAACCGATACATTTTAATTCACCTGATGATAATACTGGCTTAATGATATTTGATGCATCCATGACGCCACCTGATGTTGCGCCTGCACCAATGATGGTGTGTATTTCATCAATGAATAAAATTGCACCATCCTGTTTTTTTAATTGATTTATAATGCTTTTTAAACGTTTTTCAAAATCACCGCGATATTTAGTGCCTGCAAGTAAAGCACCAAGGTCAAGTGAATAAATGACACCATCCATTAATACATCAGGTACATCTCCATCGACAATTAATTTTGCCAAGCCTTCGGCAATCGCTGTTTTGCCTACGCCGGCTTCACCCACATACAAGGGATTATTTTTACGACGACGACAGAGTATTTGGATGGTTCGTTGGACTTCCATTTGCCTACCAATCAATGGATCGATCTTACTTTGCATTGCTTCTTCATTAAGATTTACTGCATAAGCTTCCAGAGGATTGCTACCGGCTTCTTCCTGACGTGAATCTTCTTCTATTTCATTGAAGTGTTCATCGTTATCTTCATCGTCAATTTTAGCAATGCCATGAGAAAGAAAATTAACTGCGTCTAGTCGGGCAACATTTTGCTGGCTTAAAAAATAGGCAGCATGTGATTCACGTTCACCAAATATAGCGATGAGAACATTGGCGCCGTTAACTTCTTTTTTCCCCGAAGATTGCACATGAAAAACGGCACGTTGTAATACACGTTGAAAGCCAAGTGTTGGTTGGGTTTCACGATCATCGTCGTCTTCTATAATGGATGAGTTTTCCTGTATGAAGGTCATTAAATCGCTGTGCAGTCCGTTGAGATTAGCACCACAGGCTTGGAGTACACTGGTCGCCGATGGGTTATCAAGCAAGGCGAGTAATAAATGTTCAACCGTCATAAATTCATGACGTAGTTCTCTGGCTTCCATGAATGCGTTGTTGAGTGTGATTTCTAGTTCTTTATCAAGCATAAGATTTACCTTTAGGCTTTTTCCAAAGTGCAAAGTAGGGGGTGCTGGTTTTCACGTGAGTAATCATTCACTAATGAGACCTTGGTTTCGGCAATCTCATGAGTAAATATTCCGCATACCCCTTTTCCGTGTGTGTGTACGTCTAACATAATACGTGTTGCGTTTTCCCTATCGATTGAAAAAAATATTTCCAGTATATGGACGACGAAATCCATCGGCGTGTAATCGTCATTCATCAATAAGACCTTGTATAATGGGGGGCGCTTAATCTTGGGCCGTGCTTCCTGAGTGGCCAAGTCATCATCATAATGGTCATCAGTTTTTTCTGACATAAATTCAACTCTTTTCTAATGCTGTATAGTCTAATAATGATACCTTGTACTGGGTGTTTTCAAGTGCTTTTTTACTTTTATATAGAGGCATATTCTGTGCCGTTAGTCTATACCCATGATACTTGAGAATGTATATCCATAGCACGCCCGTTTTCATCCATGGCAGCGTCGTCTTTAACGCCTACTGTTAGTGCTCCTCTTCTCAGGGGGTAGCCATGCGCATCGTTGCGCCTTGCCCTAAATAAAAACGGACATGCTCTGAACATTGCATTTTCAAGTATCATGGGTTTACATGGGGCTGAATAGCCTGAATATCAATCTTTGAATCAATTTTTATTTGATCACTTTCGGCATTAAATCGTTCCATAACATTTCGGTCTATACATTGTATAAATTCGCGAGCAGCGGGCGACAGCACCTTTCCCTTACGTACGAATAAACCATAGGTTCTTTTCGGGAAATATTCGGATAGCGGTACGCGTCCCAGTTTTTCATTTCCGGATAGACAAATATCGGTAACAATAGACACGCCTAGTCCATTTTCCACGTATTTTTTTAGAACTTCCCAGCCCCCAGCTTCTAAATTTACTTTGTAATCAACATTATATTGTTTGAATACCAGATCCACCATTTGCCAGGTAGACATATGCTGTGGTGATAATATCAATCCATATTGGCTAATGTCGTGCATGTTTACATGCTGGTTTGATAGCAGTGGGTGGCCAATAGGGGTGATTAACACGGGTTCAAAGGTATAAATCGGCAGATAAACGACATCATCGGGAACACTAAGTGTGGAGCCAATGGCAAAATCAACCCCGCCGTTTCTAACCTTTTCTACGCCAATTGTTGCAGAGCTGTTGTCAAGCTTGATGTGAACGTCAGGGTAGTTAGCAGCGTAACGTTTAATAATATCGGGCAGGGTGTAGAGGATGATAGCTTCAACAGCGGCGATGTTAAGCCTACCGACGATTGAGTGCTTACATTTCTCGGCAAAACTCTCTGGTAGAGTCTCCAATCCTTCAACCAAAGGTAGGGACATCTCAAATAACATGTCTCCCTCCGCAGTTAATTCGATACGAGGACCTTTACGCAAGAATAGTTTCTGTTCTAAATCTTTTTCAAGTGATTGAATTAAAAGAGAAATAGATGGCTGGCTGAGGAACATTTGTTCCGCAGCTTTGGACATACTTTTGAATTGCGCGGTGAAACAGAATGCGCGTAATTGCTTCAGACGATTTTGTTTATAATAGAAACGGTCCATAAGTCATTATTATAGCTCAAGTATTAATATTATTAATGCTTATTATTAACATAATTAGCTTGCTAAATAGTAGATATCTTATTATTTTTGCTGTCCCTAAAATTTAGCGTCACAATCTATAGGTGTCATCGGATTTGTGGCGGACTTGAAAACATTGGGATATGAGTCGGATTTGAACGACTCGTCTTTATATAAAGTAGGAGGTAATACCCATGAGCAGTAGAGAACAACAAATTAAAGATCTGGAAAAAGATTGGGCAGCAAATCCACGTTGGGCAAATGTTAAACGTGATTACAGCGCTGAAGATGTTGTACGTCTTCGCGGCAGTGTTCAACCTGAACATACCCTCGCACGAAGAGGTGCTGAGATACTTTGGGACAAAGTGAATGGCTCTGCTAAAAAAGGTTATGTGAATGCCTTTGGTGCGATTACTGCGGGTCAGGCTATGCAACAAGCTAAAGCCGGTTTAGAAGCAGTTTATTTATCGGGTTGGCAGGTTGCTGCTGACGGCAATAGTTCTGAAACCATGTATCCGGATCAATCTTTATATGCATACGATTCTGTTCCAACCATGGTTCGTCGTATCAACAACACCTTTAAACGCGCTGATGAAATTCAATGGAAAAGCATTGCTGATGGCAAAATAGCAGAAAAAGACGCTATCGATTTCTTCCTACCTATCGTGGCGGATGCTGAAGCCGGTTTTGGTGGTGTTTTAAATGCCTTTGAATTAATGAAGAACATGATTTCTGCAGGTGCTGCGGGTGTTCACTTTGAAGATCAACTTGCTGCTGTTAAGAAGTGTGGTCACATGGGTGGTAAAGTATTGGTTCCAACTCAGGAAGCAGTACAAAAATTGACCGCTGCTCGTATGGCAGCAGACGTTATGGGTACCCCGTCTATTATTTTGGCGCGTACCGATGCTGAAGCGGCAAACTTGATAACCAGCGATTATGACGAAAATGACAAGCCTTTCCTTACGGGTGAACGTACACCTGAAGGTTTTTACCGTGTTAACAACGGCATGGAACAAGCGATTAGTCGTGGTGTTGCTTATGCGCCATACGCTGATTTGGTTTGGTGTGAAACTGGTACGCCTGATATTGGCTTTGCGCGTGAATTCGCTGAAGCTGTACAAGCAGCCGTTCCTGGTCAATTGATGTCTTATAATTGTTCGCCTTCTTTCAACTGGAAGAAGAACTTAAGCGATTCACAAATTGCTAGCTTCCAGGAAGACTTGTCTGCACTAGGTTATAAGTTCCAATTCATTACATTGGCTGGTATTCACTTGAACTGGTATCGTACTTTTGACTTCGCACATAACTATGCACAAGGCGAAGGCATGAAACATTACACCGAAATGGTTCAAGAGCCTGAATTTGAAGGTCGCGAACGCGGTTATACTTTCGTGTCTCATCAGCAAGAAGTTGGTGCGGGTTACTTCGATGATGTTACTACCGTAATTCAAGGTGGCGCATCTTCTGTAACTGCATTAACCGGTTCTACTGAAGAAGCACAGTTCGACGAAAAATAATTCGTTGTAACTTACAAGAAGTAAACAAAAACCCGGACTAGTCCGGGTTTTTTTATATCCATGGATGGAATGTATGTCGTGAGAGGACAGGAAGTCCGAAGCGACGATGTCTTCATGAAAATTGATATAGTTTGAAACAATAATATATAGCTGATTATATTTATAAAGATGTGAACTCTGCGCTAACGATATTTTCAGATTATAGATACTCTATATGTTTACTAACTAAAATATAAATTGATATGAAGCTGTCCTGATATCGAATTAATTGTTGTTGATGATTGTTCTAGTGATAGCACTCTGGATATCATTGCAAAATGAAATCAAAGACAAACTTGATAAATTAATTTTGCAGGAAAAGAATCAAGGAAAGGTGCGGCAATACGAACGGGCATTAAAGAAGCAACAGCTGATGTCATTCTTATTCAGGATACTGATTTGGAATACTATCCAAATGAATATGTCTGGTTAATGAAACCTATAGATGAAAATCGCGCTGATGTAGTATATGGTTCGCGGATTATCTCTGGTAGTGCTCATCGTGTGCTTTATTTTTGGCACAGCATGGGAAATGTGTTCCTGACATTTTTATCTGGCATGTTTACTAATCTTAATCTGACTGACATGGAGACATGCTATAAGGCGTTTCGTGCAGACATTCTCAAAGGGATAGATATAGAAGAAAATGGATTTTGTATGGAGCTGGAATTGACCGCAAAAATTTCAAAGATGAATATTAGAATCTATGAAGCAGGTATTTCTTATCACGGTCGTACTTATCAAGAAGATAATAAAATAAATTGGAAGGACGGCGTCCGTGCCATCTACTGTATTATTAAATACAATTTATTTCGTTAATTATAAAAATTTATTCTTTATCTTTATAAATGGCGGCTATTACAACTCCAGAACCTAATCCTTTCAGCAAACATGCAAGCATCCACATTAACGTTATCGTGAGTGGGATAGGTAGGTAACAATAAGTTCCTAGAGTCGGCATGGCGAGTAGCAAGCCCGCAAAGAAACCAAAAGCGATACCGCGTTTACACGGGATATGTTTGCCGATGACGGTGTAAATAAAAGCAAGCACAGCAACAAAGAGTAACTGGCCTGCAAAAATATAGACCATCTTGCTAGGGTCTTTTGGACGCCATACTGATAGGGTGGCTTCATACATATCTTTCATTAATAATTGATGCCATAAACCTTCAAATACAAAGACGAAAGCGAAAGCAGCGATTGTTGCCAATATAAATCTTTTAACATTCATTATTATTTCTCCAGTTTAGTATCCAATAAGGCGATAAATAATTTTGTATTAATGTTCTCTATGATCAGCAAAAGCAAGTTTGTCAAGTACAGCAAGTAATAAAGCGGACAAGACAAAGGTCATGTGGATAATGACGTGCCACATTAGCTTATCATTATCGATCTGTTCAATTTCCATGAATCGTTGAAGTAAATGAATAGAAGATATGGCAACGATTGATGCAGCAACCTTCAACTTTAAAGTACCAGCATCGAGTTTGCCAAGCCAATCTAGTTTTTCATCATCTTCACCAAGGTCAATCTTGGAAACAAAATTTTCATAACCGCTAAACATCACCATGACAATCAAGCTTCCGACTAGAGACAGATCGATCATTGATAGTAGGTATAATACTAAATCTGATTCGCTAATAGCGATAATGTCAGAGAATACATGAAATAATTCTTGAAAGAACTTAACCGACAAAGCAATTAAGGTTAGTGAGAGTCCAAGATATATAGGAGTAAGTAACAAACGACTGGCATATAAGGTTTTTTCTATTATTTTTTCTATTTCTATATTTATGTTTGTTTAGTCAATTAAAAGTTGTTTAAGAATATTTTTATAAATTGTAGTTAGTGTTTCAAGGTCATCGACTTTGACGCATTCATTGATTTTATGAATTGTGTCATTACTTACACCAAGTTCTATAACTTCGGCACCCGTTGGCGCAATAAACCGTCCGTCTGATGTACCTCCGCCAGTGGAACAGTCCGTTTCAATACCGCAAATAGATTTGATCGCATTACAAGTAGCGTCAACTAACTTACCAGTGCTGGTTAAAAAAGGATGTCCCGATAGTTTCCATTGAAGATCATAATTAAGTTCATGTTTATCAAGTAATGCTATTACTTTAGTTTTTAAATCATCTTCCGTCAGTTCCGTTGAGAAACGAAAGTTAAATAATAATTTTACTGAACCAGGAATAACATTCTCTACCCCAGTACCGGCATTGATATTGGAAATCTGAAAAGAGGTTGCCGGAAACGAATCATTACCTTGATCCCATTCTATAGAGGAAATCTCGGCAAGGAACGCGCTGGAACGATGAATAGGGTTTTCTGCAAGTTCTGGAAAAGCAACATGCCCCTGAATTCCATTAATCGTTAATACAGCATTTAAAGAGCCTCGGCGCCCGATACGAATAACATCGCCTAATTGTTTGTTGCTAGAAGGTTCGCCAACGATGCACCAATCGATTTTGATATTATTGTCATTTAAATATTCAATGACCTTGCGTGTTCCATTAATAGAAGGGCCTTCTTCATCGCTGGTTATCAGGAAAGCAATAATGCCATTATGATCTGGGTATTCTTGTACGAATTGTTCGGCGGCGACGACCATGGCGGCAATACCCCCTTTCATGTCAGCAGCACCTCTACCGTACAAATAGCCGTCTTTTAATTCAGCCTTAAAAGGATCTGTTTTCCAATCTTCTATTGGCCCCGTTGGAACGACATCTGTATGCCCCGCAAAGGCGAACAAAGATCCAGATTTACCATGGGTAATCCAGAGGTTGTCGACCTCTTCAAAGCGTAAATGCGTAGCCTGAAACCCGAGTTTTCCCAGCCGGTCAGCAATTAATTTCTGACAACCACCATCTTCGGGTGTTACTGAAGCACGGCAGATTAAGTTTGTAGCAAGTTCAAGAGTAGAAGTGTCCATGACTTAGAGTAAATTTGCATCCTGATTAGATGGTGGTGATTATTGGAATGGGTATTTTAAGTGATATTCAAATTCCTGCAATGACGAATTTAAATTACTTTATTTTTTATTTTTCAGTACTTTGCACATAAATTATCATTTTTATCAATGGCAAAATAAGCAATTATTAATTTTGTTTAGATCGCCCATATAAGGAATTAGGGAACTATACTTAGGGAATACAAATAGAGTATTCGTTCCATTTTTAAATAGGGGGACAACGATATGTTATCAACAAAACTGAAAGAATATTTAGAACGGGAAAACATTCGATATTCCATCATCAATCATTCAACTGCCTATACTGCTGAGGAAGTTGCAGAAAGCGCAGATATTCCAGCTACAGAAATGGCAAAAACTGTCATCGTAAATATCGAAGGAACACAGGTGATGGTTGTATTACCTGCACAGGATCAAATCGATTTTGAATTATTGGAATCTGTTTTAGATACACGGAATGTGAGTCTGGTTTCTGAAAAAGAATTTATGCCCCGGTTTTCAGAATGCGAAACAGGGGCTATGCCACCATTCGGAAATCTTTATAACATGGATGTCATTGTTGAAGAGACATTAAGCCATGATGAAATGATTGCATTTAATGCCGGTTCACATAATGAACTGGTAGAACTTGCCTATGACGACTTTAATGATTTGGTTCATCCAAGAGTAATGCGGATCTCCACACAATATTTATCAGCATTCTGAATAAATAAGTTTTGAGTATGCAATAGAAATTTATTGGTGATAATTAAGCTGGTTGGAAGACGGCGAGAATCTCGCCAATTTTTTTTCGGTTGTTAACGTTACAGCTGATCGTTCTTCTGACCAGAAAGCCTTCTGTTTTTGCACCGGCATCGTGATATAGATTACGAGTATTATCAGTGTCATGATTAGAAATAATGACAGGTATTCCTTTTTTGGCGAGCTTACCTGCCCACTCGGCTAATTGGATTTGTTCATCCCAGCCAAAACCGCCTGAAAAATAATCTGTGAAGCAAGCAGTTTTTGACAATGGTACATAGGGTGGATCGCAATAGACAACATCACCTTTTTTGGTTTTTTTCATAGTGTCTATAAAGCTGGAATGAATGAACTTTGCAGATTGTGATGCTCTGTGAAAATTCTCTATTTCTTTTTTTGGAAAATAAGGTTTTTTGTATCTTCCAAAAGGTGTATTGAATTCATGTCTGGAATTATATCGGCAAAGCCCGTTGTAGCAATGTCGATTTAAATATAAAAAAAGTGCGGATTTAAGTCTTACATCAGTCGTCGTATTGAATTTTTTTCTAAATTTATAATAACGAGCTTCATTGTTATTTTTTTCTATAAAAAAAGATTTACAATAATCGATGAATGAATTCTTATTATTTTGAACTTGCAGATAAAGATTGATTAAGTCCGGGTTTGTGTCGGCTAATAAATATTTTCTGTAATTGGTATTTAAAAATACAGCGCCAGAACCAACAAAAGGTTCAACAAAACGTCTTCCCGAATCAAGTTTGTCATTGATTCGCTCAAGTAACCTGAATTTGCCACCAGGCCATTTTAGGAAAGGTTTTGTGTATGACACCTTATGCGTTCTCGTCCGCTGCTATTGCTTTAATGCTAAGTGCATGTATTTCTGATCTCATTAGATCATCAACCGCCTGGTAAACTAATCGGTGTTGTTCGATTAGACTTTTTCCATTAAAAGCATTAGCTGTAATTGTCACCGCAAAATGTCCTGCTCCGCTAGCTGCTCCAGCATGACCCGCATGAAGATGAGATTCATCAATGATATCCAACTGTGTTGGCATTAATTGCTTCGTTAATCGTTCCCGAATGGCGGCTATGCGGTCCATTTAGAATACTTTCTTATAAGGTTTTACTATTACTTTTTCATAAACACCCGCATCAACATAAGGGTCGGCATCAGCCCATGTTTGCGCGGCATCAAGAGAATCAAATTCGGCAACAATTAAACTGCCACTGAAACCCGCTGGACCAGGATCTTCACTATCAATAAGCGGATGCGGTCCGGCGGTAAGTAAGCGCCCTCCATCTCTTAAAGCTTCAAGACGGGCAATATGATCAGCACGTACACTCATTCTTTTTTCTAAACTGTTTTCAACATCTTGACTAATAATTGCGTAATACATCTTGAACACCTCTATTAATTATCTTTTTATCCGATTTCTTCGTTGTCTAGGTTTTCTGCGAGCCTCATGTATTAATTATACACTCGGCAATTGTTCCTGACATCGCCTGAAACGCCTACTGTTGGTGCTCTACCTCCTGCATTCATGCAGTCGTCCGGTTCTCGAAAACCTTCCGCCTTCTGACTATGGAAGGTCTTATGCTGCGAGCGCATGGATGCACAAGCGCTGCCGACTCGAATAAAAATCTAAATTAATAGAAGTATTCAAGTCATTCAAAAATTAAATGATTTATTCTTTCGGCGTTTCTTCTGTGTCTGATTCATCCGTAAGTAATTCTTCGGGATCTTTTGTAAATCTAAATAGATAAAAAATCATACCGGTCATATAGATCATATTTAATCCAGTGATACCAAAGGTTTTGAAATTGACCCAGGTATTTCTATCAAAATTAAAGGCAACATATAAATTAGCCGCACCAATAAAAATGAAAAACAATACAAAAGCAATATTCAATCTATACCATACAAAATCAGGCACAGAAATTTTATCATCAGCATAATGCATCATTCTGTGAAAGAGATTTTTTTCTCCAATATATTCACTGGCAAAGGCGACGATAGCAAATACCCACATAACCACGGTTGGTTTCCATTTAATAAAACGAATATCATGAAATAATAATGTGGCACCACCAAAGACAATGACGACAGCTAGCGTGACTAAGTGCATCTTTTCAAAGCGACGATACATCAACCAAAATATCGCCACTTGAATAAAACTGGCTATGATTAATACCGACGTAGCGAGATAAATACCTTCGTCAGAATCAGAGGTCATTTTAAAGGCAATGAAAAATGCCAATATTGGAAAAAAATCAAACAGAAATTTCATAAATTCAACTTTGTAGTTTAATCAGGCATCATACCAAAAAAAGATCTGAGCGAGTAATATGGCGCAATATTTCAACATTCACCCGGAAACCCCACAAGCGAGATTGATTAGTCAGGCGGCTGACATCATCCGACAGGGCGGTTTGGCGGTCTATCCTACGGATTCTTGTTATGCCTTGGGCTGTCATCTTGGCGAAAAAGAGGCTGTAGATCGAATTCGACAGATCAGACAGCTCGATAAGCACCATAATATGACTTTGCTTTGTCGCGACCTTTCGGAAATTGCGACTTATGCCAAGGTTAGTAATCCAGCCTATCGTTTGATGAAATCATTGACTCCCGGACCTTATACGTTCTTATTACGTGCTACCAAAGATGTTCCGCGTCGGCTTCAGCATGCCAAACGTAAAACGATTGGCCTTAGGGTCCCGGAAAATCACATCGCTCAGGCTTTGCTCGAAGCACTTGGAGAGCCAATGCTGAGTACCAGTTTAATTTTACCGCAACAAGAATTGCCTTTATCTGAAGTGGACGAAATTAAGGATCGCTTAAATGAACAGGTCGACGCGATTATTGACGGTGGTGGTTGCGGCATTGAAGCAACCACTGTGATTGACTTACTTGGGGAAGAACCAGTATTGCTTAGACAGGGAAAGGGCGATATTCGTTTATGAGCGATTATCAAGAGATTTAAGGGGATATTTACGATAGTTCTAATATATTAAAATTACTTGATCCTGACTCGTCAGAGCAGGGTATAATCCTTTGCTGAAATTTCCTCCAGGAGAGTGTTTTGTCCACAAGCGGTAAACAGCGGGTTCTGTCGGGTATGCGTCCGACCGGCCAGCTTCATCTAGGCCATTATCATGGCGTTCTTAAAAATTGGCTGGATTTGCAACAGGAATACGAATGTTTCTTTTTTGTTGCAGATTGGCACGCGCTGACTACAGAATATGAAGATCCTTCGATTATCGAAAAAAGCGTCTGGGATATGGTCATCGATTGGCTGGCAGTAGGTATTAATCCAGGGTCGGCCAAATTATTCATTCAGTCTCGTGTACCAGAACATGCAGAATTACATTTATTGTTGGGAATGAGCACACCTCTGAGTTGGTTAGAAAGGGTGCCTAGTTATAAAGATCAACAAGAGAAGTTATCGAATAAAGATCTGACTACCTATGGTTTTCTAGGTTATCCCTTATTACAAACAGCAGATATTATTATGTATAAGGCGGGGCATGTGCCTGTCGGTGAAGATCAGGTATCGCATGTCGAATTGGCGCGAGAAGTAGTTCGACGGTTTAATCATTTATATGGTCGCGAGCCTGATTTTGAAGAAAAAGTAAAAGCGGCTGCAAAAAAGATGGGTAAGAAAAATGCGCGTCTTTATTATGATTTACGTCGAAGTTATCAGGAGCAGGGCGATGCAACAGCATTAGAAAAAGCACGTGCATTACTCGAAGCACAGCAAAATATCAGCATTGGTGATCGCGAACGATTATCTGGATATCTCGATGGAAGTGGTAAAGCTATTTTCCCTGAGCCGCAGGCATTATTGACTCCGACATCGAAAATGATGGGGCTAGATGGACAGAAGATGTCTAAATCCTATGGAAATACGATTTCATTACGGGAGAACCCCAGTGTTGTCGAAGAAAAGATTCGAACAATGCCAACTGATCCGGCTCGAGTCCGACTGACGGATCCTGGTGAGCCGAGTAAATGTCCAGTGTGGAATTTACATCAAGTATATTCAGATGATGATTTGAAAGAATGGGTTGTTGATGGCTGTACCAAGGCTAAAATTGGTTGTCTTGATTGCAAAAAGCCATTGATTGAATCGGTATTAGAGGAACAAGGGCCAATTCGAGAACGAGCCAACGAATATATAAATGATCCTGAAACAGTTCGCGGTATTATTGCGGATGGTTGTGACGCAGCGCGTGATATTGCTAGAGAAACTCTGGAAGAAGTACGCGATGCTATGGGACTTATTTACCGTTAGTTAATGAATCATACGGAATTTTAAATTAGAAGATTAATGAGCGAAGATATTAAAACTACCGAAGTTGTTCAGGATGAAATGCCGTTTGCTCTGGTTCAGGGAACACCAGTAACAGAGTTACCGAAAGATTTATATATTCCGCCCGATGCATTGGAAGTCTTTCTAGAAGCGTTTGAAGGACCACTGGATTTACTGTTGTATCTTATCAAAAAGCAGAACCTAGATATTCTCGATATTCCGTTAGCAAAGATAACGGAACAATACATGAGTTATATCGAGATGATGGATGTTCTCCAGCTTGAATTGGCAGGGGAATATTTATTGATGGCAGCAATGCTGGCCGAGATTAAATCGAGAATGTTGTTACCTCGACAAACAGAGGAAGAAAGCGGCGAAGAAGATCCAAGAGCAGAATTGATAAGACGTTTGCAAGAGTATGAAAGATACAAACAGGCAGCGGAAAATTTAAACGAATTACCACGTATTGAGCGTGATTTATTTGCCACTGTTACGGAATTTCCGGGGCGCAAGATAAACCAAGAACCGCCGCAAGTATCAATGGAAGCTATACTTTTAGTTTTTGCTGATGTGGTAAAACGTGCGGATATGTTTTCGCATCATATGATAAAGAGAGAAGCTTTATCTGTTCGTGAACGTATGGGCATTGTTCTGGAAAAGGTAAATGCTGAAAATTTTACCGATTTTGAAGAATTATTCAGCGTTGAAGAAGGGCGTGGCGGTGTGATTGTTTCATTACTAGCGATTTTGCAACTGGTAAAGGATTCTCTTATTCAACTCGTTCAAAATGATGCGAACGGGAAAATCTATGTTAAGGCAGCAACATGAGTCAGGAAAAAATAAAAAATATTATCGAAGCCGCTTTGATGGTTTCAGTAAAACCATTAAATGTAGCAAAAATATTAAGTCTGTTTGAAACAGATCAAACATTAGAACTGGAACGCGACGATATTCTTACTGCAGTTAAATCCTTGCAAGAAGATTATGAGGAAAGAGGCATAGAATTATCTGAGGTTGCCAGTGGTTATCGTTTTCAAGCGAGAGATGAATATGCTGAATGGGTGAACCATTTATTTGATGAACGTCCGCCACGTTATTCAAGAGCTTTACTGGAAACGCTTGCTATCATTGCCTATCGCCAACCTATTACACGCGGAGAGATTGAAGAAATCCGTGGTGTTAGTGTCAGTAGTACTATAGTGAAGACCTTGCAAGAACGTGAATGGGTTAAAGTTGTGGGACATCGTGATGTTCCGGGTAAACCATCGTTATTGGCAACGACGAAAATGTTTCTGGATTACTTTAATCTTAAAAAATTATCCGATCTGCCAGCTTTGGAAGATATTAAAGACTTTGATTCAATCAATCCTGATTTGTTTGAAGAACTGGAAGGCGAAGCAAAAGCTGCCGAAACGGAAGATAAAAATGCTGAAACTGACTCAGATGAAAATCCTAATGTAGTAGATGGGAATATAGAAGCGGTAGATGAAGTAGAAAATGCAGAAGCGTCGACTATTGAAGAGCAAGATGATGCGAATAGCTCTGACGAAGATTCGGTTGATGGTGATTCGGAGGAAGGAATAGACGAAGAGTTAGCTGCCGTTGCTATTGAATCAGAAGAAGGTGAGTCAGAAGAAATTAAATCAGAAGAAATTGAATCGGAAGAAGAAGCTGATGACGAAGTTTCAAATGTCGTTCCTATCTCAAATTAAACTATTCTAATTTGTATTAATATCTAATGGCTGAACGTATACAAAAAGTCCTTGCTAACGCGGGTCATGGTTCAAGACGTCAAATAGAGTCCTGGATAAAAGCGGGAAAAATAACGGTTAATGGAAAGCCCGCAATCCTTGGTCAAACTATCGATCATACCGATCGTATTTCAATTGATTCACGTGCAATAAGATTACATTTCCCGCGCGGTGATAAAAAAATTAAGCCAAAGATAATTGCTTACTACAAACCTGTCGGTGAAGTGTGTACTCGCAAAGATGAAAAAGGACGTGTGACCGTTTTTAGTAAATTACCGAAATTAAGAAACAGTCGGTGGATAAACATTGGACGGTTAGATATCAATACTACCGGCTTATTGCTGTTTACTACCGATGGTGATTTAGCAAATAAATTAATGCACCCGTCCAGCCAAATCGAACGTGAATATGCCGTTCGAGTTTTAGGTACGGCAAATAAACAACAAATGCAGGCGTTACGCGAAGGTGTAGAACTGGAAGATGGTCCTGCAAAATTCACTGACATAGTTGATTCTGGTGGTGAAGGCGCGAATCACTGGTATCACGTAGTGATTATGGAAGGTCGTAATAGAGAAGTGCGTCGTTTATGGGAATCTCAGGATTTAAAGGTATCACGACTAATCCGAACGCGTTTTGGCCCTTATTTATTACCTCGACGTAAAAGAGTCGGCCAGCATTGGCGTTTGGAAGATAACGAAATTGAAGCCCTACAAGAAGCGGCAAATAAGCCAGAAGCTGAATGATTGTCAGTAACTACTAACTTCTGGCGTAGAAACATCTGTGAGTTATTATTTGTTGTCGGAGTTATTGATTTAAATGTTCCTAATCTGTAAGATTTGCGCCCTTTCAGCGGTATCAAAGTAAGAATGACTGAACGCCAAATACTCGTCGCAGCTAATTGGAAGATGAATGGGACTTTAGAGACTATTCGTCCATTATTACAATCAGTAATTCAGGGAGTGCAAGGCACTAAATCAGAAGTAGTTATATGCCCATCTTCTGTCTATATCTCTGAATTGGCGACATTACTGCAACAGTCTGAAATCAAGTTAGGGGCGCAAAATGTCTCTCAGTTGGAAAAAGGTGCGTATACCGGAGAAGTTTCGGCATTGATGTTGAAAGATTTTGGCTGTGGCTATGTCATAGTCGGTCATTCAGAACGCAGAGCGCTCTATGCTGAAAATGATGTGATGGTTGCTAAGAAGTTTATGGCAGTCCAGAAAAATGGAATGACTCCAATATTATGTGTTGGTGAATTATTGGAAGAACGTGAATCCAATTGTACTGAAGAGGTCATCGCCAGACAGTTGGATGTAGTAATAGAATTGGCGGGTATCGCAGCATTTGAAAATGCGGTAATTGCTTATGAACCAGTTTGGGCAATAGGTACCGGGAAAACAGCAACACCGGAACAAGCAGAGGAAGTACACGAATTTATTAGATTGCGTTTAGCAAGACACGATAATGAAGTCGCTGACATAGTCAGAATTCTTTATGGGGGCAGTGTCAATGCAGGAAATGCAGAACAACTTTTTGAAATGGCAAATATAGATGGAGGTCTGATCGGCGGGGCATCGCTGGTTGCGGAAGACTTTTTGACAATTTGTCGCGCTATGAGGTAGCAAAGCAATGGAAACCATGGAAACAGTCCATACATTATTATTTGTCTTACAAGTACTCGTCGCAGTTGCGTTGATTGGAATGATTTTAGTCCAACATGGCAAGGGTGCTGATGCCGGTGCTGCCTTTGGTAGCGGATCTTCTGCAACCGTTTTTGGTAGCTCGGGTTCTAGCAACTTTATGACCAAAGTAACAACCGTACTTGCGGTTATATTTTTGAGCAATAGTTTATTTCTCGCATACCTCGCAACGCGAAGTATGTCGGAAGCGCCAACTAGTTTATTAGATCAACCTGCAGTTGTTATGGAACAAATACAAGAAGCAGTAGCAGAAGATATGCCTGCTGTTATAGAAGAAAAGGCTGAAATTCAGGATTCCGATTTACCTGAATTACCAACAGAATAAAATCTGCTTCACTCGTATTACTGAATACTTGCCGGTGTGGTGGAATTGGTAGACACGCAATCTTGAGGGGGTTGTGCTTTAGGGCGTCCCAGTTCGACTCTGGGCATCGGCACCAATTGACTATTCCTAGGACATCCCACTCCGTCCTAGGACTTTCTTTTTACTGAGGATGTTTATTTAAAACGGGTCTGTAAAAAATAAAGGTTAATGTTCTCTTACATGAATGATAACCATGGTGTCAGTATCGAATAATTTATCATTACTCACTTTTCAACCATGCGCTTTTTCTCTCCTACTGCTTTTCACTCATTATATATAAGAAACGAACTACGGATATAATCGAACCTGAGAAGTCCCTAAGAATTGCAAAATATCGCAAATTGCTTTGAAGAAAAGTTATGTTTGTTTTATCCCTATTGTCTGAAGACTGGCGATAACTAAGCCAGATAATCCTTTAAACAAAAATATCCATAATTTCTCCGTCCATAAATCATGAAGTCAGACTAAAATATAGGATTTTATATAAATTATTTGTTTTGAATCAAAAACTATAATTATTATTATGCAATGATAGATAAAGTGCGATAGTCATCACTTATATGAATAATGCAATGCGAAATAACCAGACAACCAAAGAATAGTCTAGTTGATGAAATAGAAAGATGTTGAGAAAGTGTCGTAATATTTTTGATACAATATAAATTATCGAGATTAATGAATTAATTACTTATTTTTTAAAGGTTTTCAGTGCTTGGTATGAATCTTGTTTGTATACTAGACTTTGATAATAACAAACTGAAATTAATAGCGTCTAAATGCTGAATAATTACTTTCCAATTCTTATTTTTGTGGCCATGGGTCTGATAATGGGTGCGGTTCTGTTGGCTATAGGTCTGGGTCTGGGTAAGATTCTTGGGCATTCACGTCCCTATAGCGCAAAACAATCGCCATTCGAATGTGGTTTTGAAGCATTTGAAGATGCCCGTATGAAATTCGATGTTCGTTATTACCTTGTAGCCATACTGTTTATCATATTTGATCTTGAAATTGCCTTCTTATTCCCATGGGCTGTCGCCCTTGAACACATTGGTATGACTGGCTTTTGGGCGATGATGATATTTTTGGGTGTGCTTGTAGTAGGGTTTATATATGAGTGGCGCAAAGGTGCGTTAGAGTGGGAATAACAGTGAGAATAAAGGAATATAAATACTGATGGGCGCTGAAGAAAAAATTCACGAACAAGGTATTGTCACAACCAATATTGATAATGTGATCAATTGGGCACGTACCGGCTCGATGTGGCCGATGACATTTGGTTTGGCATGTTGTGCTGTCGAAATGATGCAGGCGGGTGCTTCACGTTACGACCTGGATCGTTTTGGTATTGTATTTCGTCCCAGTCCAAGACAGTCCGATGTCATGATTGTGGCTGGAACCTTAGTCAACAAAATGGCACCGGCATTACGAAAGGTGTATGACCAGATGGCCGAACCCCGTTGGGTCATATCAATGGGTTCCTGTGCCAATGGTGGAGGTTATTACCATTATTCCTATGCCGTAGTTAGAGGATGTGACCGAATTGTGCCTGTAGATGTTTATGTTCCGGGTTGTCCTCCGACTGCAGAAGCGTTGTTATACGGAATAATACAATTACAAAAAAAGATAAAAAGAACTAATACAATAGCTCGATAAATCATTACTTAGAAATATAAAGGTATAATGGAATCTGCCGCCAGTCTTAAGATAAAATTAGAAGAGCGATTTAGTGATGAATCGGTCAGTTGTGTGCTTGATCGCGGTCAAGTCACGATGGAATTTCCTGCAGAACATGTGTTGTCAGTGTGTAAAGCATTGCGTGACGATAAACTATTTAGCTTTTCACAACTTTCCGATGTCTGTGGTGTTGATTACTCCGAATAT
This sequence comes from Thiotrichaceae bacterium, assembly GCA_012960105.1. Lineage (GTDB taxonomy): Bacteria > Pseudomonadota > Gammaproteobacteria > Eutrophobiales > Eutrophobiaceae > UBA7359. The sequence goes on along the minus strand of DUBV01000014.1, from coordinate 70,281 downwards.
GGGGAGGTCAACTGGGTCACGCACGAAACGACATCCACTGGCTTTAGTCGAGGTCGCGAATCTGAATCTCAGCAAAAATCTAATGTCTATAACAACAAACGTTTTGCTGTTGTTTACCATTTATTGTCGCTAAAAAATAACATTCGCTTACGGTTACGCTGTTTTGTCTCAGGTGAACCACCTCGAATTAGTTCTGTAACAAATATCTGGAGTTCAGCTGATTGGTTTGAACGCGAAACATTCGATCTATTTGGCATACTTTTCGATGGACATCCGGACTTGAGACGAATACTGACGGACTATGGTTTTATTGGTCATCCTTTCCGTAAAGATTTTCCATTAGAAGGTAACGTTGAAGTACGTTATGACGAAGACAAAAAGCGAGTGGTCTATCAGCCTGTGACAATAACTAATCGAGTATTAGTGCCTCGAGTTATCCGGGAAGACAATCGTTATATTGCTGTAGAAGAGGAGCTGAACGATGGCTGAAATTCGTAATATGACAATGAATTTCGGACCACAGCATCCGGCAGCGCATGGTGTACTCCGTTTGGTTCTTGAAATGGATGGTGAAGTCATTGAACGAGCCGATCCTCATATCGGATTATTGCATCGTGGAACAGAAAAGCTAGCTGAGAGTAAGCCTTACAACCAAAGTATCGGTTATATGGATCGGCTCGATTATGTGTCGATGATGTGTAATGAACATGCTTATGTCATGGCGATAGAAAAATTACTCGGTGTTGAAGTGCCAATACGTGCGCAATATATCCGTGTTCTGTTCGATGAAATCACGCGAATTTTGAATCACCTGATGTGGTTAGGTACACATGGACTTGATGTCGGTGCGATGACCATGTTTCTTTATTGTTTCCGTGAGCGCGAAGATTTAATGGATTGCTATGAAGCCGTGTCTGGTACGCGTATGCATGCGACCTATTATCGCCCCGGTGGTGTTTATCGTGACTTACCTTCGGTCATGCCAAAGTATGAAGCGTCGAAATGGCATAAGCAGGAAGAAGTCGACCGCATGAATGAAAACAGACAAGGTTCATTGTTAGATTATATAGCGTCTTTTACTGACAATTTCCCAACACGTATTGATGAATACGAAACTTTGCTCACTGATAACCGTATCTGGAAACAGCGCACAGTAGGTATAGGTGTTGTTTCACCTGAACGGGCATTGCAGCTTGGCTTTACTGGGCCGATGTTACGTGGTTCGGGTATTGAATGGGATTTGAGAAAAAAACAACCTTATGAAGTGTATGACCAGCTTGATTTTGATATCCCGATTGGTACCGAGGGTGATTGTTATGACCGCTATCTGGTACGTGTTGAAGAAATGCGACAATCAAATCGACTCATTAAACAATGTGTGGATTGGTTGAGAAAGAATCCCGGCCCCGTCATTTTGGACGATCACAAATTAACACCTCCTAAACGTGAAGATATGAAAGATGATATGGAATCACTCATTCATCACTTTAAATTATTTACCGAAGGATATTGTGTGCCGGAAGGGGAAGTTTATTCTGCAATAGAACATCCTAAGGGTGAGTTTGGTATTTATCTTATTTCCGATGGTGCCAATAAACCCTATCGCTTAAAAGTACGCGCGCCTGGTTTTGCGCATTTATCTTCGATGAATGAAATGGTTAAAGGGCATATGTTATCCGATGTGGTTGCTGTCATAGGAACCCAGGATATCGTATTCGGAGAAATCGACCGATGAGCTTCGTATTTTTCGCCCATGCCGCGTTGTTCGGCTCTTCGTGTTCCTCACGTACTAACATGTACGCTGCGGACACTCAGAACCTCACGCCTTGCCTAGATAAAAACTACTCGCTCATTATGAAAATAAATATGAAAAAAACAGTGCGCCTCATCTTGGAAGAAATTACTCGTTCTAATTTATGCGCTATAAATTTGAGATTCTAAAGTATGACTGAAACAGCAATAACAATATTAACTGAACACACGCGAGCAGATATTGATGCGTGGTTAGAAAAATATCCGAAAGACCGGAAACAGTCTGCCGTATTGGCGGCATTGCGTGCAGCGCAGCACCAAAACGAGGGTTATTTAACGACAGAATTAATGGATTCGGTTGCCGCTTATCTTGGACTATCTAATATTGCTGTATACGAAGTAGCTTCTTTCTATTCTATGTTTGAAACAGTACCTGTGGGTCGTCATAGCATTTCAGTGTGTACCAATATTTCCTGCATGTTGATGGGCTCAGACACCATTGTTGATCATCTTGAGAAAAAGTTGGGAATTAAGACGGGTGAATCAACAGAAGATGGAAAGTTTTTTATTAAGCGCGAAGAAGAGTGTCTGGCTGCTTGTTGTGGTGGGCCAATGATGATGATCGATCATAAATATTATGAAAATCTGACGCCGGAAAGAGTAGATGAAATTTTGGATGAGCTGGAATGAGCAGCCATAAAACAATGGAAATAAATAGCGTCTGTTATGCCACGCTCAAGTTTGATGAGCCATGGACCTTTGAAAATTATTTAAAGGTAGGTGGTTATAATGCGTTGAAAAAAATTATTAAGAATAAGATACCGCCTGAACAAGTTATCGAGGAAGTAAAGAATTCGGGACTCAGAGGACGGGGTGGCGCGGGTTTTCCTACTGGTTTGAAGTGGAGTTTTATGCCGCGCAATATGCCCGGTCAAAAATACATCGTTTGTAACTCTGATGAGAGTGAGCCGGGAACTTGCAAGGATAGAGATATCTTGCGTTTTAATCCTCACGCGTTGGTAGAAGGTATGACTATCGCTTGTTATGCGACAGGTTCAACGGTGGCTTATAACTATCTCCGTGGAGAATTTATGGATGAGCCTTTTTCACGTTTTGATAATGCATTAAAAGAAGCTTATCGCGAAGGCTTACTCGGTAAAAATATTTTAGGCAGTGATATCAATATCGATATCCATGCCAGTCTTGGTGCGGGTGCTTATATTTGTGGTGAAGAAACAGCATTGCTTGAGTCGCTTGAGGGTAAAAAAGGTCAGCCGCGATTTAAACCACCGTTTCCGGCAAATTTCGGTTTATATGGTAAACCGACAACGATTAATAACACGGAAAGTTTTGCTTCTGTTCCCAGTATTCTTAAAAATGGTGGAATCTGGTTTGCGGATAAAGGTGTGCTTAATAGTGGCGGCATGAAATGTTTTTCTGTTAGCGGTCATGTTAACAATCCAGGTAATTTTGAAATTCCTTTGGGCACACCATTCTCAAAACTTTTAGAAATGGCTGGCGGTGTTCGTGATGGTCGCGGTCTAAAAGCGGTTATTCCCGGCGGCTGTTCTATGCCGGTAGTACACGGTGATGTCATGTTGGAAACAAATCTTGATTACGACTCAGTTGCCAAATCTGGATCAATGTTAGGTTCAGGTGCTGTTATCGTTATGGATGACACGACTTGTATGGTCAAAGCATTGGAACGTCTTTCACGTTTTTATTATTCAGAATCTTGCGGTCAATGTACGCCTTGTCGAGAAGGAACTGGTTGGTTATACCGAGTTGTAAAACGTATTGAGGCAGGCAAAGGTGAGCAAGGCGATTTGGATAAACTTGATGACGTTGCAAGTAAAATTGAAGGACGAACAATTTGTGCTTTCGGTGATGCGGCAGCATGGCCGGTAAGAAGTTTTATTAAACAATTCCGAGATGAATTTCAGTATCACATTGATCATAAGCGTTGCATGGTTGATTCACATAAATCAGATGATAATGAAGCTGCGTGAGAAAATAGAAAAGAATTATGCCTGACGAAAAAATAACAATTGAAGTTGATGGACAAACCTTAACAGCAAACAAGGGACAAATGTTGATCGAGGTAACGGATGCCAATGACATCTATGTGCCTCGCTTTTGTTATCACAATAAATTAACCATCGCGGCTAATTGTCGTATGTGTCTGGTCGAAGTTGAAAAAGCACCAAAATCTTTACCTGCTTGTGCAACGCCGGTTATGGAAGGTATGAAAGTTAAGACCCGATCTAAAGCGGCAATCGATGCACAAAAATCTGTGATGGAATTTTTATTGATCAATCATCCTTTAGATTGTCCTATTTGTGATCAAGGTGGTGAATGTGAATTGCAAGATTTGGCTATGGGTTATGGTGAGGGTGTATCGCGTTATCAGGAAAAGAAACGTGTTGTTAAAGATAAAAATATCGGGCCGCTTATCCATACAGATTTAACACGTTGTATACATTGCACGCGTTGTGTTCGTTTTGGTGAAGAAATTGCTGGCTTACGTGAAATGGGTGCGACCGGTCGTGGCGAAAATATGCAGATTGGTACCTACATAGAGAAGAGTGTTAGTTCTGAGATGTCAGGTAATATTATTGATCTTTGTCCGGTTGGCGCATTAACTTCGAAACCTTTTCGATATTCCGCAAGAACCTGGGAATTGGTACAGAAAGATGCAATCGCAGCACATGATTCTGTCGGTTCAAATATTCATATTCATGTTAAAGGCAATGAAGTTAAGCGTGTAGTGCCTGCACATAATGAAGATATCAATGAAGTCTGGTTATCTGATCGGGATCGATTCAGTTACGAAGCTATTTATAGTGACGAGCGATTACAAACACCAATGATTAAGGAAGCTGGAAGCTGGCATGAAGTTGATTGGGAAACAGCTTTGGATGTGGTTAAGAATAATTTACAAGCTCTTGTTGCGGATAATAATCTAAAACAATTAGGTGCTATAGCTTCGCCATCATCGACTTTAGAAGAGTTGTATTTATTACAAAAATTAATACGAGCTATTGGTTCAAACAATATCGATAGTCGTTTAAAACAATCTGATTTTTCGGATCAGGATGTTGTTGCCAGCTTTCCTTATTTAGGACAAAGTATTTCTGAATTCGATACTTTGCAGTCAGCATTGTTAATAGGCAGTAATGTTAGAAAAGATCAGCCGATTATTAATCACCGACTTCGCAAAGCCGTGATCCATGGCGCATCTGTCATGGTATTAAATCCCGTTGATTACGATTTTAATTACCCTATAGCTGAAAAAAGTATTGTTTCACCTGGCATGATGCCTATGGAATTAGCTTCTATATTAAAGGTACTTGTTGAAGAGACAGAAGAGATCTTCGAACAAGGAGTCAAACAAAGTATTGATAAAGCTGTAGTTAACGATAGTCATAGAAGGATCGCCAATAACTTACTTGATGAAGACAATGCTATTGTCTTACTGGGTAATCTGGCTACAGCGCATCCGCAGTTTTCATTGTTACGATCGCTTGCCGGTTTAATCGCTAAATTTAGCGAATCAAAGTTAGGATATTTGTCTGAAAATGCAAATAGTTCCGGTGCATGGTTAGCAGGCGCAATACCACATCGATTAGCCGGTGGTAACCCAGGTTCAAAGGCAGGCATGAATACACAGCAAATGCTGCAAGCAAAATTAAAAGCTTATGTATTAATGGGTGTAGAACCAGAACTGGATTGTTGGGATAGTCGATTAGCGCAAGATGCAATGAAGGATGCGAAGTTTGTTGTTTCCTTAACTGCCTATCGAAGCGAGAAGATGAATGAGTATGCAGATGTACTGTTACCGATTTCTGTCTTTACTGAAACATCCGGTACATATATTAATAACGAAGGTGCTAGTCAAAGTTTTGCTGGCGTAGTTTCGCCGCTGGCGGAAGCAAGACCGGCATGGAAGGTGTTAAGAGTTTTAGGCAATTGTTTTGAGCTTGATGGATTTAACTATCAGTCATCCTCTGATGTGCTTGATGAAGCGATGCAGGCCATAGGTGATATTAAGACGGATAATATGGATAAATGGCAAACTCCGTCTACTCTGAAAACACATTCTAAATCTAAAAAATTACAGCGTATTACAGAAACGCCAATGAATATGATTGATGCTATCTGTCGTCGAGCGGTCTCTTTACAACAAACCAAAGATATTTCTGATGGTGCAATCCATATTAATTCAGCGTTAGCCAATAAAAAGAAATTAACAAATGATGACCAAGCAAAAGTAGAACAAGGTGAGAATAGTGTTACTTTAAAAGTCATTGTAGATGATCGTATTGCTGATGACTGTGTGTTGATTCAATCTGCTCATCCAGATCAAATTGAACTAGGCGCAGCATTTTCTGATATAAGGATAGAGAAGAGCAAATGCTAGAACTACTCTATCAATTTATTAGCCAGAATTTGTTAATGCCGTTAACAACATTCCTCGTGCCGATTGATTATCAATCTAATGCATTAATCGTTTTGCAAACGGTAATAAAAATTCTAGCTATATTGGTTCCTGTTTTAGTTACCGTTGCTTACTTTACTTATGCGGAACGTAAAGTGATTGGTTATATTCAAGGACGTATAGGTCCAAATCGGGTGGGTTTCTTTGGTTATAGTTTATGGGGTTTGGGTCAACCTATTGCGGATGCAGTGAAGTTAATGGTCAAGGAAATCGTTATTCCTACAGGTGCGAACCGTTCCTTATATATAATGGCACCAATTTTATCTTTAGCCCCATCAGTTGCTGCATGGGCAGTAATTCCTTTTGATGACACTAAAGTTTTGGCTGATATTAATGCTGCTTTATTATATGTATTAGCATTAACCTCGTTAGCTGTTTATGGCGTCATCATTGCTGGTTGGGCATCAAATTCAAAATATGCTTTTTTAGGTGCAATGCGTTCAGCAGCTCAAATTGTTTCTTATGAAATTGCCATGGGTTTTGCTTTAGTTGGCGTACTGGTAGCAGCAGGTAGTTTAAACCTGGGTGATATTGTTGATGCACAATCAGGCAGTATTATTCACTGGTTCTGGTTACCGCTATTTCCTTTATTTGTTATCTATTTTATTTCCGGTTTGGCAGAGACTAATCGTGCACCTTTCGATGTTGCCGAAGGTGAATCTGAAATTGTAGCGGGCTTTCATGTTGAATATGGTGGCATGGCATTTTCCGTATTCTTTATGGCTGAATACGCCAACATGATTTTGATTTCTGTTTTATCCGCCTTATTATTTTGTGGTGGTTGGTTATCTCCACTACAAGGCATCGTTCCAGACTCAGTATTTTCAATAGCTTTAATTGGCGATCTGCTTGGTGAAGGCATACATTGGTTATTAATAAAAACCTCTTTCTTTATGTTTTTATTCTTATGGTTCCGAGCAACATTTCCACGATATCGATACGATCAAATTATGCGCTTGGGCTGGAAAGTATTTATTCCAATAACAATAGTCTGGTTAGTTGTCGTGTCAGCATTGGTTGTGACTAATGTACCGCCCTGGTTTGATTGATGATGATAAAAAATATTAAAAATTACATTCAGAGTCTGTTCCTTTGGGAACTACTAAAAGGTTTGCAGCTTACCGGTAAATATTTATTTAGACGAAAAATTACCGTGCAATACCCAGAAGAGAAAACGCCGCAATCGCATCGATTTCGTGGTTTGCATGCGCTACGTCGATATCCTAATGGTGAGGAACGATGTATTGCCTGTAAGTTATGTGAAGCGGTTTGTCCGGCTGTAGCAATTACGATTGAATCCGAAGTGCGTGATGATGGTAGTCGACGCACAACTAAATACGATATTGATCTGACTAAATGTATTTTTTGCGGCTTCTGTGAAGAATCATGTCCAGTTGATTCAATCGTTGAAACAAGAATATTCGAATACCATGGCGAAGAGCGCGATGATTTATTGATGACCAAAGAAAAGTTATTAGCCGTTGGTGATAGAGAAGAAAAACAGATTGCCGAAGATCGTGCCAGAGATGCGATGTATCGTTAAACATTAAGAATGATTATGAAAAAAATAATTAAAAAAATAAAAGAGATAAACGCGAATGATTGAACAAGTCGTATTTTATCTTTTCTCAGGTGTGCTGGTTTTCTCAGCAACGATGGTCGTGGTTATGCGTAATCCTATCCATGCTGCCTTGTTTCTTATTCTTGCTTTTTTTGCATCATCTGCAATCTGGTTGTTGTTACAAGCTGAATTTTTAGCGATAACTCTAGTATTGGTTTACGTTGGCGCGGTTATGGTGTTGTTTCTTTTTGTAGTGATGATGCTGGACTTAAACAATGTAACTTCGCGAGAAGGGTTTATACGATACTTACCTGTGGGAATTAGCGTCGCGGTATTAATGGTTGTTGCTATGGGTTTAGTTGTTGGTTCAGATTACTTTCTTGGAGATCGATACTTAGCAATACAACAGTTTGATGCGGACCACAGCAACACACGAGAGTTGGGTTTAGCGCTCTATACACAATATCTATATCAGTTTGAGATAGCCGGTGCCATTTTATTAGTTGCTATTATTGCAGCAATTTCTTTAGGTATGAGTAAATTAAAAATAAATAAATCTATCAATCCAGATAAACAAGTGTTTGTTAAAAAGCATGAGCGATTACGCATTGTCAAAATGAAAGCAGAGACTAAGAAAGGGGAGTCAGAAGCATGATTACCTTACCTGAGGTTTTATCTTTATCAGCATTGATATTTTGTATCAGCATTGCCGGTATCTTTCTTAATAGAAAGAACATTATTATTTTATTAATGTGTATAGAGCTGATGTTGTTATCGGTGAATATGAATTTTATCGCCTTTTCTCATTTTCTTGGTGATATTCATGGGCAAGTATTTGTATTTTTTATACTGACGGTAGCTGCAGCAGAATCAGCGATAGGCTTGGCTATTCTTATTGTTCTGTTCCGTAAGAAAAAGACAATTAATGTAGATGATTTGAGCTCGATGAAGGGATAGATAATGTTTGAGAACATGGAGAATATTTATTTAATCATTGTGCTGGCGCCGCTAGTAGGTTCTTTGATCGCGGGTTTGTTTGGAAAAATAATTGGAAGAAGTGGCGCGCATTGGGTCACTATTATAGGTGTGGCGATATCCAGTATTCTTTCTATGGTTGCTTACAAACATCATATGTTCGATGGCGCCGAAGTTTACAATCAAACACTCTATCTCTGGTTGAGTAGTGGCGGCATAGACTTTGAAATTGGTTTTTTAATTGACCCGCTTTCCGTGACAATGATGGTCGTGGTTACTTTTGTTTCCTGGATGATTCATATCTATACCATAGGTTATATGCATGATGATCCGGGCTATCAACGCTTCTTTAGTTATATCTCCATGTTTACCTTTGCCATGTTGATGTTGGTAATGTCGAATAATTTTCTACAGTTATTTTTCGGTTGGGAAGCGGTTGGCGTAGTCTCCTATTTATTGATTGGCTTCTGGTATAAAAAAGAAACGGCTATCTTTGCCAATATGAAAGCCTTCCTGGTAAACAGAATTGGTGACTTTGGTTTTCTATTGGGTATAGCTGCAGTACTAATGACTTTCCATACGCTGGATTATGCAACCGTGTTTGCCAATGTTGGAGACCATGCAGAAACAACGGTGATGATTCTTGGTGATGAACCATGGTCATTAATGTCAGTAATCTGTATCTGTTTATTTATTGGTGCTATGGGTAAATCGGCACAAGTGCCATTACATGTCTGGCTACCAGATTCTATGGAAGGTCCTACACCTATCTCGGCATTAATCCATGCTGCGACGATGGTGACAGCAGGTATCTTTATGGTATCGAGAATGTCTCCGCTATTTGAACTTTCAGAAACCGCACTTAGTTTTATCTTAATCATTGGATCAATTACCGCATTGTTTATGGGGTTTCTTGGTTTAGTGCAAAACGATATAAAACGAGTCGTTGCATATTCAACATTATCGCAATTGGGTTATATGACTGTTGCTTTAGGTGCATCAGCTTACTCAGCAGCAATGTTTCATTTGGTAACACATGCTTTCTTCAAGGCGCTATTATTTTTGGCAGCGGGTTCAGTGATTATTGTTATGCATCATGAACAAGATATGAGAAAGATGGGTGGTTTATATAAAATGATGCCGATCACCTGGTTGACCTGTTTTATTGGTACATTGGCTTTAATTGGTTTCCCTGGTACATCCGGTTTCTTTTCTAAAGATGCCATTATAGAAGCGGTTCATCATTCCTCATTATATGGATCAGATTTCGCTTATTACTCCGTTTTGATTGGCGTGTTTATTACAGCTTTATATAGCTTTCGTCTACTTTTCATGACATTTCATGGAGAGCAAAGAATGAGTACGAAAACATGGAAGCACCTGCATGAAGCACCAGCAGTTGTCACCGTACCGTTATCCGTATTAGCGATACCTTCTTTAATATTAGGTGCCTTCTTAATTGGTCCTATGTTATTCGGCGATTATTTTGGAAATTCAATTTATGTTGCTTATTCACATGACGTGTTGTCAGAAATGGGGCAGGACTATCACGGCATTGGTGGCTTTTTATTGCACGCGTTTAAGCATCCTTTAGTACTTATATTAATGTCTTCAGGAATATTCGTTGCATGGTTGTGTTACATCAAGTTCCCTGAATTTCCAGAAAAGCTTGTAAGTAAGATTGGATTTATTCACAAAATACTACTTAATAAATATGGTTTTGATGATTTCAATCAACTCGTATTTGCCAGAGGCACCAGAGAAATAGGCCAAGTACTTTGGAAGATAGGCGATGAGAAAATCATTGACGGTTTTTTTGTTAATGGCGCAGCGCGTAGTGTGCAAATTATCTCAAATATTGTTCGTAACGTACAAACGGGTTATCTCTATCACTATGCCTTTGCCATTATTGTCGGCTTGTTAGTGCTACTCGGTGTGTTTGTACATGGGATATTAAATTAATTTAAAATTAGAACTGACTGATTACGAAAAATAATGACACTAAGTAATTTACCACTATTAAGTATGCTTATCTGGACACCGATACTCGGAGGCGTTTGGGCGTTGATTGCGGGCGACCGTCAGGAAGAAACAGTGAAGTTCTTTTCCTTTGGTGTTGCCGTTCTTACTTTTATTTTTTCAGTTATTTTATATTGTGAATTTGATACAACTTATGCAGGCATGCAATTTGTCGAAGAGACGAGATGGATCAGCGCCTTTGATATAAAATATCACCTTGGTGTAGATGGTATTGCTTTACCTTTGATCATGCTGACTACGTTCACAACGATACTGGTTATATTGGCAGCATGGGAAGTGATATACGAACGCATCTCATATTACATGTGTGCCTTTCTAATACTCACCGGTTTAATGAATGCCGTGTTTATGGCGCTAGATGCAATTTTATTTTATGTATTTTGGGAAGCAATGCTAATTCCGATGTTTTTAATTATCGGTATATGGGGTGGGTCAAATCGTGTTTATGCAACAATAAAGTTTTTTCTGTACACCTTCCTGGGCTCGGTATTTATGCTAGTAGCTTTTCTCTATCTAGCTTCTGTCGCAGGTAGTTTTAATATTGAAGCATTGCATGATGTGCCATTAAACCTAACAGCACAGAAATTAATTTTTGTTGCTTTCTTCCTGGCCTTTGCAGTGAAGATTCCGATGTGGCCTGTACATACCTGGTTGCCAGATGCGCATGTTGAAGCACCTACCGGTGGTTCAGTAATACTAGCGGCAGTTATGTTGAAAATGGGTGGTTATGGTTTCCTTAGATTTAGTTTGCCGATTACACCGGATGCGAGTCTGTATTTTAGTGATGCAATGATCGCCCTTTCATTAATCGCTATTGTTTATATTGGTTTTGTCGCACTGGTGCAGGAAGACATGAAAAAGCTAATTGCCTATTCATCAATCTCACATATGGGGTTCGTTACTCTTGGTTTCTTTATTCCATTTAGTATATTTGCGGCAACGGGATCAAGTTCAGGTGCGATTATGGGGATGGAAGGTGCCATGATGCAGATGATTTCGCATGGTTTTATTTCCGCTGCGATGTTCCTCTGTGTTGGTGTCATGTACGATCGAATACATAGCCGTATGATTAAAGACTATGGTGGTGTTGTTAATAGCATGCCAATTTTCGCTGCATTTATGATGTTGTTTGTTATGGCTAATTCAGGTTTGCCGGGAACATCAGGTTTCGTTGGTGAGTTTTTAGTAATACTAAGTAGCTATCAAGCAAGTTTTTGGATCGCATTTGCTGCGGCATTAACATTAATACTTGGAGCCGCTTATAGCTTATGGATGTATAAACGAGTCATTTTTGGTGATGTAATAAAAACAGACATTTCTGAATTAAAAGATATTAATAGTAGAGAAGGGTTTATATTTGTTCTACTAGCAATAGTTGTTCTGACTTTCGGTATTTGGCCAGCACCCATTTTTGATATTATGCATGTCACAGTAGAACAGCTGATTGAACATGTCTTACAGCATAAAGTTATAGGCTAAGTTATGAATACTGATTTAATGATAGCCCTACCTGAAATCACTTTATTTGCATTGGCAAGTCTGGTGTTGATAGTTGATGCTTTTAGTAAAGATCCATTACATGTATGGACTTATAGACTGACACAATTGAGCTTGTTGCTAACATTTGCATTAGTAATTACTAGCACGCCAGATATTGCATTTAATAGTAGTTTTATCAGCGATGCCATGAGTTCGACGCTGAAAGCATTTATCTGCGGTATCACCTTTGTTGTTTTTTTATATTCATATGAATATTTAAAAGAAAATAAATCAATAAAAGGTGAGTATTTTGTCTTAGGATTATTCGCTGTACTCGGCATGATGATTATGGCTTCAGCCTATAGTTTATTATCGCTCTATCTAGGTCTTGAATTACTTTCGCTGTCTTTATATACCATGGTCGCCATGCAGCGGAATTTTGATTCTGCATCAGAAGCGGCGATGAAATATTTTATTCTTGGTGCATTAGCATCCGGTATGTTGCTCTATGGTATTTCAATGATCTATGGATTAACAGGGCAACTACAATTACACGATATTGCTGTCGCTATTAAGAGTGGATCTATTAATCATTCATATTTGGTTTTTGGGATGATCTTTCTGATTATTGGCATGGCATTTAAATTAGGTGCTGCACCGTTTCATATGTGGCTACCTGATGTGTACCAAGGTGCACCAACATCAGTTACTTTGTTTATTAGTACCGCACCAAAACTAGCCGCGTTTGCGATGATGATGCGTATATTGGTTGATGGTTTATTACCTTTGATGGCTGACTGGCAATCAATATTAATGATACTTGCTGTGCTATCGATGGCTGTAGGTAATGTCATTGCTATTGCGCAAACTAATATTAAACGCATGTTGGCTTATTCAACGATTGCGCATGTTGGATTTTTATTTCTCGGCCTTATTGCTGGAACGGCAACTGGTTTTTCCGGTTCGATGTTTTATATCATTAGTTATGCTTTGATGACCATGGGATGTTTCGGCATGGTGATATTGTTAGGACGAAATGATTTCGAAGCAGAAATGCTGGGTGACTTCAAAGGTCTATCTGAACGTAGTCCATGGTTTGCCTTTATTATGCTGTGCTTGATGTTTTCAATGGCGGGTGTACCCCCGTTTCTTGGTTTCTGGTCAAAATGGTTTGTATTAAAAGAGTTGGTTGCTTCTGGCTTTGTTGAATTGGCTGCTGTTGCTGTTTTCTTTTCTATTATTGGTGCGTTCTATTATTTGCGTATTATCAAATTAATGTATTTTGATAAAGCGACTACAATGACTGCGGTCAAATCATCGAAGCAAATGCGGATGGTGTTGAGTGTTAATGGTTTGTTGATTTTATTTTTGGGGTTGGCGCCTAATGCTTTGATGGCTTTGTGTTTGTCGGCATTGGCTGGCTAATAAGTTTTTCCTCTCTTTTAGTACTATATATTCTTTTTTATTTTGTTTTCGTCTGATCAGTATTTAGACGTATAAAACAGGCGGGACTAAAGATTATGAAATATCTGATTATTATAGAATAATCGGAAACGGGTTATTCCCCTGATTTATCAGGGTATGCCTCAACAGAGTAGTACTCATTAGGAAACAGAAAATAATATGTATGAGGCATTGCATTTCAAATTGATGGGTTTAAGGAAGAAAGTTATGAAATTCCTGAACCAACTAACCTCTCGTCTTATGTAGAAATAACAGCATGATAATAGTCAACCAATACTTTAATTTTAAAATAAAAAGATGGCGCTAGTTTCCTAGCGTCATATATCAGATATCTACTGTTTTATAAATCGACTTCTTAGAAGTGGTAACCAAGTCCAAATCCAAATATCCATGTCGACACCAACTTGTCCGGCAAGGCCAAATGAATGGGAAACGCCAACACTTGTCGAGCTAATATCGCTTCGACAGAACTAGTGGCATTGGCCCAAAGCATAGCAGTGTAGTTAACACCGACTCCGACATAAGGCCGTATATTGTTTTCCGGTAAGAAATGATATTGCAGCGTTAAAGTCGGCGGTAATACCCAGGCATCAAATAGACTTTGACCATCGGAAAGACCGGCAATGGCAGCGCCAGTAGAGTTTTCAAAACTAACCTGATGTTCACTAATACCTGCAATGAGTTCAACCCCCCCAGTTGTTGTGGAACATATAAGTAATATCAAGTTCCGGTACTACATTAGTATCTGCATCTACACCAGTACCTGCGATAGCTGTTCTCGCGTTAGAAACCGTACTACTAGAATCATCAGGTGAGATCACAACTCCGCGCAATCGAAATATCCAATCGCCTTCTTCGGCAAAAACATAAGAGTGAGATGTAACGAGTAAGAAAGTGATTAGAATCTTGATACAAAGCTTTTGTGCATTGATAAACATGTTATCTCTCCTTTCATTTATGAAATATCAACGATTAATTAGCAATGAAAACGCCAATAACGTATAAAACTTCAAATACAAAAAATTAGAGCACTGGACAATCTAGCTTGCGATTGATTCAACGACAGTCTATCAGATAAAATATGAGTTTGAACAACTAAAAACATATGTAAATCAATGATATACAATGACTTCTTAAGAAACTTTAAAGAATACTAGCTGTTTTTTGCAAATCAACGGTAAATTCAGCACAGTACATCTAAAAAATGCAGTTTTTTAAAATAAATATCCATATAACTACCTAGTCGATTAATTTGATACGGTAGCGATTAAATTTCCAACCTGAATAGGGTCGTTTTCTTTTAGATCTTCTGACCAGATGATTTTATTTTTTTCAAATAATAGAATCACTGTCGACCCCATGTTGAAGTGGCCGAATTCTTCGGCTTGATTTAGAGTTATTGGGGTTTCTTCGTATTCTTTTATACTTATTTGTCTATGTTTCGTCGGAGTGATTTGTCCGGCGAAGACAGTTTCCATGCTGCCGACGAATGTGGCTCCGACCATGATTTGGGCTACTAGTCCTAGTTCGGTTTCAAAGAGGCTGATGAAACGTTCGTTTCTGGCGAAGAGTTGATCTACGGTTCTGACGCTAGAAGTATTCACAGGGAATAAATTACCTGGCACGAAGATGGTTTTTATTAATTTGCCGCTGACAGGCATATGGATGCGGTGGTAGTCGCGTGGTGAAAGATAGAGCGTAATGAAGTTACCGTCTTGAAAGCGTTCTACCGCATATTCATCATTTGCTAATAGTCGTTCCAGGCTGTAATCAATGCCTTTGGCCTGTATTAATTTATTCTTATATATATAGCCTATCTGGCTAACTGCCCCATCTACAGGTGACAGGATGTTATTTTTATTTCTTTTCCAACTTCTGGCATCGGGTTTTAGATTACGTATAAAGAATGCATTGAAAGAACTGTAATCTTCTTCACTAGGCCATATCGCCTGATTCATATCGACTTTATAGAGTTTGACGAATGTTCGAATGACAAAATTTTTCCAGGCTTTATGTTCGATTCTTGTTAGTCGATAAACAATAGCGGTCAAACCATGTTGTGGTAAGCAATACAGAGGTAGTACTTTAATGTAATCGATTATTTTAGTTACTACATATGATAGTAAAGACATAATTAATGATTATGGTGATGATGTTCGTGACTATTGTTGTTTCGCTTTTTTACTATTGCTTCTACTGTAGTTGATACCACATCTGCAAAGGTAAAAGTGATTGTAGTTGTATCGCCAGCTTTTAATGGTACTTTTGGATTAAATAACATTAGATGATAAGTGCCAGGCGATAATTCGATAAAATCATTCGCTGGTATGGTAAGGGTTTGTTGCTTTTCCATACGAGCCATACCATCAACGATTTTACTTAAATGTAATTCCACATTGGAAAAATTGGTACTAGATATCGAGACTAAAGTTTGTTTTTCTTTCGAGGTATTTTCAAGTCGAGCATAGGCTGCCATTATGGAAACCGTAGGCGGTGCTTCGCTAATCCAAACGTCAGATATATTTATATTTTCATTGCTAAAGCTAAGTGCAGAAAAACCAAGCAAGAAAAAGGAAAGGGCGATTGAAAGTAATCGCTGGTTAGTTTTGCGCATTAATAAATGTGCTAATTTTAGTGAACTGTTGGATTATTTTTTCTGCCTCATGCGGTGCAGATACTTTGCCGACGAAACGTGCTTTCGGGTCAAGGAGAAATATGGAAGCAGAATGATCAACAAGATAGTTCTCTGTTTGTTCTTCATTATTCAGGTAATAAGCCACGCCAATTTGTTTTGTCAGGCTATTTTCTATCCCGGGGTCACCATTTAAACCAATGAAGTCTTCATTAAAATAAGCCATATATTCTGACAGTTTTTCTGTGGTATCACGTTCTGGATCGATGCTAACGAAAATAATCTGGATGTTTTTATGCCTTGTCGCTAGTTGTTTGTATGTCTCGGCCATGACCGACAGTGCTACTGGGCAGACATCGGGGCAGTGCGTATAGCCGAAGAAAAGAAACGACCATTTCCCCTTAATATGCTCAAGGCCAAATGAATTACCCGATTGGTCCAGTGTATTAAATTCACGTATTTGTTTAGGATTTGGCCAGAACAAGCCTTCTATATTTGGAGCTTGTGAAACCGTAAGCGCGGACTGATTCTGTGACTGTTTTAACGAGACATAAAATCCGCTACCTGCGGCCAGTATCGCCAAAATGACCATTGCTGGGATTAAAAATTTACTATTACTGAGTTGTCTAAGCATTCGCCCATTCTAACAGAAATGGTCTTTTAGTAATGACCCAATATTATTTGGGTTTTATCTAGAGTTTTTTCCTCAACGGGTGAAATATTTTGCTGACTAATGGATTATCAGCGGTAATAAACTGCCGCATCGGTGAAGACAACTCTTTATAATCAATTGCGAAAATTATTCTCAATGCAACAGACTTTGTAAGCGCATGAATTTCATGGAGTATTTTTGAGCGCTAGTGATGTATTTTGGTGGCAAGATTTATGCGTTCACTAACTCAAATAAACTTGTTAATTTTCTTTGAGTTATTTCATTCAGGCGATGGTAGATATACAAGGTTTTGGTGGGCATCGTGGAAAAAATATTTTTGGTCTTGACGGAAATGTATTCAAATGCAATAGAGCACGGTATTCTCGAATTAAATTCAAGTATTAAAGATGAAGATAACGGTTTTTTGAAATATTATGAAATGCGTCAAACTAGGCTTAATGAACTGATTGAAGGCGAAGTATCGATTGATATTGAACACCATGTTGAAGATGAGAAAGGGATTCTTTCTCTTACTATGGATGACGGTGGTGTAGGTTTCGATTATAGCGGCATTGTCGCTAATCTTGGTAAAAATACTGGTAATAGTGGACGAGGTATCGCATTAATGTATGATTTATGTCGAAAATGTACATATAGTAATGGCGGTCGTACGCTAAATATTGAGTATGAGTGGCAGCTTGGTAGTGCTGAAAAAGTTGCTTGAATATTGTAATTATTATTTTCAATAAAATAGTTAGCAATAATTGAAGATTATAAACAGGAGTGCAGTTATGGTCGTACATGGAAAACAATTATTTTTTACAATATTGTCTCTTCTTTTAATTATGCCTGCGCAAGTATTTGCCTCGGGTGAAGCACATCTGCAAGATTTTACTGCTCACTGGGGAGGTATCATTTGTATCATTGTTTTTTGTCTGGCTTATAGTCTGGTTATTGCCGAAGAACAAATTCATCTTCGCAAATCCAAACCGGTCATGCTTGCAGCTGGCATCATCTGGATGATTGTTGCCATTGTCTATAATCAACATGGCGATCAGCATACGGCTGAAATTATGGTGCGACATAATTTGTTGGAGTTTGGTGAATTATTTTTATTCTTACTCGCGGCAATGACCTATATCAATACCATGGAAGATCGTAATGTATTTGATAAATTACGTGCATGGTTAGTGTCACAAGGTTTTTCCTTACGTACGATTTTCTGGATAACCGGTGCAATTTCATTTCTTTTATCACCTATAGCAGACAATCTTACTACGGCTTTATTAATGTCGACGGTGGCAATGGCTGTTGGCGGCACTAATATAAAATTTGTTTCAATCGCTTGTATCAATATTGTTGTTGCTGCTAACGCCGGCGGTGCCTTTAGCCCCTTTGGCGACATTACGACATTAATGGTGTGGCAAAAAGGAATTATTGAGTTTCAAAATTTCTTTGTCTTATTTGTTCCCTCATTAGTTAATTGGTTAATTCCTGCTGCAATAATGTCATTTTTTGTATCGAGTGATAAACCTGATGCCATTGATGAGAAAATTGAATTAAAAGATGGCGCTTTCATCGTTATCGTTTTATTTATATTGACGATTATCATGGCAGTTTGTGCGCATAACTTTCTTCATATGCCTCCGGTACTTGGCATGATGACTGGCTTGGCTTTCTTGAAAATATTTGGTTATTTCTTGAAAATAAAAATCAAACGTGAAAATAACAAAATAGAAAATGATGATGGCGGTGCCGGTGCTTTGGGTGTTGAATCATTTGGTGATAGAGATGTAGGAAAGAAGGAAGAGTTTAATATCTTTAAAAAATTAGCCAGAGCAGAGTGGGATACATTGATGTTTTTCTATGGTGTTATTCTCTGTGTCGGTGGCCTCGGTACCATGGGATATCTTGCCGCATTATCCGAGTTTATGTATGTCGATCTGGGACCAACAACGGCGAATATTTTAGTCGGTATTTTATCTGCAATTATTGACAATATTCCGGTGATGTTTGCTGTACTGACGATGTTACCTGAAATGGATACAACCCAGTGGTTGTTAGTGACATTAACCGCGGGCACAGGAGGTTCGCTGTTATCAGTGGGATCGGCTGCAGGAGTAGCCGTAATGGGGCAGGCTAGAGGCGTATATACGTTTTTTGCTCATCTTAAATGGACCTGGGCTATCGCATTAGGCTATATGGCGAGTATTTGGGTTCATTTCTTAATTAATGGCTAAACTACGTTAGTTGTTACGGCAGCTAAAAACAAATAATCAGTAAATAAAACAACCGGATGCTGACACGCATCCGGTTTTTTTCTATATAATACTCTTCAAATTTAAATCCGTTTTATACGGATTATTCAAAAAAATAAATAGATGTGATTTTAAATCGGGATGGATTTTCTGGGGTTATTTAATTATTGGGTCGTCGTCATATTAATGATGGTTGGGCTTTATATTGTTATCGCACATAAAAATCTGGTTAAGAAGCTAATCGGCATCAATATCTTTCAAACGTCAATTTTTATTCTGTTTATCTCTATGGGAAAAGTGACTGGTGGTACCGCGCCAATTTTGTCAGAGGCAAATCCGGTTTATTCTAGTCCCTTACCGCACGTGTTAATTCTAACCGCTATTGTAGTAGGTATATCGACCACGGCTTTAGGGCTTGCTATCGTCATTCGTATTTATCATGCCTACGGTACAGTCGAAGATGATGAAATTCAGCGGGAGCTCAGTGATTGATTAATTCTCACTTGCCTGTATTGCAGGTACTTTTACCTCTAATAGCTGCACCGTTGTGTGTCATTTTACGTCAAAGTGTTTTGAGTTGGTTATTTGCAACGCTGATTTGTTTTCTGTCATTCATCATTTCCTGTGTGTTATTTAATCAAGTGCTGGAGTCAGGTGTTATTTCGTATGCGCTTGGTGGATGGCTCAGTCCCTGGGGTATTGAATATCGTCTGGATAAATTAACCGCATTTATGCTGTTAATCATTAATGGCGTAGCTGCCATTGTCTTGCTTGGTGCCAGAGAAAGCATTGCCGATGAAATTTCATCGGACCGTCTTTATCTATTTTACACAGCATTTTTATTAAACCTTACTGGTGTATTGGGCGTTATTATGACCGGTGATGCGTTTAATTTATTTGTCTTTATCGAAATCGCATCGTTGTCATCGTATGCCATGATCAGTATTGGTAATGATCGACGTTGTTTATACGCGGCTTTCAAATACCTTATCTTTGGAACAATAGGTGCCAGCTTTATTTTAATTTCTGTCGGCTTACTTTATGCAGTCACCGGGACATTAAATATGGTTGATATCTTTCAACGTTTGCCGGATGTTGAAAATACAAAAACATTAACCACAGCGTTGGTATTTTTTGTGGTGGGTATAGGCATAAAAGCTGCCATCTTCCCATTGCATTTGTGGTTGCCCGATGCCTATAGCTATTCACCTTCTATTGTTTCTACTTTCCTTGCAGGAACGACGACTAAGGTTTTTGTCTATGTCTTGATACGTTTTATATATTCTGTATTTGGTTATGAAACTGTCTTTGTTCAGGAAGCAATGAGTCATGTGTTAATGATATTAGCCTGTGCAGGTATTTTATATGGTTCCTATCTGGCCATTCAACAAGATAGTTTAAAACGTTTATTGGCGTATTCCAGTGTTGCGCAATTGGGTTATATGTTACTAGGTATTTCATTAGCGACGGAAGCAGGTTTAGCTGCAGGTTTAATTCATGTTTTCAATCATGCGATAATTAAAGTCGCCTTGTTTCTATCGGTAATCATTATTATTTTTTATACCAAAACAGATTCCATTTCTAAACTTGCAGGATTAGCCAAAACCATGCCCTTGCTTATGCTTTCTTTTCTTATTGGTGGTTTAAGTTTAATTGGAGTTCCACTAACAGCGGGTTTTGTTAGTAAATGGTTTCTGATCAAAGCTTCATTTGAAAATGGATATTGGGGATTAGTAGTAGTTATCGTCTTTTCATCAGTTTTAGCCATTATTTATATTTGGAAGTTTATAGAGGTCGCTTATTTCAAAGAACCGGATAAAGTAGTTATAGCAATAGATGGCAATCAGAAAACACCTTATTTATTATTATTTTCCTTATTTGTATTTGTTATAGCCAATGTTTATTTTGGATTAGATTCATCTCTTAATGTCGATATGGCCAATGCTATAGCCCAAGACTTTTATTTGGACTTCGTTGTTCAATAATTATGTCTGAACAACATTTAATTCTACTAGCTTTATGCATTCCGGTGATAGCGACAGCGTTGAGTGCCATTTTTCAAAAAAATATTAATCTTAGAGAGGTATGTACGTTAGTAAGTTCTGTTTGTTTAATATTCGTTGTTTCTACTTTGTTAGAAAAAGTATTGAAGGGTGAACAACCGCAATTACAACTAATGGAATTTTTACCGGGTCTAGCGATACATTTTAAAATTGAGCCATTAGGCATGTTATTCGCTTGCATTGCATCATTTTTGTGGCTAATCAATTCCATTTATTCCATAGGCTATATGCGTGGAAATAAGGAAAAGCATCAAACCCGTTTTTATATTTATTTTGCTATAGCAATTGCTAGCACCATAGGCATTGCTTTCTCGGCAAACTTAATTACCTTGTTTATTTTTTATGAGGCATTAACACTTTCGACTTATCCATTGGTAACACATAAAGGCAGTGAAGATGCAATGCGAGCAGGTCGCATTTATCTTGGTGTTTTGTTATCTACATCGATCTGTTTCTTTCTCCCCGCCATTATATGGACAAATATATTAGCTGGCACAACGGAATTTACTAACGGCGGCATACTCAATAATGATCTTGGTCAAGGTGTCATACTGGTCTTATTAATGTTGTTTGTTTACGGCATAGGTAAAGCCGCATTAATGCCCATGCATCGATGGTTACCTGCCGCGATGGTTGCGCCAACACCTGTCAGTGCTTTATTACATGCTGTTGCTGTTGTTAAGGCAGGTGTATTCAGTATTGTTAAAATTGTGGTTTATATTTTTAGTCCGGTATTGTTATCAGATGTTATTGAATTCAATATTCTGCTTTATCTGGCAGGGATAACTATTATTGTTGCTTCAATTGTTGCTTTGCGCTCAGATAATTTAAAACGCCGGTTAGCTTATTCAACCATTAGCCAACTATCGTATGTAATTTTAGCCACAGCCATATTAGCGCCTATTTCTATTATGGGAGCAGCACTTCATATTCTTGCTCATGCCTTTGGTAAAATAACCTTATTCTTTGCTGCCGGATCGATTTATACAGTCACTAAAAAAACAACCGTGAGCGAATTGGATGGCATAGGTAAAGCAATGCCATGGACGATGGGTGCATTTGCTATTGCCAGTTTATCCATGATTGGTGTGCCACCAACAGCAGGGTTTTTGAGCAAGTGGTATATTTTACAAGGTGCATTTGAAGTTGAATCATGGTTTGCGATATCAGTTATTGTTATGAGTACTTTATTAAACGCGGGATATTTTTTGCCAATCATCTATGCTGCATTTTTCAAAAAGCCAGTTAGTGGTAATGAATTTACTTATCAGGAAGCACCATGGCCTATTGTACTGGCATTAACGTTAACAGCATTAATGACCATTCTTTTATTTTTGTTACCGGACATTCCATTACAATTGGTGAATCTGTTAGCAGAGAATATCTCATGAAACAAAACTGGTTTTATAAAGAAACATCTATTAAAAAACTATGGATCGGTGCCATTGTTATATTAGCGTTAACCGTGATAGCCGAGATTGTTATTGTCTTACATCCGCATTTTAAAATAGAAGCCTTGTTCAGCTTCCATGCATTGTTTGGGTTTTTTAGCTGCGTTGTTATGGTTGTTTTTGCAAAATTATTAGGCTTTCTTGTAAAGAGGAAAGATGATTATTATGACCTGTAGTCTCTTTCATCCTGGTTTATTATTGATCCTGTCGGGATTGTTAATTTCTTTTCTTCATGGAACAAAAAGAACGGTATTTGTATTGCTCATTCCTTGTTTGGCATTAGCCAGTGTCTGGAATATGCCCTTTGGTTCTGCCTGTTCGGTTCAATACCTTGATTATGAATTAACGCTGATTAAGCTTGATGCATTGAGTCGACTCTTTATTACGGTATTTTCTATCACTGTTTTCACCGGCAGTTTATTTTGTTGTAAACAAGCTAAGTCAAAAGAATTAGCCGCTGCTTTTATTTATGCAGGTGGTGCGATGTCCGTGGTGCTTGCTGGTGATCTAATCAGTCTATTTGTTTTTTGGGAATTAATGGCGCTGGCATCAACGTTAGTAATCTGGTCAGCACAAACGACTAATTCACAACGAGCAGGCATGCGTTATATCGTCATTCATTTATTAGGTGGTGTTATCTTGATGTGTGGTATTACGGCACATGTTAATGCAACAGGTTCGATATTATTTACGGCAATGCAGGCCGATAGTATTGCCACTTGGTTAATTCTCTGTGGTTTTTTATTAAATGCAGGTGCGCCGCCATTAACAGCATGGTTGGCAGATGCTTATCCAGAAGCATCATTTAGTGGTACCGTATTTTTAAGTGCCTTTACCACCAAAACAGCAGTTTATGTTTTATTACGAGGTTTTCCTGGAACAGAATTGCTGGTGTATATCGGTTTGTTTATGATTTTTTACGGCATTATTTACGCCTTACTTGAAAATGATATGCGCCGTATTCTTGCCTATAGCATTATCAATCAAGTTGGTTTCATGCTTTGTGGTATAGGCATTGGTACCGAGATGGCATTAAATGGCGCTGCTGCACATGCATTTACACACATTATCTATAAAGCTCTGTTGTTAATGTCAGCTGGTTCGGTTTTATATATGACTGGTAAACGTAAATGTACGGACTTAGGTGGTTTGGTTCAGTCGATGCCGGTCACTACCGTTTGCGGGATTATTGGTGCGTTAGCGATCTCTTCATTTCCACTCACATCCGGCTTTGTTAGTAAATCGATGGTGACACAAGCTTCCGTTGATGAACATTTATTATGGATCTGGTTATTGTTGCAAGCGGCCTCAGCCGGTGTGTTTTTACACGCAGGGATAAAATTCCCGTGGTTTGTTTTCTTTCAGAAAGACAGCGGTCTTAGACCTGATGATCCACCATTAAATATGCAAATGGGCATGATTTTCTTTGCTGTTATTTGTGTTTTGTTAGGTGTGTTTCCAAATATGCTGTATTTCATGCTGCCCTATGATGTGAACTATGAACCATACACAGCAGCACATGTGGTGACACAATTGCAATTACTCTTGTTCTCCGGTTTGGCTTTCTTTGTTATGTTGCCATTAATGAAAAGAACGCTAACGCTCAGCCTTGATTTTGACTGGTTCTATAGAAAACTGGTTCCAGTAATATCAAATCAGCTATTTCATTATTTGGTTCAGTTTGAAAAAGTGTTTAAGCAAGGTTTTTCTGATTTAAAGCTAAGTCACTATTTGGATAATAAACTCAATATTCAGTTGTCTGTGGGTATGGGGATGAGCATGATAATGGTTGTGTTCGTTATTTCATTATCCTATCTCTTACTCTAGAAACATCGATTAGCCACATACGACTGCATCAATACAGCCGTATGTGACTATTGCCTGGTATAGTTTAACGATGAATACTACTTACTTTTGAGTAGTCACATTTCTTCAAATTTACTCATTTCAGAGAATTTCCATACAGCGATAATGTGCTTATAGTGTTCTACACATGGACGTAATTAGTGCTTTGCTAAATTAAGCATAGCATTGATAAACCGTAAGGATGTGGTCATGGATGATAAGCGCTAAGGATAGCGCACCTTCCCTAAATATACGTTGTATATTTAGGGAAGAATTTTATATTAAAGACTCATTCATCATAAATAATTTTCTGCATTAAACCAATCTATCGCATCTTTCAGACCTTCAACACCGGGTCGTGATTGGTATCCCAGTTTTTCTTTTGCTTTATCACTAGAAAAAAACATCATTTTTTTAGACATATTGACTCCATCGACAGTTGCGCGTGGTTCTTTATGTGTAATTTCTGCTATACGCTCCATAAACCATGCAATGGGTAATATCAGGTTGTGAGGTAACTTGATTGTCGGGGGTGTCATGTTCTGGTTAACGCAAATATATTCGAGTATTGATGCTAATGTCATATTATCTCCACCAAGAATATAACGTTCTCCAACTTCACCTTTATCCATTGCCAATAAATGGCCATTAGCAACATCATCAACATGCACAATATTTAAGCCTGTATCGACATAGGCAGGCATACGTTTTCGAATAGTGTCGAGTATGATCTTTCCAGTGGGTGTTGGTTTAATATCACGTGGTCCGACGGGCGTAGAAGGATTTACTATAGTTACTGGGCAGGATTTTTCTTTTATCAATTCATGGACTGTTTCTTCAGCCAAAAATTTTGAACGTTTATAATGACCTATCATGTTATCAATAGAGACCGGCGTAGTTTCATTCGAGGCTGTACCGTCTTTATTAATTCCTAATGTGGCAACACTGCTGGTATAAACAATTTTTTCAACACCAACCTCCGCTGCTGCCATGATTAGATTTCGTGTTCCATCTACATTAGTTTTGTACATGTTTTCTGGATCAGGTATCCATAATCGGTAGTCGGCGGCAATATGAAATAATTTATTGCAGCCAGTTACTGCCAGTTTTAACGATTGAGAATCTCTTAAATCACCTTCAATTATTTCAATATCCAAACCTTTAAAATTGCGTCTATCCGAATCAGACCTAACCAGTACGCGTACATCATATCCCTTATCTAATAATAATCGTGCGACAGCAGAACCAACAAATCCGTTTGCGCCAGTGACTAATGTTTTCATGATGTAGTTTTTTGTTTTTGCAATGAGTCTTGCCAAATTAGAAAGGCCGGCAATATCATCATCGTTGATACCATCATTGAGGCTAAGCCTAGCGTTAATAATAAGCCCATGCTGGCTGTACCCGTATGCGAAGAAAAAGCCAGATTACCTATACTACAGATAGTCGTTAGTGAGCTGACGATAACGCCACGAGACGAACTGGTCGTGAAAATATTCTTATTCGTCCCTTGTTCTTGACGAAAGCGATCTGCAATGTGTATCCCACTGTCTACACCGATACCTAGCAGTAAAGGTAAACCAATTATGTTGGCGAAATTTAATGGGATATTAAATATCAACATAAAACCAAATGTAAACACTGAACCTACTAATACTGAGACCAGTATAATGACTGCGTCACCTTTAACTTTAATCAAAACAAGTAATAATAAAGTAATAGTAATTAAGGCATAAGTGAACGCATTCTTGAACGCAGTGATGACGGCTGCACCTGCTTCAATATTAATGATTGGTGAACCAATCACGGTATTGTCATACGCTTGCAATTGATCCACAAAGCGTTTCATTGCGGCGTTATCATTTAAATCTTCTCGTGGAAAAATTTCTATTTTGTAGTGTTTATGACTAACCCATCGATCATGAACCGTAGCAGGGATGTCACCAAGTTCGACGTGTTCCGCATTTAAGGCATCGTTCAGGGAATGAATTCTTCCATCAAGATTAGACAATAATTGTTTTTCTAAAGATAACAAATTCATATTGTCCGAAGAATTATTCAATAGTGTTGTTAAATGTGTTTTAAGTTTTCTGATTTCACTGTACAACTCTGGATTTGACTCTAGTTCATGACCTGAGAAATAATCAAGTTTCTTAACTAGCGTTTCTACAGCTACTGTTCTTTCGATATTATTAATCTGTTCTTTTGTTGCTTCAGTAGATAGCTGTCCCATAAATAAATTTATCTCATCAATGATGAATAATTTATCTTCCTGATCTTTTGGTAATAAATCTTCATACCAGATTACATCGTCGACTAAATCAAGTTGTTCAATTTCTTTTATCGCAGCGATAGCATCACTACGATTTTCCTTTAATAAAATACTACTCCAGGGAGAAGAGTCACTATCCTTTAATAAATCTCGGTATGTTTGCACCGATTCATTTTCTGGATCTTGTAGGTTTAATGTATTTATATCAAAGGTAACTCGATAGAGTTGACTAATAAAAGCTATCAAAACAATCAATGTAAATATTAGTATTTGTTTCGAATATTTATAGGGCAGAGTCGTTAATAAAATCACTATTTTATGACTATTTTTATATATATTTTTATCGTTTGATTGATAAGGTCTTAAGCTCAATAGGGCGGGTAATAAGGTCAGGGTATAAATTATGCTAATTAACATTCCACTGCCAGCAATCCAGCCAAGCTCAGCAACACCTTGATAATCAGTTGGTATAAATGAATAAAAACCAATAGCAGTGGTAATGGAGCAGAGTATCAGTGACCGAAAAATATGCAGCATAGCCTGTTGTAAAGCATTATTGCTTCCGCCTGTAGCATGCACCTGTTCACGATAACGTAGTGTTAAGTGAACGGTGAAATCTATGCCTAGACCTATATACAACACAGCAAAGGCGACAGAGATAAGGTTCAATTCACCCACGGTTGCTGCTGCAAAAGCTGTCGTCGCAATTAAACCGAAGAATAAGGTAATTAAAGAAGTAATAACTAACCAGATTGAATCAAGACCTATCAACAAAATAATTGCAACCAGAATAAATGAGATAATGATTGCCTGTATATTCGCTTCGGAAACGCTTTTCAATTCTTCATAAGACAGTGCTGTGCCATCGGTTAAACGAACGCGCACGGCATCATTCAGATTCAATGATCTAATAACAGTTCTTATATGTGCCAGAACATCGGCACCGGGTAATAACTCTTCTTTAGATTCTAGTGTTTGTAACATAATGAATTCCCGATAAACGGACTTTTCAACTTTGTCGGAACTCATTAATCGTTGCCAGGAGACATTGTAGTTTTCATTATCCAGCGCACGATTTATCTCAAGTAATAATGGTTTTATCTCGATGTCTTCGCCATCTTCTTTGTGTTGTATGGCATTAGAAATCATAGTAAATAAACCGCGCAGATTTTTATCTTGTAACAGCGTTCCCAGGAAAGCTTGTACTGATGCTAACTGGTCTGCGAGATCTTGTAATTCTTCATCGTTAAAAAAAAGAAAAGCAGATTGACGAAAATAAGGTAGTAAATTTGGATAATAAATATCACTGATTAATTTTGGGTTATCTTTTAGTGCAGTATGTAATCTTATCGCAGTGTCAGTAGCTTGATCCGCGGTTTCTGATTCGATAACGATTAGAACATTGTCATTAAATTGGGGAAACTGTTTTTCGTATTCAATATCCAGTTTTCGCCAAGCTAATTCTTCCGATAACATATCGGTGGTATCGGTACTGACGCCTAGATTATCGATGATATAAAAAATCGAGAAAACTGTGAGCACGATGAAAGCAATAATAATCGCTATGCGAAAACGTTCGATGGATTGAACCCAGCTTATTATTATGCGATCAATGTTCATCGTATTATTTATTCCATTTTTTCATGCTCAATCTTTTTACATCAAGATTAGACTCTGAATACATATTCCTTGTTGATATCACGTTCAATGTCAGGCGGATAACTTAAACGTTTATCATCATAATATTGACGTCGATGTTCGCCTTCGGTTGCTGCATTGTAAGTGATATAAAGAACACGACGTTGAGTATTACTTAGATTTGGTTGTGAACGATGTGGTGCGAAAGAATCAAAAAATACAGCATCGCCGGGTTCTGTTGGTAGAGAGACATAATCGAGCCCATCTTCTTCTAATGGCGCCCATGATTCACCTATGTGTCCTTCATTATTGTAACCGCTGGCAACTTCCAGACAGCCATTTTCAATTGTTGAAGCGTCGACACTGACCAGTGCTGTAATATGTAATTTTGCATAACGATCCCAGCCTGCTTGTACATCCTGATGTGCTTTAAAGCCATCAGCGCCGGGCATTTTGTAATTGATTTTGTCTTTAAATAAAATCGCCTCATCATTAAATAATTGCGAGGTGATTTGTTGAATTTCTCCGCGTACGAAAAGCTCGCTAAAACCTTTATGAAACGGTTCTATATCTTCCATACGAGATAGTATTCGTTTGCCTTTTTCCAGTTTACTTTCTTCGAAATACATCATGACACTGCCGGGAACTTCCGGATAATTCGTTACTTCTTCTGTCCATTCAACAACCTGTTTCATCTTTTCCGTATCATATAAATTTCTAATGACGAGAAAACCGGTAGATTTGAATTCTTCAATTTGTTCGTTAGTTAATTTCATGTTTTTCGTATGTAATTTTCTGAGAGTATTATTTGAGCAATGTGATAAGAACCGCTTATTTCTGACTAGTATATAGAAAATGCTGTTTTTTTAAATCAGGTGCAATGAGTTTTAAGGTGTTTAATGCTTGTTTATAGCATTTTGCCAATTTCCATAGCTCTTTTATCTGTTTAGGATCACTTATGCAAGACAGTATAAAAGGAACAATATCAGGTCTCCCGAGAGTATCAGTATGTTCTAGCACTGCTTTTGGAATATTAGTGTCGGCATCATCGGCAATGGCACGGACTACCAAAAAATCGATATTGTTTTCACTCGCTAATTCGGCAATAGCTGCACTTTCCATATCGACTGCGAGAGCTCCTGTTTTTATAGATAGATTATTCTTGTCGTTAACGCTGGCACACATATCATTACTAGACGCGATATCCGCATTGACGGTATTAATTGATGTACTGGCTAATTGCATTTGGCAGTTACTTATCCAATTGGGATTTATAGTCCAGGAGTTAGTATTATTTATTATTTTGCGGGCTAACAATAAATCTCCGGATTTTAGTGACGACTCAATCGAGCCTGCTACTCCCCAACTGATCAATGCATCAACGTTTAATTCCAGTAGTCGCTTGCTACTATGCTGAGCTGCGTCATATCCGATTCCAGATAAGCATAAATAAATATCTTTCTGTATTTCGACAGGAGAACCAACTTTTAATATTTTTTTAGTGAGGCAGTCTGCCTCGGCAGGTAGTGCCGCGATGATGCCGAGTTTACTCAAGACTTATTTTGTGTGAGGTTTCTAAAACGAGACAAAGCCCAAAGAGGAAAATATTTTGTATAGCCATGATATTTTAAATAGAACACACGAGGGAAACCCGGAGCGGTATAGCTGTCATCATACCAATGACCATCACTAGTTTGGCTGGAAAGTAAAAACTGAATACCTTTTTTAACCGTCTCTGTTTCCGCTTCACCAACGGCTAACAAGGAAAGCAATGCCCAAGCTGTTTGATAGGCGGTGCTTTTAAAAGGACGACGATGTTTCGGTGGATAATAACTATCATTACTTTCTCCCCAGCCACCATCTTCATTTTGCATGCATTGTAAGTACGATACTGCTTTTCTAATAAATTCCTGTTGTGGATCTTCTTCTGCAATCTCAAGTGCGGTCAGTACAGACCAGGTACCGTAGATATAGTTAGTGCCCCAACGTCCAAACCAGGAACCATTTTCCTCTTGATCGGAAATTAAAAAATTAACAGCATCTTTAATGATGGATGCATATTTCTCTTTATCAGCAAGACTAAGTAATGCAATAGAACGTCCGGTAACATCGGCTGTAGGTGGATCTAATAATGCGCCATGATCTGCAAAGGGAATCGCGTTCAAATAATACTGTGTGTTATTAATTTCAAATGATCCAAAACCACCTCCACTAGACCGCATTCCCGCAACCCAGTGTGCTGCACGCTGAATAGGTTCAGCGTATTTTGGATTCTTTGTTCGGTGCATGGCCCATGCAACCATGGCGGTATCGTCCAAATCCGGATAATAATAATTACTATATTGAAATGCCCATGCACCACCAGCAAGATTCGGTCTAGGAATCCGCCAGTCACCGGGTTCATCACTGAGTTGACGATCTTTAAGCCAGTCTAGAGCATGTTCAATTTCAGGCGTTATATTTTCTTCTGTCTCGGTTTCGATCATGGCTTGACCTGCAAGACAAGTATCCCAAATGGGAGAAACACAAGGTTGGCAATATAGGGTATTACCACGTTTGACTAGTAAGTTATCAATTGCCTGACGCGCTAGTTTTCGTTGAGGGTGATCTTTGGGATAACCAAGAATAACTAGCGATACAAATAGATTAACCATGGCAGGAAAAATTCCACCAATGCCATGTTCTTCATTCATTCTGGCAAGACACCATTGTTCGCATTTACGAATGGAATACTGGCGTACAAAATTAGGTACTATTTTTTCAGCTAGACGACCTAGATGATCAAGTATCAGAAAAGCTCGAGTTAAGGGTGATGTCACCTTAAAATAGTTTTGTTCATCTTCCGGTGCCGTAATAAAAAGTTCTCTAATATCAATACCACGTGGATTTTCTGCAGCAGGCTTTATCGTACATAAAATAAATAGCGGCACCATGACGGTTCGTGACCAATAAGAAACTTTATCTATATGAAATGGAAACCATTTAGGCAAAATAATCACTTCAGCTGGAATGAAAGGCGTTGCGCGCCAAGGTACTTGTTCGAACAAGGCCATTAAAATTCGGGTAAAGACATTGCTATTCGCCGCGCCACCATGATTCAAAATCATATTCTTTGCGCGAATCATGTGTTCTTCGTGTGGACTGTCACCAGAAATTTTCAACGCATAGTAACTTTTAACGGAACAACTGATATCGAAATCGCCACCGGTATAGAGTGACCATCCGCCTTCATCATTTTGTTGGTCGCGTAAGTATTGTGCGATTTTATGTTCTGTTTCATCGTCGATTTCATCGACGAAGTGATTCATTAAAATATATTCAGCAGGAATAGTACAGTCGGCTTCGAGTTCATAAACCCAATGACCGTCATTATGTTGTTGTTCGAGTAGTTTATTTTTAGCGGATTGAATCGCATCATCTAAATTGACGGATGATGTTTTCGAATGTGACTCTGCAGGAGATTGGTTGTGCGCATTATCACTGTGAGTTTCGAGAGTCATTATCTAATCTATTTTATTGGGTGTTGGAATTAAGAAGCTACAATATTACTTATTGTTGTAGTGCCACATTTTCCCCTATATGTGTTCAAGTCTATAATCGCGTATAGCACTGATTTTATCAAGGATTCTCCGAAGGCTTTTCATGTATCAAGGGTAAGTTTGGCCATAGGTAAACGGCGTCCGGCAAACTTGAATAGACCTTTTAAAATCCAGTTCTGTCCGACAAAAAGACTAGTTAGAAAGATAGTGATTTTAACACTACGACGGGTAATTTTTACTTCACGGCCATCAGTAAAATCAGGGTGCTGTCGAATTTTCAAAAGTGTTAAAACCGACATTCCCAAGGCCCATAAACAGAATTTTCGTAAGCCTTTTTCTTTTGCCGGAATCATCAAAGTGTAGCGCAGCGCATTATGTACATGCGCGTGGGCGATGCCGAGTAATTCAATCAGTGCATCGTTAAAGCCTTCACCCATTTTTCCGGGTTTTTTATGCGGAATATCGACACCGTGTTTTTCGAAAACATTGCGAGGTAACCAACAGGCTCCGCGCTCATGGTCTTCCCAGATATCTTTCAATATATTGGTCATTTGCAGTCCCTGACCAAATGACACACCTAGTTTCATCATTTCATTACGATGTGCATCAATTTCAGGGGAGTGGTCACAGAATAATTCGGTCAACAATTCGCCAACTACGCCAGCGACGTAATAACAATACTGATCCATATCATTCTGATCAGCAACACCATCAAGGGTTTCAGCATCTTGATAACGTACCATACCGTCAGCCATGATTTTGACACAGCGTTCTAAAGCCGATCGTTGTCGCTCATTAAAACCATGAGTCAGCCGTATTACTGGAGCTGTATTAGCTATCAGATCATGTTCCGCTACTGTTGCCGTTGGCGATAACAAAGGAAATAAGTTTTCTGCAAAGGTATCGGCAGTTTCAGCCCCTTTAACAACAGCGATAAAAAGCTCGGAATATTCTTTCTTTTGTTCAGCCGACATGCTCTTATCATCTTCGATCGTGTCGGCAATACGGCATAATAGGTAGGCATTTGCAACGACTGTGCATAAGGGCTCAGGTAATTGCGGAATAGTTAACGCAAAAGTACGGGAAACATACTGCAATATCTCATTTTGATACGCAGTATCATCAAGTGGAGTCTGAAATTCTTCTCTGGACTTCATGAAAACAAAATAACCCTTTTAAAACAGAAGCTTAGCAATTATACGCCAGCTTTATTAAAAATGACTTCAAAATGGCTAAGTCTAATAGCGATTCTAAAACATGAAATACTAAATCTTTAATGATATAGAGCGTCGATGCTACAAGGTTTTGCCCGGAAAAAGTGATATTATTCAACAATTAGGCTGGCTCAGGACGCGCACATTACAATTAGAACAGATGGATGTAAATAAATAAGCATTGTCCCTACTACCATAGACGCATCAGAAGATACATTTGAGTAAATAACAGTGAGTTCCATTCCAGATATTATTAGTCCATCGGTTTCGATGGATACAGATAGCCATTCCCAAACACTTTGGCAGTTGGATAGTCATGCCCGACTTTCTGCTTTAGAAAACTTACCGGAACAGTTGCGTCAATTAGATGTGCCATTTTGTGTTGTTGAAAATGAATCGGAACCTTCTATTGCCTTAGGTGGCGCTATTCAGCTAGCTGGCAGCGATAGTGGAGACAACGAACATCGTTTATGTGGATTTTCACCTGCTCAATCTATCAAAGCTTTGGGGGATCAAAGTTTTTGTCAGGATTATAATATTGATTATCCCTATATGGCGGGTTCGATGGCGAATGGTATAGCTTCGGTTGAATTGGTCGAGGCATTAGCACGCGAAGGCATGTTGGCCTCTTTTGGTGCAGCAGGTTTGTCGCTAGGTGAAGTAGAAATTGGGATTAAACGTTTGCAAACGTCATTAGGTGATAAAACACATTGTTATAATTTGATTTATAGCCCGAATGAAAAAGGCCATGAAGATGCGGTTGTTGATCTTTATTTAAAATACGATGTGACATTAGTCGAAACCTCAGCTTATATGAAACTGACTTTGCCGGTCGTGCGTTACCGTGTGAAAGGAATTCATAAAGACGCTCAAGGTAATATTATTGTTCCTAATCGAATTATTGCAAAAGCATCAAGAGTAGAACTTGCGAGCAAATGGTTTAGTCCTCCACCTGAAAAATTATTAAATGAATTATTAGAGCAGGGAGCTATTACGCAAGAAGAAGCAGAGTTAGCAAAAGAAATTCCAATGGCGCAAGACTTAACAGTTGAAGCCGATTCAGGTGGGCATACCGATAACCGACCTGCCATTACTTTATTACCCACGATGTTATCTCTACGTGATCAATATCAGGCGAAATATAATTATCAACATCCATTACGAGTAGGTGCGGCAGGAGGTATTGCAACACCTGCATCAGCATTAGGTGCTTTCGCGATGGGTGCGGCTTACATTGTTACCGGTACGGTTAATCAAGCCTGCAAAGAATCCGGTTCATCTGATGTGGTTAGAGAAATGTTAGCCAATGCCGAACAAGCGGATGTCACGATGGCGCCGGCAGTTGATATGTTTGAAATGGGTGTGAAGTTACAAGTATTAAAACGCGGTACGATGTTTGCCATGCGTGGTAACAAACTTTATGACATCTATAAAAAATATGCATCAATAGAAGAAATTTCTGAAGTAGAAAAAGCTAATCTGGAAAAAACAATATTTAAAATGTCATTGGCTGAAGTTTGGCAAAAAGCAGAAGAATTTTTTACAGAACGCGATCCACGACAGATTGAAAAAGCGAATAATGATCCTAAGCACAAAATGGCATTAATTTTTCGTTGGTATTTGGGTTTGTCTTCGCGTTGGGCAAATGCCGGCATAGCTGATCGTCAGGTGGATTATCAAATTTGGTGTGGTCCAGCGATGGGAGCGTTTAATGAATGGACGCGTGACACATTTCTATCAGCAGCAGAAAACAGAAATACGGTAACCGTAGCGATGAATATTTTATTTGGAGCTGCCGTGTTATCTCGAATTAATGGATTACAAAAACAAGGCGTTAAACTTCCTGTTGAGTTAGCGCAATTTAATCCTATGCAACTAGAAACAATTAAGAATTATTTATCCGAGTAAGTTTATGTCTAAGAAAGAAAACAAAAATACGAAACAACAAATGTCACCAATCGCCATAGTAGGCATAGGCTGCTTGTTTCCAAAAGCAGACAGTCCGCAAGAGTATTGGACTAATATTCGCGAAGGTGTCGATGCGATAAGTGATATCCCTAAGACACATTGGAAGCCCGAAGATTATTTTGATGCAGATAAAACTGCACCAGACATGACTTATGCTAAACGTGGCGGCTTTATTAATTCACAAGATTTTAATCCACTGTTGTATGGTCTAAGTCCAAACAATATTGAAGCAACCGATACCACGCAATTACTCGCCATGGTAGTAACACGTCAGGCGCTATTAGATGCAAATTATTCAACAGCGAAAGATGCTGGTGATGGACGTGAATTTGATCGTGATCGTACCAGCGTCATTATGGGTGTGACCGGTACTTTAGAATTAGTGATTCCATTAGGTGCAAGACTCGGTCATCCGATATGGCGCAAGGCTTTAGCTGATGCGGGTATCGATGCAGAAACAACTGAAGAAATTGTACAACGTATTGCCGATGGTTATGTGCCTTGGCAAGAAAATTCGTTTCCGGGTTTATTAGGTAATGTTGCCGCAGGTCGTATTGCTAATCGCTTTGATTTTGGTGGTACTAACTGTGTCGTTGATGCCGCCTGTGCTAGTTCATTAAGCGCATTACATTTGGCTGCGATGGAACTCAATGCCGGTCGTGTTGATATGGCAATTACCGGTGGTGTTGATACTTTCAACGATATCTTCATGTACATGTGTTTTAGTAAAACACCAGCCTTATCACCAACAGGTAATAGTCGTCCGTTTGCCAAAGAAGGTGATGGCACAATATTAGGCGAAGGCATAGGTGCGGTTGTATTAAAACGTTTGGATGATGCTAAACGTGACAACGATAAAATTTATGCAGTATTACGTGGTATCGGTTCTTCATCAGATGGACGAGGTAATGCAATCTATGCACCGAGTGCAGCAGGTCAAACCAAAGCAATATGGAATGCCTATCGTGAAGCGGATGTATCACCAAGAAGCATAGAGTTAGTTGAAGCGCATGGTACTGGTACCGCAGTCGGTGATGCGGTTGAAGCAAAAGCCTTGTCCGGTGTTTACGCTGAAGATAATGCAGATGAAACGTGGTGTGCGATTGGATCAGTAAAATCCATGATCGGACATACCAAAGCCGCAGCCGGTGTTGCAGGTCTAATTAAAACAGCAATGGCTTTGAAATATAAAGTATTACCACCGAGTATTAAAGTTGATGAACCACTGGAAATTATTAACCCCGGCACATCACCTGTTTATTTAAATACCGTTAAACGTCCGTGGTTAAAAACACAAACGACACCGCGTCGAGCAGGTTTAAGTTCATTTGGTTTTGGCGGCAGTAATTTTCATTGTGTATTGGAAGAAGCAGAAGAAACAAAAACAGAAATTGAATGGGATGGTCATGTATTAATTCTTGCATTAAGTGCAGACTCAAAAGAAGAGTTAATAAAACAACTGCCCACATCTTCCATTGTCGATTCATGGAATGAACTAAGATTCTTTGTTTATGATTCGTGCCAAAGTTTTAAAAGTGATGCTGCTCATCGTCTGACCATAGTTTTAGAAAAATCTAACACAGAGCTTAATAAATTAATTGCCGATGTTAAAAAACAATTAGCGCCTTCAACAGAAACAGCATGGCAAAGACCGGATGGTGTGGCATACAGTTCCGAAAAATGTAACGACAACATTGCTTTTGTTTTTCCTGGGCAAGGATCGCAATACACCGGGATGTGTCGTGATCTGGCTTGTCAGTTTCCGCAATTTTTAAATGCATTAGAGCAAGCAAACAACACGTTTATAGAATCAACTGGAAAAGAAAGTCTCGGAGACATCGTTTATCCAATCTCCGTTTTCTCTAAAGCAGATCAAAAACAACAAGAAGAAACCCTACGACAAACGCAAAATGCACAGCCTGCCATTGGTGCAGTGAGTCTAGGTGCACTTGATATATTAAATCATTTTTCAGTAAAACCAAAATCAGCGATTGGTCATAGCTATGGTGAATTAACCGCATTATCAGCAGCAGGCATGTACAACGCTGACACTTTAAATCGTTTGTCGCGAATTCGTGGTGAATTAATGGCGGCAGGCGAAGGTGATCGCGGATCAATGGTGGCAGTGGTCGCAGCGTATGAAAAAGTTGAATCAATATTAAAAGAAAACAAAATTGATTTAATTATTGCGAATCATAATTCACCCACGCAGGTAGTGTTATCTGGTGCAACAGATCAAGTTGATACCTTTGCAAAGATAGCCAAAGCAGAAAAAATACGTGCAATTAAATTACCGGTTGCAGCCGCATTCCATAGTTCTTTTGTTGCTGATGCAGCGAAACCTTTTGCAGAAGCACTAGAGCCATTTGAGTTTTCAAAAAATACTTTTCAAGTATTGTCTAATACAACAACCGATGCTTATCCAGATGATGCAAAAGCAGTGAAGCAATTATTAGCTAATCAACTAGCTTCTCCGGTTCGTTTTGTAGAACAAGTTGAAAAATTATTTGCCGAAGGTGTGACTACCTTTGTTGAA
The DNA here is from genome assembly GCA_012960105.1 of Thiotrichaceae bacterium. Classification (GTDB taxonomy): domain Bacteria; phylum Pseudomonadota; class Gammaproteobacteria; order Eutrophobiales; family Eutrophobiaceae; genus UBA7359. Next base: position 32,444 of record DUBV01000014.1, on the reverse strand, counting down.
GTAGGTCCGGGTAAAACATTAACTGGGTTAATTAAATCGATACTTGCAGATAAACCTATCACGGCAATTGCCGTTGATGCCTCAGTGGGTAAAAAACAAGGTCAATATGATTTGGCGATTGTCTTGGCTACATTAGCTGCAAATGGTATTCAACTCGATCTTAAAAAATGGGATGGAGCTTGTTCGGAACTGGAAAGGCCAGCGAAAGATGTGAAGCCAGCAATGACGATTGCGATTAGTGGTGCGAACTACACGATGCCACGTAAACCACGTCCTGCAAGTAAGCCAAAAAATATACAGAGTCCAACAGCAAGTGTTAACACTATGAACAATGATGTAAAAAATATTTCTTCAAGCACTAAAAGCAGCACAACACAAACAGTGCCAGTAACAAGTACGACTGTTGCTAGCAGTGGTTTGTTACAAACTACGCAGCAAAGTATTCTTGCGTTACAAAAAATGCAGGAACAAACCGCACGTTTGCATCAACAGTATCTTGAAGGACAGGAAACTGCACAGAAATCGATACAATCATTGTTAGAACAACAACAACGATTAATGTCAGGTCAGCCGTTAGCCGCACCAGTATCAGTACAAGCAACTCCAGCGCAGACAACTCAGGCACAGGCAGTTCCTGTTCAAGCGAAGATGGAAACTGTTGTTAAAGAAATTGTTGAAATTAAATCGACAGCGCCAATTGCTGAAGAACATGCTGATGTAGATATCAACAATTTATTATTAAATGTCGTATCAGAAAAAACTGGTTATCCATTAGAAATGCTAAGTCTCGATATGAGTCTGGATACGGATCTGGGTATTGACTCAATCAAGCGTGTAGAAATTCTTTCAGCCTTACAAGAACAATTACCTTGGTCACAAGCAGTGAATCCTGAAGAATTGAGTACCTTCCAATTCTTGCAGCATATTGTTGAATTTATTGCTGCGGGAAGACCTGTAGCTGCGGTTATGAGTACAGCAACAAAAACGACTACAACAACATCAGCTCAAGTTAATAATAATTTTGATAAGGTTTTGTTGGAGATAGTCTCAGAAAAAACTGGTTATCCCATCGATATGCTGGATCTAGATATGAATATGGATAGTGATCTGGGTATCGATTCGATCAAACGTGTTGAGATCATGTCTGCACTACAAGAAGCGATGCCAGAATTACCGACAGTTAGCCCTGATGAATTGGGTCAATTGCAAACCTTACGTTCTATTACAGAATTATTTGTTTCTGTAGAAACAGCCTCAGTTTCCGTAGCCCCTCAAGAAACAAATGTTGTTAGCGGTTTTGCAAACACCTTACTTGATGTAGTCGCAGATAAAACCGGTTATCCGGTTGATATGCTTAATCTGGAAATGAACCTGGATAGTGACTTAGGTATCGATTCGATTAAGCGTGTTGAAATCCTTTCGGCAATACAAGAACAAATTCCTGAACTACCAGCAGTAAGTCCAGATGATATGGCAACCTTGCAAACACTACAGTCGATTGTTGATATCTTTAATGTATCAGAAGTAGAGCAAGCTCCAGCAGCAATAGCGACAAGCGACTCAAATTTATCAGAAGTGCTACTTGAAGTTGTTGCCGACAAAACCGGTTATCCAGTTGACATGTTAAATCTGGAAATGAATTTGGATAGCGATTTAGGTATCGACTCAATCAAGCGAGTTGAAATCTTATCGGCACTACAAGACAAAATGCCAAGTTTGCCAACAGTGTCCGCAGATGATCTTGCTGCATTACAAACCTTGCAACAAATCGTTGAGTATATGGATGAGCAAGCGTCTAGTGTTAATAAGCCGGCACCAGTTGTTGATGTTGTCGTTGATGCTAAGGTAAAACAAACAGAATCGAGAATTATCCGCAGTGTTGTTCGTGTTGTGGCCATTGATAATAAATCTCAGCGTCAACAGATAGAATTCAACAAAGACAAAGAAATATGGGTTACCAAAGATGGCGGCAAACGCGCTAAACAGCTAGTCACTGAACTTCAAGGAAAAGGCTATAAAGCAAAATTAATAAGCAATGATGATGAAGCAAGTAATGAACCCAGCGATGAACTAGGTGCTCTTATTATTTATGCGAAAGAAGATGCAAATAAACAATATTTACTTGATACCTTTGCCTTAATTCAGCGTTGCAGTACTAGTCTGAAAAAATCGAAAGGCATACTCGCTGCAATTACCACGTTAGGTGGTCAATTTGGATTTGAAAAATTTAAGAAAGGCAATCCTGTACAAGCAGGCTTGTATGGCATTATTAAAACAGCAGACAAGGAATGGACGGAAGTTAATTGCAAAGCTATCGATATTAATCAAGCCTCTGCATCACTCGATTTAATTCAGAAAGAACTCTTTCTAGCGGGACCATTGGAAGTTGGCATATCAAATGGTAAATGTAGCCAGTTAATACTGGAAGAAGAAACGCTCACCCAAAACAAAAAAGAAAATAAACGACTAAACAAAGAAGACTTAATCGTTATTTCAGGTGGTGCCCGCGGTGTGACTGCAGAAGTTGCCGTTAAATTAGCTGAAACATATCAATGTTCTTTATTATTACTCGGTCGTAGTCCAGAACCGGAAGCAGAAGCTGAATGGTTAATGTCTTTATCTAGTGCAGCAAGTATTAAGAAAGCCATAATGGAAAATACAGAAGAAAAACTTCGGCCTGCTGACCTAGAAAAACGCTATCAATCAATTCTCGCCAATCGAGAAATCACAACAACACTAGGACGAATTGAACAGACAGGTGCAAAAGTAGAATACAGCTCAGTCGATGTGACCAATGAAGATGCTGTTGCAAATGTGATTAATCTGGCGCGTACTGAGTTAGGTAACGTTACTGGAATAGTACATGCTGCCGGTGTACTTGCTGATAGACTAATAGAAGACAAAACAGAAGAACAATTTAATCGTGTTTACTCTACCAAGGTAGAAGGACTGCAAAGTTTATTGTCAGCGACAAGTAGCGATGCATTAAAACTCATGGTGTTATTTTCATCGACAACAGCAAGACTGGGTCGTAAAGGTCAGGTTGATTATGCTGCTGCAAATGAAATTTTAAATAAACAAGCGACCCAAGAAAACATTAGTCAGAATAAAAATAGAAAAGATTGCAAAGTCTTATCGGTTAACTGGGGACCTTGGGATGGTGGCATGGTCACACCGGCACTAAAGAAACTATTTGCCGAAGAGGGCGTTGGCGTTATTGGCTTAAAAGCCGGTGCTGATTATCTAATACAAGAAATAGAATCTAATGGTCCTGTTGAAACAGTGATATTAGGTGAGGCAGAAAATCTTCTTAAAAAGATACCCCTATTTAATTACTCAGTATCAGAAGCAGATAGCAGTAATTTATCATTAGCATTTGAACGTGATCTTTCCGTCAGCTCTCATCCGTTTCTGAAATCACACGTAATTAATGGCCGGGCTGTTTTACCTATGGCCATTATCATCGAGTGGTTTGCTCACGGTGCATTACATTTAAATCCTGGTATGCAATTTCAGGGCTTCGATGATTTTCGCATTTTAAAAGGTATTAAATTAAATGCAGATGAAAATATTCATTTAAGAATCCTTGCAGGCACAATTATACATAAAGGTGATGTGTCCCTTGTTCCTGTAGAATTACATTCAGATGAATTATTACATGCCAGTGCAATAATGATTTTGGCTGATAACTATGAATCAAATGTATTGCCACAATTAAAATCTGTTAATGAGACATATAAAAAGAAACAAGGTGAATATTACAATAATGGCCAGTTATTTCATGGGCAAGAACTACAAGGCATTATAGAAGTAACACAATGTAGTGATAAAGGCATCGTTGCCAATGTAAGCGCAGCAGCGCAACCATCAACTTGGATGAATCAACCGATACGTTCAGGCTGGTTAACTGATCCTCTAATTCTTGATTCCGCATTCCAGATGATGATTCTCTGGAGTTTCGAAGAAAATGATAGTGCTTCGTTACCAACAGCGATTGCAAGTTATCGCCAATATCAACGTAACTATCCAAAAGACAGTGCAAAAATTATTGCCGAAGTAAACGAGCATACCGCTCACAAAGCCAAAGCAGCAATAGAGTTTCTTGATGGTGACGGTAAGTTGATCGCTCTAATGGATGGATACGAATGCGTACGCGATGCTTCGTTACAAGCAGCATTCAAGAAAAATAAACTAGATAAAAAAGAAAACGTTTAAAGGGTAACGTCCCCTTTAATTCTTTAATTAGACTAAATTCATGACAAAAATAGCATTAATAACGGGTATCACGGGGCAGGATGGGGCTTATCTAGCCGAATTTTTATTGAACAAGGGTTATATTGTTCATGGTATTAAACGAAGAAGTTCGCTTATAAATACCGATAGAATTGATCACTTATATCAAGATCCGCATGTGTCGGATCGTAATTTTATTTTGCATTACGGTGATATGACCGATTCCACTAGCCTTACGCGTATTATTCAGGAATCTCAGCCGGATGAAATATATAACCTTGCCGCACAAAGTCATGTAGCAGTTTCATTTGAAGAACCGGAATATACAGCTAACTCGGATGCTCTGGGTCCACTAAGAATACTTGAAGCAATCCGCATTCTAAAGTTGGAGAAGAAGACGCGTTTTTATCAAGCATCAACATCAGAACTTTATGGTCTTGTTCAGGAAGTACCGCAAAAAGAAACAACACCGTTTTATCCACGCTCACCCTACGGTGTTGCAAAGCTCTATGCGTATTGGATAACGGTTAACTATCGTGAAGCTTATGGTATTTATGCTTGTAATGGTATTTTGTTTAATCACGAATCTCCGGTACGAGGTGAAACATTTGTAACCAGAAAAATTACCATGGCATTAAGCCGAATCAAGCAAGGCTTGCAAGATAAATTGTATATCGGAAACCTCAATGCAAAACGCGATTGGGGGCATGCGCGAGATTATGTCGAGATGCAATGGCTAATGTTGCAACAGGATGAACCGGAAGATTATGTGATTGCCACCGGTGTGCAATATAGCGTTAGAGAGTTTATTGAATTCGCTGCAAAAAGTGTTGATATAGACATTACCTGGAAAGGAAAGGATGCCGAAGAAATAGGCTATGACAATGAAGGAAACTGTATTGTCGAAGTTGATCCGAGATACTACCGCCCTACAGAGGTAGAGAGTCTATTAGGAGATCCGACCAAAGCAAAAGAAAAATTAGGCTGGACGCCAACGACGAACCTGAATGAAATGATTGACGAAATGATGCAAAGAGATATGCTGTTAGTCGAAAATGAAGTTCTAATAAATAACAAATAAGTTCGACGTGATGCAAAAAGATTCAAAGATCTATGTCGCGGGGCATAATGGATTAGTCGGCAATGCGATATGTCGTAAACTAAAATCCGATAACCACAATAATCTGATTACACGGTCGCGCAACGAACTCGATCTTTGTGACCCAATCGCTGTTGATTCATTTTTCAAACAACAACAACCAGAATACGTATTCCTGGCAGCCGCTGTTGTTGGCGGTATACACGCCAACGATACCCAACCGGTTAAATTCCTTCGAGATAATCTTTTAATACAAACGAACGTAATTGAAGCGGCTTATCGCAATGGCGTAAAGAAACTCGCATTTCTCGGTTCGACCTGTATTTACCCGCGTGATTGTCCGCAACCTATCAAAGAAGAATATTTATTAACCGGGCCACTGGAAGAAACAAACCAATGGTATGCGATAGCCAAAATATCGGGAATAAAACTTTGCCAAGCCTATCGCAAAGAATATGGTTTCAATGCCATTTCACTTATGCCAACGAATCTATATGGCCCAAATGATAATTTTGATCTAATAGGCTCACATGTATTACCTGCATTAATACGAAAATTTCATGAAGGTAAAATAGAGAATAAAGAAGCCGTTGAAATATGGGGTTCGGGCAAACCCTATCGCGAGTTTTTCTATATCGATGATATGGCAGAAGCCTGTTGTTTCCTGATGCAAACTTACGATGACGAATCTATTGTAAACATTGGTACAGGCCAAGACGTTAGTATTAAAGAATTAGCGGAATTAATAAAAGGGATTGTTGGCTACGGAGGAGACATCGTTTTTGATTCATCGAAACCCGATGGCACACTTAAAAAATGTTGTGATGTGTCCAAGCTAAATAATCTGGGTTGGAAGAATAAAACGACATTACAAGAAGGTATAAAATCAACTTACGATTGGTACCTCAATAATTTACCTTTTAATGTTACTTCCCCTTAAGTAATGCTATAAATAAGATGAAAAATATTCTCTTAATAAGCGGAGCAGGTTATATCGGTTCACATAATTGTAAACATTTAGCACAAGCAGGCTATAAACCTGTCACATTTTATAACTTTTCAACAACTTAGCTTAATAAGTCATGATTCAAGGATTTTAGAAAAAATGTCACTATCATATTCTTATGAATAAAATAACTAACCAAAATACAGTCTGGCACGAGCCTTCGGTTTATCGAACTGATCGAGAGATAATGAATGGGCATAAGAGCGTCATTATTTGGTTTACGGGTTTGTCTGGTGCGGGTAAATCAAGTTTATCTCATGCATTGGAAGATACCTTACATAGAAAGCAAATAAGAACATATGTTTTGGATGGTGACAATATCCGTCGTGGCCTGTGTAATGACCTCGGTTTTTCTGATAATGATCGTACAGAAAACATCCGGCGTATTGGTGAAGTAAGTAAGTTGATGATGAATGCGGGTGTAATTGTTTTGACTGCTTTTATTTCTCCCTTTATTAAAGATAGAAAGATTGTTCGAGAGTTAGTTGGCGAAGGTGAGTTTATAGAAATACATTGCTCTGCTTCACTTGAGGATTGTGAATCCCGTGATGTTAAAGGTTTGTATAAAAAAGCACGTGCAGGCGAAATATCAGATTTTACAGGTATCTCTTCACCTTATGACGCGCCAGAAAATGCTGAAATTGTATTAGATACTGCCAAACTCTCAATAGAAGAATGCATTGAAACGATTGTTAGTTATCTTATAGAAAGGGATATTGTTCAGTTTTTATAGTATATGGTGTGTAGTTAAGTGGAACGTTTCTTTCGAAGTTATAAGAGTGATTGGATGCCCGTGACGAATATGTTAATTATATTGAAACAGTATCAGATACTTATATGAATATGACACAAGCATTGGCTGAATCTGTTTAGAAAATATTTAGTGATGCACAGAAATACTGAGCTACTACAGTTGAGTGAAATTGATGATGATTATTTGAAGTATAGTATAATTATGTAAAATGTTTTCCTTGGAAAATAGGCTGCAAAGATTAGTAATTGAAATAGGCTTGAATGAATGGAAAGCCTTTCCTTACAAAGAACGAGAATTTATTCTGGAAGTAATTACACGTGCTCTGGAAAAACAACCTATTAAAATTAACCGCTAATTACAGACGAAAAGAATTTTGAATTTAATAAGTTTGTTATTTAAAGATAAATCTAGGGTTGTTAAATATTATTAAAAATTAAAAATTAAAAATTAAAAATTAAAAATTAAAAATTAAAAATTAAAAATTGAAATTGAAATTGAAATTGAAATTGAAATTGAAATTGAAATTGAAATTGAAATCGAAAGTAAAAGAAAAGAAGAAGTAAATAATTTTGAAATCAACAAATAAAATTGCCATTGTCGGAATTGGCGGAGTGTTTCCCGGAGCACGTGATCTGGATGAATTCTGGCAGAATATTCTGAATGCAAAAGATACAGCTATTGATGTGACGGCAGATCGTTGGCGTTTACAGCCTGATGAATTGTATTCTCCTGAATTAGCTCCTGATAAAGTGAATTCTCGTCGTGCTTGTTTGATTCAAGACTTTGAATTTAATCCTGAAGGTTTAAATGTCGATGCTGAATTATTAAATCGATTAGATCCCATGTATCAAATTCTATTGCATGCAGGTCGTGATGCCTGGAATGATGCAAAAACAGATGCAATCAATAAAGAACGTGTTGGTATTGTTATAGGAAATATTGCGCTTCCTACGGAATCATCATCACAATTCAGTGATGAAATATTTAAAGAGTTATTTGAAGAAAAATTAAACGTTAATTCAAATGATCCGTCACATACTGCCATTAATAAAACAGAACCATTAAACCGATACGTTGCTGGCTTGCCTGGTGGTTTATTAGCAAAAGCATTAGGCCTTGGCGCAGGTGCGTATACTTTAGATGCGGCGTGTTCTTCTTCACTTTATTCATTGAAGTATGCCATTGATGAATTAGTCGCTGGTCGTACTGATGTGATGTTAGCTGGTGGTGTATCTAGACCAGATTGTTTGTATACACAAATGGGATTTTCTCAGCTCAATGCAATTTCAAAATCAGGACGGTGTTCACCCTTTGATAGTAAAGCTGACGGTCTTGTTGTCGGTGAGGGCGCAGGTATTTTTGTACTGAAGCGGTTAAGTGATGCAATAGAACAAGAGGATCATATTTACGCGACTATAGAAGGCATAGGTCTTTCCAATGATATCGAAGGTAATATCATGTCGCCGGATACCGAAGGTCAGGGTCGCGCGATGCAATCTGCTTATACTCAGGCAGGTTGGAAACCGGATCAGGTACAACTTATTGAATGTCATGGTACTGGCACACCTGTGGGTGACGGTGTTGAGTTCACATCATTAAATAATCTTTGGCAACGGAATGATGTAGGTGTTGATATTGGGGGTGAATGTGTTATTGGTTCCGTCAAAAGTAATGTCGGTCATTTATTAACAGCGGCCGGTGCTGCCGCATTAATGAAAACCTTGTTAGCAATGAAGCACGGTGTGTTACCACCAACAGCTAATTATGAAAATCCTTCGAGTAAAATAGATTTAGCCAATAGTCCATTCAAAGTATTGGATAAACCCGAGTCATGGAATGTCGAAGATAATACTCCTCGTCGCGCTGCGATTAGTGGTTTCGGCTTTGGGGGAATTAATGCTCACGTATTGTTACAAGAGTACTTGCCTGAGACAGATAAAACTTCACCTGCAGCGGCTATTGAAACGAAACAAGTAGACATTGCTATCGTTGGTATGGAATCACGTTTGGGGCCATGGAATGATCAGCAAGCGTTTGATGAAGCACAATTATTTGGTTCTGATAAAAAGGCGACGCATCCCAATAATTGCTGGGGTGTAGATAGTAAAGTGATTGAAGGAAATTTAATCAATGAAGTTAATGTCCCCTTAGGTCGTTATCGAATCCCTCCTGCGGAATTAAAAGAGATGTTGCCGCAGCAATTACTTATGCTTGAAGTTGCTGCGAATGCTTTGGAAGATGCTGGTCTTTCAGAATTATCTACAGAACAACAATGTAGAACGGGTGTATTCATTGGAATAGCACTTGATTTAAATACAACGAACTTTCATTTTCGTTGGATGCAGAAAAAATATGCAGGTGGGTGGTTAAAATCATTAGGTATAACATTAACTGATACTGAACTAACTGAATGGGTTGAGAAGCTTAAACAAGCTTTTGGTCCAGCATTAACTGCCAATCGTACGATGGGAGCTTTAGGCGGTATCGTTGCCAGTCGTATTGCACGAGCTTTCCGTATCGGTGGTCCGGCTTTCACAGTTTCAGCAGAAGAGACTTCTGGGATGCGTGCATTGGAATCAGGTGTGCGTGCATTACAACAACAAGAACTCGATCAAGTAATTGTTGGTGCTGTTGATTTAGCAAGTGATTTGAGAGCTGTTAAAGGGCAGGTCGATTATTATGGCAAGTCTGTTGTTGCTGATGGTGCAACGGCCTTTATTTTAAAACGTCATGAAGATGCACTACGTGATAACGATACTGTATATGCTTTGATTAAAGGTATTGGTGTTGCCTCTGCGGGTGGTTGTGATGCAAGACCGGATCAAACGGCGCAGATTGCCGCTATTCAAAATGCCTGTTCAGATGCAAAGTGTCATTTAAATGAAATTGACGCTGTGAGTTATGCCGCAGGTGATATCTCTTCTGATATTCCCGTATTACAAAACGTCGTAACTAACACGTTTCCTTTTGGACATTCTGGTGCTGCGAATGGATTGATGAGTGTTGCCAGTACCGTAAGTGCTTTACATCATTGCGTATTACCAAATGGAAATAATTCACAAGCACGTTACTGGTTAAAGGATCGTATTGATGGACCACGACAAAGTTTAGTGAATAGTGCCAGTATCGATGGTAATTGTATTAGTGTTGTTTTACAGGAAGCCCAGAAAAAAAACCAGGTTAATACGAGTGTTAAAAATATTAGCTCGAAGATTATTTCTGTATCGGCAAAAGATAAAAGTGAATTAATTAATAAACTTCAATCTTTGTTGTTTTATGGTGGTGTTCAAGATGATGCGAATGGAAAAATTCGCGTTGCATTCTTGATTAAGAATGAGAATGAATTTAATTTAGCACGCAAAGAAGTTATTGCAGCAATAGAAAATAATTCTTCCATTGATAATGGCCGCTGTTTTTATTCAGCATCTCCTTTAACTGAATCAGGCAAAATTGCTTTTGTTTATCCGGGATCAGGAAGTCATTTCTATGGTATGGGACAAGAACTTGGTGTTGCTTTTCCTGAAGTATTGGAACAGTTGAATGAAGAAAATGAAGCGCTCGCTTCTCAATTTGCAAAAGGCCGTTTTTGGAATAACCAGGATAATGAGGACAATCATGGCGAAGAATTAAGCCATGAAGAAGTCATCTTCGGTCAAGTCTGGTTAGGTACGTTTGTTAGCGATGTTGTTGCTAATTTTGGTGTGAAGCCTAATGCGATCATTGGTTATAGTCTTGGTGAAACGGCAGGCTTTTTCTCAACGCGTACCTGGACGGCACGTGACGAAATGTTGAAACGTATTCAACAAAGTACTTTGTTTACCGAAGAGCTTGCTGGCGCGTGTACTTCAGTACAAAAAGCATGGGATACTGACGAGCCAATAGATTGGGCATTAGGCGTGATTAATACCAGTGCGGATAACGTTAAAACTGTATTAGAAAAATACCAACGTGTTTATTTATTAATTATTAATACACCAAATGAATGCATTATTGGTGGTGACAAGACTGAATTAAATAAAGCTGTTAAAGAACTGAACGCTCAGTATCATCCGTTATCGGGTGTAACGACGGTGCATTGTGAAGTGGCCAAACCGGTAGCAAAGTCCTATCGAGATTTACATATATTTGAAACGACACCGCCAGCAGGGATTACTTTTTATAGTGGTATTCGTGGTGGTGCTTATGAAGTCACTCAAGACTCTGCTGCAGATTCAATTCTTGATCAGGCATTATCACATTTTGATTATACAAAAGTTATTAATAGCGCTTATGACGATGGTGTACGCGTATTCATAGAAATGGGGCCGGGTGGATCATGTACAAGAATGATTGATCAAATTCTTGACCAAAGCGATAGCAACAAACCTCATCATGCAAAAGCAGTTTGTGTTAAAGGACAAGACAGTGTTGATAATGTGCTGCAGTTACTTGCACGACTTTATGCCGAAGGTGTTGCTGTTGATTTGTCAAAATTAGATGTTAATGAAAAGAAACAAAAAGCTGAGTATAAAAACTATATTAGTGTGAAGACCGGCGGTGAAGCTTTCAAAATACCTATGCCACCGAATACGCAACAAGATACAAAGCCAGAAGTAAGTGAATTAGAAAGCAAAAAGATTGAAGCTGCCGAGAGTGTTATACCATTGCCCTTGTCTAGTTTTTCCAAGGTTGCGAATGGTGATTTCAATCCAATCATTCAGCAAATGCAGCAAACCGAACTAGCACGTTCTCAAGCACAGGAAACATTTTTACGTGTGAGTCAGGGAATGACGGAGACAATTACGCAAGCGATTAATATGCAAATGCAGTTGTTGAATGGCGATGATATTGATTTAACTAATGTTGATTTTAAACAGGTGCCAGTAGTTTCAGAAGTCCAAGCTCAGGTGCCAGAAGAGGTTGAGTGTTTATATGACAGGGAACAGTGCATGGAGTTTGCAATCGGCTCGATTGGTAAAATGCTTGGTTCTCAATTTGCTGATATTGATCAGTACCCCACACGAGTACGTTTGCCAGATGAACCTTTGATGTTGGTTGATCGTATTTTAGATATAGAAGGCGAAGCAGATTCCTTAATGCATAACCCAAGTAGTAAAGGTCGTGTAATTACTGAACATGATGTGTTGCCGGGAGCATGGTATTTAGATCAGGGACGTATCCCAACCTGTATTGCTGTTGAAGCAGGACAGGCTGATTTATTTTTATCAGGATATTTAGGTATTGATCATATCGCAAAAGGTTTAGCTGTTTATCGTTTACTTGATGCAAAAATAACTTTTCATGGTTCCCTGCCTAAAGCAGGTGAAACTATTCAATATGATATCGAGATAGAGGAATTCTTTCGTCAGGATGAAACGCGATTATTTCGTTTTAATTTTGTCGGTACATCTAATGGACAACCAGTATTAACCATGACGAAAGGGTGTGCTGGATTCTTTACGCAACAAGAACTCGATGCCGGTAAAGGAATTGTACTAACAAGTTTAGAAAAACAACAAGAACAAGGAAAGTTTTCTGCTGATTGGAAAGAGCTAGTTTCCATGCAGGTTGAAAGTTATAGCGATGAACAATTGGCAGCATTACGTACTGGTGATTTAGCTGCTTGTTTTGGTGAGACATTTGAAAATATTGAACTCAATAAACCGGTGGGTTTACCTAGTGGTCGAATGACTTTAGTTCATCGCATACTCAAACTTGATCCTGCTGGCGGTCGTTTTGGTATCGGTCAAATTACTGGCGAAGCAGATATTCATGCTGATGATTGGTTTTTAACGTGTCACTTTGTTGATGACCGAGTGATGCCGGGTACGTTAATGTACGAATGTTGTTTACATACCTTACGTGTTTATTTGTTACGCATGGGTTGGATAGGCGAAGAAGATGAATTTGTTTATGAACCTATTATAGATGAAGTCAGTCAGTTGAAATGTCGAGGTCAGGTCAATGAAACAACCAAAGCCGTTCAATATGAAATCACCTTAAAAGAAATTGGCTACCAAGATGATGGTACACCTTATGTGTTAGCAGAAGCGTTAATGTATGGCGATCATCGTGCGATCGTGCAGATGAAGAATATGTCGGTGCAGTTAAGTGGTTTGAAACGAGAAAAACTCGAAGCACTCTGGAGTAATAAGAAATCGACGAAAACAAAACAAGTTTTATTTGATAACGAGTCAATTCTTGCTTTTGCTATTGGTAAACCTTCGGATGCCTTTGGTGATAAATATAAAGTATTTGATAGTGAACGTAAGATTGCACGCTTACCGGGACCACCCTATAAGTTTCTTGATCGTATTGTATCTATCAAAGATTGTGAACAATGGGTTCTAAAAGCAGGCGGCGTTATTGAAGCAGAATACGATGTGCCTGTGGATGAATGGTATTTCACAGAAGATAATCAGCCTTATATGCCGTTTGCAGTTTTGCTTGAAGTTGCTTTGCAACCGTGTGGTTGGTTAGCGGGATATTTAGGTTCTGCATTAACTAGTGATATTGATATCTCATTTAGAAATCTGGGTGGTAGGGCGACGCAATTTATTCGAGTCACTCCTGATATTGGTACTTTGATGACTCGAGTTAAAATGACCAGTGTTTCGCAATCAGGCGGTATGATTATTCAGAATTACGATTACGAAATGCATTCTTCTCAAGGAATGGTTTATAAAGGAAACACTAATTTTGGTTTCTTCTCGCATCAAGCTTTGGCTGAGCAGATAGGAATACGTGATGCGGAACCTTATGTTCCGACAGAATTGGAGCAATCCAGAGGGCAATCATTTCCTTATCCTGTCGATGCACCACTGCCTGCAAATATGATGCGCATGGTCGATGAAATTTCCTTATACGACCCCGAAGGTGGGCCTAATAGTCTTGGTTTCATTGAAGGCAAGGCCAGTGTTAAGGAAGATGCCTGGTTTTTTAAAGCACATTTCTTTGAGGATCCAGTTTGGCCAGGTTCCTTAGGATTAGAGTCATTTATGCAATTATTGAAGGTATTTGCCTGGGAACGTTGGCAGGATGAGCTGGAAATTGGCGAGTTTGCTCTTGATAGTATGGCGCTCGACCAGAGCCATCAATGGGTCTATCGAGGTCAAATTTTGCCTGTAGATGAACAAGTTACGGTACAGGCCGTGATTACTGAGATTGATGATGAGTCGAAAACGATAATTGCCAATGGTTTTTTGACTGTAGATGGACGAATTATCTATCAGATGAAGGATTTTGCGCTTAGAATGAGCGCCCTATGAAATACTCCCGCGTACAAATGGAATCTATCGGCTATGAATTGCCGCCAGTAGTCATTACTTCCGAAGATTTAGAGCAACGTCTGCTACCGATGTATGAGGCATTACATATCGCTCCTGGACAATTACAGGCCTTAACTGGCATTAATGAGCGTCGTTGGTGGGAAAAAGGCCATGTGCTTTCTGATGGTGCTGCAGCTGCAGCTCGTAAAGCGTTGGAGCAATCCAATGTTGAGGCGAAAGATATTGAAGCGCTGGTTTATACCGGTGTTTGTCGGGAAAATTTTGAACCGGCAACCGCTTGTGCAGTCGCTTCCCAATTAGGAATTGGTCAAGATGCAAATATTTATGACATATCCAATGCTTGTCTGGGTGTGATGAATGGCATTATCGATATTGCCAATCGAATTGAATTGAAACAAATTCGTGCTGGTATGGTGGTGTCCTGTGAGAGTTCTCGTGAAATCGTTGAAATTATGATTGAGCGGATGTTGAATGATAAAAGTATGACGATGTTTACTCAATCTTTAGCAACCTTAACTGGTGGTTCAGGTGCCGCAGCCGTGTTACTGACGGATGGTTCTTTTGATAATAAAGATACGCATCGTTTGCTTGGTGGCGCGAATCAATCTGCACCGGAATTTCATGAACTTTGTCGTTGGGGTGTGACATTAACACCGCAAGCGATAGGTGACTTGATGTTTTCGCCGGATAAGTTATTGGCAGCAATTGATCAGGTAATGGAACCTGAAGTTTTACCAACAGCAATTAAGGATGTGATGACCAGTGAGAAATTACCGCCTGCATTAGCTAATATTATGCCTTCGGAAAAATTACCTGCTGCGTTATCCGAGTTCATGTCTACTGATTCTGTTGCTGTTTTAAAGCATGGTGCCAAGTTAGGTGTTAAAACCTGGGGTACTTTTTTAACCCGAATGGGTTGGGCCAGAGATCAGGTTGATAAAGTGATTTGCCATCAAGTAGGCGAAGGTCATCGCGATACTATATTAAAAGAATTGGGCATTGATCCTGAGAAAGATTTCAGCACATATAAATATCTTGGCAATATCGGTACGGTTTCTGTTCCATTAACAGCGGCTATAGCTGAGCAAAGACAATTTCTCAAAAAAGGCGATAGAGTTAGTTTCCTGGGTATTGGCAGTGGTTTAAATTGCTTAATGCTTGGTTGGGAATGGTAGACACTATTTAACTATATTTTTACTTCAATATTTTTATGCCTTTTCCGGATTACCCAGATAGCTCATCTTATGCAGTAATTAATGACAGGCGAATGCATTATCTCGAAGGGGGTAATGAGCAATCTGAAACGCTTGTTATGTTACACGGTAACCCTAGCTGGTCATTTTATTATCGTCATCTTTTCTCTGCATTGATTAATCAATACCATTGTATTGTTCCAGACCACATTGGTATGGGCTTATCGGATAAGCCTATTAAAGGTGAATATGAATTTACGTTGAAACAACGTGTTGATGATCTTGATGCGTTATTGTCCAGTTTAAATGTAGATAATAATTTAACCTTAATTGTTCACGACTGGGGCGGCATGATTGGGATGGCTTATGCCACAAGATACCCTGATAAGATTAAACGTTTGGTTATTTCAAATACGGCGGCTTTTCATATTCCCGAAGGGAAACAAATTCCCTGGCAATTAAAACTGAGTCGTACACCTGTGATTGGTTCTTTATTGATCCAGGGTTTAAATGCGTTTTGTCGAGGTGGTGTAATTCAATGCGTTACACGCCAAGCAATGAGTAAGGATGTAAAAAATGCTTATCTCTCACCTTATGATAGTTGGGCACATCGTTTTTCTGTTTTACGTTTCGTTGAAGATATACCTTTGGATAAAGAACATGAATCTTATGATGTTGTTGACCAGGTAGATAAAAATTTACAACAATTTTCAAAATTACCGATGCTGGTTTGTTGGGGTTTGAATGATTTTGTTTTTGACATTAATTATTTAAACGAATGGAAGAAACGCATGGCGGATGCCAAGTTTCATGAATTTGATGCCGGGCATTATTTACTCGAAGATGCGGGCGATGAAGTTATTCCTCTTATTCAAACTTTCCTGAAAAATAATCCTTTAGTTTAATCTCTAATGATTACGGCAAATATAGCATCACATTTGCCAGTAATGGCAAAAAAACAAGCTGATACATATGCGGTTGTAAAACAGAATAAATCAAAAAACAAACCTTATGATATTGCTTATACCTATAAGCAACTAGACGAAACCAGTGATCTTATTGCAAATGGTCTTGAAGAATTTGGTATTAAGAAAGGTACAAGGACGGTTTTAATGGTTAAACCTGGCCTCGATTTTTTTGCACTGGTTTTCGCGTTGTTTAAACTAGAGGCAGTTCTTGTTGCGGTGGACCCAGGTATGGGTATTAAAAATCTAGGTAAATGTTTGCAAGAAGCCGAACCCGAGGCTTTTATTGGTAATGCGACAGCGCATTCGGCTCGACTAGCATTAAGATGGTCTAAAAAAACAATACGCAAAACTGTTCTTGTCGGCAGTAAATCATTATTAAATCTATTAGTTACAGATCTTAACAAAATAAAAAAACTTGGAAAGACATCACAGCGAAAGTTAATTGATACTAAGGCTGAAGATATTGCGGCGATACTTTTTACTAGTGGTAGTACCGGTGTACCTAAAGGTGTGGTTTATACCTATGCTAATTTCACCGCACAAGTAGATGCATTGAAACAACTTTATAATATTCAACCCGGTGAAATTGATCTTGCTACTTTTCCTTTATTCGCTTTGTTTTCGCCTGCATTGGGTATGACGTCAATTATACCTATGATGGACTTTACCAAACCGGGTTCGGTCGATCCGAAAAATATTATCGATGCAATCACTCAGTATAAATGTACTAATATGTTTGGTTCTCCTGCTTTACTTAATCGTGTGGGAAAATGGGCAGAGAACAAAGGTCTAAAGTTAGATTCATTAAAACGTGTATTGTCTGCAGGAGCACCGGTCGCACCATCTGTACTAAACAGATTTCAATCATTGTTAAACAATAATGCTCAGATATTTACACCTTATGGTGCGACCGAATCATTACCGATTAGCTCAATTGGAAGCAAAGAAATACTAAAAGAGACTGCTAAGGATACTGCTAATGGCAAAGGTGTTTGTGTCGGCCAACCTGTTTCCAATCTGGACATGAGAATTATTAAGTTAAATAACGATGTTATTTCCGAATGGAGTGATGAACTGGAATTGCCAGTAAATAAAATTGGTGAAATCTGTGTTAAAGGCTCACAAGTAACGCGTACTTATTTCAATCGTAATAAAGCAACAGCGTTAGCAAAGATACGTTCTGAAGATGGTTTTTATCATCGTATGGGAGATGTTGGTTATATAGATGGTCAAGATCGACTTTGGTTTTGCGGCCGTAAGAATCAATGTGTGATTACTAAATCTGAAATATTATTTACCATTTGTTGTGAAGGTATATTTAATGCTCATCCTTTTGTGTTTCGCACTGCATTGGTTGGCGCACGTATCAATGGAGAAATAATACCGGTTATTTGCGTTGAACTGGAACAGGAGCATAAACGCTTCAATAAAGCTGACTTGATACAAGAACTCATGGTAATAGGCTCTAGTCATCCAGAGACTAGAAATATTAAACATATATTATTTCATTCAGGTTTCCCTGTTGATATTCGCCATAATGCCAAGATAGGTAGAGAATCTTTGTCAAAATGGGCCACGGAAGAATTAAGATGATTGCCTTAGTCACGGGTGGTGGTGGCTTTCTTGGCAGTGCTATCGTTAAAGCATTACTTGAAAAAGGAGATACGGTTAGAACAATACAACGCGGAAATTATCCTTTTTTAAAAGAACTTGGTGCTGAAACTATACAAGGAGATTTGACTAAGCTTGATGATATCAATGTAGCCGCTAGCGGATGTGATGTAATTTTTCATGTTGCAGCAAAAGCTGGCGTCTGGGGTGACTATGACGATTATTATCAAGCCAATGTTATTGCCACGAAAAATGTTTTAGAAGCATGTCGAATTAATAAAGTTAAATATCTGGTTTATACCAGTACGCCTAGTGTTGTTTTTGATGGTCATGATGAAGAAGGGATTAACGAGACAGCACCTTATGTAAAAAACTTTTTTAATGCCTATCAAAAAACAAAAGCAGAAGCAGAACAACTTGTTATTAATGCAAATAGTAATAATCTAAAAACAGTATCTCTAAGACCGCATTTGATTTGGGGGCCAGCCGATCCGCATCTGGTTCCAAGAGTTATTAATAGAGCAAAATCAGGTCGTTTAAAATTAGTAGACAATAATAAGAAAATTGATTCTTGTTATATCGATAATGCCGTGCAAGCACATCTGCTTGCGGCCTCTAAACTTGGAGACAATGCTGTTTGTGCAGGAAAAGTTTATTTTATAAGCAATGACGAACCAATTCGGTTAATAGATTTGGTAGATAAAATATTAGTGGCCGCAAAAATCTCATTTGTAGTTAAAACCATACCCGCAAACATCGCTTATATCATTGGCTTTATTCTGGAAAAAATATATACATTATTAAATATTAAAAGCGAGCCAATATTAACTAGGTTTGTGGCAAAGCAGCTCTCTACCTCCCACTGGTTTGACCTAACTGCCGCAAAACAGGATTTAGGCTATCAAGCACTAGTTAGCATTGATGAGGGCATGAAACACCTTGAAGAATCTCTTGCATTTGATACTACTCAATGAGAAATATTACAAAGCTATTAGAATCTAGAATTGAATTATCCGATTCAGAAATACACATATTTTTATTACAACTAGATTTGTTTGATTGTTCTCAACTAATTACATATTTGTCAGAAGATGAAGTTGTAAGGGCTGAACAATTAAAAGTCGAAGAAAAGAAAAAACAATTTATTATTGTAAGAGGTGTGTGCAGAAAATTATTGTCACATGCTTTAAATATAGATGCCAAAGAAATTAAAATTTATTATGGCGAACATAAAAAGCCATATATAGAAGAAAAATATAATAATAAATCAGTTGAATTTAATATCTCACATTCGGGCAATTATGCTCTTGTCGCATTAACATTATATAATAAGGTTGGTGTTGATATTGAGAAAATCAATCATAAAATAGACTATCAATCATTGTCTAAAAGATTCTTTAGTGAAAAAGAAAATGAAGAACTGCTTTGTTTAACTAATGATGAACAATTAGATGCGTTTTATCGTGCGTGGACAAGAAAAGAATCATTCATTAAAGCAACAGGCAAGGGTATTGCTTTTGGCCTCGATAGGTTTTCTGTTTCACTAGAGGATAATATAAAGTGCCAGGTTGATATAGATTCTTCAAAACTAATAAACGAGCAATGGTATTGCTATAACGTAATGAATGTTGAAAACTATAAAATGGCCTTGGCGAGTTGTAAGAATAATATTGATATCATTATTCATCAATAATTTATAAAAACATAATGGATGATTTGTACAGTCTGCCGACTTATTATGATGTCTCTTTTTCACATGAAATGAGAGAAGAACTGGCTTTTCTAAAAAATGTTTTTTCTCAATATTGTAAAGGGGTACGTCCAAAAATATTGGAGCCTGCTTGTGGCACGGGTAGATTGATGGTGCCTCTTATTCGAACAGGTTTTGATTGCACAGGTTTTGATTTGAATGAAACCGCGTTGACATATCTAAAGGACAAATTAGAGCGCAATCAACTTAAAGCGAATATCTTTAATGCCGACATGGCTGATTTTCATGTTAAAGATAATAAATATGATGGTGCTTTTTGTACGGTTGATACCTTCCGTCATTTGTTGTCGGAAAAACAAGCAGAACAACATTTAATTACAATATCAAAAGCATTAAAGAAAAATGGGATCTATATTCTTGGTTTACATTTAATTCCTGAAAAAGCGGTGTTGAATAAAGTAACTCGGTGGACATCAAGAAGAGGGCGTTTAACAGTTAAGTCAGCAATGACCATGTTAGAGCTAGATAAAATGAAACGTAGGGAGACGTTAAAAGTGTTGCTTAACACTAATAGCGAAAAAGAAAGTCACACTTCTATTTATCAACTTAGAACTTATACATTGAAGCAACTAACAAAATTACTAAAGAAGACATCCGTATTTGAGGTTGTTAATGCTTATGATGAATACTATGACCTTTCTAATCCAGTGATACTTAATTCAAAATCAGAATATGCCGTATTGTTGTTACGAAAAATTTAGTAGTATTTTTAATACTGAAATTATATGTTCGTTGATTAAAATACCTGTTAAGCCGATGATGCTTGTTTCAGCGGCTTAACAGGAAAATTATCAAAATTAGATATTTACTTAACAAACTCAATTAGACTTGAATATGAAAAAAGGAAATCGCTGTCAGGCATGGGAGTATGGCAGCTTGCACAGTCTAATTTATTGTCTTTTACTGTACCGTCCGTTTTGTAAATAGCAAATCTCCAATCACCAGCACGTTGTTTTGAATTAAAACTGGCATCCCAGTTTGAGCGTTTCTCCATGACAGCAATAGCAGCAAATTTAGCTTTTACAAAAAGCCCATTGTCATCAGTTATGGGCTTACCATCTTCTCCAAGTTTGGTTTTATAAACTTCCATGACAATCTTGGAACCATCAGCAAGTTTAGAGCCTGAAGCAGAATTAAGGGCTGTTTCGTTGGCATAAAGTACGGCGACCTGTTTGCCATTAACACGGTTACGCGTGTCATACTGAGTAAATTTTGATTGATAATCTTTAGGGAAACTAACATGTTCAGGGTTGCCTCCAGCATAGCTAATAGGGGTAATGAGTAAAGCTAATAATACAGATGTAAGTTTTTTCATTTTTTATCCTCCGTGTAGTAATATATTAATTTAGTGGTAAAATAATACGTGCACTAATAAATATATGTCCTAGTGTAGTAAAGATAAAAATAGACCGCAAGTATTTAGTGCACGAATTAATATGACTGGTTTGAACAGGAGAGCGAATGGGACCCAAATTAAATGAACAGCTTTGTTATGCTCTGTATTCAACATCACGAGCAATAACACAAGCATATAAGCCTTTGCTGAAGCCCTTAAATTTAACTTACCCACAGTATGTGGTGATGATGGCTTTATGGGGTGAAGAAGCTGTGAAGATTAGCACGGTGGCTGAGATTACGGGCATAACTAATGCCACCTTAAGTCCTTTGCTAAAGCGTCTTGAAGCAAACGGTTATATTGAAAGACAATATATAAAGTCTGATGAGCGTCAAAAACTATTGGTTTTAACTAGTTCGGGAAAAGTATTGGCAAAGAAAGCGATAAAGGCCAGTGAAGCTGCGTTATGTGCAACCGGACTGGATAGTAAAGATGTGAAAAAAATGATGGATCTTTGTGAAAAAATTAAATTAAATTTATAGGATTAATTAACCTTTTAAAATATACAGAATATTCTCAAGTTTAATTTAATTTTTTTGATTTATACCAGGTTAATAAAGCAAACGCAGGTGCGCCAAAAGATGCTCCGATAAGAAAGGGATATTGCCAGCCTAGCCAGACTAACGGTGCGAAGAGGTACAAGACATCGTCAAAATCAAAACCCGCAAAACCCTCATAGGCTTTTTCTCCAGTGTTTTTTTGTGCCTGATCGATGATTTCAGCGAGTATTTCGGCAGCGACAACACCCGCTGCAGTAGTTAATCCCATAATAATAGACCAATAACCTAGTGTACTGTCTCGTAAGCCTATGCCGATACCCACGAAGAACAATGCGGTAACAGTGACATCACAGAAGTAATCAAACTTATGTCCCCATTCGCTGGTCTTGCCTGAAACTCTGGCCAATTCGCCATCGGCACGATCAAGAAAGGTAGAAACTAACCAGAACACGCCGCCCCAAAGATTCCATTCTTGTGTGCCTATAGCAAAAGAAGTGCAAGCAGCGATGCCTGTTATTAAGCGAAGTATCGTTAGATGATTTGGTGTAACGGGTGTGTTAACTAATGGCAGTATACAAACGCGCGCTATCTTATGTGTCCAGGAATCGCCAACCATAGAAACCAGCTTTATGAATTAAAACCAGTGAGTTCGATATCAAATTTATCGATAGCTCGTTTAATTTTGGGATGTATTAATGCTTTGTATTCTGCTTCAAATTCATAATCTTTAGCAGCAGGATCGATATCATCCCACCGACCAGTAGCAGGGTGCATATAAATTTCTGTAGTACCCTCAGCAATATGTGGAATGATACGTATCAGTGTATCGATATTCATATGTCCGCTATTGTTTAAACCATATATACGGTCATTGAATTTAATATCGTTTGCTACACAGGATTTTTTCATTCGCGAAACAAAGGGATTGAAAAATAACCAGGCTAGTTTGCGAGATAATTTTTCTTTTCTATTTTCTATGATTGAATCCAATGGTGGTTCATTTGGAATTCTAACTGCGGTTAGCCCGTAATCTTTACCAATTTTAATAATCAGATCGAAGATGGTTGGATGTAAATGCATATGGTTATGAGCATTGACATGATCCAGAGTTAAACTACTTGCTTTAAATGCTTCAAATTGAGCACGAATTTCTTTAGCTAGCTGCGCTTTCGTTTTTGGGCAGAAAAACATTTTGATACCACTGCAGACTTGAGATGATGAAAAATCACCATCACTATTCACCAAGGCAGGAATATCCGATGCAGGTAGTATTGCTTTGCCATTGCTTAGCACTAGATGCAGGCCTACCTTTAAATCAGGCAGGTTTTGTGCGAGCGTTATAGCTTCAGCAGCAGCAGGCGCAGATACCATCAAGCTTGTAGTAGTAAGCACACCTTTTTCATAGGCCTTTGCTACTGCTTCATTAACCGGAGAGGAAAGACCAAAATCATCTGCGGTAACAATCAATTTTTTCAGGCCGTGCTCTCCCGTCCAAACAGGAATTTGAAGAACTCAACGCCTTCTCGTAATCGACGTTTCATTATTTCCCAATCACGACACATTTCGAAAAATAATGTGGCCATCTTCCATGGACGAAAATAAAAGCGTTTATAAAAATTATCAACAGCTTCAAAAATTTCTTTGCTAGGCAAATGCGGGTAGTTTAATACCGAGTGCTGTACACCATCATCACCGACTAAATCTTCATCGGTAATTAACCAACCATTCTCCGTTGCTTGTTTATATAACAAGGTTCCTGGATACGCTGCAGGTAATGAAACCTGAATTGTTTGAGGATTCAATTCTTGTGCATATTTAATTGATTCTTCAATAGTCTCTTGTGTTTCACCCGGTAGACCAACAATGAATGTACCGTGAATTAAAATACCTAGTTCATGACAATCTTTTGTAAATTGACGAGCAATATCAGTACGAATACCTTTTTTGATATTATTTAAAATTTGTTGGTTTCCTGATTCATAACCGACGAGCAATAATCTTAAGCCATTATCTTTCATGATTTTCAATGTGTCATAAGGAACATTGGCTTTCGCATTACAAGACCAGGTGATGTCCAACTTACCAATTTCTTTTGCTAACGCTTCTACGTTTTCAATATTGTCGGTCAAGGTATCATCATCAAAGAAAAATTCTTTTATTTCAGGGAATGTGTCACGCGCGTAAGTAAGCTCGCCAATAACATTCTCTACCGAACGGGTACGGTAGTTGTGTCCTGAAATGGTTTGTGGCCATAAGCAAAATGAACAATGTGATTTGCAACCGCGTCCAGTATAAAAAGACATATAAGGATGCAGCATATAGCCGTTGTAATAATTTTTAGTATCCAAATCCTGTTTGTAAATTTTGGTTACCCAAGGCAGCGTGTCCATATCTTCGATTAAAGCACGATTTTTATTGTGTACCGGTTTGCCATCTTTCTTGTAAATGACGCCATCAGTTTCAGCTACAGCTTTTCCTTCAGCGATTTCTTTAATGGTGAAATCAAATTCATTGCCAGTAACAAAATCAATCGCATCAGAAGCGATGACGGTTTGATCTGGATTAACAGCAACATGTGCACCACAAAAACCAATAATAAGGTTCGGGTTTTTCTCTTTAAATGCTTCTGCAATTTTCACATCGTTAGGAAATGAAGGGGTACTGGTGTACATCACTAAAAATTCATAGTCAGTCGCTATAGGTAATATCTCTTCCAATGATATATCGCCTGCAGGTGCATCAATTAAACGACTGCCTTCAACTAATGCGGCTAATTGAGCTAACCAGGTTGGGTACCAGAAAGATTTTACTTCACGAGTACATTGATAACGAGAACCAGCTGCGCCATCAAAACCATTGAATGAAGGTGGGTTAAGAAATAATGTTTTTAACATTCCTAAAAATACTCCGAATTAATAATCTTGTGATGTTGCCAAATCAGAGATGTCTTCTTCACCATCCTTATTTAGTTTATGTTGTTCTGTATGAATTAAACCTGCTCGGTCAACCTTGAATGAGTTATTACGCCACTGAATTTCATTGCCGGTATAACTGCGTACTCTAATATAAAAGGACAATATATCTCGTAATGGAACAAACCAGAGGGAACCTGCGTATTTAGAACCAGTAATTTTCTTGGTACGCAAGTGTAACACTGTTCGCGCAATAGAGATTAAAGCTATTGGTAGTAAAGCTAGTAGTATGTTGCTTGTGGTCATAAAAATACTAATAGCCGTGACACCACTAATGACCAGACTATCGGTCAAGAAGGTAAACGCATAACCCAATGGCTCTACGCGTCGTAGTGTTCGTGCCCAACGTAATTCATGTGTAATCAAATCTTTTATTGATGCTTCTTCTACAATATTTTCAACAATGAAATCTGAAAGATGGATTTTATAACCAAGGTCTGAGACTAATTTTCCGAGCATGTAATCATCAGCAAGATGGTTTGATAATGTATGAAAGCCGCCAATCTCATCAAGTAGTTCACGTCGAACGATCATCGTTGCACCAAGGCAGTATTTAATCGGTTGTAAAATTTTTGAAATTAAAACAGAAGGTAAAAACCACTGATTAATAAACATCGCATTCAGTGATGAAGCAATCTTACCTCGTGCGGAACCAGAATAAAGACAGGTGACAGCCCCGACTTCAGAATCAGAAAAAGCAGACATTACATTTGCAAGGTAATCATTCGAAACGCGCATATCGCTATCTGCAATGAGTAAATAATCATGCTTAGCAGATGGGTACATATTAATTAAATTCGAGACTTTATGATTTGCACCATGCAATTTCGAATCGACGATATAACTTACATCAATGTTTTTAAATTCGCTTATTATTTTTTCGATAATAGGAATCGCAGGATCATTTTTATCCTGTATTCCAAATATGATTTGGTATTCGGAATAATTTTGTTGGCAAAAACTACTCAAGTTTTCTGCCATCTCCGGATCGAGACCATAAACTGGTTTTAAGACCGTTACTGCAGGATTAAAATCATCTGTTGTAGAGTCTTTTTTGCGCTTCCAATTGAAAAGCTCAAGAGCGAATAAAGCGAAGAGTAGATAGCCAACCGAGCAGAGGCATATCAAAATGATAAAAATATTAATAATGTTGAAAATCTCTGTTTGCATAGGTTTACCCTATCTGTGCTCAAATTCTAAATGTTTAATAGAGCTCCGTAAGTATTAAACTTATTAATTAACAATGACTTGCAACTAAAAATCATAATTATTTCAAAAGTGGCAAAATAAGATAAATCAACTCTCTGCTCTACCGCGAAGCATATTGATTTTATTGTCTTAAAGCAAATATTTACGTATGGGCAAAATTGCAGATATCAAGCCTTAGATGGGGGTGTTTTAGCCGATTTATTGAGCAGAAATTTGGCTTCAATTTTGTGCCAATACAGCAATCCGGGAAGATCAACAATCAATTCGCGAATTCGGGTCGCTAATGATATCGCTAATGACAATTCCGGACTAAGACCAATCAGCGCTCCCAGCATCAAATAACCGCCTTCCTGTACTCCATATCCATTAGGAATGACAAAGGCGATATCGGTAATGATTGAGGTCAGGCTTTTCAGCATTAAAGCTTCTATTATCCCGATAGGATGGCCTAATAAGTAGCAGGCTAGCCAAACTTCAGATGTTTGCCAGACTAGCCCTATGGTTCTCCACAAAATAGAAGCCAGAAATCGTTTTTTATTGCTGTAGATCTCTTTTACTACCAAATCTACATCATGGGCATTGTTGGTAATGGTTCCCCAACCGTCTGAAGTGTGAAATTTGCCAATAAAACGAGTAATAAAACCAAATAAGCCTGCGCGTTGAATAATGACAAAACCTACTATGCCTAGCCCAAGCAAAAAGGTGCCGAGCATAATCAGTTTGGCTAATTCATTATCTATCGCTAGATAGACCAATAAAGCCGTGCCAATAATGGCCCATGGGACTAGAGCAAGCGCCTGTACTGTTTTATCAACCAGAACTGAGGCACTGGCATCAACGCCGCCTCTGCCCCACAGTATTAATAGTCGTGCTTTGGCAATTTCTCCTCCAATCGATGCGACTGGCAGAAGTGTATTAATGGCTCGACCCATCCACAATGCCAGAAATAATTCCTTAAAAGGAGGAATACGTTTAACCGGAAATAGTAAATGCCAGGAATAAACTGCAGCAAAAAGACAAGGCATCCAGACCAAGGGTAATAATAGTAATGAAAAACCGGATACACTCAATAAGGCCAATATTTCGTCTATCCCTTGCCAGACGATAAGTAGGGCTAGTATTAACAGACCGGCTAGCAAGCCAATGTAGGAAACGATACGAATCATGTTATTAAATTTTCAGACGAGAAGTGTGTGGATTTAAATTGGGTTTTATTTCTAATATGTACATTAGAATACCAAGCGAATTTGTAACATACTAGGCAAATTATTTAATCAAAAAACAAATTTATATGAGCTCTGAAACCAATACTGCGCCAACACAACTATTTCCCTTAGTTCGACATTTATCCTATCGATTAACCCCGGTTTTATTAAGAACATCAATAACGCCAAATCAAATTACAGCAATATCACTATTGTTTGGTCTGTTGTGTGCGGCCTGTTTTATATCGGGCAATTATTATGCAGGAATTATTGGTGCAATATTAATGACCGCAAGCTACACCTTTGATAATTGCGATGGTGAAGTGGCACGTACTAAAAATATGTCGTCTGAATTTGGTGCAAAGTTTGATGACATGGCGGATTGGATGGTCGATGCCAGTTTCTTTGCGGCATTAGGCTATGGTACAAGTTTGATGATGAATCAACCCTTCTGGTTCTGGTTAGGTTGCGCCGCAGCGGCAGGTGCGTTTATTGATTACATCGTTGATTTATTCTATCACGCCAAGAATGAACAAGATGAAGACGCAAAAAGCAGAGAGGAAGTAGCCTCAGAATCGAAGAAACCCGAAGATACAATGGATTGGATAATTTATATTTTTCATAAATTAAGCCGTGCCGATTTTTGTATTATTGTATTTATACTCGCGCTATTTAATGTGACATGGATATTGTTACCGTTTGCAGCCATAGGCGCGCAGGTTTACTGGATTACGGATCTCTTTGAAAAAGCGAGGGGATACCACACTTAGGCTACTCTAAAAAATGCACTTTTTCCGCGATTCAATGTGCCGTTCCCTAGGTATTGCGGTTCTCGATAATTGCTCGCAGCATCGCCTAAAGCGCCAACTGTTGGTGCAGGAGCAAAAACCGGCCACGAAAAAACCACACTTTTTTAGAGCGGCCTTTAAACAATTTCTAGAATTGTCTTTCGACAGAAAACCTTGCTAATGCGTATAACGCATCCAGATATTCAGATGTAGGTAGTCCTTTTAATTCATTTATTGCCAGCTCGGCTTCTTCGTTAGCTATTTTCGCTGTATAGGCAATGGCACCAGTAGAATTAACAGCCTCTTTGATTTGCTCAAGGTGTTCCAGTCCACCATGTTCTATGGCATCACGAATTAATTTTGTTTGTTCTTCATTCCCATTCCACATGGCATAGAGTAACGGTAATGTTGGTTTGCCTTCAGCCAGATCATCACCAATATTTTTTCCCAATTCTTCTGTTGATGAACTGTAATCAAGGACATCATCAATTAATTGAAATGCGGTGCCGAGATGGCGTCCATATGCTGCCATTGCCGCTATCTCTTTTTCAGAACGGTCTGAAATAACAGCACCTAATTGCGCTGCGGCTTCAAATAGCTTTGCTGTTTTATGACGAATGACTTTTAAATAATTTTCTTGAGTGGTATCAGGATCCTGACGATTGATCAATTGCTGTACTTCACCTTCGGCAATGGTATTAGTAGCTTCTGAAAGGATATGCATGATGCGCATCGATTCGGCATTCACCATCATTTGAAATGCCCGAGAATAAAGAAAGTCACCGACTAAAACGCTGGCCTCATTACCCCAACGTTGATTCGCTGTTTCGCGACCTCGTCTTAATAATGAGGCATCGACAACATCATCATGTAATAACGTTGCCGTATGGATAAATTCGATAATGGCGGCCAAATTGATGTGTTGTTCGCCTTCATATGAGAAAGCTCTGGCGCTTAATAAGACTATGGCCGGTCGTAGGCGTTTCCCGCCACTGTTAATAATGTGGTGTCCGAGCTGGTCGATGAGGTTTATTTCTGAATACAGACTTTTTTCAATTAACTCGTCTACATTGTCCATATCTGTCGCAATTAGCTCGCGAATACGGTCAATATTCATGATTTCTGTTTTTTCAGCGGTTGCTTCGTTATGATTCACGTTGTTTGTCCGTCTTTAAATTGCTGTATTATTCAAATTCGGGAGCAAAATACTGCCCGAACACGGTTAATTCAAGCTTATTTTCCAAATATATCATTCTTACCTTGTCACCACCTGCCGAATTTCTTAGAATCGCCCCCTTTGTTGAAAGTGCACAATCGTGCAAGCTATGGAGAATCAAGATGTACGCGGTAATTAAGACTGGTGGCAAGCAGTATAAGGTAGAAAAGGGCGATAAGCTCAAAGTTGAGAAGCTCGATACAGAAGCGGGTAAGAAAGTGAAGATTTCTGACGTATTGATGCTTGTTGATGGTGATAATGTCACTGTTGGTACGCCTTTAGTTAAAGGCGCAAAAGTAACCGCTACAGTCGAAAGTCATGGTCGCGGCCCTAAGATTAAGATTGTTAAATTTCGTCGTCGTAAGCACCATCGTAAGCAGATGGGGCATCGTCAGGCCTATACCGAACTCTCTATAACCGATATCTCAGCGAAATAAGAATTGGAGTAATAAGCAATGGCTCATAAGAAAGCAGGTGGTAGTACTAGAAACGGACGTGATTCACAGTCAAAACGTCTTGGTGTGAAAAAATTCGGTGGTGAAAATGTTGTCGGCGGTAATATTATCCTTCGCCAACGTGGCACAAAATATCATGCTGGCGTTAATGTTGGCTTAGGACATGACCACACAATATTTGCTACAGCAGAAGGAAAAGTTGAATTTAATCAACGAGGTCCGAAAAACCGCACATTTGTAGACGTAGTAGCGGGATAAGCTGAATTCAGATTTATCATAAAACCCCGCCACTGGCGGGGTTTTTTTATGTGTAAGATATAATATTTGTCGCGGTTGCGTAAAATAGTAATTTTAATATTGAGCAAATATTTTTTCTTGGATATACCAAGAGGCTATAGGCTAGTTAATAAGATAAATAGAAATGTTAAAACCGAGCAGTTCGTTCCAGTACGAGGCGCAAGCCTTTTTCGGAGCGGAATGTATGTGGTTATACATGAGCACCGAAAAAAGCGAGCAACGAAGTAATGGAACGAAATGAGAAGGTTTTAAATGAAGTTTGTTGATGAAGCGACGATTAGGGTCGAAGCCGGTAAAGGCGGTGACGGCTGTCTTAGTTTCCTCCGAGAAAAAAACCTACCTAAAGGTGGTCCTGATGGTGGTGATGGTGGTGATGGCGGTTGTGTCTATTTAGAAGTTAATGAAGGATTAAATACACTAGTCGATTTTCGTCATGCTCGCTTATATCGCGCAAAAAATGGTATGCCGGGTATGGGAGGTGATCGTATTGGTAAAAAATCAGATGATTTAGTGATTAAGGTACCCTTAGGTACACTTGTTTATGACGATGATACTGATGAATTAATTGGTGATTTAGTCAACGAAGGCGAACGATTACTAGTCGCACAGGGTGGTTTTCATGGCTTGGGCAATGCGCGATTTAAAAGTAGTGTTAATCGAGCTCCACGAAAAACGACACAAGGTACGCCGGGGGAAGAACGTAATCTGAGATTAGAATTACAAGTCTTGGCGGATGTTGGTTTGTTGGGTATTCCAAGTGCAGGTAAATCGAGTTTTATCCGAGCGGTTTCAGCGGCAACACCAAAGGTGGCTGATTATCCTTTTACGACGCTTTATCCAAACTTGGGTGTAGTTCGAATAGACACTGAAAAAAGTTTTGTTATAGCAGATATACCGGGTTTGATTGAAGGTGCTGCTGATGGGGCAGGTTTGGGTATCGAGTTTTTGAGACATCTAAGTCGCACAAATTTGTTATTGCATATTGTCGATGCCAGTCAGGATCCTGATGATGTCATCAAGGATATTCGCACCATTGAAGGTGAATTAATAAAATATGATGAAAAATTATCTCAAAAGGCACGATGGTTGGTATTAAACAAGGCAGATGTTTTGTTGCCTGAGTTGATGGATGAATTGAAAGACGAAGTACAAAAAACGCTGGATAGTGATATTAAAATATTTGTCACCTCTGCCGTAACCAGGGCAGGTTGTCAGGAGCTGAGTTACGCGATGTATGATTGGATTTCGGCTGAGAAAAAAGAACGGGAAGAAGTATAGGTAAAGTAAACCAAAACACAGCTAGGAAATATTAAGTGACGGAAGAACGACAAAAATTGAAAGACACACGGCGTTGGGTTGTCAAAATTGGCAGTGCCCTGCTGACGGATAATGGCTGTGGTCTTAAACACGATTTACTTGATAACTGGGTTTGTCAGATAGCTGAGCTTAATAAACGCGGTATTGAAATAGTGATCGTTTCCTCAGGTGCTGTTGCAGAAGGTATCAGTCGCCTTGGTTGGAAGACAAGACCCAATGTTGTGCATGAATTACAAGCTGCGGCAGCAGTAGGGCAGATGGGATTAATACAAGCCTATGAAGTTTGTTTTCAAAAATATAATAAACATACAGCGCAGATTTTATTAACACATGATGATATAGCAAACCGTGCGCGTTATCTTAATGCGCGTACCAGTTTAAATACCTTACTTAAATTAGGCGTTGTTCCAATTGTTAATGAAAACGATACCGTTGCTACCGATGAAATTCGTTTTGGTGATAATGATACGCTCGCTGGTTTAGTGGCTAATCTTATTGATGCGGAATTACTGGTGTTATTAACCGATCAAAAAGGACTTTATACGGCTGATCCTCGTGTAGATGATTCTGCTGAATTGATTGTACAAGCTGAAGCCGGTGACAAATCATTAGAAAGTTATGCAGGTGAAGGTGGCAGTTTGGGTCGCGGTGGAATGCGAACTAAATTAAAAGCGGCTGTGGTCGCCGTAAAGTCAGGTACGCAAACAGTAATCGCTTCCGGCAACGATGAATCAGTTCTGTTAAAGATTGCTGATGGAGAGTTAGTAGGTACGTTGCTAACGACAAAAGAAGAAACAGTACAGGCCAGAAAACAATGGTTAGCAAATCAGACTTATCTTCAAGGCACGGTGACACTTGATGATGGAGCAGTTACTGCCTTAAAGAAAAACGGGAAAAGTTTGCTTCCAGTTGGCATTAAGTCCGTTAGTGGAGAATTCAAACGCGGCGAAATAATTTCTTGTGTTGATCAATCCGGAAATGAGATTGCGCGTGGGCTAACGAATTACGATTCCGTTCAAAGTAAATTAATTATCGGTAAATCGAGTAAGGAAATTCAGGATGTTCTCGGGCAGGTTGATGAGAAGGAGTTGATACATCGGGACAATTTGATATTGATGTAGACATCATCGTTTGTGTGTTGACCATGTCCAAACTTGGCTCTTTACTGATGTGCTCGCTTCGGACT
>DUBV01000013.1 GCA_012960105.1 Thiotrichaceae bacterium | reverse complement strand
AAATCCGTCGTTTTTTTGAGACATGCTGTGTAACTATAATATTTAGAGGAAACTTCAATAAGGGTAATGAGTTGCTAGATTTATTTAAAAAGAAACTTAAGAAAGGTGCCACGGTCGCAGTTTGCGCTGATGAAAGTGCGATTTCTGTTGTCCGTATTCGTCGTGAAAAAGACTTGCCTCCCTGCCTTGAAGTTTGTGAAGTTCAGGAAATAGAAAATATTGCCATTCGCGATGCCGAGGTCGCCAGACTGACAAAAATTTATGATCTGGACCAATACACCTGCTTGAGTTCGTTAGAGATGGGTGATTACAACCTGATATTAGTTGAAGCACCGGATGTACAGCCTGAAGAGTTGCGTGCCGCAGTTCGCTGGCGTGTAAAAGACCTGATAGATTTTCGTATTGATGACGCCGTAGTCGAAGTATTTGAAGCGCCAGACTCTAGAGGTGCGGCTAGTAATAAAATGATGTATGCCGTTGTGGCTCGATCTGCCAGAGTCAAACAAGTCATAGAACAACTTAAAGGTGCCGGTCTGCATCTCGATATTATTGATATCCCTGAATTAGCATTAAGAAATGTTGCGGCGATGCTACCTGAAGATGTTGGTGGTGTTGCACTTATCTATGTCGGTCAGCAACAAGGTTTAATTACAATTACCAAGCGATCACAGTTATACCTTTCCCGTACTATTAATGCCGGAACAGCATTATTACCTAAATCTGTATTAAGTGTGATGGATGATGAATCTTGTCAGCGCTGGCTGGACAATATTGTTATTGAAGTGCAGCGTTCAATGGATTATTACGAAAGTCATTTTGCGCAACCACAAGTCTCTTCTCTGGTCATGACACCGATTGGCAAAGAGATACCCGGAATAACGGAATATTTATCTGAACAATTACAGATTCCGGCAAGAATACTTGATGTAAATGATC
The DNA here is from genome assembly GCA_012960105.1 of Thiotrichaceae bacterium. Taxonomy (GTDB): domain Bacteria; phylum Pseudomonadota; class Gammaproteobacteria; order Eutrophobiales; family Eutrophobiaceae; genus UBA7359. Next base: position 5,856 of record DUBV01000013.1, on the reverse strand, counting down.
TGATTGATGTTGACGAAGCGATTCCTGCTTCAGTTCAGTCGCGCTGTTTATTAGCTATTGGAACTGCCTTACGTCAGGAGGCCGTTGCATAATGAATCAGCAGATTAATTTATATCAACCAATGTTTCGCAAACAACATGTTGTCTTTTCTGCAATGACGATGTTGCAAGTTGGTATTTTCTTTTTAATTATTTTTTCAAGTTTATATTTTTATCAGAGTAAAAACTTAAAATCATATAGAAATCAACTTGTCACGATTGATAAGGAGTTAGTGCAACTCAGTAGCCAATTAATGGCTTTGGATGGCTCCAAAAAGAAAAGTAAAAGTAAATTAATAGAAAATGAAATCGCGAAATTAACTAAGGAGTTGGAGCAACGTGAGCGTATTTTCAATGTTTTATCCAGCACGTCTTTTGGAAGCTCTTCGGGATTCTCATCCTATTTAGAAGCTTTTGCAAAAGGACATGTTGAAGGAACATGGTTAACCAACGTTAATATTGGTCAGGGTGGCGTTTCATTGGGTTTAAAGGGAAAAACACTGTCGTCCGAGCTTGTTCCTGTTTATATACAAAAGTTAGCGAAAGAAGAAAGTTTACAAGGGTCATCATTTAACGTTATGGAGATCGCTAGACATGAAACTGACGAAGGTAACTCCGAAATTAATTTCTTACTAAGTACATACTAACTGATTATCAAAATGGAACAGTTAAAAAATATTGCTGAAAAAATTGATGAGCTTAGTTTGCGTGAAAGAGCTATCGTTTTTATTGGTTTGATCATGGTGATTATTTTTCTGTGGGATATATTTTTACTATCTCCATTAGAACTGGAGCAAAAGAAAATTGTAAGTAGTTTAAGTAAAAAAAATGCAGATAGAATGGTTTTGCTTACACAATATCAGAATTCAATAAAACAAAATCAGATTGACCCTGATGCCGAAAATATGGAAAGGCTCAAGGAACTACGTTTTAAAGTCATTAATGTGCAGGCAGAACTTGAGTCATCGACTGAAAATCTTGTGACACCAAGAGACATGCCTAAGCTTCTGGAAACGGTGTTGCATAAAACAGGTGGTTTAACCCTGGTTAATTTACGAAGTACCGGTGTAACACCACTTATAGAGAAAGAAGAAATTAAGAATGAAGAAAAAAGTACCGGTAATGAGACAAAGTTAACTGCTGAAAATATAGATAATGCTTATCGTCATGGTTTGAGAATTGAACTCATAGGTGATTATTTAACGATTTTAAAGTATTTAAAAAGTCTTGAAACACTTGAATGGGGTTTCTATTGGGATAATTTTGAATTAAACGTTAATGAATATCCTGAAGCAACAACATCGATAGAAGTGTTCACGCTTAGTTTGCAGGAAGCCTGGATTGGAGTTTGAATATATGACTAACCGGATAAATAGATTTTATTTAATACTCTTTATAATGTTTTCGCCGTTAGTCAGTGGAAATACTGAATTGCCAGATCCTACTCGCCCGGCAAATTATGTTGTTGATGATGAAGAACCGATATTTTTTGAGGAAATAGAAACCAGGGAAAAAATAAGTTTGAAATTATCCGCTATTCGAATTTCAGCGAGTGATAAAAGTGCCATAGTAAATGGAAAATTAGTGCGAATTGGTGATGAGATTGATACAGCAACAATTATTGAAATTAACCGGCTTTCGGTTGTTGTAAGTCATGAAGACAAAAAAATAATAGTCAGGTTATATAACAAGCAGTTTGTAAAGGATTATAAACCATCAAAATGATTTTGAGACAAAACAATGAAGATTAAAGTGAAAATAAATATAAGTTTATTTCTGTTATTGTTAATTTTAACAGCATGTCAGGATCAAACTGTCCGACAAGATGTCGTTGATTCAATGGAAAATGTGGTAAATAAATCAATAAGTGACAATGCAAATCAGAGTTCTATTCCAGACAGTGTTGCGAGTTCTCTTATACCAACAATCGATTTGGATATAGCTAATGTCCCTGAAATAGAAGATGAAGACAGGTTTGATATTTCGGTGAATGCTGTTGCCGCTGACCAATTCTTTTTGAGCCTGGTTGATGGCACAGATTACAATATGGTAATTCATCCGGAAGTAACCGGCGCAATAACACTTAATTTACGCAATGTGACTGTACCTGATGTATTAGAAGCAGCGCGTGATGTTTACGGTTATGAATTCATCAGTACATCATATGGTTTTCAGGTCTTACCTGGTCGATTACGTGCGCGTATTTATCAAATAAATTATTTAAATATAGAACGTAGCGGTAGTTCTCAAACCACAGTCAGTTCCGGTTCATTGACTGCAAGTGATAGTGGTACGGATGTTGATGGTACCGCTTCTACAACAGGTGGTTCTACTGGTACCGAAATAAAAACAGAACAAAAAGTGAATAACTTTTGGCAGGAGTTACAGGAATCAATTCAGGCAATTGTAGGTACGGCTGAAAATCGAAGTGTCGTTGTCAATCCGCAGTCCGGTGTGGTTGTGGTCAGGGCATTAGCTAATGAATTACGAGAGGTTGAAATCTTTTTGCAGGCGACACAATTAATTGTACAACGACAAGTTGTAATTGAGGCTAAATTTATTGAGGTACGATTAAATGATGAATACCAGTCTGGTGTAAATTGGACCGCGTTGATTGACTCCGGAAATAGCTCAGCAAGGGCGACGAATATCGGCGGCGGGACGGTTTTGGTGAATGAAGGTGGGGTGAGCGGTGTTGCGGGGAGTATTGTTGATTTTGAAACACTTGGTAAAATTGGTGATGCAACAGCATTGGCGTTTGGCGGGGTATTTAGCCTAGCATTAAATTTGGGGGACTTTGGTGCGTTTATTGAATTATTGGAAACGCAAGGTAATGTTCAGGTATTATCAAGTCCTCGTGTTTCTACGATGAACAACCAAAAAGCAGTAATTAAAGTGGGTACCGATGAGTATTTTGTGACGGATATATCATCGAACAATACAACTACTTCAACTGCGACGACTATTAGCCCTGATATCGAATTAACCCCTTTCTTTTCTGGAATAGCTCTTGATGTTACACCACAAATTAGTCAAGAAGGATATGTGACACTACATGTTCATCCATCAATAAGTCAAGTTGTTGATCAACAAAAAACAGTAACGGTGGGAAATGTAACACAACAAATCCCGCTTGCATTAAGCACAGTTCGAGAATCAGACAGTATTGTTCGTGCGCGTAGTGGTCAGGTGATTGTCATCGGCGGTTTAATGCAGCAGATCATTAATGATAGTGAGGCGGCACCGCCTGTTTTGGGTGATTTGCCCGTTATTGGTGGTTTATTTACACACAAAAAGCAGCAGGAGACCAAGAGTGAGCTTGTTATTTTATTAAAACCAATCGTCGTTAAAGGTGTGGATGAATGGAATGATGAATTGTTAAAAACGAGGAGTAATATGAAAGAAATTCGTGATGTTATGAATGAACCACCACCAGAAACATTTCTGGATGATCTTTTCGTAAGGGAAGGAGCTTACTAAAAGTTAAGAATAGTTATGTATTTAAGACATTTTAATTTAACTGAATTACCTTTTAGCATTACGCCGGACACGAGTTTTTTTATGAACCGTGCGGGTTATCAGGATGCATTAAATGTATTAATCGTTGCTTTGCGTAGTGGTGAGGGCTTTGTCAAATTGACGGGTGAAGTTGGTGTCGGTAAAACGATATTATGCCGAACCTTGATGAAATCTATCCGTAAAGATTTTGTTACCGTCTATATTCATAATCCATATATAAAGCCTGAAAGTTTATTGTTTTCTATTGCTGATGCATTGTCAGTGAAGTATTCGGAGAATGTCTCTCAACATATGTTGATGGAAATGATAACGAGAGCTTTGTTAGATACTCATCGAATCGGAAAAAAAGTAGTGGTTTGTCTTGATGAAGTACAAGCAATGCCGATACAAACATTAGAGTCATTACGGTTATTAACAAATCTTGAAACTGAAAAGCGCAAGTTATTACAGGTAGTTTTATTTGCTCAACCGGAACTGGATACATTATTAAATCAACTTTCTATTCGACAACTAAAACAAAGAATTACATTTTCATATAATTTATTGCCACTGAATAAAGTAGCAATGTATTCCTATATTAGACATCGTTTGAAAGTTGCCGGTTGTTTAGATGAGACCTTATTTACAAAACGCGCTTATGAAGCGATATATCGGAATAGTAATGGTATTCCTAGGTTGATAAATATTTTATGTCACAAAGCATTGATCTGTGCTTATGGAGAAGGAAAAAACATAGTGACACATAAGCATATTAATATTGCTGCTATGGATATCGAACATACAAAAGTGAAATCTGATACGTGGATGTCATTTGTGATGCCAAATATTTCTCGCTGGTTGTATGGTTCACTAGGCGTGCTTAGTTTACTAATAGGTGCTAGTTATATTCAAAGCGCTTTAGGAATATAGTATGAGTTTGATAAATAAAATGTTGAAAGATTTGGAAAAGCGAGATGCGTTTCTTAATGAAAATCAAGATCGGGTTCTAGATGGATTGTATTCGGCTTATGATGTGGAGTTAAAAAGTAAAAAGAAAACAAACTCACTTTCTTATCTTTCTATAGCGATTATTAGTGTAGTCATTTTACTTATTTATACGAGTTTTCATTACGAATCAGTGCGAGATCAATTGGTTGGTATTTATCAAAATACTAAAATAGAAAAAAATAAAGTTGAGTTAGAACTAGAACCAGAATCACCAGTTGTAGAGATGCCTGTTGTAGAACTATCAACTCAGGAAGAAGTCATTGTTAATATTATTAATTTAGATACGCCTGAAAAAAATATCGAAGCTGAAAAATACCCAACACTTAAATTAGATGAATTTGAATTAATAGATACTAAAATTGAAAAAGAAACTGAATTAGTAGTCGCAAAAAAATTAAATCTTATTGATTCGATAAAGTTTGAAATAGATGGTTCTAATCTCAATTTACTTATGAGCATGCCCTATGAAATTGATTATTTGGTTTATAGCTTAAAACATCCTGAAAGAATAATTATAGAAGTAGAAAATGCAGAGCTTGGATTCCCACTAGAAGATCTGGATTTATTAGAGCCCATTGTTGCTATTCGTTATTCAATCAATGATAAAAAAAGATTTAAACTAATTCTCGAATCAAATAAAACAATTACAATTAAAAAAAGTTTCACTAGTAAGTCGAATGATGGTCATGACTTGATGGTTGCTATGGCAACCTACTGGGAGCAAGATGAAACATCCATGAAAGAAGAAAATAGTTTAATAGAGATTATTGAACATCAGGTAGAAGAAGAAAAGAAAACTGTGTTTAAGGGAAAAATAATTAAAAGATCTGCAACTAAAAATATAAACGCTTATGCAGGAAAGCAATTTCAAGAAGCTTACGCTGCATATAAACAAGGTGACCTTACGCAGAGCTTGAGAAAATTAAACATATTACTGGATGAGTCTCCTGGTCATGTTAACGCGCGATTAACTACGGCAATGATTTTATCAGAACAAGGACATTTTGAATTGGCCTATAGCGTGTTAAACGAAGGTTTGATTCAATATCCTGAAAATGTTGAATGGATAACGGTGTATGCACGAATACTATTGAATGAAGAAAAAATTATAGAAGCGAGTTCTCTTCTTGATAAGCAATCTCCGGAGTTTTCTTCAAACTCTGAATATTATGCACTGCAAGCAGCAATTTTACAGAAGTTAAATGAGCATGAACAATCTGCAAAAATATACCGTGATTTATTACAGGTAAATCCGCTAAAGGCAGTTTGGTGGATGGGGCTAGGTCTTTCTCTTGAATCATTAAAACGCTAT
>DUBV01000012.1 GCA_012960105.1 Thiotrichaceae bacterium | reverse complement strand
ATCAATGCAAGAACTCGGTAGCATCAATACTAAAGTAATTGAAAAACTTACGGAACTCAATTGCGGTATTAAGTACCTGCATGGAAGCAAGTCAGAAAGAAATGAATTTGCTAACTTCAAATAAAAATGTACAGGATCTACAGGCATTGTTAGTTGCACAGGCCGAACTAGTTGCTGAGTACAACGGCAAATTGATGGCTGTTGTGCAATTATACCGGAGAGATCCTTAAAGATTGTAATAGTGAGATTAGCAGCTGTGTTGATAAGGGCATGGGCGTTAGCCAGAAAGCGGTAGCAAAAGCTACTTCCAAAGTAGTCAAGAAAACGACTAAGAAATAGCTAATTTCTTTTTACAAGACATAAAAAAACCGGGAATATACCCGGTTTTTTATGTGCTGTGAAAAGTACAAATTAAGCTACTAGTTTAAGTCCTCTCATCCAGCCATTTGCCCACTGCAGGTGGAATTAACGCCTGTGCTTTGCCACTGACGAAGATACCAATGTGTCCTCCAGGGAATTCAAGTTCGGTATAGTCTTTACTTGAAACACAGCCAGCCAAAGCCTTAGATGAATCTGGTGGCACCAGATGATCTGCTGCGGCATAGATGTTCAATATTGGAACTGTGATGTTCTCTAGATCAACCAGATCATCTCCTATCTTGACTGTGCCCTTAATCAAGCCATTCTCCTGATAGAACTGCTTGGTAAATTGTCGAATGGTCTCGCCAGCTTGATCTGGGCTATCAAAAATCCATTTTTCCATCCGCATAAAGTTACGTAATTTATCCGTATCATCCAGAATATTAACCAGATCAACATATTTCTGACCCATTAACTGAAAAGGTTTCATGGATAGATAGGTAGAGTTCATATCATCACCGGAAATATTGCCTTCTGTATCGACAAGTAGATCCACATCAATGTAACGCACCATTTTGCTCAGTAGATCATTTTTAGTATGAAAATCTACTGGTGTGACAGTGGTAATAATATTTTTAATCTTTTCCTGATGTAGTGCCGTATAACATAGGCTGAACGCTCCTCCCTGACAGATACCTAAAATATTAATTTTATCCAGGCTATGTTTATCACGAATCACATCGACACAACGGTCAATATATCCGTTTATGTAGTCTTCCAATGTCAAAAAGCTATCACCTTCATCAGGATAGCCCCAGTCAACCAGATAAACATCTACGCCAGCATCCAGCAAACCTTGAACCATTGAGCGACCTTCCTGAAGATCGGCCATATAAGGTCTATTTACCAAGGCATACACAATCAATAGTGGGACAGGATTTTGTTTTTCAACGCGAGCTTTATAGTGATAAAGCACCATTTTGTCTTCTTTATAGATGGCATCTTTTGGTGATATGCCATCCTCAAGCTCACCAATCTCTGACAGGGTGTTCAAACCTTGTGCTAGCTTGCCATTAAAATCGGATATTTCCTGAGCAATCTCATCAGGTTTCATTTGAAAAGGGATCACTTTTTATGCTCCTATAGTCATAAATGTAATAATTTTAAATATCGCTAACAATTATTTGTTAGCAGAAGATTTATTAGCCACTTTCTTTGATGTCTTCTTGGCAGCCTTCTTAACTACTTTTTTTGCGTCCTTTTTTATAGTCTTCTTAGCGGCAGTCGTGGTACGAGGTTTGGCTGCTGCTGGTTTTGTTTTCTCATCTTTTATCAATTCACGCAGGGCTTGAAGCTCATTCTCCAAATTTGTAATTTTTGTATCAGATTTAGACTGAGCTCGTTTCATTTCTTGTACTCGCTTCAAAACTGATTTCATTCCCTGACGTGTAGGTATATTCATTTTTGCCAGAATCTTATCCATTGCCTTGCCTTGATGCTGTTTTACAGCAAGCAAGGAATTTGACAGACGACCATATAACTCTGAATACTTATCGGTATAGACAAGTTCTGCATAGGCCTTTTCATTACAATCAACCCACAAGTCATATATCTCTCGCAAGCTTTTTATCTCTTTTCCCTGCACTGCCATTTCCAGAATTCTAAGGCGCATCGCTTCCAATGCCTCAATACCGACCTTACTTATCTCGGCCTGAAATTCACTGGAAACCTGTTGATAGTTATTCAGCAGTTTAATACCTTCCTGCATCTCTGCCTGAGTGTTGCGATCCGGTCCTACGCCCGGCACTGATAATAATTTTTCGATGGTAGACGTCATATCGGCTACTTTGAAATGTTCTGCATTAAAGCCACCCATCGTATAAGGTGAATTCGTAAATGCACCTTGTATACCTGCATTACCACCTTCAAACATAGACTTCATCGATGCGAAATTATCATTCAATACACTTTGCCAATCTTCGGATTGTGTATTTACATCGCTCATACCTTCCAGCAATTTGCTGAACTGCTCGCCCATGAAATAATGAGCCTGTCCCTGCTGCATCATTTTGTTGTAAAAATCATGGTTCTGACCATCCAGAGAAGGTGAGACTGATTTCCACCAGCTATTCATTGCTTCAGCCATTGGTGGGATACCAGAAGATGAACTCGGCATGAAGTTTTGAAAAGAAGACCAGGCATTCAGATACTGGTTTTGGTTCTGAAACCAGTCCGTTTGGCCATCCATCCAGTTTGTATTCCAGAAAGGAAATTTAGTTTTGTCATTCATAATCTGATGCCCTAAAAATATGTTTGTTTTGGTAGATAATATTTGTAACTTTAATTACCGCTTAAAATCTAAATGTAAGCTATAATATCATGCAAAATGCTGCACTGCACTATTCATTTTTACATAACTCTATACTAGAATATTCACGCCTCGAAAAAATAACCACATTCCATATAAACAATAGAATGTGGTTTTGTAAGAGGAAGAAGTACTATTGCGATTGATTACGCTGCTTTCTTAGCAGGTTTTTTAGTAGCAGGTTTTGCTGTTGATGCTTTAGTCGTTTTATCTGACTGCTTTACCGATGCTGTCATAGAAGTAACTGCCTTTTCAAATAAGTTTGTCACTTCATCACGTGATTCAGTTAGGATTTCAACCGACTGCTTGGTAAAACCAGTCATTTTTTCATTGTAATCATTTACAAATTCAGCACTGTTTTCAAAAATATCTGTAGTTTTTGTCTTGCTACTCAAAGACTTAGTTTGTTTAACACTAGATTCCATAATCGTGTTGATGAAATCAAACTGTAAATCAGCTATTTTGCGAAGTGTACTGGAGTTGATATCTCCCAGACTCTTCATAGTTTCGTATGATGTTGATGTAACATTTGTTAATTCTTCAATTATTTGGTTTTTCATTATTTATATCCTCAGTTTTGTGCATTGCAATATTTATTGCGGTGCAACATATATCTTTGAAATAGCTTTGTCAAACATTATTTAGAACAGTTTTATGAAATTTTTGCGATTCGATTTCCTGAGTATCTAGCCTGCATATTGAATCACTACGAAATGATATTGTTATACAAGAACAGAATTTAGATGAAGGTCTAGCTGATTTAACTGAAAATTATTAATAAGGCTTATGTATTTGTTTTAGGGCTCTAGTTTTTATCAGTTATGTCGACAGTAAGTTCTTTAGTAATATTGTGTTCTATCGAGTGGGCTCGTTAGAAAACAGAGGCTTACCTACCAATTATTTGTTTTTACAATACCCGTGGAGTCATAAATAAGATTATATAAATGTAACGAATTATTATCCAAATAAACATCAAGCCCACTCATTCCAGTAAGCTTCTGGTTGGTAAAGTTCATACATAAACTCAATAAATGTTTGTATTTTTGCGGATAAATATTTTCTGTGATTATATATAGCGTATATAGGTAATTTATCAGGTTCGTATTCTTCAAGTAGGGCATTTAAGCGTCCTGATTGAATATCGAGGCCGACCATATAAGTAGGTAGTTGTGCAATACCACAACCTTGAATCGCGGCAATGCGTAAGGCATCTCCATTGTTACATTGGATATCGCCAGAAATTTTAACTTTTATTTTTACGTTATTATTAATAAAGTCCCATTCATTATGTACAGTTCTTGGCGCATAGATCATGCAGTTATGTTTTGCCAAATCATCCGGTGTCTGAGGCGTGCCATTCTGTTTTAAATAATAGGGTGAGGCACAAATAACATGTCTTGTGGAAGCTATTTTTCTGGCGACAAAGCTAGAATCATCTAATTCACCGAGATAAAAAGCCAAGTCTATTCCGTCTTCGACTAAATCAGGTATGCGGTTACTGAGTTCAATTACTGTTGAAACATCAGGATATTTTCTTAAGTAGACTGATAAAGCGCGAGATAAGTGGAATGCACCGAAGGAAGGTGGTGCCATTATTTTTAGCGTACCCCTGGGTTCAGAGTTGAGTTGACTGATTGCAAGCTCTGTTTCATCAATGTCAGTCAGAATAGCATCAACTTTGTCATAGTAAGCACTACCAACATCCGTCAAATTCAATTTTCGAGTTGTTCTGTTGAACAGCCGGACGCCTAGCGAACTTTCAAGATTTTGCACATGTTTGGAGGCCATGGCTTTGGAAATGGATAATTTTTTTGCCGCAGCTGAAAAACTATCATTTTTAGCAACAGCGGAAAAAACCCGCATACTCATGACTTTATCCATCTCAAAACCTTATTGTTTCTTATTTGGAAACAATATATCAATAAAATAGATATTGTACACGAATTAGTAGCGTTGTATCTTACGCGACCTAGAGATGGTCTGAAAAATAGGACTGCATGTTTCTATTTCAAAGATTAAATATTTGTATCTCCTTAAGAACACAGTGTATGTAAATGACCTCCTCTTCTTTTACACTGAATATTCGCACATGGATGTGTAATTTTTTCCGCTTTAAACTACTGTAGTTACCACACACTACTAGCTCTACATATGAATCGTTCGACCATCAACTCCTAAAGCAGCTTCGTGCATCGCTTCTGAAAGCGTGGGATGCGCATGTATGGTACGAGCAATATCCTCTGCACTAGCATCAAATTCCATTGCTAGTACCGCCTCAGCAATCAATTCTGATGCACTAGGCCCAAAGATATGAACGCCTAAAATACGGTCAGTTATAGCATCCGCCAGAATTTTTACAAATCCGGTTGCTTCTCCCATCGCTTTAGCACGACCTGTCGCCATGAACGGAAAATTACCTGCTCGGTATTCAATTCCATCTGCTTTCAATTGCTCTTCTGTTTTGCCTACCCATGCGATTTCAGGCCAGGTATAAATGACCCAGGGAATCGTATCGAAATTAATATGTCCCGGTTTTCCAGCTAATCTTTCAGCTACAGCAACACCTTCTTCTGACGCTTTGTGTGCAAGCATAGGGCCACGGACCACATCGCCGATGGCGTAAACATTTTCCAGACTGGTTTGACATTGATCATCAACAATAATAAAACCGCGTTTATCAATTTCCAGACCGCAATCATCAGCACCTAATCCGCTCGTATTCGGAGCACGTCCTACTGCGACGATTAATCTATCAACGGTAATCTGTTTCTTGCCTTCAGTATCTTCAAAATTAATTGTGACTTCACGATTGTTGCAACCTGTCCCGGTTACTTTAGCACCGAGGCGAATATCCATCCCTTGTTTACGTAAAACTTTTTCGGCTTGTTTAGCCGCTTGACGATCGACTAATGCAAGAAAATCCGGCAAAGCTTCGAGAACAATAACTTCAGAACCGAGTCGATTCCAGACACTACCGAGTTCAAGGCCAATTACGCCAGCACCAATGACACCGAGGCGACGCGGAACTTCATTAAATTTAAGTGCGCCGGTTGAGTCGACAATTAACTTATCATCAACAGTCGCGGGTGGAATTTTTGTTGGTACCGAGCCAGTGGCAATAACAATACTATTCGCTTCAACAATTGTTTTTTCATCATGCGTTTCATGTTGCGGTGAAATCTCAATTTCTTTGTTATTAATAATTCTAGCTCGACCTTTTAACCAGTCAATTTTATTCTTTTTAAATAAACCACTAATGCCTTGAGTTAATTCTTTAACGATTTTGGCTTTACGTGCCACCATTTTGTTTACGTCTATGGCCGCGCCGCTGACAGTAATGCCGTGTTCGCCAGCTTCATGCTTAATGTGATGAAAATGATGTGAGGAATCCAGTAGTGCCTTTGATGGGATACAACCCACATTTAAACAAGTGCCACCCAATGCAGGTTGTTCTTCATCATTAATCCAGCTTTCTACCACAGCAGTAGTGAGTCCTAACTGTGCGCAACGGATAGCAGTGACATAGCCACCAGGCCCAGCACCAATGACAACAACATCATATTTTTTCATTTGTTATTCCTTAAACTTTTTTTAGAATGTTATGACGTTTAATAAATAGTTATTAACATTGTCATTAATCGTTGCCATTATAATTGTAATAATAAACGTGCAGGATCTTCCAGTTGTTGTTTTATAGACACTAGAAATTGAACTGCTTCACGACCATCGATAATGCGATGATCATAAGATAAAGCAAGATACATCATTGGTCGTATAACAACCTCACCATTTTCCGCGACAGGACGTTGTTGTATTGTATGCATACCGAGTATCGCACTTTGCGGCGGGTTTAATATTGGGGTTGATAGTAATGAACCGAATATGCCACCATTAGTAATGGTAAATGTACCACCGGTTAAATCATCCATAGTTAGTTTGCCATCTTTGGCCTTTTCACCGAGGCCTCTAATACTGGTTTCGATCTCTGCCAAAGATAATGTGTCGCCATCTCGGACTACAGGTACGACTAAACCTTTTGGAGCACTAACGGCAATACCTATATCAAAGTAACCATGATAAATGATGTCGTCACCATCGATGGATGCGTTAATGACAGGGAATTTTTTCAATGCTTCTATTGCGGCGCGAGTAAAGAAAGACATGAAGCCAAGTTTTACGCCGTGTTTTTTCTCAAACTCATCTTTATAACGACTGCGCATATCCATGACTGGTTGCATATTAACTTCATTGAACGTCGTTAAGATGGCATTTTCTTTTTGTGCGTTTAATAATCTTTCAGCTACACGTTTGCGTAAACGTGTCATTGGTACTTTTTCTTCAGGTCTATCGCCAGTACTGCTGGTTAATACGGGTACTGATGTTGCTTGTTTTGCAGCTTCAACTTTTGCTTTAGCTTGAATTGGAGTCGACGTAGGAGTGGGTGCAGGTGCAGGAGTAGGGGGAACCACTTTTGGTTCTGGAGCAGCTACCACTACTGGAGTTGCAACCTCAACAGGAGGAGCCTCTACACTAGCAGGTTTTTCTTTTTCTGCGACAATATCACTCTTATCACTGCTGTCTTTGCCATCTATATGGCGAAGTACATCTTCCTTGGTAATACGGTCAGTTGATGTAGGAATATCGCCGGCACTAAGTTTATTTTCTTCCATTAGGTTTCGTACAGCAGGACTTAATTTTGGCAAATCATCATCTGATAACGCTTCTGAATTTGTACCCATTTCAGGAAGAGATTGTTGTTGTGGTTCTGTCGAAGCTGTCTCGGTATTAGTTGCTTCGGTATCAATTCTAGCAATGAGCTCATCGCTTAGTACCGTTTCACCATCATCTTTTAATATTTCCAAAAGAACGCCATCATGCAAAGCGGATACTTCAAGAGTGACTTTATCGGTTTCTATGTCGATTAAATTATCACCACGCTTCACCTGATCCCCAGCACGTTTTTGCCAGGTTATTAGTGTTGCTTCAGCGACTGATTCTGCTAAGACAGGAACTTTGACGTCAATCAGCACGATCTTCTCCTTATATAGTAAATACGTATTTTATTTATGACTTGTTACTTCAAGTTTACCAAGTTGTAATGCATCTGAAACTAATTGTTTTTGTTGGGCATTATGTATAGGTAATAAACCCGTTGCTGGTGATGCCGAATAAAAGCGGCCGGCATAACCAAAAGTGTGTTGGTCGCTTAATACGCCAATCATGGTTCCACGAGATTGCATGTAATACCAACTGCCTTGATTCTTTGGTTCTTCCTGTACCCAAACAACTTCTTTCAAGTTTGGATAGGAATTAAGCACGGTTTTGACATCATCATGTGGAAACGGAAATAACTGTTCAATTCGTGAAATAGCAATATTAGTAATATTACTTTCTCTTCGTTGTTCCAGTAAATCAAAATATACTTTGCCACTACAAAAGAGCAGACGTGTTACTTGCTCTGAATCAATATCATCTATTTCATTAATGACGGTTTGGAATTTTCCTTTAATTAATTCATCTACCGGGCAAGAAGATAATTTCCTGCGCAATAAACTTTTTGGGCTCATTATAATTAATGGTTTGCGATAAGGTCGAAGAATTTGTCGTCGTAGCATATGAAACATTTGTGCCGGTGTACTTGGAAAACACACTTGCATGTTTTGTTCTGCACAAAGTTGTAAAAAACGTTCTAGTCGTGCGGAGGAATGTTCTGGTCCTTGGCCATCATAACTGTGAGGTAACATGACGGTTAAGCCACAAAAACGCCCCCATTTTGATTCGCAAGAACTAATAAACTGATCAAACACGACTTGGGCACCATTAGCAAAGTCACCGAATTGTGCTTCCCAAATAACTAAGGCATTGGGCTCTGCACTGCTATAGCCATATTCATAAGCTAATACTGCTTCTTCAGAAAGGGTTGAGTTAATGACCCGGAATTCGGGTTGTCCCTTTTTAATATGTTGTAGTGGTAAATGTTTTTTACCATTTTCCATATTATGCAACACGGCGTGGCGATGGAAGAACGTACCTCGGCCGCTGTCTTGCCCAGAAAGTCGGATGGGATAACCTGCATCGATTAACGAAGCATAAGCCATCGTTTCGGCAAAACCCCAATCGATTAACATTTCGCCATTACCCATTTTTACGCGATTTTCAATTATCTTTTTAACCGCAGGGCTTAAAGCAAATCCATCAGGGATTGTTGTAATTAATTCAGATAATTTTTTTACGGCAGTTTCGCTAATAGTAGTATCGACATCCTGATCCCATTTCGTACCAATGAAATGTGAAAAATCGATTAGATATTTTGGATTAGCATGTTCTGCATGAGTACCGGCAACACCTTGATTACTCTCCAGCGAATCAATATATTCCTTAGCAATCGCATCTGCGCCTTCTTGGGTAATAACGCCTTCCGCAATGAGTTTATCCGTATGTAATTTACGAACCCCGGGATGTTTGCGAACTTGTTGATACATAATCGGTTGTGTAGACATTGGGTCGTCCGCTTCACTGTGTCCATGTTTACGATAACAAACCATATCGACAACAACGTCTTTATTAAATTCCATCCTGAAATCAAGCGCAAGCCTGGTAACGAATACGACTGCTTCCGGATCATCTCCATTAACATGGAAGATAGGTGCCTGAACCATTTTGGCAACATCAGTACAGTAAAGTGACGAGCGTGAATCAAGAGGGTCGCTAGTGGTAAAACCAATTTGATTATTAATAATGACATGTACGGTACCGCCAGTGGTATACCCACGAGTTTGCGAAAGGTTGAAGGTTTCCATGATGACACCTTGACCTGCAAATGCGGCATCGCCATGAATTAATATTGGCAATACTTCATTATGGGTATGGTCGCTACGTCTATCTTGTCGAGCTCTGACAGATCCTTCAACAACGGGGTCAATAATTTCAAGGTGCGAAGGATTAAATGCCAGTGTTAAATGAACACTGCCGCCGGGCGTGCTAATGTCAGATGAATAACCCTTATGGTATTTCACATCACCTGAACCTTTAATATCAGTAACAACTTTACCTTCAAATTCATCAAATAATTCACTGGGTTTTTTACCAATGATATTGACCAATACATTAAGTCGACCACGGTGAGCCATACCAATAACGATTTCTTTAATATCCTGTGCGCCGCCGGATTGAATAATTTCATTCAGTAGCGGAATTAGCGATTCGCCGCCTTCGACGGAGAAGCGTTTTTGACCGACATATTTAGTGTGCAGATATTCTTCCAATGCATTGGCATCAATAACGCGATCCAGTATGCGGATCCGTTCTTCCTTATCGTAATTAGGTGTGGCAAGAGATTCTTCGAGTCGCTTTTGTAGCCAACGTTTTTGCTCGGTCTCATTAATATGCATGTATTCCGCACCAATGTGATTGCAATACGTTGTTTTAATGATATGGACTATTTCACGTAAGGTGATTTCATCGGGAGCAAATAATGAACCGGTATTAAAGGTTTTCTCCATATCCTCTTCGGTTAAGCCATGATATGCAGGATCAAGCTCAGGAATTTCCGGTCGCTGGTATTGTTTTAATGGATCCAGATCGCTTTGGCGGTGTCCATTAAATCGGTGCGCATTAATTAATTGTAAAACGGCAGTTTGTTTTTGGTGGGAAACAGCATCGGCTGCGGGTGCTGCTAGCGTCAATTTTCCGCGTTGTGGGTGTTTAGCCGCATTGGCATAGGCTTGCTGTATCGGCGTATGCGCAATATCCTTTGCTGCCGTACCATCTTGAAGTGAATCAAAATAATCACGCCAATGCGGGTCGATACTTTCTGGTTTACTCAGATAGCTCTCGTATAATTCTTCTACAAACCAGGCATTACCACTGTATAAGTACGATGGTACCGTGTTTTTCATACGTTATTCCTTTAATTATTGTTATTTATCGCAGCAATCTGGCTGCCGGACTAAAATTTTGAAAGAAATGTCGCAGTCTTAAAATAATTGATCTATTTAAGACAAGTATCACCTCTAACTATAAGATTTCCTGAAGTTAATCCCTATAATTCTAGACCATTTTTAGAGAGACTGGAGTCTTTTACGCACTATTTAGACCGGATAATAAATAACTTTCCTTGCTCCGTTACCCTTATGTTCTGTATCCTTACACAATTTTTCAATCATCAATAATAATAAGATATAAGTAGGGAGAAATTTATGGCTGATACAGTCACAATTACCGATAACCGGACTGGAAATAAGGTCGAATGTCCGATACTGGACGGTGTTTATGGTGCCCCAGTCATTGAGACCAAGACCTTATATAAAGAGCTGGGTATGTTTACCTTCGATCCAGGTTTTGTGACGACGGCGGCATGCAGAAGCTCTATCACTTATTTGGATGGAGAAAAGGGTGTTTTACTTCATCGTGGTTATCCAATTGACCAATTAGCTGAAAATAGCTCTTATTTAGAAGTCACTTATTTGTTGATTTACGGTGAATTGCCGACTACAGAGCAATTCGAAAAATATAAAGCGGACTTGAATAAACGTAATATGGTGCATGAGCATCTGGAACGTTTTTATTCGGGCTATCGTTATGATTCACATCCAATGTCGATGTTAATTGGTGTTACCGGTGCGTTATCTTCTTATTACCACGAAGCGATGGATATTAATGATCCTGACTATCGTGAATTAACCGCACTTCGCATAGTTGCAAAAATGCCTATTTTGGCAGCACATTGCTACAAACATTCTGTAGGTCATCCTTTTGTTTATTCACGTGATGATTTGGGCTATGTCGAGAATTTCCTCAACATGATGTTTTCAGTACCGATGCGTGAATATGAGATCGATCCTATTGCAGTAAAAGCATTGAACTTGATGCTTATTTTGCATGCTGATCATGAGCAAAACGCATCTACCTCAACCGTAAGGTTGGCAGGTAGTGCAGAAGCTAATCCTTTTGCTTGTATCTCTGCTGGTATTGTTACCTTATGGGGTAAAGCGCATGGTGGTGCAAACGAAGCGGTGTTGAAGATGTTGGCTGAAATTGGTACGACTGACAATATTCCGAAGTTTATAGCTCGCGCTAAAGATAAGAGTGATCCATTCAAACTAATGGGTTTTGGTCATCGTGTTTATAAGAATCATGATCCACGCGCTACCATCATCAGAAAAATGTGTCATGATTTGTTGGAAACGATTGATACGATTGATCAACCTGCGTTTGAAATCGCAATGCAGCTTGAAGAAATTGCGCTTAAAGATGATTACTTCATCGAACGTAAGTTATATCCAAATGTTGATTTCTACTCTGGCATTATTCTTAAAGCATTAGGTATCCCGACACCAATGTATACCGTTATGTTTGCTTTAGCTCGTTCTGCGGGTTGGGTATCACAATGGTTAGAATTGATGGCAGACCCTGATTTCAAGATTGGTCGTCCTAGACAGTTGTATACGGGTTCTGAAAACAGAGACTATGTGTCAATTGACAAACGTGGCTAAAACTTGCTATAAAAATAATAAATAAATATGAAAGGAGAAGCAAAAAGATGAAATCACCTGTACGTGTTGCTATAACCGGTGCCGCAGGGCAGATTGGTTATTCTTTATTGTTTCGTATTGCTTCCGGTCAGATGTTGGGACCGGATCAACCAGTTATTTTGCAATTGCTAGAAGTCACTCCGGCAATGAAAGCACTCGAAGGCGTAGTCATGGAAATAGATGATTGCGCCTTTCCTTTGTCAGCTGGTTTTGTATTGGCAGATGATGCCAATGACGCATTTAAAGATGCTGACTATGCCATATTGGTTGGTGCAAAACCGCGTGGACCGGGTATGGAGCGCAGCGACTTGCTGGAAGCAAATGGCGGTATATTCAAAGTTCAAGGCGAGGCATTAAATTCCAATGCCAGTCGTGATGTAAAAGTATTAGTTGTTGGCAACCCTGCCAATACTAATGCACATACAGCAATGTTAAGTGCACCTGACTTGAATTCACGTAACTTCACGGCATTGACTCGACTCGATCATAATCGTGCTTTAGCACAACTTGCCGCACAAACAGGTGCAGCAGTCAGTGACATCAACAAGATGACCATCTGGGGAAATCATTCAACGACACAATACCCTGATATTTCTAATACGACGGTTGGTGGTAAAGCAGCCAAAGATTTAGTGGATATCGATTGGTATAAAGACGAATACATTCCTAGAGTAGCTAAACGTGGTGCAGAAATTATTGCCGCACGTGGTGCCTCAAGTGCAGCATCAGCGGCAAACGGTGCAGTTGACCATATGCATGATTGGGCATTAGGCTCAGCGGAAGGAGATTGGGTCAGCATGGCTGTACCGAGTGACGGTAGTTACGGTATACCAGAAGGCTTAATGTATTCATTTCCGGTGACGTGTAAAGATGGTGATTACTCCATCGTACAAGGTTTGGAAATTGATGAATTCAGCCAGTCAAAAATGGATGCTACACAAAAAGAACTGGAAGAAGAAAGGGATGCAGTAGCGAAGATTCTTTAAGTTTAAAATTTTAGTTTTTAATCAAAGCTCTTACATATTTCTATGTAAGAGCTTTTTTTATTCAGAAGATTATTTGTTCTGCTATCGGCCATAAGAAGAAGTTATTTCAAATTCATATTAACGTCCGCTTTATACGGCGACCTCAACTGATCAACGCAACACTTTATCTTTAGAATAAAAAGATGGAGTGTAAGAATGCCTTGGATCTTCCTGAAAATAAAACTCAAAAACTCTTGCAAGAACTGCAAATCCAGCAGATTGAATTGGAGATGCAGAATGATAATCTACTCAAGAGTGAAGAAAACCTCGTATACGAAAAGAAATGATACCATGACCTTTTCAACACAGCACCTGTAGGGTACATAGTTTGTGATAATGAAGTGTTCATTCTGGAAGTAAACAAGACTTTAATTAAGATGTTGGGTGTTGAAAAAAAACTCTTTAATAAACACAACAATTTCCTGTTTAAGTACTCCAAATTTTCAGGACACCTTCCTTGTGCATATCAAAAAAGTACTTGGGAGTGACAACGAACAATCGTGTGAATTGGAGTTATTACGGGATGATGGAACATCTTTCTTTGTAAATATAATAAGTATTAAGGAACATCGTGAAGATGAGATATTATTAATCCGTTCAGTCGTGTTTAACATCACCGAACGTAAAATAGCAGATGAGAAAATTATTCAAATCTCAAGCCTCCTTAAAAATGTTATCAATACCTCGCAAGATTTAATTTTTGTCAAAGACAAACAACTACGCACCATCCTATGCAATGATTTCTTTGCGCAAGCATTGGGTAAAACACCAGAAGAACTATACGGTCGAACGGACATTGAAAACGGTTGGCCAGAAGAATTTGTTAGAGGTAACCCAGATGAAGGTATTCATGGATTTGAAGCCGATGATCGAGAAGCCCTTTCAGGAAAAACAGTTAAAATTGAATATGAACCCGTCAATATAAAAAATGAAATTCGATTTTTTAATACGATTAAATCACCGTTAACTGACGAAACAGGCAATATCATAGGCGTATTAGGCATTGCTCGTGATGTCACCGATCGCAAAAATATGGAAGATGAATTGAAACACATGGCAACCCATGACCCCTTAACTGGACTTTATAATCGCCGAATGTTTATACAACGTATAAATGATGAAATAGAAAGAGCATCACGGTATCAGCATACACTGTCATTATTTATGATAGACATCGATTATTTTAAATCTATCAACGATAACTACGGACACCAGACGGGGGATACTGTACTCCAAAATTTTGCAAAGATTTTGTCGGATTCGATTCGTAAATCGGACTATGCGGCGCGTTATGGTGGTGAAGAGTTTGTCGTCGTTCTTCCTGAAACACCTTTACTTAAAGCAGAAGAATTAGCGGAACGCCTTCGCAAGCAGATTGAAGACACTCATTTTTCAATAAATAATAATGAAGATATCAATTTAACTGTCAGCATCGGTATTTCCACCTTTCCAGAACATGCCGAAACCTCTCATGAATTATTAGAGATAGCAGACGCGGCTATGTATGCCGCAAAAGCAGCCGGTCGTAATTATGTAAAAATACCTTGAATAGCAATTTAGCTGTTTCTGTTCAAAGGCTCATTTTCGCTGGAAAGCGGAAGCGATATAAGATTACTCAAAACTGCTGCTTTGGGTCGAAATCAGTATTAATCATTATCTTAAACTAATAACAGGCCAATTTTGTTTTTTGGCTTCTGTTATTAATGTTTCATCCGCATCGACAGCAATCGCGTGATCCACTTCATTTAAAAGTGGAATGTCGTTATGTGAGTCGCTGTAGAACCAGCTTTCTTCGAATGTTTGTCCGACATCTTTTAACCAGTCGTTAAGTCTAATTACTTTACCTTCGGCGTATGAGGGTGTGCCGACAACTTTGCCAGTGTATTCACCGTCTATTATTTCTGGTTCGCAGGCAATTAGATTATCGATATTAAATTCATTAGCTATGGGTTCAGTGATAAATTTATTCGTAGCCGTGATAATTAATAACTCATGTCCTTGCTGACGATGATCATTAATTAACTCAATTGCTTTTGGCAACATGATAGGTTTTATCTTTTCTTCTATATATGTTTTTCGCCATGCTTCGAGTTGGCCTCGATCATTATCCGCTAGTACTTTCAGCTGAAATTCCAGAAACTCATGAATATCCATTTCGCCTTCGACATATTCTTGATAAAACCTTTCGTGTCCCGCTTGATAGGCTTCAGAATCGATATAGCCTTGTTCTGAGAGGAATTCTCCCCACAGGCAGTCACTATCTCCGGCGATTAGAGTATTGTCTAAATCAAATATTGCGAGTTTCATGTTATTGAATATTAAGTGCTTATTTAAAAAGAGACATTTTAGGAGTTATTTAATATAAGGCAAATGAATTGCTTGTTTTGCTCTATTATTGGAGAATTCATTATTGATTATTTTTGGAATTAAAGTGTGATTGATTCAGAAGGATTTAGAGCAAATGTTGGAATAGTACTGACGAATGACGATGGTAAGGTTTTCTGGTGTCGTCGTTTGGGTATGGATGCGTGGCAGTTTCCTCAAGGTGGTATTAAGAAAGATGAGTCTGCCGAGTCAGCGATGTATCGTGAACTTCAGGAAGAAACTGGACTTGAATCCAAGCATATTGAAATTGTAAGCGCTACTGATGATTGGTTACGTTATTGGCTGCCGAAACGGTTTATTCGCCGCAATACTCAACCTTTGTGTATAGGACAGAAGCAAATCTGGTATTTACTTAAATTGATGGCTGATGAAAGTTGTGTCAATTTAGCGCATTCACCGAAGCCAGAATTTGACTTGTGGAAATGGGTTGATTTCTGGCATCCGGTAGAAGAAGTTGTTTCATTTAAACGTAATGTTTATGAGCAGGCACTTAAGCAATTTGCTCCTTTTGCAGTGCCTGATGGGGAAACGGCATAAATAATTTCATATATTTATGCACCTAATTTGACTGAGTTAGTGTTTGTTTACTTCGGTCTCGCAGCTGCAAACATCATCAGGTTAGACAATAGTTTATTCACTGCACGATTAGAAATACTGCGAAGAAAACCCTTGGTCGCATCAGGAGCATAATTAGCTGCGGTTAGATAATCATAGAGATCCTCAAGTACTGGAGCACAATCTTTCATCGAATGATCAGCAACTACCCTAATGTCATTTTGAGTTTGAAGCCGAGTGATTGCAGATTCATCTAGGCATTCAATATATTCACCTTTTGAATCAGAGACTTTTATGCGTTCTTCGGTGGTCATTTCTCCGGTAGTTTTATATTCTTCTGCGTTCACGTTCAGGCTAAATAGAAAAAGAGAAGTAGCCAGATAAAGAGAGATATTACGATTCATCATTGTTCCTCAGGGAATTTTTGGTTATTTAATTTATAATAAGAACAACAATAACATGAAAGATTCAATTTTCCATAAATCTGATTTAATCAGTCCAGCTTACGTCTATGATCAAAATAAGATCAATGATGTTCTTGATATACTGACGTATATAAAAGAAAAAACGGCGTGTTTTCCGCTTTATTCGATTAAATCGGCAAATATTTCCGGCTTGTTGAAAATGATTCAGCCTTATGTTTCCGGATTTTCCTGTAGTTCCTTGTTTGAAGTTCAACTCGCAAAAGAAATTCTCGATGACTCGCAAACGGTACATATCACTACTCCGGGATACAGAGAAGATGAATTAGTCGAAATTATCGAATTTTCTGATTTTGTTACCCTGAATTCTTATACGCAAGCCAATACGTATTCAGAAAAAATTAACAGCGTAGCAAGTTGTGGGCTACGTATTAATCCGCAAACCTCTTTTTTGAAAGATGAACGATACGATCCGTGTCGCACTTATTCAAAGTTGGGAGTTTCGCTAAATGACATTATAGAAAAAGAAGTAAAAATTGATTGGCAGTTTATTGAAGGTTTACATATTCATAATAATTTTGAATCACAAAATTTTGATGAGATGAAACAAAGTGTGCATAAAGTTATGTCTGGTGTCCCTACTAATGAATTAAAATGGTTAAATCTTGGCGGTGGTTATTTATTTAATGGGCAATCAGAGCTGACACCACTAATGGATATTATTAAATGGCTACAAGATAGCTATGAAGTTGATGTTTATCTTGAGCCAGGCAAAGCGGTGACAGGACAGGCGGGTTATTTAATTTCAAATGTAATTGATTTGTTTAATAGCGAAGGAAAACAAGTCGCTGTATTAGATACAGCAATAAATCATTTGCCAGAAGTGTTTGAATATCAATATCAACCAAAGGTTATGAATACCTGTAAAAAAAGTGAATATGAATATCGTTTGACGGGATGTAGTTGTTTAAGTGGTGATTTATTTGGTGATTATTTTTTTAATGAACCACTGGAAATAGGAAGTCGAGTTGTATTTGAAAACATAGGTGCTTATATGCAAGTAAAGGCTAACATGTTTAATGGAATTAATTTTCCCGCGACATACTTACTAAATAATAGAAATGAATTCGAATTAGTAAAACAATATGATTACGAATCTTTTCGTAACCGTTTATAAGGACTTATTTAAAATCGATGTTATCCACAGTCAAAGTACTCTTTTTAGCTTTCTTTGATATTTGTCGTTTGATCAAACGACCACAGGATATTCCTGAATCAAAAGACTTGTTAACACTCTGTGTCGTTGTTTACGGTTCTTTATCCATATTGTTAGAGAGTCTGTCTCTACCGCTGGAGAAAGCTATACTTGCCGGTGTTCTGGAAGTGGCGCTTATTATGATTTTTTCTTTGGCAGTATTGCAAATCAGAGGAAAGTCATCGCGTTGGACACAGACGGTGACCGCATTAGTCGGTACCGGTATTATTATTAGTATAATTGCATTTCCAGTTTATATCTTGATTGGTGTTGGTGAACTCGGGGAGTTTGAATCGAATTCAGGTCAAAGTATTGGCTTGTTATTGTTAGTCGCATTAGCGTGTTGGAATATAGCTATTATGGCGCATATTTTACGGCATGCTCTCGAGGTAAATTTTATGCTGGCAGTGATACTTGCGATTACATACATCTGGATTATTTTTAGTTTTACTTCGGCGATCATGCCCATGGAGACGCATTAGTGCATATTCATATATTAGGAATTTGCGGCACATTTATGGGTGGACTTGCCCAGATTGCCCGAACTTTGGGGCATGAAGTTACCGGATCTGATCAAAATGTTTATCCACCGATGAGCGATCAATTGGAACAACAAGGGATAATGTTGATGCAAGGTTATAAACCTGAGCATCTTGACCCTGTTCCCGATTTAGTCATCGTCGGTAATACCATCTCGCGAGGAAATCCTGCGCTTGAGCATGTGTTAAATGAACAAATTCCCTTCACATCTGGTCCGGAATGGTTATATAAAGATGTTTTGCATAATAAACATGTTCTGGCTGTATCAGGAACGCATGGGAAGACAACAACAACAACCATCTTGAGCTGGATATTGGAATATGCTGATTTTAATCCGGGTTTTTTGATTGGTGGAGTTGCTGAAAATTTTGGTATTTCCGCTCGTTATACAGATTCTGATTATTTTGTTATTGAAGCTGATGAATATGATACGGCTTTTTGCGATAAACGTTCAAAATTTGTACATTATCACCCTAAAACCTTAATTATTAACAATATTGAGTTCGATCATGCCGATATCTTTCACGATATTGCTGCTATAAGGCGCGAATTTCATCATTTAATGAAAATTATGCCTGAGCAGGCACTGGTTATTTATCCGGAAAATGATACGGAAGTTAAAAATGTACTGGAAATGGGATGTTGGGCATCAACGGTCACTTTAGGCGGAGTAAGCGCTAACTGGGGCGTTGTTTCTTTAAGTGTCGATTATCGAAACTTTAAAGTTGAGCATGATGGCGAAATACTTGGCGAAGTGAATTGGTCTTTGATAGGCGAGCATAATGCACATAATGCCTTAGCAGCGATTGTAGCTGCAGATCACATTGGTATTTCAGTGGATAAGGCTTGTGAGGCTTTGACGGGATTTAAGTCGGTTAAGCGTCGTTTAGAGTGTATATTCGATGCAAATAGCACACGTATATATGACGATTTTGCACACCATCCGACAGCGATATCAAAAACACTAGAAGCCTTACGTCAGCATGCGGGAGATGCACGGCTTATCGCAATAATGGAGCCTCGTTCAAATACCATGCGTATGGGCATTCATGCAAATACTCTGGCGGCCTCTTTTGAAAAGGCAGATCAGGTATTGTTATTCCAGGCGGAAAACGTCGATTGGGATATTGCAAAACATATGAGTGAACTAGGTAAGCGTTGTCAGGTCTTTACTGATATCAATGCAATTGTGAATTTGATTACCGAACATCATCAGCCGGGAGATCAAATAGTAATTATGAGTAACGGTGCGTTTGGTGGAATTCATAAAAAACTGATTGAGGCTTTAAGCTAAGGAATACCTGATTCATGACAATTCCTCTATTTCCTTTGAATATGGTTATCTTCCCCGAAGGAGAGACTCAGCTAAGGATATTTGAGCCACGCTATATTGATATGATAAGTGAGTGTTTACGTACAGATAGTGGTTTTGGTATTTGTTTAATTAAGGAAGGTAAAGAAGTCGGAGAAAATACTGACTTTTTCCATATGGGTACTTTTGTAAAAATTATTGATTGGGACCAAATGGATGATGGTTTGCTCGGTATAAGAGTTAAAGGTGAACGACGTTTTAGAGTAAATAATGCTGAAATTCGATCTGATAATTTGAATGTAGGCGAAGTCGAATGGTTGGATGAAGATGATGCAATTTTACCTGATTCATATCAGAGTTTTTCTGACTTGCTTAAGGTAATTGGTAACCGATATGAATTACCTTTTCTAACTGATTCAGAGCGGTTTGATGAGGCAAATTGGGTCAGCGATCGTTTAGCTGATTTGCTGCCATTTGAGATATCTGCAAAACAGGAATTATTGGAAATGGATAATGCCTTACATCGTTTTGATTATATGCAGGGGTTACTGGAAAAAATAGATGCGGGTGATCTTGCTTACTCCTAACGATTGTTCTTTAGTCCTTATCTAACTTTTGGGGTGGCGTCGCCTAAAGCGCCTACTGTTGGTAAAACCGTACCCAAAGACTCGTTACACTCGCGGGGCAGGTTCTACTCAATCGGTCACTTATTATCATAAGTTCCCTTCAATTTATGTACAGGACGTACTGTATGCAGATTTCGCCTAAAGTGCCTACGGTTGGTGCAGGAGCAAAAAATCTGCCCGTGCGATTTTGCCTAGCCAGTGAACAAAAGATCTGCTCGTTAAATCTCTATATTATTTATTCAATAAATTTAGTCGAATCAGGTTCTTCTATTACTGAATTTTTCAGTACACCAATATTTTCAATTTCTATTCTTACTTCATCTCCCGGTTTCATATATCCACGTGGTTTCATTTTAACACCGACACCGCTGCTGGTTCCTGTTGCAATGATATCTCCAGGTTCGAGCGTCATGACTTGAGATAAATATTCGACCAGATAATAGCAATTGAAAACCAGATGTTTGGTACTAAAATTTTGTCTTAAATCTTCATTAACCCAGGTTTTAATATTGAGATTATGCGGATCGCCAATTTCATCCGGTGTTACAATCCAGGGACCAACAGGGCCGTGTGTATTAAATGACTTACCTAGTGTCCAGGTATGCGAACGCATTTGCCAATCACGAACGCTAACATCATTGACGATGGTATAACCGGCAATGACAGTTTTGGCTTCTTCACGATTCACATGGCGACAACGTTTACCTATAACGACGCCCAATTCTCCTTCATAATCTAATTTCTCAGAAACGTTTGGTCTGTGAATCACATCATTGGGTCCAATAACGCAACTATTTTGTTTATTAAATAAAGTTGGATATTCGGGTTGTTCTAGTCCAGTTTCTTTAATGTGATCTGCATAATTCAAGGCTACGCCAAAGAACTTTTCAGGTTTAGCTATGGGCGCTACCAGTTCAATATCTGTTAATTCGAAACGCTTATTTCCTGATAACTGAGCTAGATCAATTTTAACGCTAGCATTAGTACGGGATTTAAGAAAATTAATCATACCTTGTGACCCATAGTATTTAGAGCCTAGGTCAATAACTTGAGAGTCTTTTATGATGCCAACGCGAAGGGTTTCATCGTGTATAAATGTACATATTTTCATGCTCTTATTATACAAGCTTAATTATAGTTATTAAAAGTACTTAGGTGTATTAGTACTATAAAAAAACAAAAAAAAGTTATTAAAATTATATTTTAATTTTCTCTGTGGAATACAAATACGCATGCTATCCTTTTGTATAGGAATCTCAAGGGATGAATGGAAACCGCAGTAGTAGTTTAAATAAATTATAAGCGGTGTATGAAATTGTATTCGTTAGTATTGTTTCCTCTTAAAAGAATAATAGTCATCGAACTCTCTGCTTTTTATGTATGAGTAGAGCAGCCTCATTTTTTCTAAATAAATTAAAACCTTTTGGTAGTAGATGAATGTCTTTGAATCAATCAAATTTAATTTGGATAAAGTTTATGGTTTTGGTAAAAGCTTTGCCGATACGTTGTCGGTTGAACTTTTCTATACGGATATTAATGGACAATGTCTCTATGCGAATAGTAAGTGGCTAGATATTGCAGATTTAACGTTAGAAGAAGCGTTAGGTGATGGTTGGGGAAACGCAATTCATACTGATGACCGTATGCGAGTTGTTTCAGAATGGAATGAGTCAATTAAAAGAGATCGGAAATTTATTTCTGAATACCGTTTTCAAAAGTATGATAAAACCATTACATGGGTTATTGGTCAGGCTAATAAATATAAAGATATAGATGGCAATTTCCTGGGTTATGTAGGCACTATTACTGACATAACTGAACGTAAAAATACGGAGACATCTTTACACCAATTGGCAAAAGGATTTTCAGTTATCAGTAGTTCTGAATTTTTCCGTTATTTTTCCATACATCTGGGTGAAGTTCTGGACGTCGATTATGTTGTTGTTAGTGAAATTACTGATGAATCATCTGATTCAGTCAAGTCGGTCGTTGTTAATCATCGTGGTAAAATTCTTGACCCAATACAATATTTATTACAAGGAACACCTTGTGAAACAGTGATAGGTAAAAGTGTTAAAGGTTATGGATATGGAATACAGAAAATATTTCCAGACTTTGAATTATTAAAAGCATTAGATGCAGAAGGATATGTAGGCACACCATTATTTGATTCTGCTAACAAGCCAATAGGGATTATTGCAATACTTGATTCAAGACCAATCGAAAATATTAAAATGGTAGAGAATGTTTTACAGATATACGCTATGCGCGCGTCAGCTGAGCTTGAACGAAAACAAAAAGAAGAAGTACTGTATGCTTTGAACAAAGAAATGGATTTCAAACAGTTTACTCTCGACCATATAACTGAAGCAATTTATTGGACCGATGAAACTGCAAAAATATACGATGTTAATGATGCAGCATGTAACGCGCTTGGTTATACAAGAGATGAATTGCTTGAGCTGACGATTAAGGAAATTGAACCTGAGTTCCCTGTCGAAGACTGGGAGAAACATTGGATCGAAATAAAAAAACTGGGTAGAAAAATTATTGAGTCAAAACATAAAACTAAGGGTGGTAAAATATTTCCAGTAGAAATTGCTGTTAGCCATATTGAATTTGATGGTAAGGAATATCATTGCAGTATAGTTAAGGGTTATTACTCATAAAAAGAAAAGTGAACAGGAAGATGAAAATCATTTGTCATTACAGCACGCGATTCTCGAAGCAACTGCTGATGGAATTCTGGTTGTAA
Organism: Thiotrichaceae bacterium; assembly: GCA_012960105.1. Classification (GTDB taxonomy): domain Bacteria; phylum Pseudomonadota; class Gammaproteobacteria; order Eutrophobiales; family Eutrophobiaceae; genus UBA7359. Next base: position 16,006 of record DUBV01000012.1, on the reverse strand, counting down.
ATACTGATGGTGAAATTACAAGTTATAATCAACAGTTCATAAATCTGTGGGGGTTTGCTGATAAAGATTTAGACTGGATGAATAGTAACAGTAGATTAGCGTATGTCATGAAAAAAGTTAAAGAACCAGAAGTATTTGTAAGCAGAATAAATGAAATTCATAGTGATTCTAATGGAAATTCTTTCGATACAATTAAACGGGTCAATGGACGAATATTAGAGCGATATTCACGACCACAAAAAATAGGTGACAAGGTTGTTGGAAGAGTATGGAGTTTCAGAGATGTAACTGAAAAACATAATTTATCAGAAAAATTATCGTTTCAGGCCAATCATGACCCTTTAACCGGCCTTGTTAATCGTAGAGAATTTGAAAAGAGACTAGTTCGACTTCTTTCATCTGTCGATGCCAAATCAGAACATGTGATGTGTTATATGGATTTAGATAACTTTAAACAGATAAATGACGTTTATGGTCACATTGCTGGTGATGGTCTACTCAAAAAAATATCAGATTTATTTCAGGAACAAGTACGAGAAAGAGACACGCTTGCGCGTCTTGGTGGTGATGAATTCGGCTTGATTATGGAGCATTGTTCAATTGAACAAGCAGATAAAGTCGCAAATAATTTTATTCGCTTGTTAAATGAATGTGAATTAAAATTGGAAGGTAAAGAATTCAATGTCGGAGTGAGTATAGGTATCGTAAAAATAAACGATCCTCGAGTTGGTATTCTTGAAGTAATGAAAAACGCAGATGTTGCATGTTATGCAGCAAAAAAATCAGGCCGAAATTGCGTGCAAATTAGTCTGGATTGATTTGTATTTTTAGTGTGATTCTCTTTATCTATTCTTAGTTAGTTAAAATATACCGTTTCCAGGTGTTAGTTGGGCTTGAATCAAATAGAATAGCCCTTTCCCTTAAGGGTATGACATGTTCCAAAAAAATCAAAATAATGAACTGCAAAAAGGTCTCTTAGCGTTAGCTCCTTTTTTTCTGCTTTCTTTTTCATTATATGTTGGTTTTGGTATAGGGTTAATTATAGCCTTGTTGCTAGTATCTTTGGTTCCTGTGATTTATTTATTCCGCAATTTGGTGCCACCTTCACAGCAGCTTTCTTTTGTTATTATTTTGAGCGCTTCCGCTATATTGATTGTCAGTATGTTTCTTGATGTAGAAGTTTATTCGTTTACAGATAAAATAGGTTTGTTTTTGCCTTTGCTACTAATAAATAGTTTGGTTCTATCTGTAAATGAATCTACCTTTACTATGTCAGATTTTAAATCTGCAATGAGCAATGTCTTTTATATTGCAATTGCAGTTTTATTTTTCTTTGTGATATTTGGATTGTCACGAGAATTATTAAGTGATTTTTCAATTCTTTCATATCCTTCCGGTTGTTTTCTTTTGGTTGGCTTTCTATTTGCAGGAATTAATTTTTTCAATATTAAAAGAAAGAGTTTGTAAGCATTGAATAGAGAAAAACGAACACGTATTTTTAATGTGTTACGAGAACAAAATCCTTCGCCTACCACAGAACTAATCTATCAAACTCCATTTGAATTATTGATAGCGGTCATACTGTCAGCTCAGGCTACTGATACCGGTGTTAATAAGGCGACGAAAAAACTTTATGCTGTTGCCAATACACCTGAAGCTATTTTTTCTTTGGGGCTAGAAAAACTGAAATCCTATATAAAAACAATAGGTCTTTATAATAATAAGGCAAAAAATATTATTGAGACTTGTCGGGTTTTGAGCGAAGAATATGGCAGTCAGGTTCCTCAAGATCGTGAAGCTCTGCAAAGTTTGCCGGGTGTTGGTAGAAAAACGGCAAATGTGGTTTTAAACACTGCTTTTGGAGAACCGACTATTGCGGTTGATACGCATATTTTTCGTGTCTCAAACCGTACTGGAATAGCTCCTGGGAAAAATGTCATTGAAGTTGAGAAGAAGTTATTAAAGTTTATTCCTGATGAGTTTAAAAAAGATGCGCATCATTGGTTAATTCTTCACGGGCGTTATATTTGTATAGCACGTAGTCCAAAATGTGATACTTGTCTTATCTTTGATGATTGTGAGTGGAAGGAACGCAAAAAATATATAAAACATTGATAATCAAGCGTAAAATATCGGTAATATGACGATATTCTTAACTGGTTGATACTATGTTTGTTCAGGATCGAAATGAAGCTCGGAACTACTTCTTTCAAGTATGGGCTAAGTACAAGGATAAACTTCCGTTAGAACCTATCGAGGCCATCATATCGGATGTGATATTAGAGCATCCTGAATACCATCATTATCTAGATGATAAAGAAACCTCTTTTAATAGTGACTTCAAACCCGAGCAAAATCAGACTAATCCTTTTTTACATATGGGAATGCATATTGCTCTAAAGGAACAAGTGAGTTCGGATCGACCAAGTGGGATTGGTCAGATATTCAATCAATTAATGACCAAATCAATTTCTATTCATGATGCTGAGCATAAAATGATGGAATGTCTCGGACAAAGTCTCTGGGAAGCGCAGCGCAATAATGTGGAACCAGATGAAAGTAGTTATCTGGAAAGTTTGAAAAGGATTTCTTAATGGCAACTGGTAACGTATATGATCTGTTTGGAAAGCATAAGTCTCATTCGCTTGAAGAACAACTTGAATTATTAGCAGAAATTGCCCATGGCTTTTCCAGTAGTCTCGATATTTCCCAAACGCTAAAAAATGCTATCGAGCATTTTATGGAATATATGAATGCTGAAGCGGCATCGATATTTTTATTAGAAAATAATAACAGTGAGATTGTTTGTGTTGAATGTGTCGGTCCAGTTGATATTACTGGACTAAGATTATCTGCTAGACAAGGGATAGTTGGTAAAGCAGTGGCGACACGAACTTGTCAAATGATTCGTGATGTTGTTAATGATCAGGATTTTGCTAAAACAGTGGATATGGGGTCGGGTTTCCATACACGTTCTATTCTTTGCACGCCGTTAATTGTTAACAATGAATGTATCGGTGCACTGGAGTTATTAAATAAAAAAGATGATGATTTATTTGATGAACAGGACAGAGACCTTTCAACTGCATTAGCTTCTTATGCTGCGTTAGCGATTCACAACGCACGTATGGCTGATGCGCTGGTTGAGCAAGAACGTATGCGTAAAGAGTTGGAATTAGCCAGAGAAATTCAGCTTGATCTTTTGCCAGATGATTCAGATTTAACAAACTTTCCTGTCAAAGGTATGAATGTGCCAGCATTGGAAGTTTCTGGAGATTTTTATGATTTTTTTAAACGAGACGATGGTTTAATTTATTTCAATTTGGCCGATGTGTCTGGCAAAGGAATGAATGCCGCAATGTTAATGGCAAAAGCGAGTAGTTTGTTACATCACCTTGCCAAGAGTATTGATGATCCGGGTAAGTTATTAGCTTCAGTCAATGACGAGATTTGCGAAACAATTTCACATGGAATGTTTATTACTATTGTGTCTGGATTTATTGATACCAATAATTGTACGATTCGATTTTCGAATGCTGGTCATCAGCCGCCACTGTTTCATCATAAGTCTGGCGAATTTGAAGAATTAGAAGCGAGTGCGCCACCACTAGGAATACTTTCTGGAACCGAGTTTCCTGTTTCGACAGTTCGTCTTGAAGGCGGGGTTGTTTATCTGTTTACCGATGGTGTTACAGAGAGCATAGATGAAAAGAAAAAATTACTGGATGTCGGTGGTTTAATTAAAATTATTGAAAATAATTCAGAACTAACTGCATCAAAGCGACTGGAAGACATTGTTGCAAAAATCATGCATCCAAACGTGGCACAACACGACGATATTACTTTAATGATTATAGAATGTTGCCTGAAATGAGTGGCTACTCATGATATCTGTATATACTATATTCATAGCACGCTCTTGCGCATACATGCGCTCGTGGCATTTGTGCTTCCATGCACGTCACAGTCTGTTTTCATCCATGTGGCGTCGCCTAAAGCGACTACTGTTGGTGCTTCTCTTTGCAAGGGGAGGCCATGCGACATCATCGCGCCTTGCCCTGAATGAAAACAATCGCACTCTAAACACGCATATACAAATATCATGAGTATTGAAACCTTATTTGAAATTCGATTCCCGGCCAAAGCAGAGCGTTTATGTTTAATACGAGCATTGGTAAAAAGAACGGCTGAAGTTGTTGGTTGTTGCTCTGAATTATCGGATAGATTAGTGCTTGCTGTGAATGAAGCCTGTATGAATGTTATTCAGCATGCCTATGAAGGTGACGAACAGGGTGAAATCGTACTAGAAATGTTGAATAATGATGGAAAGCTGCATTTCAGGCTGGTGGATTACGCGAAGCCAATCGATCTGGGATCAGTCAAGCCTCGAGATCTGGATGATTTGCGACCGGGAGGATTAGGCACACATTTTATCAATGAGATTATGGATGAATGTGATATGGGGCATCTTGAGGAAGGTAAAGGTAATTATCTCGAGATGATAAAAAAAATAAGTTAACAAAACGAGTATTCAAGTATGGATATTAATACCGAGGAAAGGGAACAATATACGATCATTGAACTGGTAGGTGAAGTTGACTTGTCATGTTCACCGGATGCGCGTAAGAGTATTCTTGGCGTGTTAGAAGAAAACAATAATTTGCTAGTCGATCTTGGCAAGGTCAGTTATATCGATAGTTCTGGTATTGCCTGTTTGGTTGAAGGATATCAGATGGCTAAAAAACAATCGTTGAAATTTGGATTAGTGGGAGTCAGCGATGCGGCAATGAGTGTTTTGAAATTGGCAAGATTGGATAAAGTTTTTCCGATATTTGATTCCACAGACGACTATGAAAAAGACTAAAAAAACAGGATGTTTAAATTTTATCTTACTCTAATTAAATTTACCTGCACGAGTTGATGCTCAACCAATAGCCTAGTAGTAGTTATAAATGAATACCATTCTGAAATTGGTTAAGAAACAGTATTTACGAATACTGCTCAATTTTGTGAAAGGGAAAAATGAGCCAGTTACGATTTATGAACCTTTGGCTATAATTGGAGAGCTTTCTCCTGAAGAAGAAATGGAATTTGATGAATATGATAAGGCTCTAAATTATTATTATAAGTAAGATTGGGGTAAAGCTAGAAGTAAGTTTAACCTTTTGAAAGAATCTTATTCCGAAAGAAAAATATACGATATCTATCTAGAATGTATTGCTGATTATATAAATGAGCCGCCGTCAGAATCGTGAGATGGTGTGTTTACACATATGGCGAAGTAGCTAAAAGAATGAAATGAAAAGTTACAGGGTAATATTGTTTCCCTGTAACGTAATTATTTTATGTTGCAGAAAACTCCATTTTAATACCTGCTAATTCCAGCAGGTCGCTATCTTTTAACTGATAGGCTTTTGCACCTATAGGCTCACCATTTACAACAGGATAACGCTTGCCATCACCATCACTTTCAATGTGAGTCAGGAAATAGCCTTGGGGGCGACGAGAAATAACAGCAACCTGAGTACCTGGTTTACCTAGCGTGATTAAAGCTTTGGTTAATTCAAGTTCTTTGCCTGCAATTGGGCCATTTAAGACCGTTAAACGCGCAAGAGGCATACCGCCACCTGCAGGAGCAGCTTCAGCAGGAGCAGTCGATTCAACTGCTTTTTCAGCCGCTTGTGCAGCAGCAACAGCAGCACTAGCAGAACCAGGTTTGATGATCATGGTTTTTTCAAAATCATCATCATCAGCAGTTGCGTGCTCATTGATGTATTTAAGTTCATGCTTACCAATGGCAACCACATCACCATCTTTAAGCGCGTGTTTTTTAACTAGTTTTCCGTTTACATAGCTACCATTGGTGCTACCAAGATCTTCGAGAAAAGAATCGTCGAGAATTGTAATAATCAGTGCGTGTTTACCACTTACCGCCAGATTATCAATTGGAATATCATTGTCAGGTTTACGTCCGATGGTCAATCGTTCCTGATTGAGCTCATATTCACCCTGAATAACGCCATTCATACTTAGAACTAACTTAGCCATTGCTAATTGCTATCCCCGTGTTTCTATTTGTTTAAACAATTTTTAATTTTTTGAACTAAACTTTTGGCTGAGGAAAAATCTTCTCGAACGCGTATTAAAATGATCGAGATGTTATCTTTACCGCCTCTTTTGTTCGCAAATTTTACTAATTCATCCGCCGTTTGTACAAGATTAGCACTATATTTACTTAGGGTTAAGTGAATTTCTTCATCTTTTACCATATCATTCAAGCCGTCTGAGCAAAGTAAGTAAATATCGTCTGGTAAAACGCTTTCTTCAACCAGATCGACATCGACATCGACTTCTATGCCCATTGCTCGGGTCACCAAATTCTTAGGTGTGTTGGCATGTGCTTCTTCAGGAGTATATAAACCCCGGTCTATAAGTTCCTGAATTAACGAGTGATCTTTAGTGATTTGTTGTAACTCATTGTTTCTTAATCGGTATAAGCGTGAATCACCGACGTGAGCAATGGATAATATATTATTATGAAATAGTCCAACAACGACGGTTGTACCCATGCCCTGACATTGAGGAACTGCTTTAGCAGTATTAAAAATGGCGGAATTTGCTTGAATGACGGTCTCACGTACAATCAGGGATTCCTTGTAGAAACCGGTAGTTTCATCAACGATTCCTTTATTTAGCTTTTTTAGCTTATTTGTAATGCCATGCAGAATATCAGTGACAGCGAGAGCACTGGCTATTTCTCCAGCCTTATAGCCGCCCATTCCATCGGCAAGAATAACTAAGCCTTTGCGTCCATCAGTAATCGTACTATCTTCATTATGTGGGCGTTTTAGACCAACATCAGATTGATTTACAATTTCAAGTTTCGTTGATAAATCCATTTTCTATTTTTCTATCTTTTTATATTTTTCAGGCTGTTACGTAAATCTTTCGCGAATTCTTCACCTGTTTGATAACGATCTTCGGGTGTTTTTGCCAAAACGTTATTAATTATGACACTAATGTTTGGTACTGCCTGTTCCAACCCTTTACGTATCGCTATTATTTCAGGATGAGCTTCATTTGCAATACAAAACATCAATGAAGCCATTGAATCACCTCTAAAAGGTAATTTTCCGCATAACATCTGAAATAGCATGACACCAAGTGAGAACAAATCTGAACGGCCATCAACGTGTTTACCAACTAATTGTTCTGGAGACATGTATGAAGGGGTTCCTAATACCATTCCTGTTTTGGTTTTACTCGAATCAGTAATGCGAGCAATACCAAAATCCGTTAATTTTACAGTCGATGATGTTGGTATTAACATGATATTAGCTGGCTTAATATCACGATGAACCACTTTTTGTAGATGCGCATAATTTAACGCTTCGGCAGAAAGAATGATTAGCTGAATAACGGTTCTAATCGGAAGTAGCTTCTCGGGTTTTGTGTAGCGAGCGAGATCATGTCCGTCTAGAAACTCCATAGAAATATAGGCTAGGTCATGTTCTTCTCCAACATCATAAATAGTCACAATATTTGGATGGGTTAAACGTCCTGCGGTCTCTGCTTCGCGAAAGAAACGTTCCTTAACTTCATCTAGCTCATCTTCTTCAAACTCTAGAGATAGATTCATTGTTTTTATGGCAACGGCACGATTAATTTTTGGATCTTTACCTAAGTAAACAATGCCCATCGCACCTTTACCTAATTCTTTTTCAACTTCATATCGACCCAGCATTGGTTTTTCTACAGAACCATCTTCTAAAATGCTGACACCTGCAGAGCCTCCAGCAGCACCGAACATAACGGTATCCTGCATAGCATTACTGCGTTTAATCCTATCTTTTACGTCTTTAAATTTGTCATCGTGTTTTACCATGTACTCATAGATGGAAGATGCCTTGTTAAATTGACGTTTGCGTTCGAAATCGAGTGCCAGGTTATAAAGCGGATCCATGATGGAGTCATCAAGTGGACATTGACGAAACTTATCCAGTGCCATATCCAGTTGCCCCTGTTGTTGATAGGACAAGCCTAAGGTTTTATTACTATCTGCTGATGCTTTATCTGACTGAATCTTGCCTTTTTCTGTAACAAGGTAACGCTTGGAAATAAGCAGTATGTAGCCTGTTATTAGTAATGTAGTAGGCAACATAAGTTGTACCCAGAGACCGGAATACAACATGATTTGACTGCTGCCGATTAATATTAAAAAACATATAAAGCTAATAACTGCAGCCAAGCTTGCTTTTAAACGAGGTAATAACAGCATGATAAAAAGTGCTATCAGGATAAAAACAAAAAACTCAACTAACCCAGCCCAACTTGGAACTTCAATGGAATCCTGATTTAAAATACTGGCAACAATATTTGCCAAAACTAATACTGGTGGCATAGCTTCAGAGATAGGTGTTACCACCGAGCTACCGACACCAAACGCACTTGCACCAATTAATACAATCTTATCTTTGTATCTATTTGCATCAATAACGCCAGAATAAACATCGGAAAATGAATCCATAGAGAAAGAGGAGTTACCTCGTTCATCTTGATAGAAGAAGGGATAAATACGACCTGTTTCATCCAAAGTAATTGAGAGGTTACCGAGATTAAATTGTTTGTTTTCTGAAATTATTAAATCCTGACTATTCAGATTCAGGCTAGATGCCGCAATCATAGCTGCTATAGATGGAATCACTTCACCATAATAATCTACAACCAACAAATCTGAGCGGATGCCACCGTCACTATCAAGCCACATTATTGAGGTGACCTATAGCATGTGTGGTTTCGCCAAGTTTGCTAATTGGTGGAGTGGCGCTAATTGTTGGATGAATATAAATACCGCTATCAATATTTTTATCAATAACCAATGCATTGCGGGCTACATAATCAGGTAGTGAGCTATCGGGTTTACCTAATGGGTTGCCAAGTTCAAATTGCATTCCCATGACAACATTTCCCGCAGTTTGCATAGCATTAGCAAGTTTGGCATCTGAATCAAGTTGTGACTGCCCTTCTTTCAATATATTGATGGCTTCATCTAGGAAAGGGGAAGATTTTGATTCAAGGCTTTTAATTGCATCATCAATAATTTTATTGCTAGGGTGAGTTTCAGATTCTGATAAAAGAATTGTATTACCAATGACACTAGCTCCAGCTTGAGCCAACTTTTCGATCATTTCTCCTTGAAGTGAACGCGGCCAAGGCCAGCGTCCCAGACTTTCTATGCTTTTATCATCAATGGCGATGACGGCAATATTTTGTTGGAGATCGCGAGTTTGTTGGTTCATTGCAAAGTCGTAATTTGCAATTTCCAGTTGTTCGATAAATTGAGTGTTTGTCATTAATAGACAAACGACAGTGACGATGAGTCCGGCGAACCAGTCTTTTTTCCAGAATGTCCCCATAGCTTCCTTAAATATTATTTGATGTAGTAGATAATCTAAAAGATATCTCTATGGTGTAATAAAATACCTAAGCCGTCAGATTATAAGCGATCCGTTAAATTTCATGTACAAAATTAATGTATGGGCGGTCACATTTTTGCGACAGTTACTTCTGTGTATCAAGACGACATAAAATATATCTGTAGTATCGATTCTTTACGATTCTATTTTTTTTCAACACCTGACAATATGATTTCAACACTGGTACCTTTACCACTGCTATGAATGTCAAGTTTGGCATTAATGCTCTTGGCACGTTTTCTCATGTTTTTTAGTCCACGAGTAGTGCGATTGCTTTCGTCAGTCCAGCAGCCATCGTCACGAATTAGAATTTTTATTTCATGAATATCTTCATGAGCAAATTTAGATTCAGTAGTAACATAAAGGTTTTTTGCTTTACTGTGTTTTAATACATTTGAAATGGATTCTTGCAAGATACGCATTAAATGCAGTGCTTTACGAGGACCAAAATCTTCTAAAACAGGTAAGGGTTTTACGCCCCAATGAAGTTTAATTCCATTTCCGTCCAATCGAGGTTGTAGTCGTGAACGCAACATTCCAAGAAGTGTAGGTAAGTCCTCACTAGCGGTATCCAGTGAATCTATAACTAGTCTTAAGTCAGTTAAGCTTTCAGCTAACGCGTCACGCAAGCCGGTTTTTGATATACGGTCATTTTCAATTTCAGCCAACATCGCGACAAGTTGACCACCAACACCATCGTGTACGTCCTGCATGATTCTGCCACGTTCATCAGAGAGCAGTTGTTCTTGTTCCATCTTCTTTAATTGTTCGTAATTTTCTTTTAGTTCCGTTTCCTTGTTTTTAATTCTTTGTTCTAGCTCGAGATTAAGCAATTCAGATTCTGCTAATGCATTGATGAAGCGTGATAATAAAAACCAGATCAAAATTAACATGGTTGGTAAGCCACTATAGTGGATGAGTAAACCACGAGTACGATCAATCAATCCAGCAGTGACTAGAAAATCATTTAGGCCAAATGTCAGAATTAATATTATGGCTATTAATAGTAGTTTTATTTCTATCGTCGGATTATTGCTATGTGCATATAAAAGAAAAAATGCAGCATAGAGACCGATAGCTAAGAGAGAAATGCCCCAAAATAGCCAGTCATACTGATGCAGTAAATTTTGAGGGAGAATAAAGAAAGGTATTGCCCCTATCAAAGCATAGGCAATTAGCCATTTCTCCCTTATTGGATAGGTTTTGCCGATATAGCGATGGAAAAATATAACCAGTGAAATCAACATCCAGCCTAATAATGTAAAGTATATTCCGTCCCAAATATTTGATGAAATAGCATGTGGCGGGTCAATAAAATGCGGGATGTTGTGTAAGGTCCAGAAAAAAGTACACGCTGTAAACCAGCCGTACATCGTGTCTTGTCGTCGTAATAACCAGAGTACGCCCATAAACAAACTTAAAAACAGCATGCCAAAAGTAATTACGGCAACGAGCGTAAAGCGATAGTGGTAGCGCCATTCCCAGACAGGTTGTATCAAGTGCGCGGGACCTAAATAGACTTCGCCAAGTAAACCGTTTGCAGAAGGTGAGCTGTGCAAATATATTTCAATGAGATGCTCTCCGGGGCGCAGCGTGTTGCTGGGCAAGGTTGATATTAAGGGTCTACTCCAGATGCGACCACTCACAACATGATCCGGGACATTACTTTTAACAGGAATTTGGTCAACCCAGATATCAGCGATTTGTTGAATATGAGTGATAAATAAAAGCAGAGATTGATCCACGGGATCAGTCATTGTGACTGGAATTTGATACCAGCCCGATTCAACCGTGCTATTAATCTTCCTCCAATCATGAGGTAACTGTACCCGTCTTCTCTTGTTAGTTTTTAAACCTGTGTCGCTGTCAGATATAAAAAAGACATTTTCAACTTTTAGTGATGCGTCGGGTGCAGGTATTAAGGAAGGTGATAAAAAAACCAACAGTAAAAAAAATAAAGCAAAACAAAAATACCAGAAAGGTGTTTTTGAGATAATAGAACGGCTTTCTAAAAATACGTTCATACCTGTAAATTTCTCATTGTTCAGATTTGATAATACCTCGTTGTACGCCTTTCATTACTGCTTCGGCGCGGGAATTTACTTCAAGCTTGCTATAAATATTTCGAATGTGAGTGTTCACAGTGTGATGGGATATATTAATTTGTTCGGCAATTTCATGAGCAGTATAGCCTTGGCTAACAAAATTTAAAATTTCCTGTTCGCGTTTAGTCAAGGCTTCCATAGTGTGTTCACTTGATTCTTCCACAGGCTTTTCTTTGGTATTTCTGAAGCGTTTTAACAAATGCTGCGCAATTGCCGGGCTGATGGGAGCACCGCCATTCATTAATTGAAATATGGCATTAGCAATTTGATCTGCTTCACCATCTTTCAAAAGATAACCGCCGGCGCCAGCCTCAATTGCTCGTACTACATGACGTTCATCACCAAAAACGGAAATCACCATTATTTCTGTTTCTAAGCCACGCATTTTTATTTCATGAATAAGATCGACGCCATTACCATCGGGCAGATCCAAGTCAGTTAATAATATGTCAGGGTTCAATTTAAGAAGTAATTCACAAGCAGAAACATAATCACCAGCACTTCCAAGCAATTCTAATTGTGGGTGTCCACTAATTACCCGTGAAAATCGTTCGCGAGTAGATTCATCATCTTCAACTATAAGTACCGAAGTTAATTTTTGCATAATTCCTGCCTGGTTTTTGATGTGGGATAGATTCATTATCAAATCTATCCTGCCACGGCAATTATTTTCCGAATATACCTAATTTTCGGTATATGAAACATAAAAAACTACCTAGTACTGGTGATTGTCATAGATCTACTTACGGTAGAAAATAAGTCTACTATGAAAGTATTTATGAAATATCGACGGACTAGGGAGCTTATTATAATGTTTTTTAACGTAAATATATCGTAATAGCATGATATACAATATATTATTATCAGACTTAAGTATGGCGCAAAAACATCTTGTGCTAAAAATACCGATTAGACAATGGATAATTTCTGGCTTAATAAACAAGGTTGCTGTGTATTACTATTTTCTTGGTTATTTGCCATGAGCTTGGCTCTGCCCGCTGAAGAAATCCCTGCAGTTAGTTTTACTGTTTCTGAATTCAGAATCTCGGGTGAAAACCCCATTTCCATAGAAGAAACTAACCGTGTTCTCGAACCTTTCTTGGGTGAGTATGATGGTTTGGAGGGGCTATTAGAAGCCGCCTCAGAATTTGAAGCGGCAATATTAAACGCCGGATTCTCTTTTAATCGTGTTCTATTGCCACCGCAGACATTGGAAGCGGGAGTTGTTGAGTTCAAAGTTATACAAATACAGCTAGCTAATATTGTCGTAGAAGGTAATGAACACTTCACCGATGAAAACATACGTGATTCAATTCCCGGGCTAATTGTAGGAACCACACCAGATACCAAACTTTTGGCCAGGCAATTAATCGTTGCCAATAAGCATCCTTCCAAACGCATTACTCTCAGAATGAAGCAAAGCGAAGAAGCGGATAGTGTTGATGCTATTGTCGATGTAAAAGATCAAAGACCCTGGCAAATATTTAGTGTCTTGAACAATATAGGTACATCAAAGACAGGACGACTAAGACTTTCCGCTGGCGGCCAGCATAATAATCTTTTAGGTTTTGATGATAGTTTCACTGCCAGCTATACAACCTCACCGGGTAATACTACTGATGTAAAGCAGTGGGGTTTAAATTACAGTATTCCGGTTTATCAATTCTCAGGTAAATTTGATTTTTTCTATTCACGATCAGATGTGGATAGTGGAACAGTACAAAGTGTATTTGATGTTAGTGGTGCCGGTAAATTTCTTGGTGGTAGTTACACACAGACTTTTCAAAATCGAAAAAATTATCGGCATAGTATGAAAGTCGGTGTTGAAGATAAATTCTTTGACAATAATATCTCCTTTAGTGGCTCGCAGATTGGTAAAGATATTAGAAGCCGTCCTCTGACGCTATCTTATTTTGGTGAAGTGCAAATGGAAAAATCACAAGTCAATTTCAATATTAGTTATGTGCGTAATTTACATGGTGGTAAATTAAATACCAAAGCAGCTTATACTGCTTCTCGCACCGGTGCCGAGCAAGTTTGGGATGTGATCCGATATAACGCAAGTTATAACCGCAGCTTAGGCAAGCAATGGTTATTTAAATTAGCTATGAAAGGTCAATGGAGTAACGAGCGATTAATTAGTGGAGAGCAATTTGGTGTAGGTGGTAGCAGCTCCGTTCGTGGTTTTGAAGAACGAGCAGTATCGGGTGACAGGGGTGATCAAGCAACCGTTCAATTTTCTCGCCAATTATTTAACAAGAAAGTAATAGGCCGATTGTTTACCGATATTGGTCATGTCAAAGTTATTTCTCCTACTTCAGGGCAGGTTGCAAGTCAGACCTTAATGAGCGTTGGTGTAGGTGTTAGTTGGAAAATAAATGATTACTTTAATTTGTCGGTAGATTATGCGCATGAATTAAACGATGGTCGATCTACTGATATTGCTGGTACGAAAACACATGCTAGTCTTTTTTATCGGTATTAATATGATAAAAAATAAATTATTAAAATCAAATTTAGTCATTACGTTTTTATTCGTATTGATGAGTTCACATGTTTATGCGAACTCTGCTTCAAATGAAATTGGTAAAGTTGTTTTCGCACGAGGTGCGGTTTCAGCTCAATCACCAAGTGGCACCGTTCGTGTGTTAGGAAAACAAACCCCTATCTTTCAAGGCGATATTATTACCACTGGCCCAAAAAGTTTTTCGGTTATTAAAATGATAGATGATAGCCGTATATCAATTCGACCTGATACGGTATTTTCATTTGAAGATTATTCATACAATGAAGGTCATGACAGTGCGGTTATGCGGCTTTTCAAGGGTGGCTTACGAGCAATATCCGGTTTGATAAGTAAAAATGAACCAGAAGCTTTTCAGTTAAAAACATCAGTAGCAACGATAGGTATACGCGGGACTGATTTTGATGCACGTCTTTGCGAAGTAGATTGTACGATAGATGAAAACGATGCGAAAAAGAAGAAGACAAATTCAGCTGCTAAAGTTGATAAATCTGTAGCGAAAATTGCTTTTTTGAAAGGTAATGTTTATTCAGTCAATGCAAGCGATGAAAAGATTAAATTGAAAAGAGGATCGAGTCTTTTTGAAGGTGACATGATTGAAACTAAAGAAAAATCATTTGCTGTCATAGTTTTTAAAGATAAAGGTCGGGTAACTCTGAAAGAGAATACGCAATTCAAGATTGAAGAACACCGGTATGTTGCGGGTAAGCCGGAAGAAAATAGCGCCGTATTCAGATTGATTAAAGGTGGAATGCGAGCCTTTACCGGATTCATTGGTAAAATAAATAAAGAAGCTTATAAAGTTGAAACGCCAACAGCAACGATTGGTATCCGTGGTACCGGTTACGATTTAGTTTGGTCAGGAGCCTGTACCGGTGCTGGTAGTTGTGGTTTATCCGGTTCAGTCTGGTTGGGAGCAATCTTTGCCAGAAATGAAGCGGGCGAATTTGAACTACTTGAAAATCAATCTTTCCAGATTCGTTTAATCGATTCACCTGTCTTGTTTATGGACACGCCGCCAGTATTCAATGCACCTCGTCCTGATCAAGTAGATATAGATTTTGATGCGCTTTTTAGTCAGTTAGATGATGTGCCATCCGGTCTTTATGTAAATACACGTGAAGGGCAAGTTTTTATGAAACTCGATAACGGTCAAGTCATCGAAATGATACCCGGTGAAGGTGGCTTTGTTTCAATCGATGGCAGTGTGATAGTTAAGCTGGAACAACCTAAAGCTTTTCAGACTAGCGATCCATATATGGAAACAATCAATGAACAATTTGACACGCTAAACGATATCTTTGGCGGTGGTTTTGATAGTGGTAATGGTTTCGATTCGGATGGTTTCGGTTGCTTAGTGCAGTAGAAGGTTATTGAGAGGTATTGAATATGAAAATAAATAATCATAATTTAGCGTTGAAATTATTCTCGGGAATACTACTAGGGTTGTTTAGTGGTAGTGCCGCTTATGCAAATGGTACCGGCGCTGAAGTCGTTAATGGACAAGTTAGTTTCGATCAAATTGATCCCAATGTCATGAATATTACAAATTCAAATGGTGCAATAATAAACTGGCAACAGTTTTCTATTCAAGCGAATGAAATCACACGTTTCATTCAAGACTCTGCAAATAGTGCGGTTTTAAATCGCATTGTTGGACAAGACCCTTCTTCTATATTAGGACAACTACTTTCTAACGGTCGTGTCTTTTTAATCAATCCAAACGGTATTGTTTTTGGTCCGGATGCAATCATAGATACCGCAGGTATGGTGGCTTCAACTTTAAATATTACCGATCAGGATTTTATAAATCAGAACTTAAAGTTTGAAGGAAGCAATGCGGCTGATATCGCAAATAAGGGTTATATCAAAGCCGGCGAGAATGGTGACATCTATTTAAT
>DUBV01000011.1 GCA_012960105.1 Thiotrichaceae bacterium | reverse complement strand
CAATTCGTGAAGAACCCGACTTGGTAAATTTATTAGCTAAATTAAAATTGGATGAAGAAATTCCTAGAGAGCTTTATATCGCAGTTGCAGAAGTAATTACTTTTGCTTATATCATCAAAGGTAAAATACCTAGTCACGCCTAAATCATTGCCGCTGAATACTATCTACTACGCCTGACCGAATTGTTTATTTCTCGCTTCATTCGCTTTTTTCTTATTACCCAGATTATCATAGGCAGCGGCTATCACTGCCCAATTATCAGATTTTAATTTTTTGTTATTTGCTGCCAAAGCGTTCGATTTTCTTGCCATAGCTATCGCTTGTTGCCATTGTTGTTGTTGCATGCGAATAACAGCAAGACGATGCCACAGTAATGCGTTCTTAGGTTCGATACGAAGCGCGCGTTCTATCGTCGCTGCCGCTTTTTCACTTTGACCTTTATTAGAAAACAAATCAGCATCATCAAGTAATGCAGTAATAACCGATTCTTTTTGTTTGCTGACAACTTTCTTTTGGTTTTCAATATTTGTTTGCTGCTCAAGCACCGTCGCTTGTGGCTTTGCTTTTGCAAAAGGAATATTTCGTTCTTCGACGGGAATTAATTCGGCAGATTTTGTTGATTGTTCTGCACACGCTGTTAACGACATAATAATGATGATCAATAATGCTAATCGAAATCTATTCATAGGATTTTTCTTACTCAATTTTATTTAAAAGCAATTAACATATTCAGGTGGATATTTTTTTACAAATGGATATGCCTTAGTCTGGGTACAACTGCTATCAGGCTTACTCATATCAGGAAATTCATACCACTCTATTTCTTCCGGTGCTATTAAACTTAATGGCTCCGGTTTAATTTTTTTCATCATATCCAGCCATATTTGCATTGCACCTGTAGAGCCTGTCAGTTTAGCGGTTTGATTATCATCGCGACCCACCCAAACGACAGCTAATAAGCGATCACCGAAACCTGCAAACCAACTATCTCTCAATGCATTCGTAGTACCTGTTTTACCGGCTAACGGCATTAAAGAAGGCAACTCACGAATCAGTCGTTTAGCTGTTCCATTTTGAACAACTTCTGTTAACAGGTATTGCGTTAGAAATGCTGTTTCAGGTTTTACATATTCTTTCACAGCTAGATCATAACGTCGCAACGGCTGGCCTTCTTTATCTAATACCGCGCGAATTGATTTCAGTCGAATTTGTAAACCACCACTGGCAATCGTTTGATACATTTGTGTTACTTCATATGGAGATAAGTTTAATGAACCCAATAAAATTGAAGGTAGATTAGGTATAGGTGAAGTAATACCCAGATTTTTTAATGTTTGAATAACATTTTCCAGACCAAGTGCCATACCAAGTCGGACTGTAGAGATATTATATGACTTAGCTATTGAGCGAACTAAAGGAATCTTGCCATGTGATCGATGATCATAATTCTTTGGTACCCATGTTTTATTTTTAGCTTGTTTTAATACAAGTTGTCTATCATCAAGCGATGAAAGAACATTATATTTTTTAGCACGATCCAGAGCGGTCATGTAAACGGCAGGTTTAACTAATGAACCTATCGGCCTTTTTGCATCAAGTGCACGATTAAATGCATTTCTATGCTTATTTCTGTCTCCTACTAATGCCAACACCTCCGCGTTATGCGGTTCAACCATAACTAATGCGGACTGAAGTGTCCCCGCTTTAAATCTTCTGTCTTTATCCAGTTTCGATAAGCTTAAATCAACACTATTTTGTGCTATTTCCTGTTTTTCAACATCCAGCGTCGTATGAATTTGTAAACCTTCATTTCTAAGATCGTCAATTTGATAATCCCGCTTTATATGACGCCTTACCAAATCGAGATAAGCAGGATATTTAGCACTACTCCAATTTGGTTTTTTAGTCACCGCTAATGACGTTGCTGATGCCCTTTTTAATTCTGAGGCACTAATAAATTCCTGTTTGTGTAATAACGTTAAAACCAGATTTCGACGCTTTAGAGCTCTTTGCGGATTTTTTCGTGGATTATAATAAGATGCGCCTTTAACCAAACCCACTAACAATGAAATTTCCGCCACATTTAATTCATTTAATGGCTTGGAAAAATAAAATTCTGCTGCCGTACCAAAACCGTGAATACTTCGAGCACCATTTTGTCCTAAATAGATCTCATTAACATATGCCGCAAGAATACTTTGTTTCGAATAATGATATTCCAGCATCAAAGCCATCAACATTTCATTTAACTTGCGTGTATAAGTCCGTTCACGACTTAAAAACATGTTTTTTATTAATTGTTGCGTCAAAGTACTACCACCTTGAGAAATTTTCCCTGCTAATAGATTCTTAAACAATGAACGTAAAATACCGAGGGGATCGATACCAATGTGTTCAAAATAATGCCTGTCTTCTACAGCTATCAATGCCTTTATTAAAGAATTTGGTATCTCCTTGTAGGAAATAAGAACACGATCTTCATCATGCAAAGGAAATATTTTCCCGATTAACGCAGGACTTAATCTAACTATTTGGACAGTTTCTTTATTATCCAATGCTGTAATTTTTGAAATATGACCGTTACTCAGTTGAATCCGTATCTTTTTCGCTTGTTCAAAACCATCCCAATAATGAAATTGCCGAGTATACAAATCGATAACAGAAGCACGACTATTAAATTGACCTGGACTTGTTAACTTTAAAACCGGTTGATAAGCAGCAGTTTTTAATTGATCTATTAATTCTTTTTGCTCAAATTTTCTACCTGCATAGAGTTCTATAGGTTGCGCATAAACTCTAGCAGGTACTGACCAGCGCTTTCCTTCAAATTCTTTCCTGATTTGAAAATCCATAACAATACAATAAGAAAGGAATACACAGATAAGAATAACCAGAAACTGAACCATCCATAGTCTAAGTAAAGATTTTTTCTTTTTCTTAGTTGGACTTTTTCGTTTTTGGGAAGTTTTTCGTTTTTTAACCATGAAATAGCGTTATTTAAGAAATAATCTGATAACTATGTCGAAAATGAGAGATATCTACAAGAAAAGAAGTAGAGATGATAAATAAAGCATAAATATCTTAATTGAAAGAGTTCTTTTAAACATCGTCGCTTCAGACTCCTCGCAATTGTTCCCGACATCGCCTAAAGCGCCTACTTTTGGTGCTCTAACTCCTGCTTCCATGCTGTCGTGCACAAAAGACATACATTACGTCCGTGTAAATAAAAAAAGGCCCCGTATAAACGGAGCCTTTAATATTTCTAGCTAAAATCTTACTTATTACTTCAGTAAACTCTTAACTAACGCCTCTCGGCGCTTTTTTCTAGCTTCGATGACTGTTCTGGCCTTTTCTCTGCGTTGTTTATCACGCTGACCAAGTGTCATTTTCTGCTTCTTATTTTCTTCTAGATTTTTTTTTGGCTTTCTTCTTAGCCTTTTTCTTAGAAGTTTTTTTCTTAGCCTTCTTTTTAGCTACTTTCTTTTTAGCTTTTTTCTTGGCTTTCTTCTTAGAAGTTTTCTTCTTGGCTTTCTTCTTAGAAGTTTTCTTCTTGGCTTTCTTCTTAGAAGTTTTCTTCTTAGAAGTTTTCTTCTTAGAAGTTTTCTTCTTAGAAGTTTTCTTCTTAGCTTTTTTCTTAGAAGCTTTTTTCTTTGCCTTCTTCTTAGCTACCTTTCTCTTCGCAGCTTTTTTCTTAGCTACTTTCTTTTTCGCTTTCTTCTTGGCCATAATATTTAGAGACTCCCCTAAAACTGAATAATTTAATTTAACAAAATGTATACATAACATTAAACAAACACGTTGCAATTATAGTCATGTTTTATATTTTTTCTATGATTTTTTAATAATAATCTTTAATGTTTGCATATAAACGCATCATTTATAGTTATTTTTACAATAAAACATACTTTTTTATGTTTATATCTATTTATAAAAATAAAAAATCATTTTAATAACGATAAAATTTCTTTTGTTACATCTTTAACATCTTGCATTCCATTTACACTTACATAGTTAATCTTTGCATCATTTTTATTTGAAAGTTCTGTGTAATATTTTATTAAAGGTGCAGTTTGTTCATGATAAACATCTAAACGTTTCTTAACTGTCTCTGCTTGATCATCATCACGTTGTACCAAGTCTTCACCAGTAACATCATCCTTACCTTCAACTTTTGGCGGATTAAACTCGATATGATACGTACGACCTGAAGCTAAATGCGCTCTACGACCGCTCATACGCTTGATAATAGGCTCATCTTCTACTTTAATTTCAACAACATAGCCAACATCTATGCTAGACGTTGCCATAGCCTCTGCTTGTACTAATGTGCGAGGAAAACCATCAAATAGATAACCATTTTTACAATCATCTTCACTAATACGTTCTTTAACTAATCCAAGAATCAATTCATCTGATACTAATCCACCTGCATCCATAACTTTTTTAGCTTCGATACCTAATTCAGTACCGGCACTTACTGCAGCACGTAACATATCGCCTGTTGATATTTGTGGTATACCAAACTTTTCTTTTATTAAGTTAGCTTGTGTACCTTTACCTGCACCTGGTGGGCCTAACAATATTAATTTCACTTTTACTTACCTCTCGTTCTGTTACTACAATATAATTAACAAAATATTATAAAATTGGACATAAAAATCGATGAAGATTGAACTTGATAGTGAAAATTCCTCTTCAAACAAAATTATTTCTTATTCTGACGACTCTTTTACGTTAAAAGATAAAAAAATCGCATCAAATTTAGTTATTTCTAAAGATCATTTAATAGAATCATGGTCTGTTGAACATTATAACGTTCTTACATTGCAACAGATGGATAAAATCATTGCATGGCAGCCTGAAATTATAATAATTGGTGCTGGTAAAGAGTCAGGCATTCAAAATCAGGAGTTATTAGCTTATATCACCTCAAAAAACATTGGTTTGGAAATTATGAACACCGGTGCAGCATGTCGTAGTTATAATTTATTGATTGATGAAGGAAGAAATGTCGTTGCCTGTCTATTTTTACCTAACAATTAGTTTTCCATGTTTAATGTATCAAGAGAAAAGCCTTCTCTCAATAAAATTTGTCGCAATCGTTTAATCGCTTCTATCTGAATTTGTCTTACACGTTCTCTAGTAACACCTAATTCATTGCCTATTTCTTCCAACGTAGCGACTTCTCTGCCATGTAAACCAAACCGATGTTCTACAACAGCACATTGTTTATCCGTAAGTAGATTTAACCAGGTATCGATGTGTTCTTTTACATCGCTATTTTGTAAAAGCAAGGATGGATCAAGATTTTGTTCGTCCGGTAGTGTATCTAATAAAGATTTATCCGGATCATAAGGGCTAGGTGAATCAACCGATGTTTCTCGTTCATTTAATCCCAACATACGTTTAACAACGTCTAAGGGTTGATCAAGCATCTCAGCAACATCTTGTGTCGTTGGTTCTCGATCCAGTGTTTGCGACAATTTTCGTGCTGCACGCAAGTAAATATTAATTTCTTTCACAACATGTATAGGTAAACGCACTGTACGTGTCTGATTCATTAATCCGCGTTCTATAGTTTGTCTTATCCACCAGGTAGCATAGGTTGAAAAACGGAAACCTCGTTCAGGATCAAACTTTTCTACTGCGCGTATTAGTCCAAGGTTACCTTCTTCAATTAAATCGAGTAATGCTAAGCCACGATTCATATATCGACGTGCAATTTTTACAACCAAACGCAAATTACTTTCAATCATGCGTTTTCTTGCGCTTTCATCACCTTTTAATGATAGACGTGAGAAATAAACCTCTTCTTCTGCACTTAATAAGGGAGAAAAACCAATTTCATTCAAATATAAGCGGGTGGCATCCAGTTCACCTGAAGTTACAAGCGCCTTTACAGTTTCTTTTTCTTTCTTTTTGGGTTTTGCTTTGCTTTCTTCTTCAACTTCGTTGATTGCACCCTCTTCATTAGCTAGTTGAATTTCCTCAACGTCATTTTCTTCTATGTTAGAGTTAGACTTTGTATTTTCGTCTTTCATGACTCTTATCGTTCCTTAATTATTATTATTAGGCACGTTTCTTAGGGAGATATTTGGTGGGGTTAATGGGCTTACCATTCTGACGTATTTCAAAATGAAGCACTGTGCGACCAGTATGATCCTGTCCCATTTCTGAAATAGCTTGTCCTACTTTCACTTTGTCACCTTCCTTGACCAATAATTTGCTGTTGTACGCATAAGCACTCAAGTACGTTTCATTGTGTTTTATGATAATAAGCTTTCCATAGCCTAAAAGTCCACCACCACTGTACACAACCTCACCAGATGCAGCCGCTTTTACTCGCTGCCCCTTATTTCCTGATATATCGATACCTTTCTTTGATGTCGGCGAGTTCGATTTAACTAACTTGCCAGCAGCAGGCCAAGACCATTTAACCGGGCCTTTAGATAAAACAGGCTTAGCGCTTACCTTCTTAGCGGCAACTGTTGACTTTTTCTGAATGGGTTTAAGTGTTTTTTTAGGTAATGGTTGTTTCGCGACTACTTTTGGAACTATCTTTTTTGACGTTACTGCAGGCTTTTTTATTGCTACCGCTTTCTTTCTAATCGTCGATTTTAAACGGACCAATTGGCCGGGGTAGATAGTGTAAGGGGATTTAACCTGGTTCCAACTTGCTACTTCTTTGAAATCAAAACTGTAACGCCATGCAATTGAATAGAGCGTGTCACCTTTGGTAACGATGTGATAACCGTTTTTATTTTTAGGTGAAACCTTATTTGCTGCTTTAACTTGAGGTTTAGCACTTCGCTGCGTTGATGTTGCTATAGATTCTTTAACTTCGCCACGATTCGCAACAGGAGCTGTACTCGTACTAGCACAGCCCTGAAGTAATAAAAAAACGAATAGAAAAATAATAATGCTAAATTGGTGCTTCATCCTATCACTTTAAAATCCTATCAATTTAAGTCGTATCAATACCACCGAGCATCGGTACAAAACTTACCGAGTCAATAATTTCTTCTTCAAAACCTTCTTCTGTACGCGTAATCAATAATAATTTTTGATCTCCTGACTTACCAACAGGAATGATTAAACGTCCATCCATTGCTAATTGTTCTTTTAATGCATCTGGCACACCTATCGGTGCTGCCGCAACAATAATACCATCAAAAGGCGCTTGTGCTTCCCAACCAATATTACCATCAGCATGCTTAGTTCGGATATTGGTAAATGATAATTTTTGAAAACGTTCGCGCGCACGTGTTAATAACGCATCTATTCTTTCAATGGTATAAAGTCGTTTAGTGAATTGCGCCATAATAACACTTTGATAACCACAGCCTGTTCCAATTTCCAGAACATTCTTTAGTTGCCTGTCTTTTATCAAAGCTTCCGTCATTTTCGCAACAATATAGGGTTGTGAAATAGTTTGATTAAAACCTATCGGCAACGCGGTATTTTCATAGGCTCGACTAGATAATGCTTCGTCAATAAATAAGTGTCTTGGCGTATTGCGTATGGCATCAAGAATAACGCCAGACTTTATACCCATTTTAACCAGAGTCTCTGCCAAACGATCACGAGCACGCTGTGAAGTCATACCGACACCATGATGCTCGGCAGACATCATTTCATCACCTCTATCCAATCATTCATCGTTTGTAATAATTCGTGTCGCGTTAAATCAATCTGTAAAGGCGTTATTGAGACTTTATTCGAGCGTACTGCATGAAAATCAGTCCCCTCGCCTGCATCTTGTTCAGCGCCAACAGGTCCAACCCAATAAACTTTACGTCCTTTTGGATCAAACGCTTCTTGTGCTGGCGCAGCTTTATGGCGACTACCCAAACGTGTAGTAACAAAACCGTCTATCTTTTCGTATTCAACATTAGGAATGTTCACATTTAATAAAACATCACCTAAAGGTTTTTCCATAATTGACTGAACGATTTTTTTGGCGACGATAACAGCAGAGGAATAATCATCAGGTCTTACAGCAGCAAGTGAAAATGCAATTGAAGGACGTTCAAGAAAGCGACCTTCCATCGCTGCAGCAACGGTACCAGAATACAGCACATCATCACCCATATTTGCACCGGAATTGATTCCGCTAATCACCATATTCGGTTCTTCGTCTAATAATCCGGTAACAGCAAGGTGTACACAATCCGTCGGCGTACCATTTACATAATAAAAACCACGATTATCTTGTTTGACATATAACGGCGCATCCAATGTTAATGAATTACTGGCACCACTACGATCGCGATCAGGCGCAACAACAGTTACCTTGCCCAAATCAGTGAGTACTTCAGCTAAAGCAGCTAAACCGGGCGCTTGATAGCCATCATCGTTACTTAATAAGAAATGCATATATAAATACTTTAATAAAAATTAAGTGAGCACTAAAAATAGTGATTTTTTTGTGAGTGCAAGGAAGTAACGCGCGCAGAACCAGAGTGTATAAATTATACATGAGGATTCGAGCACGGTACTGACGCCGCTACCATGAATAATTTTCAATGCACGGCATATTAAATCGCGAAAAAAGTGCATTTTTAGGTTCACTTAAGCAATTAAGAATTCTAATAAGGCTTTTTGTGAGTGCAATCTATTACCCGCTTCTTCCCAAACCACACTTTGTGGTCCTTCCAAAACATTTTCAGAAACTTCTTCGCCACGATGCGCAGGCAAACAATGCATAAATAAGGCATCGTCGTTGGCGCATTCCATTATGTCGGTATTAACCTGAAATTTTGCAAACTTCTGCATGCGTTCATTTTGTTCTTCTTCCTGTCCCATGCTTGCCCAAACATCAGTCACTACAAGGTCAGTGTTAGTTGCTGCTTTTTCCGGATCACGCTCTATAACAACATTGCTTTTTGTCTCATTAAGTATTGTTTCATCGGGTTCAAAGCCTTCAGGACAAGCAACGATTAATTGAAAATTAAAAATTTTTGCCGCGTTCATGTAGGAATGACACATATTATTGCCATCACCAAACCAAACGACTTTTTTTCCTTCAATAGAACCGCGTTTTTCATAATACGTTAATAAATCAGCTAATAACTGACACGGATGATAGCTGTCTGACAAACCATTAATGACTGGCACATCAGAATAAGCTGCAAACTTTTCAATTCTTTCATGTTCGAAAGTTCGTAACATAATGCAATCAACCATTTTTGATATTACACGTGCGGTATCTTCCAATAGTTCACCACGTCCTATCTGCGTACCAGTAGGCGCAAGATAAATAGCATGACCACCTAACTGCGCCATGCCAGCTTCAAATGAAACACGAGTACGCGTTGAAGATTTTTCAAAAATCATCCCCAATACACGACTACCGAGAGTGGTTTCATAGTTTTTTTCGACAAATTGTTTTTTAAGTTGCTCTGCGCGATTAATGATCGACAACAACTCATCGCGAGTTAAGCTATTTAGTGTTAAAAAATGTCTTACTTCCATAACGTCACCTTCAACTCAGATATTTTTTGAGCACGCCGCTCAATTTAGAAACAACTTCATCTGCTTCATCATCACTCATCACTAATGGCGGCAATAATCGGATGACATTTCCTGCCGTTACATTAATTAATAATTTTTCTTCTAAAGCCAAACCAACCAGATCAGCACAATCCTTTTCCAATTCAATCGCTAACATCAATCCTTTGCCACGGATCTCTTTTATACCTTTAATACCACTTAAAGACTGTTTAAAGCCGTCTAATAAGCGTTTTCCAAGTTCAATTGCTCGTAGTTCCAGTTTATTCTGTTCTAAAACGTTTATTACTGCTAACGCCGCTCTTGCAGCGAGAGGATTACCACCAAAAGTAGAACCATGACTACCCGGTTGAAACAAATCTGCTGCGACACCACTCGCTAAACACGCACCGATTGGAACGCCATTGCCCAAAGCTTTTGCTAATGTCATTACATCCGGTTTAATCCCTTCATGTTGAAAGGCAAACCACTCTCCAGTTCGACATAGTCCCGTTTGAATTTCGTCTAATATCATCAAACAATCGTGTTCATCACAAAATGCTCTTATTGCTTTCAAATAACCTTCGTCAGGAATAAGAATTCCGCCTTCACCAATGATCGGTTCAACCATAACGGCAACAATATCATCCGTCGTCTCTGCTACTTCATTCAACGCATCAAGGTTGTTGTATGGAATATGTTTAAAGCCTTCGACTAAAGGTGCGAAACCTTTTTTTACTTTGTCATTACCTGTCGCAGTTAACGTCGCCATGGTTCGACCATGAAAACTTTTTTCCATAACGATAATGGTAGGATTATTGATGCCTTTATTATTTCCATGAAGACGCGCAAGTTTAATCGCCGCTTCATTCGCTTCGGCACCGGAGTTACCAAAGAACACTTTATCCATACCCGAGTGCTCAATTAATTTTTCAGCGAGCTTTTCCTGTAAAGGAATACGATAAATATTAGAAGTATGAATCAACTTCGATGCTTGATCTGCAATTGCTTCTTGCACAGCAGGATGTGCGTGACCTAAACCACACACAGCTATACCACTGAAGGCATCTAAATAACGATTGCCGTCGACGTCCGTAAGCCAAGCACCTGCTCCACTTTTAAACTCGACCGATAAAGGTTGATAATTCGACATTAAAAAACTACTCATCTTTTAACTTTTAATAACTCCAAAATCGTCGCTCCTGTACGTCCCGCACCCGCGACATAAATTATATCCCTATAACTAACAAGCCCGGCTAATAGCCGGGCTTCAAAACAATTAAATGTAATCTGTCTTATAAAGGCAAATTATGCGCATGTCCAACCATACACATAAGCATAGGGATAGAAAGAAAAGTGTTGGTTCTAGAAGCCATTAATGCAACGAATTTACCTTTAGCAATTTCATCAGCAGTAGCTTCAACAATACCCAAAATTTTCTTTTGGTTAGGCCAGATTAATACCCAAACATTAAATAACATAATCGTACCCATCCACGCACCCAGACCAATAATCATAGCGTCATCTTGTAACAAGAATGCATTCTTAATACCCACACCAGGTAAACTTTCCAGTGCAGATGCGCCGGTTAACCATGTACCCAATGCACCCCAACGAAACCACCATAAGGCACGAGGAGCAACATACTTATTAATTGCCGCAGGACCAGGTCCGCCTTCGTCGCCTAATGCTTCACCAACAGCAGGTACTTGTACGAAATTAAAGTAATAAAGCAGACCAATCCAGATAACGCCAAAAAAGACGTGAAACCAGACAGTCATAGACAATAAGTTGAATTCTGGCTTGCCGCCAACACAAAACATAATAATAGCCGCAGTAATAAAACCTAGTGCGAGCGTACCGTGTACTGACTTAAGTGGATTCATAAAATTTTCCCCAATAGTGTTAAAAAAAGTGTCTTATAATTATGAACTAATAATTTGGACGTGATTATACTGGTCTCAATGCCGACTGACACCCCCAAACACAAGATAATCTGACAAAATATTGCATTGCGACAAATACAATCAATGGCTTAGCGCTAAGATAGTGACGGAGCAAGGCTTTTAGGTATAATCCGCCGCAATGACGTGCAGGAGCACAAATGTCGCGGGTGCAGGATGTACAGGAGCGACGAAAATGAATTTATAAGCATTAAATAGAGGTATATGTAATGGACGTAATGGAACAAATCAAAAAAACCGTCGAAGAAAGCCCAGTTGTACTATTCATGAAAGGCTCACCCGACTTCCCACAATGCGGCTTCTCCATGCGCACATCACAAGCATTAAAAGAATGCGAAGTGGAGTTCGACTTTGTAGATGTACTAGCAAACCCAGAAATCCGCGCCACCCTGCCACAATATTCAAATTGGCCAACCTTTCCACAAGTATTCATCAACGGCGAACTAGTCGGCGGTTGCGACATCGTCATGGATTTATTTGAGAAAGGTGAATTACAAAAAATGACGCAGGACGCGGTAAAATAATAATAACTTTTTAGGGTGGGTTAGGTTTCTAACTCATCCTTTGATTTTTTAATTCCTTTCAACATTGTTTTCGCCTTCATGGCGCCTCACTTTTCTTCAAAGAAAAGTAAGCAGAAGAAATTTTTCCTGATGTCATGACCTGCGGTTACCTTCGGAAGTAATAATTAACAAGAGTCGCACAAGAGAAAGTGACTCGCTAACAAGCGAAATCAAAAGCTAAAAAGAATAATTAAAAGTTAATGACCACCATCATCCCATACACACTTCCCATCACTCTTCTCCCTTAACAACTCAAGATACTTATCATGTGCAGCAAGTTCTTCTGCGGTTGGTTCGATAACGCGTAACGGTGTACGATTTGCGTCAGCAAGTTTAATGGTATTTTGTTCTTCTGCTTCCTGTTCTTCATGTGCTGCAAAACCTAAGGTCTCTTGACCGCCAGTCATGGCGAGATAAACGTCGAGCAGGATTTGTGCATCGAGTAATGCACCATGTAGATCACGTTTTGAATTATCTATTTCATAACGTTTACATAAAGCATCGAGACTATTTTTTTGACCGGGATGTTTTTCGCGCGCCATAGTTAAAGTATCAACAATAGTGCAATAATGTTCAGTCTTACCCCACTTCCTACCGAGTTTTTTTAATTCAGCATCGATAAAGCCAACATCAAAAGGTGCGTTGTGAATAATGATTTCGCTATCACGAATAAAGTCGATGAATTCCTGTGCTATATCTTTAAAGCGTGGTTTGTCGGATAGAAACTCTGTGCTGATACCATGTACATTAAATGCACCATCATCTATTTCACGATCAGGGTTAATGTATTGATGATAATGCTGATCGGTTTTACGTCGATTGATTAATTCAACACAACCGATTTCAATAATACGATGACCTTGTTTCGGTTCCAGTCCGGTTGTTTCTGTATCGAGTATTATTTGTCTCACATTAAAATCCTTAATTTTAAAGGTGTTTCATGGGTAGAGATTTTGTTTTCAGACGAGGCGGGAATGCGCGCAGAAGCGGAGTTTATGTTTAATAAATGAGCATTCGAGCACATTTCCACCAACAGTAGGCGCTTTAGGCGACGAAGTAATAAACTAGAACAAAAGATCATTCGTGAAGCACCTTTACATTTCGTCTATAGCTTTGTTTGCTAGTGCATCTACTCGTTCATTTTCTTCATGACCACTATGACCCTTAACCCATTGCCATTCAATTCGATGTGGCTTACAGGCGTCATCTAATCGTATCCAAAGATCCTGATTCTTTACCGGTTTCTTTGCTGCAGTTTTCCAGCCTCGACTTTTCCAACCGTCCATCCATTCGGTAATACCTTTCATAACGTATTGCGAGTCTGTGGTTAATACAACTTCACACTCCTTGGTTAACGATTCTAAACCACTTATCGCGCCCATGAGTTCCATACGATTATTGGTTGTATCCTCTTCGCCACCGTAGAGTTCTTTTTCTGTACCGTTGTATTTTAATAATGTTCCCCATCCCCCGGGGCCGGGATTCCCACGGCAGGCACCATCGGAATAGATATAAATTTTTTCAGCCATTGTTATTAAATTCGTTTAATGTGGATTTCTTGTTGTTGGTTCCACCACACCCGCACCAATTATATTGCGCTTAGCTCGCCAGTGCATTTTGATCGGGTTGAGTGGTATGACGCGTTTTTTTGCAACGACAATATACAAGCCGCCAAGTATTGGCCAGCAATATCGTCCGAAGCGCTCTAAGGGCAATAGCTTCTTTAGCAAGTTTTGATTGCGTAACGGTGGCGAGAAGAAAAAGCATTTTGTTTTCTCAACTTCAAAGTCGAGTAAGGATAACCAATCTTTTATTCTGGGGATTGATATTAATCGTCCACTCCATGGCATCTCACCCCACCAACATAGAAATAAATTCCAGATACCCCAAAGACTAAGAGGATTAATCCCGATAATGACAACATGGCCTTCACCAATTAACACACGTTCCATTTCGCGTAGTAATTTATGCGCATCTTTTGAATATTCCAGAATATGTGGCAATACGATCACATCAATACTATCTGCCGCCACTGGTAATTCTTCGGCACTGGTATGAATTGCTTTCAACTCTGTTTTTATTTCAGCGTTATCAAGAAAGAGAATGGTTTTATCGGCGATACGTGATGTTCCTAAGTAATTTGATTCGGCTGAATAGCCGTATTGCAAAATATGATAACCAAATAAGTCAGGCAAAATTTCTTGCATTTGCTCTTCTTCCGCTACAAACACACGCTTTCCCAACGGGCTACTAAACCAGTTGGAGAATTGTTCTCTTAATGTTGTTTTATCTTTTTCTGAATTCATTTCCTAAACTCTGATTAGCGGTACTGCCAGTATTGAGCATTTCCAAGTATCATAGGACTATGCTTGAAATCATACCCCTACCTGCCCTAAAGGATAACTATATCTGGTTGCTGAAAAACAAGGCCAGCAGTCATGTTGCAATTGTAGACCCTAGCGAAGCCACCTCGCTGTTAAATATGATAGAGACGGAAGGGTTAATACCTGTCGCTATTATGATTACACATCATCATTGGGATCATGTCGGTGGAATAGCTGAAATAACCGCTAAATATGATATCCCGGTTTACACGCCGAAGAAGGAATCAGTTGAGGGCAGCACTAATCTTGTTGGTGAAGGCGATATCGTTTCTTTGCCCGAACTAGATTTGGAACTGAATATTCTAGATGTGCCAGGACACACTTCTGGTGCCATCGCATATTATAATGAAGAAATGGTATTTAGCGGTGACACTTTATTTACAGCTGGCTGCGGCCGTATGTTTGAAGGCACACCACCACAAATGCATGCTTCATTGTCAAAATTCAAAACCTTGCCTGATGACACCCTGCTTTATTGTGGTCATGAATATACGGTGTCTAATCTGAAATTTGCCGCCACTGTTGAGCCAGAAAACAAGGCAGTTCAGGAACGTTTACTTAAGGCCAAACGGCTTAGAGAACAGAACCAACCAACTATCCCGGCAACATTGGCAATTGAAAAAGAAACTAACCCGTTTCTTCGCTGTGAAAAGACGAATGTCATTGATGCTGCAAACCAGCATACAGGCAAAATTCTTGAGAAAGCACATGAGGTTTTTGCAGCAATTCGTGGTTGGAAAGATTCTTTTTAACGTTAATTTATCGATGAGTGTTTCTGAAAATCAGGATTTTTTTGTGAGGACACGGAAGCACCTCGCACACGACTGCATGGATGCAGGAGGTAGAGCGACGCAGGAAGCCAAAGCCGAGAACCGGAGTGTATGATTAATACATGAGGAGATCCTACTCTGTGAGTATTCGAGCACGGAGCTGACGCCGCCTACCATAAATGATTTATAAGGAACGGCATATTAATCGCGAAAAAAGTCAATTTTCAGAGATGCTCATAAATTGCTTGACCAAAAGGCAGATGATCCTTAGGATTTCGCCATGCATATGATACGTAAAGCAATTTTTTGCTTTGTACCACTAGTAATAGGCGGCTGTAATTTTGCCCCAACCCAACCCGACTCTGTCGAAGCACAAACGACCGCTAAGCAAAGCCATCAACTCGTTCTCGATACACATCTGCCAGAAACTATTGAGAAATCCTCATCAGCAATTAATGTTGATGAGGAACTGGAAAACCAAGTCGCAAAACCCCATGAATATTCTGATGTTTGGGTATTACTAAAAGATGGACTGGAATTTGATCTGCATACAGACAGACGCAGCGTTAAACAAAAAATGGCCTGGTTTGCACGTAATCAGGAATACATCGATCGGGTAGCTGATCGAGCCGCGCCTTACTTATTTCATATCATCACTAAATTAAAAGAACGTAATATGCCTCTGGATTTGGCCTTATTACCGATTGTTGAAAGTGCTTATCATCCATTTGCTTATTCACCGAGTCGTGCATCCGGTATTTGGCAATTTATTCCTGCCACAGGAAGACGCTTTGGTTTAAAGCAGAACTGGTGGTATGACGGGCGACGCGACATTACTGCGGCAACTGATGCGGCACTTGATTATCTTGAAGCTTTACACAAACAATTTAACGGTAATTGGTTCCATGCCCTTGCTGCTTATAACTCGGGTGAAGGTAATGTTGCACGCTCCATCAGAAAGAATAAGAAAAAAGGCAAGAGTACAGACTTCTGGTCATTACGCTTACCACGCGAAACCCGTAACTATGTTCCTAGTTTATTAGCTATTGCCGAAATTCTAAAAAATAGTGACAAACATAAGGTTAATTTCAAAGCGATTGCTAATAAGCCGTATTTCGAAAAGGTTGATGTCGGTAGTCAAATTGATTTAGCCACAGTATCAAAATTATCCGGCTTATCAATTGATGAGGTTTATACCTTGAACCCTGGGTACAGTCGTTGGGCAACCGATCCTGCTGGCCCGCACCAATTATTGATACCTGTCGATAAAGTCGCAGATTTCAAACAGAAAATAGCTGCCTTGCCTAAATCTGAACGCATAAAATGGCAACAGCATGTTATTCGTAAAGGTGAAACATTAGGTCAGATTGCATCTCGTTATCAAACCAGTGTTTCTGCTTTAAAACAAATCAATCGTTTGAAACGCAGTATGATTCGTGAAGGCCGTTCGTTATTGATACCCACAGCGAAAGAATCCAAGAAATATTATTCATTAAGTGCCGATGCCAGAAAGTATAAAGGACTTAAAACCACCGGTGATGGCAAACGTTATATCTATTCTGTAAAACGTGGCGACAACCTTTGGGATATCGGTCGTCATTACGGCATTAGTGTCAGTCAACTTACTCGATGGAATGGTATTTCCAAAAGAAGCATATTAAAACTCGGACAAAAACTAACGGTCTGGGTTAAAGATGATGAAAACAAAAAAGAAACAAATATCATAAAGACTGCGGCTAAAAGCACAGCTATAAATGGGAATGCCTATACCGTTCAACATGGTGATTCACTCTGGTTAATCGCTAGAAAATTTGATATCCATGTTAAAGATCTACTCAAATGGAATAACATCAAAAAAGGTAAGCACCTGCAACCGGGCCAAAACTTAATCGTTCAACAAACTACCACTGGCGCCTAACACTTAAAAAATCCTCATATTAAATCGCTATATCCATATGTTACTAGCGAACAGCCCTCATATTTAAACCGTTTATTAGGTACAATGGCCTGATGATCCACTTATTCAAATTTTTTATTAAATTGCTTCTGCGACTGTTATTCAGAGTTGAAGTCAGTGGCATGGAAAATTATGAGAAGGCGGGAGATCGCGTCTTAATTATTGCTAACCACACATCCCTGCTTGATGGCGTGTTGCTTTATGCATGGCTACCGGAAACACCTACTTTTGCAATTAACACCCAGATTGCGGCAAAAAAAGCCTTCAAACCATTCTTATGTTTGGTGCGTTTATTCGAAATGGATGCGATTAATCCGCTATCAATTAAAACCGTTATCAAATACATCAAACAAGATAATAAAGTGGTGATCTTTCCTGAAGGTCGTATTACGACATCTGGAACCTTAATGAAAATTTATGAAGGCACCGGCTTAATTGCAGATAAAAGTGATGCAAACATTCTTCCTATTCGTATAGAAGGAGCACAGTTTGGCCGTCTGTCTTATATGAAAGGGCGAGGCTATGTACGCTGGTTTCCGAAAATCACCTTAACCGTTCTAGCTCCAGAAAAGATTAGCATTGGTGAAGAGTTAAAAGGACATGCTCGCAGAAAGGTAGCAGCAAGACAGTTACAGGACTTATTGTACAAGTTGTCTTATTCAAGTTTTAATCAACGAACTACACTTTACTCGACCTTGCTAAATGCGAGTAGTTTTTTTAATAAGAATACTACGGTTTTAGAAGATGCAAGTAGAGAGACATTAACCTATAAACAAATAATCTTGCGCAGCATTTTATTAAGCAAGTTAATTAAAAAGCAAACGCTTTCCGGCGAACATATAGGAGTATTATTACCCAACGTTAATGCACTACCCGTATTTTTCTTTGCCTTACAATTCATTGGTCGTATTCCAGCCATGTTGAATTTTTCTGCTGGTGCACTCGCTGTTAATCGTGCTTGTGAAACAGCACAAATAAAAACTATATACACGTCTAGAAAATTTATTACTCAAGCCAAACTCGATAAAATGGCAGTGGAACTTGAAAAAAATAATACAGTAATTTATTTAGAAGACCTTAAACAAGAAATTGGGTTGTTTAAAAAATTGTCGGCTTTAATTATGAGCTTAACTCCAGCTATACATTACGCCAGACAAAACCAAAACATGAACCCTGACGCAACAGCCGTCATTCTTTTTACGTCAGGTTCTGAAGGTCACCCGAAAGGTGTTGTGTTATCTCATAGTAATCTTTTAGCCAATTATTCTCAGGTTAAATGCCATATTTATTTTAACCCTGCAGAAATAGTCTTTAGCTGCTTACCCTTGTTTCATTCATTTGGTCTTAATGCCGGTTTTTTAATGCCTTTGTTTGGCGGTGCGAAAATATTTTTATACCCGACACCATTGCATTACCGACTTATACCTGAATTAATCTACCAACTTGGCGCGACCATCTTTTTCGGCACCAATACATTTTTCAAAGCCTATGCGCGTTACGCACACCCTTATGACTTTAATTCTTTAAAATGTGTTGTTGCTGGCGCAGAAAAATTACATGAAGACACGTCTCAGTTATGGTTAAACAAATATGGCATCCGCATTATGCAGGGGTATGGCGTTACTGAAGCAAGCCCGGTAATTTCAGTAAATCACTTAATGTTAAACAAGTCCGGCACGGTAGGCCGCATCATTCCCGGTATGGAATATTATTTAAGACCGGCCGAAGGTATAGATCGCGGTGGACACCTTGTTGTTAAAGGTTCAAATATTATGCAAGGTTATTTGTTGCATGGTAAAGAAGGAAAAATACAGCCTCCAGAAACGGAGCGCGGTACCGGCTGGTATGATACTGGCGATATCGCTGATATCGATGAAGAAGGCTATATAACGATTTTAGGCCGCGCCAAACGGTTTGCTAAAGTTGCTGGTGAAATGGTATCACTATCGGCTACTGAAGAACTTGCTATGTTGACCTGGCCTAATATTAATCATGCCGCTGTTGCTGTATACGATGAGCGAAAAGGTGAACGCATTATTCTCATTACAGAGAAAAAAGATGCGGAACGAAGACCATTACTGGAAACTGCCAGAGCTAATCAGTTTGGTGACTTAAGTATTCCAAGAACGGTGATGGTTGTTGATAAAATACCGGTGTTAGGCACGGGCAAGACGGATTATATCACTCTTAATAAATTTGTAGCTTCTGATGACAATGATAAAAACGATGCCGGCTGAATGGATAAATTAAATAAATTAGTGAAATTCAAACCTGGTTAGTTTTCAGTATTTTCATACTCGATATTAGTGATATACAAAGATTGATCAGTCCCTTTTCGTTCTAGTATCACTTCATCATCTAAAGTCTTTCCTAATAATAATTTTGCCAATGGTGAATCAACTGTAATAAATTGTTTGTGACGATCAAATTCATCAGCACCAACGATACGATGCCGCGACTCATTACCCTCTTCATCTTCAACCGTAACCCATGCTCCAAAAAATATACGCTGCTTATCCTGAATTTCTCTAACCACAGTCAATTTCGGCATGCGTCGTTGTAAAAAACCTACGCGAGAATCAATTTCACGTAATTGTTTCTTTCGATAAATATATTCCGCATTCTCGGAACGATCGCCTTCTGCTGCTGCGACAGTCACAGCTTTCGCTACTTCATTGCGTTTTTTCCAAAGTCCCGCCATTTCATCTTCAAGGATTTTATAGCCTTCAGGCGTAATATACGGAGCCGATTTTGCTGCAGGTGGTCGCCAACGTCCCATGCTAATCGACCGACAGAGCTAATATCATACTCATTTGGCAGTATGATGTTTGACTTTCAACATGCCACTCATTCATGCAGTTCTGTACCTGTTGTTTCTGTTTTTTATTTTTCGGAATTTCATTTATCGCACCCCAGGTCATCATCGCCCTGACTACATCGCCCGTAAGTAAAAAAGAATCCTTTTTAACTCGACGTAAGAAATATGGACCAGAAGCACCGCCTAGTTGCTTAAATTGTTTTTTCAATACATCCCAAAGTTCAACGATATTATCTACAGGCCATTCCGCAAGCGTATTAACGAAACCGCCTTGCTCTTCGTTATATTCGTGAATCATCTGTGCATTATGTCGCACGCTTTGAATCTTGCGCCAATGCCGGACAATTCGTTTCTCATCCATTAGTGCTTCTAATCCTTCATCACTGAACATGCGATTAAAATCAATATCAAATTGGTGAAATACTTCTTCAAATGCCGGCCATTTATTATCAATAATTTTTCGGTTTAATCCTGCTTGGAAGATGCGAGTTGTCATATTCGATAAACAAAATTCATCGCTTAGTTTTTTCAGTTGTTTTGTCGTGCGCGGCTTTGGCAGCTCAGATTCCAACGCATCAATACCACCACAACGTTCAACGGCAATGTCGTATATAAATTCAAATGATTTCAATAGACCAAACTTTCCATATTGTTTCACATGTCGGTATTATAGAGAAAATTTAATTGGAGACATACATGCAACGCCTAGAAGCTTATATTCGAAATATTCCAGACTTTCCTGAACCCGGAATACAATTCAAAGATATTACTCCCCTAGTTAAAGACCCAGCGATGTTAAAACTCTCGGTAAACCAATTAATTCATCCTTTTCTAGGACAAAATATTACCGCTGTTGCCGGGATGGAAGCACGAGGTTTTATATTCGGGACACTTGCTGCTATGGAACTAGGCGTAGGCTTTATTCCTTTACGTAAACCCGGGAAACTACCCTACGACGTTGCCAGCATGTCTTATGACCTGGAATACGGCTCTGCTTCTTTAGAAGTACATATTGATGCATTTGCAGAAGGTGACCGTGTATTACTAGTCGATGATTTACTAGCTACAGGTGGAACAGCTGCAGCCAGTTGTAAATTAGTTGAGAAATTAGGCGCTGAAGTAGTCGCTTGTGCTTTTGTTATTGAACTGGATTTTCTAAAAGGTAGAGATAAATTATCGAAATACGATATTCATTCATTAGTTCATTACTAAATTTATGCTCTATAATTTATAAAAAACCAATAATTTAAAAATATTCCATATAAATAATAATGAAATGCATATTTTGTAATAAATCTGTTTTTGGAGCTGAGGGATTCACTGTTCCCGGAAAAGGTCCAGCACATCAAAGTTGTCATCAAGCTAATCAAGCCTTAAAAAGAACATTTCAACATCTAGATATTTCAGCTTTTAACGACGAAGAACTAATTGACCTTAAAGATTTAGTCTTGGCTGAAGAGAATAAAAGAAATAGAGATGAGAATGACAGCAGCGAAGTTGAATTATTCTAAATTACATAATTAAACTAAACCACCATTAATCTTAATAGCTTCACCTGTTAAATAAGAAGAATCATCGGAAGCGAGGAAAACAACAGCGGCGGCAACGTCTTCAGGTCGTCCAAACCGCGCAAGTGGAATTTCACTGATTCTGGCCTGACGATATTCAGCATCCATATGGTCTTCTGCGAATGCCGTTGAGATCCAACCTGGAGAAACCAAGTTAACCCTGATTTCAGGCCCTACAGATTTCGCAAAAGAACGGGTAAAACCGAGTACACCTGCCTTTGTTGCCGCAAATATTTGTGGATTGGTTCCTTCGAAACCATGCGTTGCCAAATCCCATCCCATATTAACAATGACCCCATATCCCTGCTCTTGCATGGTTTGAGTTATCGACCAACAAGCGTTAATCGTTCCTCTAAGATCAACTTCAATAAGATGTTCCAGTTTTTCATGAATTTCAGCCGCGGCACCGGTACCTGTTAAAATATCTGCACCGGCATTATTGACCCAAATATCAATACGGCCAAACTCTTCGATGGTTTTTTCAATCAAACGGTCAATATCATCTTCATTCGCCATATCAGCCTGTACAGCAATAGCGCGTCGGCCTGATTGCTTAATTTCTTCGACTAATGATTCAGCGCTGTCTTTGGACTTTAGATAATTAACGACAACATCCGCACCCTCCCGAGCAAAGGCTTCAGCAATACCGCGACCTATACCGCTACTGGCACCGGTAATTACTGCAATTTTATCTTTAAGGCGTGTCATAGACGTTTCATTTATAATATGAGTAGTTAATCGTGAGCGCGCTATTCTAACGCTACCAACTGTAAACTCAAGATATTGCCATGTATAAAATCACAGTAATTATCCCTAGCTATAACCGAGCATCTGTTTTGCCACGTGCAATTGACTCCGTTCTTACTCAAACTTTGCCTGCGGATGAAATTATTGTGATTGATGACGGTTCTACCGATGAAACTCAAGAATCATTAAAGAATCAATATCCGCAAATAAAATTTATAAAACAAAGCAATAAAGGCGTAAGTGCAGCGCGAAATACCGGAATTAATGCATCAAGTAGTGAATGGCTCTGTTTCCTTGATTCTGATGACAGTTGGCAACCAAACAAACTAACCGAACAATTTCAAGCATTCACTAATAACCCGGATCATTTAATCTGTCATACTAATGAAACATGGTATAGAAATGGAAAAATATTAAATCAGGGTAAAAAACATGAAAAACT
The DNA here is from genome assembly GCA_012960105.1 of Thiotrichaceae bacterium. Classification (GTDB taxonomy): domain Bacteria; phylum Pseudomonadota; class Gammaproteobacteria; order Eutrophobiales; family Eutrophobiaceae; genus UBA7359. Next base: position 18,571 of record DUBV01000011.1, on the reverse strand, counting down.
CGGCGGTCATGTTTTTCAACATTGCCTGCCTCTTTGCGCTATCTCACCATCGTCAGTCATAATTAATAAACAAATATTTGATGATGTAGGTTTATTTGATGAAAATTTACCCGCATGTGAAGATTACGACATGTGGCTACGAATATGTTGCAAATACCCAGTGCTATTTCTAGATGAAGCATTAACCAATAAATTCGGCGGCCATGACGATCAATTATCACGACAGCACTGGGGCATGGATCGTTTTCGGATTATAGCTTTGGAAAAAAGCATTGCATCAAATAATTTATATGAAGCTGACAAATTAGCTGCCATAGATATGTTATTACATAAAATTAAAATTTTTCTCAAAGGTGCAGAGAAACATGGCAACAATGAATACTCTGAACAATTCGAGATGTTATTAAAGCAATATGCTCAACAATCTTAATCAATATAAAAAAATATCAGGCAAGATACATACTTCAGCGCAACCAACTGTAGAAGAGTTTCTAATGATCAAAGATGCGGGCATTAAGATCGTTATTAATTTAGCAACAGCAGACTCGCCCAGCGCCATTATCAATGAAAAACAAATCGTTCAAAAAAATAATATGACTTACATTCATATTCCCGTTATCTTCAAAAAGCATAAGCCAACTAATATAAACTATTTTTTCAAAGCAATGGAACAACATGATGACAAGACGATATTCGTACATTGCGCTTACAACTGGCGCGTAGTTTGTTTTATATATCTTTACCGCATTATAAAACTAAACTGTGATAATGAAACTGTTGAAAAAGACATGCTGGTTATATGGCAACCGAATGAAACATGGGCATCCTTTATTGAACGCTGTTTATCAAAGAAAGATATATTGAAATAAATATTATGATTCATATTTTTTGTGCCCTTCCCTGCGAAGCTCAACCCATCATTCAGAATTTCAAATTAACTGAATTAAAACAGTTTGATTTATTTCGTATCTATCAATCTAAAGACAAAGAGATTGATTTAACTATAACGGGAATAGGAAAACTAAATGCAGCTTCAGCCGTTAGTTATCATCATGCTAGCCTCAACACTAAAGCTAGTGACATCTGGTTGAATATTGGTGTTGCTGGTCATGCCGATATTTCTATTGGCGAAGCCCGTTTAGTAAATAAAATTACTGAGGAACAGACAAAGTCCTGTTGGTACCCACAGATAATTTTCAAAGCCCCTTGTGACAGCATCGCTTTAATCACACTAGACAAACCTTCTGATGATTACCAAGATGCATTATTTGATATGGAAGCATCCGGTTTCTATCAAATGGCCATTCGTCTAGGCACCGCTGAATTAATTCATAGTCTAAAAATCATTTCAGACAATGCCGAACAAGCTACATCAACAGTGAATGCTGATAGTGTAAAAAAAATGATGGCTAAGCATGTAATAACTATCAAAAATATACTGGATTCATTGAAACCAATAACATTGGAAATCGACTCTATTATTTCCGAACCTAAAGAATACAAAGAATTTTTAGAAAGATGGCATTTCACTCAGTCTGAACGAGTCCAGCTATCTCGTTTATTGCAGCAATGGAATTTGCGACTACCTAATGATGAAATAACAAAACATGTGATTGAAAACACGACCGGCAAGTCTGTTTTAAATGTATTGCGTGAAAAGATTAACGCATCTGAGTTTGTGATTCATGATTAGCACTATATACATAGAAGAAGAGATTGCCTCGCATCCGCGCACATTGGCAATTCTTGAACGATTTCCAGAAACAACCAAAATCATGTGCGAACGTTATGGAGAAATATTCAATCGAAAATCACAAAACTTTAGATTACAAAAAAAACAGCCCGCACTAATTCTGGCAAGAAAGCATAAAAGCCTCGTATTACCGACGCCAATACAATATGGCATAGGTGCAGAACATAACTATTATTTTTCACATATGTTGAATTGTTTATATGACTGCCGCTATTGTTTTTTACAAGGCATGTTTCAATCTGCGCATTATATTTTGTTTGTAAATTATGAAGATTTCATCGAAGACATGAACTCTACATTAAACAAACATAATAATGAGCCCGTTCATTTTTTCTCTGGCTATGATTGCGACAGCCTTGCTCTCGACCCCGTCACTGATTTTACAAATGAATTCTTACCTTTCTTTGAAAGAAACCCTCAAGCATTATTAGAATTGAGAACTAAAAGCACACAAATACGTAGTCTATTAAAACGAGAACCTATCAAAAACTGCGTTATCGCTTTTAGTTTTACACCCGATAAAATTGCACAAGCACTGGAACATAAAGCGCCTGACGTTAATAAACGATTACAAGCAATACTTGATTTGCAAGAAGCCGGCTGGCAAGTGGGTTTACGCTTTGATCCGCTGATTTACACGAAAGGTTTCGCTAATGAATACAGTGAATTATTTGATCGTATCTTTACAAAAATTAATCCTGAGTTAACACACTCTGTAAGTTTGGGTACTTTCAGGCTACCGAAGGATTACTTTCGCAAACTTGAAAAACTCTACCCGGATGAAAAACTTTTTGCATCGCCACTAACAGAAGAAAATAATAGTATTAGCTATCCAGTAGAAATTCGTGATGACATGCTAGGCTTCTGTAAAGACATCATCACGAAACATATTCCAAGCGAAAAGTTTTTCCCCTGCTATTAAATAAGCAAATAAATTAATTTAAAGTTTATTGTAAATTTCACTGCCCTTTTCTTTAAACTCTTTTGACATATCGTCCATGCCTTTTTTTATTGCATCATCCATCTCGTCCATGCCTTGTTGTTCAGCATAGTCCCGAACATCTTGAGAAATTTTCATAGAACAAAAATTAGGCCCACACATGGAGCAGAAATGTGCAGTCTTGTGACCTTCTTTCGGTAAAGTTTCATCATGAAAATCTTTCGCACGATCCGGATCCAAACCAAGATTAAACTGATCTTCCCAACGAAATTCAAAGCGTGCTTTTGATAAAGCATTATCTCTTAGTTGTGCTGTTGGATGTCCTTTTGCCAAATCGGCAGCATGCGCGGCAATCTTATAAGTAATAATACCTTCTTTAACATCATCTTTATTCGGCAAACCTAAGTGTTCCTTAGGTGTGACGTAACACAACATTGCTGTCCCATACCAACCGATCATCGCTGCACCAATGGCTGATGTAATATGATCATAACCCGGCGCAATATCTGTCGTTAGTGGTCCTAAAGTATAAAAAGGTGCTTCGTGACATTCTTCCATTTCACGATCGATATTTTCTTTCACCATATGCATAGGTACATGGCCCGGCCCTTCTATCATTACTTGCACATCATGTTTCCATGCAATTTTGGTTAGTTCACCCAGTGTTTTTAATTCTGCAAACTGTGCTTCATCATTGGCATCAGCCAATGAGCCTGGACGCAGACCATCACCTAATGAGAATGCGATGTCATAGTTTTTCATGAGTTTGCATATGTCTTCAAAATGAGTGTAAAGAAAATTTTCTTTATGATGTGCTAAACACCATTTCGCCAGTATTGAACCACCGCGAGAAACAATACCGGTTACACGTTTTGCTGTTAACGGGATATACGCTAAACGAACACCGGCATGAATCGTAAAGTAATCAACGCCCTGCTCGGCTTGTTCAATTAAGGTATCTCGATAAATTTCCCAGGTTAAATCTTCTGCTTTTCCATTTACCTTTTCCAAAGCTTGGTAGATAGGCACGGTACCGATGGGTACCGGTGAATTTCTAACTATCCATTCACGTGTTTCATGAATGTTCTTTCCTGTTGAAAGATCCATTACGGTATCGCCACCGCAACGAATCGACCAGGTCATTTTTTCCACTTCGTCTTCAATAGATGAACCTAGTGCTGAATTACCAATATTCGCATTAATTTTTACCAGAAAATTACGACCAATAATCATCGGCTCGGATTCGGGGTGATTTATATTATTTGGTATGATGGCGCGACCTGCCGCAACTTCATCACGGACAAATTCAGGTGTGACCAGTTCAGGTAAGTTGCTTTGCCAAGGCGTGCCAGGATGTCTTTTCAATAACAATTCATCTGTATATTCATTTAGGCGCTGATTCTCACGTATCGCAATAAATTCCATTTCCGCTGTGATAATGCCTTTTTTTGCATAGTGCATTTGAGTGACATTAGCGCCAGCTATAGCGACACGCGGTTTTGGTGGATGTGAATAACGTAATTTCTGTAATTCAGGATCATTTAAACGTTCAATGCCATATTCCGAACTCGGGCCATCTAGCTCAACCGTATCATTCCGCTCAGCAATCCATTCTGCTCTCAAAGCTTGTAAACCCTTTCGAATATCAATGCTGACCTCTGGATCCGTATAGGGGCCAGAAGTGTCATAAACCGTAATCGGCGTGTTTTGTTCCAAACCATGTTGAGTTTGCGTCGGCGAGCAGGAAATCTCTCGCATCGGCACACGGATATCCGGTCTTGAGCCAGTAACATGAATTTTTTTAGAATTTGGGATTGCTTCAACGATACGCTTATCAACAGTAGCGGTATCACTCAGATTGGAATCAGATATTGCGCTCATTACTAGCCTCTTTTTAGGGTTGTATAAATATTAGAGCGCGCCAATGGCAAGATGCTTGCTTCCCTACGCTGGTACTAACCAGATCAGGTCAAGGGTCAATCTCAGCCATATAGGCGCCCCTAGCTTGAATACATGCTATATAATACGATTAATGACTACAACCTATTTATATTCGACCTGAGAGACTATTAAAATGGACATTGAACAAGCTCGATTCAACATGATTGAACAACAGATCCGAACATGGGACGTCCTCGATATGGACGTACTGGAACTATTTAATGAAATTCATCGTGAAGAATTCATCCCTGATGCGTATAGAGAACTTTCATTCGCTGATACGCGAATTCCTCTTGGCCATAATCAGACAACTATGACTCCCAAAGTTGAAGCACGTCTTTTACAGGCCATTGCTCTAAAAGGTGATGAAACAGTATTGGAAATTGGTACTGGTTGTGGGTATTTAACAACCTTACTAGCCAAATCGGCGAAACATGTTAGAAGTATTGACATCTTCCCCGATTTTATCAAAACAGCTAATGACAACATAATAAAAACCGGACTGGTTAATATTGAACTTGAAAATATTGATGTGTATAGCTTGTTTGATCAATCAGAAAAATACGATGTTCTTGTCTTAACTGCCTCTTTGCCAGAGATGGATAATCGTTTTTTACGTTTATTAAATAATGGTGGTCGTATGTTTGCCATTATTGGAGAATCACCTGCTATGGAAGCTTGTGTACTAACGAAGCAAGACGATTCAAATTACACAATAGAAAGTTTCTTTGAAATAGATTTACCAGCATTGATTGGCGCTGAACAAAAAGAAAGCTTTGAGTTTTAATTTATTCCATGAAAACAATAACTGTAGTAGAACTTAAAACAACGCTTGATACGGGCAAAAATCCTGTACTACTGGATGTTCGCGAGGCATGGGAATACGAAACATGTCATATCGAAGGCTCCATTAATATCAGTATGTCGAATGTTCAGAAAATGATAGATGAACTTAAACCTGACGACGAGACAGTAGTAATTTGTCATCATGGCATGCGTAGTTTTCAAGTTGCCAGTTATCTGGAAGATAATGGCTACAATAATATTACGAACCTCGAAGGTGGTGTTGATGCCTGGGCCAAATCTGTTGATGCAGATATGGCTCAATATTAAACACTGACTATTTGTAAAAATAATAAATTCTTTGTTCGAGCAGAGTTTTTGTTCGCTGGCTAGGCAAAGACGCACGGAATGAGGGAGCTTATGAATATAAGTGACCGATTGAGTACGTTTTTAACGACGCCAGAGGATAAAAAAACAATCGAACTACAATATAATAACTAAAATAGATTTTCTTTATTATGGACACCCATCGTTTTAAAACGAATTTAATTACTGCGGCTATTTATCTAATACCGACTGCTTTATTTTCAGTAAACTGTATGGCTGCAGACTTATTGGACGTATACAAACTCGCCGAAAAAAATGATCCTAGCTATTTACAAGAAATAGCGTCACATCGTGCGACGTTGGAAACACGGCCTCAGGCAATGTCACAATTATTACCTACTATAAACTTAAGTGCTGATACGACTCGACATGATCAGGATATTTCATCCGCAAGCACCTTTGGTTCTAGTGGTAAGACGAATTTTAATAACCGTGGTTATATCTTAAGTATTTTTCAGCCCATATACAGACGAGATCGTTTAATGGCGTTGAAACAGGCTGACAGTGAAATCAATCAATCCGAAGCTGAACTAGTTGAAGCTCAACAAGACTTAATTATTCGTATTTCTGAGCGTTATTTTGATGTGCTTGCCAGTATGGACAACCTTGAATTCTCACAAGCTGAAGTCAAATCTTTAGCTCGACAACTTGAACAAGCAAACCAACGATTTGAAGTCGGTTTAAGTGCAATTACTGATGCAACAGAAGCACAAGCAGGTTATGACCTTGCAGTTGCACGGGAGATTCTAACGATAAATGATATTGATAATGCTCAAGAAGCCGTACGTGAATTAACTGGAGATTATGTTAAAAATTTCGATGCTCTCGGAAAAAACATGCCCTTAGTTCGACCTGATCCGGAAATCATTGAAAGTTGGACAGCTTTATCTCTTGACCAAAACATAGGCATCATAGCCGCAAGACATGCTACAGAAACAGCTAGAAATGAAATTAAACGTCAGTCATCAGGTCACCATCCTACGCTCGATTTAGTAGCATCACATGGATATGATTCTTCCGGTGGACGTTTTGGTTCAACCAAAACGCATGCTTCTTCTATTGGTCTTGAATTAAATATTCCTATTTACTCTGGAGGTCTGGTCAGTTCCCAAACACGAGAAGCACATGAGAATTACAATATAGCAATGCATCAGCTAGAACTGTCCAGACGTTCTGCTCAACGCCTTACAAGAGAATCATATCTCGGAGTGATATCTGGTATTAGTCAGGTCAAAGCATTAAAACAGGCTGTTATTTCAAGTGAAACAGCATTGGAAGCCAGCGAGGCTGGCTTTGAAGTAGGAACACGTACTGCTGTCGATGTCGTAGCCACACAACGCGCAACCTCAGAAGCACGAAAAAATTATAGCAAGGCTAAATACGACTACATCTTAAATACACTTAAACTTAAACAAGCAGCGGGGACACTATCACCCGATGATCTTAAACTCGTTAATGGCTGGTTAATTTAACAATGAGCGTAGCAAAAAATAGTCTGTGTGATGCTGATAACAGTTGCCTCATTATTATTGATATTCAAGAAAAACTAAGTTCAGCTATTCCGGATAAAATAATATCACGTTTAAGAAAAAATACTCTGATTCTATTAGATGCAGCAAATCAGTTGAATATTCCAATCATTACTACGGCTCAATATCCAAAAGGTTTGGGACCAATTGAAGAATTTATTACTAATAAACTCACAGACGCTTCAAGAAGTTTTGATAAAACCCGGTTTTCCTGCCTTGGTGCAGATCAACTACCGGAACACCTCAAACAGATCAATAAAAAACAGATTATATTGACGGGTATTGAAGCACATATTTGTGTGCTACAAAGCGCGATAGAATTTATTGCCGAAGGACATGATGTATTCGTTGTTACAGATGCTATAGCTTCTCGACAACCGACAAGCTATGAGATGACACTGTTACGATTAAATCAGGCTGACTGCACCTTATTAAACACTGAGTCTGTTTTGTTTGAATGGTTACGCGATGCTTCACACAAAGATTTTAAAATCCTCTCAAAACTAATTCTTTAGTTCACTCCATTTCGTACTAGAAAACGCCAGTATTTACCAAGTAGCCCTGCTTGATTAATAGCTAAACCAACACCTGCGCTTATTAAAGCTGCAATAAAAAGTGCCTTTGAATCCCATCCTGAACTACTGGTAAATAAAATTACCATCATCGTAATCAATGCCCCAATAAAACCGATCATTTTTTCAACAATCGATTTCTTAACATAATTTATAACCTTCGCTTGGTAAAAGAAGCCAGGAGTTAAAATAGAAATTAAAATAATCAGAAATAAGCCTGAGTAAACAGAAGTGTCAATTAGCTCAATTGAAATACCAGCCCCGCATCTTTATACAATAAAGTACCCATATAAAAACAGACTAATAGTGCCAAACATTCCATGCCCAGAATAAAAAGAAAAAATGGGGTGATCCTGAATCCAAATAATTTTACCATGCGAACAATCTCTATCTATACAGTTAAGTGAGTATCGCAATCGCTATGCCAAAGCAAAACCACATAAATCAGAGACTAAACATCAATAAACCCGCTATAGCTATGACTAGATAACAATTACTTAGAATGGGGATGACACTGTAGACATGAGCTATAGCCTGAGTCTTGGCTAACAATTTTACTGTTACACCCGTGTTTTTTCGTCGTTGAGTTACGACAGTTTTCTATAAAGTAATGAAGCGCCAAAAATAAATAAATCGTGAATTGCTCTCTAACTCAATTCCTCAATCGTTTGTAATAACGTTGATTTTTTAATTGGCTTACTGAGATGTGTGTCACAACCCGCATCTATGCATTTATCAATTTCTTCTTTAATAGCATGTGCGGTTAACGACACAATTTTTGCGGGAGACATTTTCTGTTCTTTTTCCCATGACCTTATAAGTCGAGTTGCTTCATGCCCATCCATTACCGGCATTTGCACATCCATAAAAACTAAATCATAGCTTCCCTGTTTGTACATATCGACAGCGACCGAGCCGTTTTCTGCTTCATCCAAACTATGTGGTGTTTTCTTGAGATACGCCTTGATTAACAAACGATTATCAGGATTATCTTCAACCAACAATATATGCTTTGCTTTTACTTCTTCTTTTTTCTCAATCTGCTCAACATTATTAATAAGACTTTCATCTTTGTTATTGATTACTTTATTTACTTCTTTAAACAATTCCTTACGTTTAATTGGTTTAAGCAACAAATGTTTAATACCACTTTTTTTAGCTAAGACAGAATGTTTACTCATGTCTTTAGGATTAACTAATAATATAATATTATCGAAGGTTACATCTTCATTTAAAGATATATTTATTTCATCATCAGAAAACATCTGGCGACTGTCAATCAGCATTACTTCTGGCGTAGTTTTATGATTAAGAATTTCATTAGCTTCTTCTATACTATTAGCTTTAAAACAAATTGCTCCTGAAGCAAGTAACTGCTCTTCAATACTCAGGCAATTATTCATTCTAGAGTCAACAATCATTATATTATTGTTATTAAAATCTCTTTTAATCGTTGAATGCTGCGTTTGTTCTTGCAGTGAAACTCGCACAAAGAAACAGCTACCTTTATCTTCTTCGCTTTCCACCCAAATTTTGCCACCCATCATTTCAGTTAAACGTTTTGTAATAGTCAGGCCTAAACCTGTGCCGCCATACCTACGAGTTGTCGATGTATCCGCTTGAGTAAAACTGGCAAATATTGCTTCTAGTTTAGTTTTTGGAATGCCAATTCCTGTATCACTCACAGAAATAAGGAGTTGATTATTATCTTCGGTATCATTTTCGTTTGAAAGTGCAACTACAATTTCACCCTTGTCAGTAAACTTCAATGCATTACTAATCAAATTCAGAATGATTTGTTTTAACCTGCCAGGATCACCAATACGATAAATATTTACGCCAGCATCAATACGAGGAATAATTTCTATATTTTTATCTGATGCTTTTAATGCATATATTTCCGCAACTTCTTCAATCAGTTCCAAAACATTGAAAGGAATCGCTTCTAAAACCAGTTGATCTGCTTCTATTTTAGAAAGGTCAAGTATGTCATTTACCAGGCTTAATAACGCATCACCCGCTTTTTTAAATACGCTAACATAACGACCCTGTTCGTTTGTTAATTTCGTCTCCGACATCAAGTCACTCATGCCTATGATTGCATTTAGTGGCGTTCTAATTTCATGACTCATGCTTGCCAGAAACTCAGACTTCATTCGCACTGCCTCAAGCGCTTCATCTCTTGCAATAGCTAGTTCTTTTGTTTGCTTTTCAACTTGTTGCTCAATGACAGCATTTCTTGTTTTTAATTCTTCTTCCTGCTGCACTTTCGCACGAACCAATCCGTACAACATCATTATTATTCCTACGCTTATCAATAAAGCGACTAATAGCAAATGATATTCGAGCTCAGAAAAATAGAGATTCTTTTCGATAATTATCTTGATGGAATATGGCGGGAGTTGAATAAGTTTTTCTTCAGTAAGTTTATCTACCTTCCATAACTTTTCAGATCCTTTCAAATCAGGATCATTAAAATATAATAGTTGCCGACCATACAAATTGGAGGTATCACTAAATATAGTGATCGTTAAACTACTCCCCTCCCCTTTATTGCCTAATAATTTTGTTGGCGACACCAATACTGATACTAAACCTTTAACTTTAGCCATAGATTTATTTTTTCCATCCAGCAAAGAATCGTCATGATTATAAATTGCTTTAAATAACCAATACTTTCTATCAGGGTCACTCTCTAAATCGGGTGGTGCAGGCACAACTGCATTAGAAATGATAGATGTATTAATAGCATCAATATATTTTTTATTTACATAAACATCGTCACCAACGTTTATTCTTTTTTTATTTCGGGAAGATTCATATCGCAAACGAAACTCACTGTTCGCATTATTTTTTGTTAAGGGATAATAATTAATTGCTTCAATATGCTCATATCTATCAAGAATATCATTTGCAAATGTATCAAATTGATTTAATAGAATATCGTTGTTAGAAGAAATTAAAGAAGCAACATTGTTCGTAACATCGTTCCCAGTTAATACATTATTGGTTACAGATTGCTGAATCGACAGGATTTCGAAATGAAAATCTTTTTGTTTTCGCTCGATCGCGGTTTTCCATGTGCTTTGCATCAGCGTAATACTAAATGCGAGACCAAGTAAAAATGTTATCCGGTAAGTAGACTTGGTAGATATACCCTGGTTATCATTTTTATTCAAAATAACACCTTTCAGAAACCAGATTCAATCAAGTATATTCAACTTCGACACATTTGAGATAGTGGTATAATCGATCAATATTTTCTTGAATAACATCAGCATTATTTTCTTTCGCTGCAATCTCAATATTTGCACCAAATTCTGACATAAGGTCAAAGCCATAGCCTCCACCAACACCTTTAATGCTATGACCTATTGATCCAAGATTTACAAAATCTTTTTCGTTTAATGCCGATCGTAATTTTTCTATATCCAACTTACGATTTTCTAGAAAACCTGGAATTAATTCTTCTAAATCAGGATCTACCTGGACAATAATTTTTTCATCTGACATAAATTCATCCCTTTAATTTACTTCCTTTTCAATAATATTTTTATCGCGAAATTTTGCCGGTTCAATACCATACTGATTTAATAATTTGTAAAATTCAGTACGGTTGCGCCCTGCCATTTTCGCAGCGTTAGCCACATGACCGTGAGTAATTCGTAGCACACTCAATAAATAGCCACGTTCGAATTCATGTTTAGCTTCTTTAAGTGTTTGTAATTGTACAGGGTCATCATGTACTGCATTTTTAACCAAACTAAACGGTATATTCTTGTTCTTTGCTAATGTCGCACACAAATCAATAACATTAATTAACTGCCGAACATTTCCAGGCCATGGCATAGAAACAAGATACCTCATTGCATCCGGTGAGAATTTCTTTTTGGTTTGATGATGTTTTTTAGAAAAATCTGATAGAAAATGTTCTGCCAACACAGGAATATCCTCCTGACGTTCTGCAAGGTTAGGAATATCTAAAGGAATTACTTTCAATCGATAGTAAAGATCTTCTCTAAACTCGCCTTTTTCTACGGCTTCTTCCAGATTCTTATGTGTTGCAGAAATTAACCTCACATCAATCGGATAAGTTTTTGTTGAACCAACTGGTCGGACTTCAAAATCCTGCAAAACCCTTAATAACTTAACTTGTAAGGCTAGTGGCATATCACCAACTTCATCGAGGAAGATAGTGCCGCCATTTGCAGCTTGAAACAAACCTTCATGTCTAACATTGGCTCCAGTAAATGCACCTTTCTCATGTCCAAACAATTCAGACTCGAGTAATTGTTCAGGAATAGCACCACAGTTTATTGCGATAAAACGCCGGTCTCGTCTCGAACTCGCAGCATGTATTGATTTAGCAATGACTTCTTTGCCCGAACCGGTAGAACCTGTAATGAAAACAGAAACATCATTGTCAGCAACCAAACTGGCCATCTCAACGATGTCTGACATTGCCTTACTCTCAAAAACTATGCTCTTCGCGAATTCATTAAATGAGCTTTTATCTGAAAGATTGGGACTAACTTTACTGACCGTCTCCAGGAATTCATTTTGATTAATAGGCTTAGTTAAAAATGCAGAGGTTCCTAAATGCATTGCTTTAATAGCATCGGGGATTTGAGCCTGACCACTTAACATAATAACCGGTAGCAACGGGTTATCATTATGTAATTCTGTTAGTAATGCCATACCGTCCATACCTTCCATGTAAAGATCAGTAATAACCAGGTCTGGCGCATAAATGCCAACGAGATTTAAAGCCTCTAAACCTGACGATGCTCTTTTGACATCGTATTTTTCTTTAGTCAGCCAAGTTTCAAGTAAATTAAGGACATCATCGTCATCATCAACAATTAAGACCTTTATCATTAATTCTGATTTATTAGTTATCATAGATAATTAGCTTTTCGATATTGTCTAGCTCGATACATAGTCAAGCTACTATATATAAACAACTACTGACGTAGCCCAAATTACATATTTTATGATAAATAATACTCGCTTGTGAAAACTTGTCACTCAACTGTGACAGATTTTGCAAGATTGCGAGGTTGGTCGATATCGGCACCTTTTATTACCGCGACATAATAAGCTAGTAACTGTAAAGGTATTGTATAAAGTATAGGTGCCATGAAATCACAAACTGCATTAATTTTAAGCACATAGACACCTTCTGTAGATTCAACTTCGCTTGCTTTATCAGCAAACAGATAGAGCTTTCCTCCACGTGCCTGCACTTCTTGCAAATTTGATTTCAGCTTTTCCAGTAAATGATTATTCGGGGCAACGGCAACAACCGGCATATCATCATCAACTAGTGCAAGAGGCCCGTGTTTCAATTCACCCGCTGCATATGCTTCTGCATGTATATAAGAAATTTCTTTTAACTTTAATGCCCCTTCCATCGCCACGGGCAGAAAACTACCTCGACCAAGAAATAAGGCATGATGTTTGTCAGCAAAGTCCTTTGCCATTGTTTCAATATCATCTTTAAACTGCAGTAACTGATTTACTCGGCCAGGTAAGCTTTCTAGTTGTTTAACAAAGCTCGCTTCTTCCTCATTAGACAGGCCATTGTGTTTTGCAATGGCTACAACCAGTAAAAATAATCCTACTAGTTGTGTTGTAAATGCTTTAGTCGACGCCACACCTATTTCAGGACCGGCATGGGTCAGAAAAACAAGTTCAGCTTCTCTTGTTAATGAACTCTCAGCAACATTACAAATTGCCAAAGTACTTAAAAAACCTGATTTTTTGGCCAACTGCAATGCGGCAAGTGTATCGGCAGTCTCACCAGATTGAGAGATAGAGACAAACAAGGTGTTATCGACAATTACCGATTTTCTATATCGATACTCACTCGCTATTTCTACCTGACAAGGAACTTGTGCAATTTCTTCTAACCAATGTGCGGCGATTAAACCAGCATGATAACTAGTACCACAAGCGGCTATTTTAACTGCTTTTACTTGTTGAAATATTGATTCCGCATCTTGTCCAAATTCATTTGAAACAACCTGACCATCGTTTGTACGATTCACTAGTGATTCTGCAATTGCATTCGGTTGGGAAAATATTTCTTTTAACATGTAATGCCGATAACCGGCTTTATCTGCTACATCCGCATTTAATTCCGAAACGCTAATTGAACGTTCGACAATGTTTTGATTCGAATCATAAATAGTTAATTTATCGCGCGTGATATCAGCAACATCACCGTCTTCTAGAAATATGAATCGTTGTGTAACAGGTAACAATGCAAAAACATCGGAAGCGATAAAGTATTCACCAATTCCAACACCAATAACCAATGGGCTACCTTCTCTTGCAGCAATTAACCTGTCTGGCTCAGCATTATTAATGACGCCTAATGCATAAGCACCTTTCAATTGTTTTATTGTTGTAAAGACGGCTTGTAAAAGATCAGGAGTTGATTGCAAGGCTTCATAAACAGCATGAACCACCACTTCTGTGTCTGTTTCTGAAGTAAACTCAAAACCAGATGCAATTTGTTCTGTTCGAAGCTGCTCATGATTTTCAATAATTCCATTATGTACAAGAGCAACGGTATCTCGACATATATGCGGATGAGCGTTGTTTAGGTTGGGTTTGCCATGCGTCGCCCATCGTGTGTGAGCTATACCTGTTCCACCTTTTAAAGGTGAAGCCTGATGTTCCTGCTTTAGTTCGTTTACTTTTCCTTGTACGCGGATACGTTGTAATTGCTTGTCATGATTAAGAACGGCTAAGCCTGCGGAATCATAACCTCGATACTCAAGCCGCTTTAAGCCTTCCAGTAAAACAGGAGAAACATCACGTTGAGCAACCGCGCCTACAATTCCACACATAACTAATTATCAGTTTTTATCTATATAAGTATCGTGACTCATGAAACGTTTTGTTTCATCCATAATAAACTCATTTGCTGCAATTTTTGCGTGCATCTGTTGATTGGGTGTCAAATTGCCTGATGCGGCAATCGCTGTAATCTGACTTTCAGCTTTCTCATTTCCTTGCTGAGAAGCAGCAAAATACCATATATAGGCCTGATAATTATCTTTTTGTATGCCGCGTCCATAATTAATCATATCAGCATAATTTCTCTGGGCATCAGCATGACCTGCTTTGGCAGCAAGTCCATACCATTTAAGTGTCTTTTTATAATCTTTTTGAACACCTAAACCTAAATAATAAAGAATGCCGAGATAATTTTGTGCTTCAACATCTCCGTTCTCCGCTAATGGCATCCATAAACTCAATGCAGTCTCATAATCACCGTTATCAAATGCTTTTTTAGGATCGGTCTCTTTACTACATGCCGAAATTTGAAAAAGTGAAAAGATTAGAAATGAATATAGGTACGTTTTTATCATAGAATTTTTACTGATTAATTAATTTATAATTATTTAATGGTCGGGGCGAGAAGATTGACTCCGCACATCCGTATGCTACGCCCTTTGAGCCAGCTACGCTGTTCAAAATCGCTCCTGCGATTTTGTGAACCTCAATTCTGCTCACATTCTCCCTAAATCCATTATATAAATAAAAAGTCTCAAATCTCTATAAGAGACTTTTTATTTTTATATGGTCGGGGCGAGAGGATTCGAACCTCCGACCCCCTGCACCCCATGCAGGTGCGCTACCAAGCTGCGCTACGCCCCGTATTGTTCAAATGAAATATAACTAAAGATTGATATTTCAGCCACTAGTTAAGAAGAAATGACCAAAAAGATTGAAACAGAAACCGTATAAAAGCAGAAATGTAAAAGCTAACGTCTTAAAATATCCAGAACGTCTTCCAGCTCACTCCTTAATTGCTTGATAATCTGTTGGCTTTGATTTGAATCATCTTTAGCTTCATCACCAGAAAGACGTAAACGAGCTCCGCCTATGGTAAAACCTTGCTCATAAAGCAAGCTTCTGATTTGTCTAATAAGAATGACATCATGACGTTGGTAATATCGACGATTACCACGACGCTTAAGTGGTTTAAGTTGTGGAAACTCCTGTTCCCAATAACGTAAAACGTGTGGTTTTACAGCACATAGGTCACTAACTTCACCTATTGTAAAATATCGTTTTCCCGGTATTGCCGGTAATTCACTATTGTTGGACGCTTCCAGCATATGCCTCTACCCGTGCCTTTAGTTTTTGTCCTGGACGAAATGTCACTACGCGCCGTGCGCTAATAGGAATTTCTTCACCCGTTTTCGGGTTTCGTCCCGGACGTTGATTTTTGTCTCTCAAATCAAAATTTCCAAAACCGGAAAGTTTGACCTGACTCCCAGACTCTAATGCGGATCGAATTTCTTCAAAAAACATTTCTACGATTTCCTTGGCTTCACGCTTGTTTAAGCCAAGTTCTTCGTATAGTTTTTCCGCCATTTCAGCCTTAGTCAGTGCTGCCATAATTATTGTCTCAGTTTCGCACCGAATTTATTATATAGACCATCTACAATGTTCACCATAATGGTTTCAACCTCTTCATCCCTAAGAGTGCTAGAAGTTACTTGAAAGGTCAAGCCTAAAGCAATACTTTTTTTGTTATTTTCAATACCTTCGCCCTGATATACGTCAAATAACTCTAACTTGGATAATGCCTCAGTGGCATCAGATTCCACACTCGATATTATCTCAGCAAGTGGTACAGCTTCATCAATTAACACTGAAATGTCTCGTCTAATCGACGGGAATTTGGATATCGCTTGAAACTTAAGCGCATCTTTTTTATTTAAACTTTTCACTTCAAAATCAAATAGATAGACGGCATTAGTTAAATCGAGTTTTGACGCTATTTTAGGGTGTAATTGACCAAAATAACCTATTTCATTTCCATCAATTAAGACATCTACTGCTTGTCCTGGATGTAAGACTTCTGATTTACTTGCTTTAAATTCAATTCTTCCTGCTTCGACTACAGAATATAAAATAACCTCAACATCGCACTTTAAATCATAGAAATCAGATGAGATATTTTCTTTATCCCATTGTTTTTCATTAGTATTCCCATGTAACAACCCACCAACATGATAATTTTGTTTAAGATCATCGCAACCTTTAAAAACTAAGCCTGTTTCAAAGAGCCTAATTCTGGCTCGTTGACGTTTAATGTTGTATCGCAGTGAATTAAGTAAGCCCGGTAAAAGACTACTTCGCATTGCTGATAATTCTGGAGCAATCGGATTAGCTAGAATTAAGCTTTTATCTTGGTTATTCAATAAGTTATTCGAGTCAGGATCGATAAAACTATAGGTAATTACTTCCTGATAATCTCGGTTAATTAATATATCTCGAATTTTCTTAACCGATAAATGCGCCTGATTTGGACGTCGCATCTTTAAATGATTACTGGGCGTAGCCACGGTAATGGCGTCATAACTATAAATTCGAGCCAACTCTTCGACCAAATCAACTTCAATATTTATGTCAAATCGATGTGGAGGAGCAACGACAAACCATTGTTTTTCATCAGATTTACAATCCATTCCTAAGCTGATAAACGTATCCGTGACAAATTGGTCATCTAAATCTATACCTAATACGCGCTTAATCTGAGGTTTTCTTAAAATGACCTGAGTATTACTTGGTATATTTTCTTCGCTAGTCATTTCAACAACAGGGCCCGCTTCACCACCACACAATTGAAGAATTAACTCACTTGCACGTTCAATGGCCGCTTTTTGAAGTTGAGGATCAACACCGCGCTCAAAACGATGCGATGATTCTGTATGCATTCCATACTGGCGTGCTTCTCCAGAAATCACCTCTGGCATAAAAAAGGCACTTTCTAGAAATATATTTTTCGAGTCTGGCGTTACCGCACTATCAAAGCCACCCATTAAACCAGCCATGGCCAACGGCCCATTATCATCAGCAATCAACAATGTACCTGGTTTAAGCTCATGTTCTGATTCATCTAGAAGCTTTAATTTCTCGTTATCTTGGGGATATCGAACCTCAATATTACCTTTCAAGTAGTCATTATCAAACGCATGCATGGGCTGACCTAGTTCAAGCATGGCAAAATTAGTGATATCGACAACAACATTAATACTGCGAATACCTGAATAGCGTAACTTTTCAGAGAGCCAAAGCGGTGTTTTGCTGCTGACATCTACATTTTCAATCACACGACCAACATATCGCGGACAAGCTGACTCAGCAGATAATTTGATCTTACGTGTAACTTTAGATGAGCTATCAACAGATTTAACTGTGAATTTAGGCTGTTCAAGCTGATTAAAGACAGCGACTTCACGTGCAATACCGCGAAGACTAAGACAATCGCCTCTATTTGGCGTCAACGATATTTCAATAATATTGTCTTCAATATCGATGATTTCGTTTAACGCTTTGCCTACGGGCTCATTTACGGATAATTCAATAATTCCGTCATTTTCTTCGCCCTTGCCAACTTGACCTAGGCCAATCTCACTAGCCGAACAAAGCATGCCATGAGAAAGCACGCCTTTTAATTCAACCGCTTTTAATTTTGGTTTATCTGCCAAAGTAGCACCCACTTTTGCTAAGACGGTGCGTAGACCTTCTCTGACATTACTTGCACCACAAACAATGGTTAATAAATCTTTTTCGCCACAATCTACTTTGCAGATATGCAGTTTTTTTGCATCAGGGTGCTTCGTAACAGATTTCACTT
>DUBV01000010.1:2637-7542 GCA_012960105.1 Thiotrichaceae bacterium | reverse complement strand
AGTTATTTCCCGTAACAGCTCCGGATCAGCCGCTTCGGTTTCTGTTACAACTTCATGATTTCCGAGTAGTGTCAGTTTTGTCATGTTTTCTTTATCATCTAGTTGAGAAAATAGTTCAAAAAGTTCTCTGTATGTCACTGAGCTGTCAGTGTAGAGCGCACGGTGCAACCGACCGATTGTGCCAGTAAGTACCCAGTGGATCTTGCGTGTTCCCCAACCATTAGGTGGCCGTAGTAATGCCGATGGAAAAATATCTGCATTGTAAATATTACGGAACAGGGCTGTCCACGCGGGGGCAGGAAACAACAGACACAGCTGCGCATTGATGATGGCATCAAAAGCCAGATTCTGAATTGGATTGGTACGTTCGAACAACCGTGTATGCCCCAGAAGAATATGAAGTAGCTCATGCATAATTAGGATAGACAAGGACTCGTCCGTCCTACACCAGGTTGAAACAAAATCCGGATTCACCAGCAAGCGGGAACGTTGACCCAGTGTGACACACGCACTGGGGATATCGTGACTTACTTTAATTTCCAGTAACGACAGTAGTTTGCTGAATGCCTGTTGGGTAATGGGTATTGTCGACAGGATACGTTCTTCTAACTGAGCGCTAGTCAACGTTGATTCCTTG
Source organism: Thiotrichaceae bacterium (assembly GCA_012960105.1). Taxonomy (GTDB): domain Bacteria; phylum Pseudomonadota; class Gammaproteobacteria; order Eutrophobiales; family Eutrophobiaceae; genus UBA7359. Next base: position 6,905 of record DUBV01000010.1, on the reverse strand, counting down.
TCAGTGGTGGTAATGGTTTGAATAGTCATCGTGACGTTCTCACACTATTATTTCCAAAGCTGTATAGATAGAAACACTTCAACAGAAGAGTGTCGTTAGGAATAACCGGTGTGCGTCCGGAACTAAAGATCCCACCTGCAATCCTTGAAATAAGAGCCAAGGCAAATTCCGGTCTTGTCTCAATAGATTTAATGAGGACTAGACTCTTGCAACTTGGACGCACGAGAGCGAATGGAGGTAAGCCAGTAATTTTCTTATTAAGTAATTCAGTAAGATTAATATAGAGTGATTCGAGCTGTTCCAGTTTGTGTGCTGTCATGGCATAGACGGCACGTTTTGAAGGGCGTTGTTTTTCACCGACGGCCACGCGAGCAGCTTCTATCAGATAACGTAAGTAGAGGTGTCTCTCTTTCTCACTGAGTGTTCCTCTGTTATAGATTATATTTATGCTGTCTCCAAACAGGGTTCTGAGCAGAGCATTGACGCCGATGATTGCATACAGTCCATAACTGGAATGAACAAGCCTGTTATTCGTACGCTTGCGTTGCTTTCTGACAGGCGTAGCAAGTGGTTTTATCGTTACGAAAGTGCGTGGTGGGGCACTCATGTTGTGTAACACGTTATGTTGATACTCAGTTTTATTTTCGCTCATGCCACCAACCTCGTTGTTTCTGCCTCGGCAAATAACTCGCGCCATTCTTCGTTTATTTCAATTAGTGTTTGTGGATCAAACCGTTCGTCCTCAACGGCAAATAACGTGTACAACACGTTGCCAAGATCAAGATTGTCCTTATCCTTTGTTTTCTTAAGACGATTTACTGCGGATAGAAGGTTGTCCCATTCACCAGCTCGACTCCGTTGAATATTGAACTCGTGATTTTTGGATTCTGCAAAACCAATGACCTTACCGATAGGCTCCAGTAACAATTCATACGTTGATGATGTCAGTCGATCTTCTGTTAATACTGGTAATAGATTGCGTGCCAGAATGAATTGCTCTGGTCGAGTTAAGTTCGCCCACGCGTCGGACACTAATTGGCTAAATTCGATTTTACCTATATCGTCTATATTTGTTTTAAGCGCAATAACTATTCGCCGCACGGCATTACTCTCACTGCGAATCACATGCCAGATACTATTTTCAGGTTCGCCGGCGATTGTGAGAGCGAGTTTGTGAATAGTATTCAAAACCGACTCACGGATACGTATTCCTTGCGCCCGGTGCGGCAAACCCCATTTAATGGCAAGAAAAGCGCTACGGTTCAGTGTGCATTCTGTATCCAGTGTACGACAGGCGACATGGATATATCGGATGCAACGTACGAGTAATACAGCTCGTCTACCACTAATGGCAAGGTTCGCTTCCCGTAACGGGTTAATGAGTGCGTTGACGTAGGCTATTATCCACTCGCTGATACCGTGACTCAGTTCCTTCTCATGGTTTTGGGTTGTCTCAATTAGTGTTGAGAGCACACCATCCTCAGATGGGACATTACCACCGCATTCAATTAACTTACGACGAACCTCCAGGCTCATATCAGAAAGCGCTGGAATATTAGCAATATATGCAAAGCGATCAGCCAACGCGGTATCGAGTGGCAATGAACCCTGATATATGTTTGATACTTCTTCATCTTCATCATCTAATGACGGTGGTGGGTTCATGGCTGCCCAGCGATAAGATAGATGTTCCAGTGCAATTCCCTGGATGCGTTTTTCATGAATGATTGAAAAAAGGCGATTTTGATGTTCGGGTCGACAGCGAGATAGTTCATCAAAAAACACAGATTCTGCCTCCCATAAATCTGCTGGGGTACGTAAGTATTCTAATGCCGTTCTTTCACTATTCGGGATAGGGTAACCGAGCAGATCATCAAAGTTGATCAGGCTGGCATTGTAGTGACGATGTTGAAGCTTAAGTGCAGCTGCAATTCGATTTAACAGCTCGGATTTGGCAGTTCCATGATCACCTATCAATAGAAGTGGATCTTTGCTAGTAAGTGCAGCAAGTATTATCGGATCCAGATGATCCAGACCAAAAATATTAATGGCCTGCAACAGGTGTTTTTTATCCTTACTGTTTATATTTTTCATAGCATGCTCCTTTATTTCTTCAATGAGTAATTGTTGGTTACACATCATTTTAGAAATGAAGACGCTACCAACTCTTTAGCAGTATTTATAAATCGCCCTGCAAGTTGTTAATTAAATCGGCGTTAATACTTTTTTATTTCAACGTTTTAAAATATTTAATGCTTTTCCTGAAGCCAGTGAATATTATTGTTCCATAAAGCCACTTCTGCTTTTTGAAATTCTGATCCGTATAATGTTATATCTGCCTTGATCATCTTAATCGTATCCAATTGTCTGTTGAAGCTCTTCGTAAACCGTTCGCTTTGCAAAAACTCAAGGAATGCAACTTTGTCATCTTCACTCCAATCTGAGTTATCTTTAAAAACATCAGGTACTCTGAGACCGGTTTCAATTTTCTTCAGTCCGGCATCAATGGGTAACGAATGGTCTTTTAGTTTTGGACGATCGCCATCTTCTATAAAATCAAAATAGAATATTTCTATATAAGGATATAGATCTTTCACGTCATCAATGGCTAAGAATCGCCAACATGAAAAATTTTTCCCGGATGTAAAGTCCTCAACCAAGTCAATTAGTGGATCAGAACCTACTCCTACATGTCTTCCGCTAGGCAACTGTGGCATCTGACACCTCCTTAATGAGTGATTGTTTTTCTTTCTCCTTGATCGTAACTGTGCCCGATTTGTATTCGGAGTCATCTTGATTAATTAATTTACGAAGTTGATAAGGTTGAACACTCACAACACTGTCTTTTGAACCGACTACATTACCAGGAGTTAATATTTCAACCCTGTAAACATCAAGTATTTCGTCTTCCATCGTGTTTAAGTTAATTGTATTTCGAGATCTAAACTCATTTACAATAACGCATGGATAACTATTGAACTCATGATAAAAGGTTGCGTGTTGCAAAATGGCTATTTCGCCAATTTGAAATTGCGTACTCATTTGTTTCTCCTATAGCCAAAATTAATGGGTAGCGAGAAACTCCGAGGCAGGAAGCATCTACGCTTTAGCTGAACTTTTATACCGCCCGCAAGTTGATAATTAAATCGGCGGTTAACCGGAAGCATTTTCAGCTTCCGGTAAATCCTCTTAAGTGGTCTATGCGACCTTAGCGCGCTTTTTCTTGCGCTTCTTCACTCTCGGTTTACATTCCACCCACACCGCGTATCGCGAGGTAATTAAGAGACGATAATGCTGTCCCTCTTCGTAACGATATATGCCCTGATTTGTCAGGACTTGAGCGAGGTCCGGATAAAGATGACTATTCCACATAATGTTCTCCTTCTGCGATTAATGGACAAATGCAACCGTGTTCAAAAGACACGTCGCTTTTGTTTTTCAAATATCGCAGTTTCAGATCTACATCATGTTTAATCACTCCTTATAAAAATTTGGCACAAAAAAACCCGCTCAGCATTCGCTAAAGCAGGCGTACCTCGCTTTAGCTGTATTTATGAAACGCCCGCAAGCTGAAAACTTCAAATCGGCGTTAACTAATTAATCTTCACTAACAATAGTATATTAATCCTGTAAGTCAAATGGAAATTAATTATAAATACAATATGTATCATGTTAACTACTGCCAGGCTCATAAAGTGAGCTAGCTAATAAAATAATCGTTATTTATTTTGATTTATACGCATCAATTGTTTCTCCACTCTCTGATAGTGCAGAATCTGGCCGACATAAAAAAGTGATACAGCGATAAAACCAAATTCAAGGACAAAAGAGACTAACTGATTCAAATGCACCAAATAATAAAGTGAATAAAAATTCCATGATAGAAAATAGATAAATGGCCAGGCGGAGACCCCCCTGACCAGTTTATCCTTGTAAAGCTGATTGATATTAAGACCCATGAACAGGGTGGCACCAAAAAGGAATGCCGCGTTCACTATATCCTGCCATTCAATCATGTTGCTTCACCTCGATTAGTGGAACTTTCGATTACGTGATCGTGCTGAAGCAGGGCGAATGCGCGATACATTACCCTCATTTTTTATGTCATCTTCGGTACGGAAGAGACAAAAATGAACCATGCTGTCATTGTAGGTCAGTGCACCACCACAAAGTCGATGGCCCGTTAACCGGATATCTTCACCAAGACCAATAGCAGGATAGGATTCACTTTCGATTGCCTGCGCTTCGTGTAAAAACCTTGTAACGGC
>DUBV01000010.1:0-2619 GCA_012960105.1 Thiotrichaceae bacterium | reverse complement strand
ATCATCACCCATTTTATTAGTAACATTCTCTTTACCGATATCAATGGCATCTAATGCATAACTTTGAATGAGTTTTGATATAAGACTTTTACAGGTAGAGGTAGTATCAAAGAGTTCCACGCCCTCTATCTGCTCATTAATGGCAAAAACAGCACCTACCTGTTTTGGTACGGTAGTAAAAGCAGTACAAAAATCATCCAGCGAGGATTCATATTTTTCAAAAATATCTGACATAGCGTCAGTATCCGAATGACTTTGCATTCTGGCAGCCTTCTTAGAAATGCTATTCCATACTTCTCCTTGATCCGATCTGCGACTCCTCGAATCATGCATGGATCGGTTTACCTGCTCTCTTTTTTTGGATCTCCCCTTTGAATAGTGGACGCGCTTAGATGTTGAAAACTTATCGCTTCGATGAGCCCAACGACCATGTTCGACACAGGAAACAGGGATCTTGATCGACTGTTTAGCTGCAGCGAGGATACTCAGATTAATAATGCGATTCTGTTTTGCACCGATAAGCTCTTCACCATCGAGAAGAAGTACCGGCCTGTCTGCGTCATTAGTGAGTAAAAGCTCGGGGACGGTTCCTTGTTCGGATACTTCTGTTATAGAGACCTTGTCTTCACTTATAGCTTTATCAAGTGTGAGGTAGTCCGATTCACACTCTTCATCAGCGAGTAATGGAAATACAGTCAGGTTTTCATGTTTAATGGCCTCACCTAGTGTGAGGCTTGAAAGTGTTTGTTCTATTATGCTCATTATTTTCTCCTTATACAGAGCATTATAACGTCTTGATAGCTCATGAAGTGAGCCAGGTGCTAAGTTTATAATTGAACGAGTGTTTATCTTAATGAGAATTACCGTGTCCGCCAGTTGAGGAGATGCAGGGTGACGGACACGGTGCAGAACAGCTGCATGTAGTGTGCTACATTTTATTGTGGAGTAAAGATTAACTGCAAGCTGTTACGGTACAGTATATGGTTTAATAAGCTCATAGAATGAGCCTGATATTAATATTTATTTAATGCCCTGTTTAATTGCGTTATAACAGCTTTTTTAAGTGAGGCAGGTTTCAATACTTCTACATGTTCACCATGTTTAAGAATATCCATGACTAACTCTCGTTCATCACTAAAAGGAAATTCCAAAATATAATATCCGTCTTTATCAAATTTTGATTTCTGTTTAGGATGTGAAATTTCACGTGAGATCCATCGTGCCCGTACCGGACTGAAACGTAATACAGCAGTTTTGGTATTTTTACCAGAAAAGATACCGTATCCGGAGGTTAATTCGTCATCGAGTTTTTTATCAGAAACATTTTTGGCTTTTGTCTTGAGTGTTTCAACTTCACGAATGGCATCAACAGAAAATGTACGTAGACCATTTCGCAAATGACACCAGGCATCAAGATACCAATTATCACGATAATGCACCAACCGCTGAGGCGATACGATGCGCTCAAGACTATCACCCGTTAGGCGTTGATAATGTAAAATTTTTACTCGGTATCGTTTAAAAAGAGCAACGCATAATCCTTCAAATTCAGGTAAGCGATAACGTCGTGCGCCCATAGCTATCAGACGGATCCGTTTACGAATTTCTTCAAGCTCCTGATCTGTGCTACCCATGATTGCTCGAATTTGAGTCTTTAATGGTTTGATATGATTTTTTAGCAAACCAGGTTCTATATCTTCCAGAAGATTTTCCATAACCAAGAGAGCATGAATCTCGGTGTCATTAAACCAGAGACCGGGAAGTTCAAAATGATGGTCATCAACAACATCATCAAATCGATACCCACCTAATTCTCTGTCCCACTCAATTGGCGCACCCATACGGTCACGTAAATATTCCAGGTCTCTTTTAAAAGTTGCGAGAGAAACCTCAAGTTTTTCGAGAAACATTTCGCGCGGGACAACACGCCTTGTTCGCAAGAGTTCGTTGATTTTATAAAAACGTTCAGTTCTATCCATAACATCACTCATATATAAAATTTAACACTTATCTGGCTCACCTCATGAGCTAGATATGAACGGATACTAGCACAGCATGGGGAATACCCCACATAAATAACAACAAAACCGCCGAACGCATGGAGAGAGTAAAATGAGGATTATATTTTCAATTATTATATGTGTCTTAATTATGGGCTGCGCCACAGAAGCGAAAGACATTTCAACGTCGTATGTTTCACCGTTAATCTATGATAATTATGATTGCGATCAAGTCTCAAGCGAAGCACAGCGATTAACTCGAAAGGTTAGTGAATCTGCCAGTAAAGTTGATGAGAGAGCCTCTGATGATAGTGGCACTATGGCTCTAGGATTAATTTTGTTTTGGCCGTCGCTCTTCTTTCTCGATGGAGATGGACCTGAAGCTCAAGAATATGCTCGACTCAAAGGTGAGTATGAGGCGCTCGAAGTGTCATCAATCCAGAAAAAATGTGGTTATAAGTTCGCAGCAATAGCCCTTCCAGAAAAGAAAATGAGCGAAACACAAGACGTGCCACTTTAAATAGAAACACTTTAATATAATTTAGGAGTTAAGTTATGCCACAGTTGCCATCAGGACGACATATCGCTTTAGATCCATCACCGCTACAAGAGATTATAA
>DUBV01000009.1 GCA_012960105.1 Thiotrichaceae bacterium | reverse complement strand
CATTGATTTTATCTGAAAAAATAAAGTTCGAAGATGAAATGGAAAATGAAACGATGAATCATTTGCATCATCACATGAAAGAATTAAATGGCTACGATAAACTTGAGATAGCAAGTAAACGTGAAGCACTGGAAGATGTGCTGGTGCCGGAATCAATTGACGCACATATCAATCGCTTAAATGGCAGCGGCTTTGAGAATGCTTTTGTTTGGTTAAAGTGTTTTAACTTTATTTCTTTAGTCGCGATTAAGTAATAATAATATTAAACTAACAATAATGGATTTCAGTAAGTTATACGCAACGCTCAATGATAATGGCATGAGCGACTGGTCTAATTTATTAGAGCAGCAAATCTCAGAGTTTTATTCCAATCTTAATCATGGTGATTATCCTCGCTGGTCATCAGCAGTAGAAGGCTTGCCAATATTGCCAGTAGCATCACATGACTTTAGTTCAGATAGCGTAACCATAGGTTCGAAATCAGAATGTACACCAGAACAACAAAAATTAATTAAAGAACAATTACAAGAATTAATGCCTTGGCGTAAAGGGCCGTTTGATCTCTTTGATATCGATATTGATACTGAATGGTGTTCAAACTGGAAATGGGACAGATTAAAAGATCACATCAAACCGTTAGAGAATAAAATGGTGCTCGATATAGGCTGTGGTAATGGATACTACGGTTGGCGCATGTTAGGTGAAAATGCCAAGTATGTCGTCGGCATGGATCCAACCATCCTGTTCGTTATGCAATTCGCGGCAATTAAAAAATACTTGCCTGATGCGAACACCGATATTATTCCCTTAGGAATACAAGCTTTACCCGCATATCCATTAAATTTCGATACGGTTTTCTCTATGGGGGTCATCTACCATCGTCGTGATCCGATCGAACATTTAGAGCAATTAAGAAACTGCCTGAAGTCAGGTGGTGAACTGGTGTTAGAAACATTAGTAATAGATTCAGAACAGCCAGAAGACTTACAGCCAGAAGGACGTTATTCAAAAATGATTAATGTCTGGTCTATCCCTAGTTGTCCCTTATTAATTGAGTGGGCAAAAGCCGCCGGCTTTAACAATGTTCGTGTAATTGATGTGACAAAGACAACAATAGAAGAACAACGCAAAACCGCTTGGACACGATTCGAGTCCTTAATCGATTTTCTAGATAAAGATGACCACAATAAAACCATAGAGGGCTATCCAGCACCAATTCGTGCTATTCTGCTAGCTGAAAAAACGTAATGTTCTACTGAAAGCTTTCACTCATCGGTAAGCAAGAAATTCAATTAATAGGATTTAATATGAATAAAACACGTTACATTTTTATTTCATTTTTATTTTTTACCTTCTTGGGCTGTGAAGCCGCAGATAAAGAAAGCATTGCCTCAAAAATAGTTACATCAGAAAAACATAACTTCACATTAGTAACAGTTGTTGATGGCTTGGAATATCCCTGGTCAGTCGAATTCCTACCCGATGGCCGCATACTCGTAACAGAAAAACCCGGTCGCTTACGCATTATAGAAAATAATCAATTATCCGCGCCAGTAACAGGCTTGCCTAAAATAAAAGCAAAAGGACAGGGCGGCTTACTCGATATCGCGCTCGATCCTGATTATAAAAATAACCAGATTATATATTTATCCTATTCCGCAAAAGGTAAAGGCGGTATCGGTACTGAAGTTGTTAAAGGGAAACTCATTGGCAACGAATTAAAAGACACACAGGTTATATTCAAATTATCACCGAAAACAAACACCGGACATCACTTTGGTTCAAGAATGTTATTCGCCAAAGACAGGGCATTGTATATAACGCTGGGTGACCGCGGCGACCAAGATCGCGCACAAGACATTAGTGATCATATAGGATCACTTATTCGTATTAATAAAGATGGAACAGTTCCAAAAGGTAATCCTTTTGTTAATAACCCCAACGCAAAACCAGAAATCTATACCTACGGTAATAGAAACATGCAAGGTATTGCAATGCATCCTGAAACAGGTGAAGTCTGGACTATAGAACACGGCCCACAAGGTGGCGATGAACTTAATTTAATGAAAGCCGGAACTAATTACGGCTGGCCAGTAATAACCTACGGCGCGAATTACAGAACAGGTACAAAAATAGGTGAGGGCACAGAAAAAGCAGGTATGGCACAACCCATACACTATTGGCTGCCATCAATAGCAACATCAAGTTTACTATTTTATACCGGTGATAAATTCCATAACTGGAAAGGCAATGCCTTTGTAAGCTCACTTAAGTTCGGTCAATTAGCGCGACTGGAAATGCAGGGTAATAAAGTAATCAAGGAAGAACGATTGATCAATGGTGCAGTTGGTCGTATAAGAGAAGTGCAGCAAGGGTTGGATGGTTATATCTATATTATTACTGATGAATCGAACGGGAAGTTGTATAGAATAAAACCAGCAGATTAAAAATGAGTTCACGTAAAATAATAAAAAGTATAATAATTTACTAGAAATTGAAAGCTACACAGTCTTTTACCCTTTGGCTAACCTGATGTAAGGATGTTGCTTCAGAGATGTAGTTGAATTGTTATGTTTTGAAAACCAGACAAGAGTTTCTATAATGTGAGCAACTTCTCTTTAAAAATTATTTTTTGCACTAGCCTTGCCCTTTTAGCATTTTCCGGAAACTCGATCCTTTGTAGATTAGCATTGGGCGACAATGCAATTGATGCTGCAAATTTTACAACTATTCGGTTGTTATCTGGAATTATTGTATTAATGGTTATCCTGAAATTGACCAAAAACAATAATGAACTACAGTCAAAGGGAAGCTGGGGTGCTTCCTCGATGTTATTCCTGTATGCAATAACATTTTCATTTGCCTACATTTCTTTAGCTACAGGTGTTGGTGCACTAATTCTGTTTGGAGCAGTTCAAATTACAATGATTCTTGCCAGTTTAATTTCAGGAAATAAACTTCATTGTTCCGAATGGATTGGTGTACTAGTGGCGTTCACGGGATTCGTATATTTAGTCATACCAAGTTTATCTACTCCTTCAGCAACAGGATTTCTACTCATGACTATTGCCGGTATAGCTTGGGGTATTTATACACTTATAGGCAGGGGATCAAAAAATCCACTCAGCGATACTGCATATAATTTCCTACGCACGTTGCCTTTTGTTGCCATCTTAATAGTGGTTTCATTCCAGGATGCCAAGTTGTCTCAGGAAGGTATTTTACTAACTATCCTTTCTGGCGGCATAGCTTCTGGTGTTGGATACACTATCTGGTATATTGCCCTTGGTGGTCTTTCGGTTACAGATGCGGCTGTTGTTCAACTGCTTGTTCCAGTGATAGCAGCTATTGGTGGTGTACTATTCGCAAATGAAATGATTTCTTTACGGCTAGTACTGTCATCTTCGATGATTCTTGGTGGCATACTAATAGTTTTTTTGGGACGGGACTATATTGATCAACTGGCATCGAATAGAACATAACAATCATCTTAATTAGACTAGCTCATGCAGAGTTCCAAGCGGCAAATAGAGAAACAATGTAATCAGTACGGAAAATGTTGCACAAAGTATGGTAACGGTGGTCTATCTGTCATAGGAAGCGAAATTGAATTGAGTTAGCGGGTCATGCGTTAGGGGCACTTTCGTTACGGGGTCAGGTCTTGCCTTTTGCTAATATTTTAAAAGTTCGTGTAGCAGTATTTTATCCTTATTTAAAATTAATATAATCAAATAGGAATCAATATGGAACTAGAATTTTTCTCAGCATCAAATTATTAATTTACTTATAAATCTAACTTATACCATTGTGGCATTACTCGTTGGTGTATATGGTTTGTTGTGGGTAGATAAAAAATTATTAAAAGATATCGATATTCAGGTGAGATGAAGAAAGGTAATATTGCTGTAGCGATATTCGCATCAACGATATTAATCTTTGTCGCTATCATTATTGCTTTTGGTTTTCGTGGATAGAGATCGTTCTTCATGAAAAAGTTTGGCGATTTCTTTTTCTTTATATTCTTCATTTTAATTTTTATTCTTTCGGATTCGATGAATGAAGATGCTAAGGCTGCATCTTATAAAGTTAAAACAATCGATTTTTATACTAAAGATAAAATAAAAGATAGCTTGCTGGCTTTGGAAGAATGGGATATATCGCCGCCTTCATTTTCAAATGGTTTGTATATCATCGACATCAATATTTTTCGCACTGGTCGACAGATTGATAAAATGTTGCAGCAATCATCGAATTCACCGGGAATAGGCACTTATGTCTATCGTGCTCACGGTGCGGGTTCTTATACTATCTCTGGGCAAGGTATCGATGGCAAGCATCATATAGCGAATAGCTATTTAGTAGGATATCAACCATTTGAAGTCAAGAATGTGATGATGCCACTTTATGTGTTATCTCAACGTAAGTCTTATATGTTGGATGAAAAACAATATCGTGGTCGACTTGATGTATGGCAATCCAGTAAAGAAGCCTTTTATTATCCGCGTGGTGATTGTGAAGATCATGCGCTTGCTTTAGCCGATTGGTTAATTGAAATGGGCGAAGATGCTCGTGTTGTCGTTGGAGACTGGAATGGTGATGGCCATGCTTGGGTTATTTTATTCAAAAATGGTAAAGAATATTTATTAGAGGCGACAAGAAAAACAAGAACTTTACGCACAAAACCTTACCCTGTTGCGATACTACATAAAGAATATCATCCGCAGTATATGTTTAGCCGTGAGTATTTCTGGGAAAATGACGGATCTAAATACACCAGTAAGTATTCAGGTAGTAAATGGAAAAAGAGAAGTCAGTATCATAAAACATAGCTAATGGTCTCGAATACAAAATTATATATGCAGCTTGATTCGCTGGAATCAGAACTAGAACAAAAGTTAATTCCAATATTAGAATTAGCCGCTGAAGGTAAGAATGATTTTGTCTTTTGCGTAACTGGATATCATTCTATTTCTGAATTTAAAAATAAATCGAATAGCGAAACTGAAGACTTGGTGAGTATCGGTGCACAGATACTTTCGCTTAAAAATAAACTCGGTGAATCTTCTGAAGGCACACTTGCTGAACGAATATGCTGGTATTGTCGAGTATGGGGTGATCTGGATAATGCCCATAGGAAAAACGCTCAAGATTTGGCAAAGCAATTATTAAATGAAGTTAGAAATGGAAATACATGAAAGAATGTAATCAGTGCGGAAAGTGTTGTACGAAGTATGGTAACGGTGGTTTATCGGCTACGGACGACGAAATAGAATTATGGGATATATTTAAGCCCGATATATACAACTATGTCCGCGATGGTAAAATCTGGATGGACCCTGATACCGGTAAACAATTAGAAGTATGTCCTTGGTTACGGAAAGTACCTAATCAAGAAATCTATACTTGCGACATATATTACGATCGTCCTGATGACTGCAAATACTATCCTGTTACAATTGAGCAAATGCTAAATGATGAGTGCGAAATGCTTGAAGAAAAGGACTTGGCCAAACCTAAACAAGCACAAAAGACACTCAATAAAATTATGGCTGATAGCCGGCCGCCTTATGAATAGGAATGAAATTCGGATAAATGAATAAGTCAGAAAAATTTTGGAATAAAATAGCCCCTCGTTATTCAAGACAAGCAATTGCAGATGAAGCGTCTTATCAAAAGAAACTGAAAAAAACACGAGAATACCTTAATGTAGATATGGATATGTTTGAATTTGGTTGTGGCACAGGTACAACGGCAATTATTCACGCGCCTTATGTGAAACATATTCATGCCATTGACCTTTCTCCAAAAATGCTTGAGATTGTTCAAGGAAAAGTGGATAAAGAAAATATCAATAACATCACTTTTGAACAATCTACAATTGATGAGTTTAATGCGCCGGACAATAGCTTTGATGTCGTGTTAGGCATGAGTATTTTACACCTGCTTGAAAATAAGGAAGAGGCGGTTGCGAAAGTTTATAAAATGCTAAAATCAGGGGGAATATTCATAAGCAGTACGGCTTGTCTTGGAGATATGATGTTTCTATTTAAACTCATTGCTCCGCATGGAAAAATTACCAGTCTTATCCCTATAATTAGGGTATTTAGTAAAAATGAATTAGTAGAAAGTTTGATGGATATTGGTTTTTCCATTGACTATCAATGGAAACCGGGAAAAAACAAAGCCGCGTTTATTGTCGCAAAGAAACCTGTTTAAAAGGTAAAAATAATTAATACGGAATTAATGCCTTATGCAATTACTAAGTGGCTTAAGTCGCGAAGAATTTTTAAAACAATATTGGCAGAAGAAGCCTTTATTGATTCGTCAGGCATTTCCTGATTATCAAAGCCCGCTTGCTGCAGAAGAACTCGGTGGCCTTGCTTGCGAGGAAGGTGTTGAGTCTCGTTTGATTATGGAGCAGGGCGGGGATAAGCCGTGGCAACTTCGTCATGGACCCTTTAAAGAAAGTGATTTTACTTCATTGCCTGATTCGCATTGGACATTGTTAGTTCAAGCTGTTGACCATCTTATTCCTGAGCTTGCTTGCTTGCTTGATGAGTTTGATTTTATTCCAAGCTGGCGCATTGATGATTTAATGATTAGCTTCGCTCAAGATCAGGGCAGTGTTGGGCCACACTTAGATAATTATGATGTATTTTTATTACAAGTGCAGGGACAACGCCATTGGCATATTGATGATAAAGAATTCACAGAATCAGATTTCAAAAAAGACACAGACTTACGCTTACTAAATAATTTTGAATCAAAACAAGATTGGGTATTAGAAGCCGGTGATATGCTTTATCTGCCACCGGGTGTCGCACATCATGGAATTGCTATAGATGATTGTTTAACGTTTTCTATTGGTTTTCGTGCTCCAACGAGAAAAGAATTAGTGAGTGCATATACAGATGAATGGGACGAGGGGAATGATATCGAAGAAGATAAATTTTATTCTGATCCGGGGTTAAAGATACAAGAATCACCTGGAGAAATAAAAGCAGAACATCTACAAGCTATTCGAGAATTAATGCTTCCGACTATTACGGATGAAGGTAAATTTAATAGTTGGTTTGGATGTTATATTACTGAGAACACGGGCGCTGATATTGATTATGATGAAAAAGAACTTAGCGCCGATGATTTCAACAATAAATTCAAACAGTTTGGTTGTTTAAATCGTAGTGGGCAAATTCGATTTTCTTATATTGTTAATGATGACTCGGTAGCTTTGTTTGTCGCGGGAACGGAATTTAATTTATCGAATAGTTTCTTGTTATTAGTGAGTTACATCTGTTCACACCATCTTATTGATTATGCTTCTGTTATCGCGTGCTGTGATGAAGATGCAGCATTAGACTTTATCTTTAAATTACAACGCGCTGGTTATTTCTTTTTCTATGACTGAACTTGACGTTATAGTTGAGCAAGTTAAATGGCAGGATAGAGATAGTCCTTTACGTCATATTAGAACGATAGTTTTTATTGAAGAACAGAAAGTCCCTGTAGAAATGGAATGGGATGAATTTGATGAAACTTGTGTGCATGTTATTGCTAAAATAGAAGGAGATTTTATAGCAACAGGTCGTTTATTAGATTCAGGACAAATTGGCCGTATGGCAGTTTTAAAACCCCATAGAAATATGGGGGTCGGTAGCAAAATATT
>DUBV01000008.1 GCA_012960105.1 Thiotrichaceae bacterium | reverse complement strand
GCTCCCGGTGGTGGCGCAGTCTGCGTTGAAGGCACGAACTGCTTAACTATAAATGACGTTCAATCAGCTACACCAAATAACGCTCAATCAACAGTTACAAATGATAATATACGTGCCCTGGCGATTGTTGCCGGAAAAGAAACCAACAAAATACTAGACAGTGATTGTGCTACACCGGTAAATACAATGCAAGACAGGGCGAATGGCACTATAAATGAATATTTTGAATCAAATAACTGTGGACAAGCAGACGATCTATTTCAAGTACAAATAAAGGCAAGTAATTTTAATGATCAGGCTATCGTTATCGATTTTATCGTTCCTCCATAATTATAAGGTGATCACTTGAATATTCGGGTACAGACAGGTTTCACTTTAATCGAACTCTCCGTCGTTCTTTTTATTATTAGTTTATTGATGGTTGGCTTACTTGGGCCGGTTGCAACACAGATAGAATCAAGAGAACGGCAACAAACTATCGATACCATGAATGATGTTATGGAATCATTACAAGGTTTTGCCATAATCAATGGACGTCTGCCTTGTCCGGATACCAGTGGTGATGGTCTTTCTAATCCAGTGACCTCCGGAACATGTACAACTGCAAATGGTGATGGCTGGTTACCATGGCAAACCTTGGGTATCAATATTCAAGGTGATGTCTGGGGCAATAGATTCAAATACCATGTCACTACCCCTGGCTTTACGACCATAGATGACGGTATTTGCGCTACTACTGATAGTAATCTGGATTTGTGTCAGAGTGGAGGGCTTACTATATTGACTCGAGGAGACGATACCAGTACCGGTGTAACAGTTGAGTCCAAGTTTCAATACAATGCAGCGACGATAGTCCCGGCTGTGGTTATCTCACATGGTCGCAATACTTTGGGTGCGACAACGATTCTGGGTGCTACATTGACAGCAACGACAGCAGGAACAGATGAAGTTGAAAATGATGATGCTAATACGGATCAAATATTTTATTCGCGAACGTTTTCTAATGGTGGCACGAGTTGTACCGATGATACAGATGAAACCAAGTTGCTATGTCAATTCGATGATATCGTAATGTGGATTTCTCCGAACATATTCATGAATAGAATGGTAAAGGCAGAACGATTACCCTGATTTATTTAAATAATTTAGTTTTTAATTTAAAACAGACTCTTCCATTTTCATTAATAGCCAGTATTAAATCATAGCCGAATAATACAGCATGTTTATTCGCCTGATATAAACCTATACCTAATCCATTATCGGATTTAATCGCATTAGAAAATAGTTCTTTAGAAATGTGTTCGGGGATCATGCTGCCAGAATCACAAACCGTAATACTTGTTACATCTTCGGTGCATGCTAGTGTAATGATAACTTCAATATCAGGTTCGTTTTTTTGTTTGGTCTGAATATTTTCCAGTAAATTATCAATAACACTATCAAATAATTCCAAAGGTATTTTCGGGTTACTATGAATTTCACTTTGAAATAAGATATTTTGATATGTATTTCTTTTATGTAGTCCTTCCCACCAATCTTTAATATTAATTATTTCTATATATTGACTTTCTGGTGTCTGTAGTTTGTCTAATGCCAGTTGCAATCGATGGGTCAAGTGTGGCAGTTGTTTCTTTAAAATCTGTTTTGATGCTTCAACATTAGAATCATCGGTGTCATTAGTAATAATACTGGTTATGGCCTTGAATGATTGTAGAAGGTTTTTAATATCGTGAGTTATTCGTGATCCAGTTTCATAAATTGCTTTAAGGTGGGCTTGTTGTGTTAGCGTTTTTTGTCGAATTTTAGCGATGTAAAAATTCTCAATCAAGTGGATTAGTAAATTACAATGTACATGTAAGGCGCCGCCCATATTATTATTTGTGTAAATATCAATATTCAGATTGCCAGCAACAAACGATGTTTTATGTTTTGTATTTTGACCACTTTTGCCCTCTGAATTTTTGCTAATCCATTCAATTCCTTTGATCCAGGTTAACGTCAATAATTCATCAATAGCAATTTTTAAAAATTCTTCTGCATCATCATCTTTTTGTGAAAGACGAGACAATTCATTTAACCATTGTTCAAGTGGCGTACCTATATTGAGCATATAGCCAGACCATAATTGAGTAACACCGTCGAAACGTGATTGCGATGTAATTAACCAGCTGATACAAATAATAAAACCACCAATAGCAACTGAAGTCTGTGCAAGTGCTGCAAAATATGATGCATCATTGATAAACATGTTTAATAGGCTACCAAGTGCAACAAGACTTGTTAGCATTGAAGTTGTTATTGCGTGTATAAAATCCACCATTTGTATATGGTGGTCAGAATTCTCGATCGGAAAGAAAAATATCAGCAGCGGAAGTATAGTCAGTAGTATGTAAAAAATTTGTTTATATTCGATATTAATATCTGCCAGTTCCGGCACACATGCGAATAGCAGTTCTAGCACTAAAAAGCCTAATGCCAGGGTATAAATTGTTCTTTCATTTCTATCTAAGGTTACACGACCACTGATAAAACCAATTAACAAAATTAACCAGGCAAAGAGTAGCCAAAGGTTTAACCAGATAGTTAACGTGAAAGTGAATAAGATGAAAAGGATTGTGTTTTCCAGGTTAAGCTTTTTATCACCGCGCCAAACAGGTTGCCATAATAAGAAAAGCCCAAGGTGACTTAACATTAAAGAACGGGATATGATGCTGCCAAAATCTACCCATATAGCTAAGTGCAGCATTTCCAGCATCATAATAAGAATTATTAGTTCTCTTTTACGAGTAATTTTATTTACAAATGTGGACATAAATAATCTTAAGCTGTTATTTTTTGCTATATTAACTGAGTTGTATGTACTTAGTCTGAATTAATTAGAATAATATTATGAATCATAATCTATTACTGACAATTGCCAAGTATTCAGTTTGGGAAGCAGTGCGGGATAAATTTCTATTTTTTATCCTTATGGGAGGAGTACTATTTTTTTGTATCTCGTTATTTATTGGTGAGCTGGCAATTACCGAAGCCACTGAAATACAAGCTGCTCTCCTCGCTTCGGCTTTACGCTTGTTTTCTGTATTTACCATGAGCTTATTTGTCATTACTAGTATGGTGCGTGAATTTAACGATAAAGGATTTGAGTTAATTCTCTCTCATCCAGTGCCACGTTCATCCTATTATTTTGGTAAATTTTCCGGCTTTTCTGTTGTTGCGATAATAATTTCTTCCATGAGCGTTTGCTGTCTATTTTTATATGCTCCCGCAATTCCAGTGTTGTTTTGGTCATTTTCATTATTTTGTGAATTATTAATTATAATTGCACTAAGCTTACTTGCCTTATTTTCATTCAACAGCATAACCATTTCATTTAGTGTGGTGATGGCATTTTATTTATTAGCACGTTCTATAGAAGTCATTCAATTGATTAGTGATTCTCCTATTTTGGAATCATCATCAATGAGTCATGAGTTTATAAATAGCTTATTAGATTTGATTGCTTATGTTATTCCCGACCTTTATAAATTTACCAAAACGGATTGGCTTGTATATTCAACCAATATTAATGATAGTGTATTCATCATTATTGGTCAGACTGCTGTATACGTTGTTCTCTTGTCATGTGTTGCGTTATTTGATTTGTATAGAAAAGAGTTATAAATAAATCGATGAAGCTATTTGTAAAGCAAACCAGAGATCTTTCCTTTGTACCTAATAATATCTGGATTGTATTAATATTAAGTTTATTCTTACAATGCTTATGGCATTTCTCATTTTCGCGCCTGGAAGTGAAACGTTATAACTTAACGATACCGCCGACATCTACTCATATCAGACTTATGAGTCTTGATGACCCTGTCTCTGCAGCAAAATTAACCATGCTATGGTTACAAGCATTTGATAATCAGCCTGGCGTTAGTATTCCTTTGAAAGAATTGAATTACGATAGAGTAGTTGAATGGCTGGATATAATTATAGAACTTGATAGCAAAATCCAGTACCCATTATTGGCAGCAATTCGCTTTTATGCGGAAGTACAGGATGTTGAAAAACAACGCATGATGATTCGTTATGTTAGTGATAAATTTATTGAAAGTCCGAATGAACGCTGGTCGTTTATGGCTCACGCAGTTTATGTGGCTAAGCATAGGATAAAAGACTTAAAACTAGCGCTCGAGTGTGCCGAGCTAATTAGGCAGCATGCGAAAGGAGATAATGTTCCTTATTGGGCTAAACAAATGGAGATATTTATATTAGAAGATATGAATGAGCTTGAGAGTGCAATGGTTATACTTGGTGGATTAATTGAAAGTGGAGAGCTTAAAGATTCACATCAAAGAAAATTCCTTGGCCAAAAACTAGAGGAAATTAAACTACGTCAAAATGAGGCTAACTAGAGCAGCTTAAGTCTGCTTCTGTATATATTGTATTTCTATTATTTTCCTTATCATTACTTTATAATAATTATCTGTTTTATCTAGTTCGTAAACATCTCTAAATAAACGCGCTGCATTTTTATATTTTTTAGAATTATATAGTTCAATTGCGTGTGAGTGTAGTTGCAGTTTTTCTTTTAGTCTATTATCCACTTCATTCTCAAAACCTAATGGTTGATATAGTCGGGTTAACTGTTTTTTCCCACGAACTTGTACTTGATCAAGTTCCCTGCAACAAATTCCTGTGAGTTTTTTATATGTGTGTTCACTAATAATAATAGGGACTCGATAGGTTCGGGTGAGAGATTCAATTCGAGAAGCCAGATTGACAGCATCACCTATGGCTGTGTAGGTCATGCGATATTTCGAACCCATAATACCTACATTGGCTCTACCTGTATTGATGCCAGTACCCATAATTGGTCCGGGCCAGCCGCGGGCAATAAAGGTCTGGGCGAGTTCTTTTATAGTAAGATCCATCTCGAGTGCCGCTTCAACCGAACGTTGGGCATGTGCTTCCTGTAATGTTGGCGCATTCCAGAAAGCCATAATCGCATCACCAATATACTTATCAATTGTTCCTTCATACTTAAATAAGATCTCAGTCATAACATTGAAATATTCATTGAGTAACTTGTTTAACTGTTTGGGGTTAAGTTGCTCGGAAATACTGGTAAAACTTTGTAAGTCACAAAAGAATACAGTTAATGTTCTAGATTCACCTTCTAGAGAAATTTCTTTTGGGGAAAGGCTTAGTTCATTAACTAAGTGGGGAGGAATGTAATGGCCAAACATTTCCATTAGTTTTTGTTTAGATTGAATTTCAACAAAATAACTAATCAATATATTGACCATATAAATGATAAATATAGTTAGAAAGCAATATTCAATAGGTATTAAAGCAACGTTTGAACTGTAATAAGCAATAACACCAGTAATTAATAACATTACAAAAGTAAGAATGAATGCCTTCAACGGTGGTAATAATGGAAGAGCAATCGTAAGTACTAAACCTGATATCAGTAACAGGATGAATTCTTTGGTGAGAATTATATTGTGCAGCGCTAAATTATATTCACCCGTTGTATTGAATAGTTTGCTATTGATGCTTAATACTGGATTTTGAGTGAGACTGAGTTCAATAAGGCCGATGGCGCTTGAAAGAAACATCATAAACACGCTAAAGGTGATAGCGATTTTAATCGAATTAGTTTTTGATATGGTGGGTAGAGATATCAATGAAGATCCTTAAAATATCTGTATTTAATTGTAGTTATATTTTAGATAGCTTGGGTTTTAGTCTTTATTTTACTCTAGTAAAAGTAATCTTTGCCAACTTAATTAATTGCATATTAATGATTTAATTAGAAGGTACAAAATGTTGAAATCTCGACAACTTTGTTGGGAGCTCATCATTTTATATTGAAAAACACAGTTAATATAACAATATTCATTATAAAATCAATTGCTTACATGTCTGGCGCGATTCCTGCTCTGTAATATACATGAATGTAATTCTTACACAGAGGAAGAGAAAATGAGAATCAATAAGCAAAAGGGTTTTACTTTAGTAGAAATAGCTATCGTCTTGGTAATCATCGGATTGTTACTGGGCGGTATTCTTAAAGGACAAGAGTTAATCAGCAGCGCACGTGTTCGTAACTTAGCTGATCAGAACTCAGGCGTTCAAGCTGCATATTATGGCTTTATAGATCGTTATCGCCAGGTTCCGGGTGATTGGTTATTCACATCTGCATCACAAGCAATGGGTGTTACTGTTAATCTACCGACAGCTGTAGCAGGTGTAACTGGTAATGGACGTATTGATAACACACTAATAGAAGGTGCAGCAGTATGGGAACAACTGGCCAAATCTAATTTTCTGGGTGGTGGATTTACACCCGCAGCGGCAGCTCCTACTGCAGCGACATATCCCACAGTTGCCCCAACAAATGCATTTAATGGCCCTTTGGTACTAACGCGTAATGATGGTTATTCAGGCACTGCTGCTAATCGTTTAAATCTTCATATGGGTCGTAATGTACCGGTTAGTATTGCCCGAGAATTAGATGTCAAGGTCGATGATGGTTTACCGCATACCGGAGTACTAAGGTTATCGACCGCTGACGGCAGCGCGACCGCTTTTGATGCGACTGAGTTTGCATTTGCAGCTAGCGCCTCAATTGTCAGATGTGCAACGGCAAATACAACAACTGCACCAGGCACTACAGATGGTGCTGTGGGAACCTTGACGCAAATCTATGATATCTTTGATGATGCTCAGGATTGCCCTCAAGTGTTCTTGTATTAAATTTTTAATCAATCTCGGTTTACTAATGCCCGCATAATGCGGGCATTTTTATTCATAGGGTTATGATGTATATCGATTGTGCAGGAGCACGCAACCGATGAATGTACAGGATGTACTGAATCCATACAAAACAATAATGGATAAAGAATGACAACAACCGCACTTAAAATTGAACATCTAAATCAGGATTATGGAAACGATTCGATACTGTCTGATATTAATTTATCTGTTAATCAAGGTGAATATATTGGTCTAGTTGGTGTGAATGGTGCGGGTAAAACGACTTTAATAAAATCAGTATTAGATTTTATCTCAATAAAGTCAGGCAATATTGAAATATTTTCTAAATCACATAGAGAAACTGAATCGCGTCAATCCTTGTCATTTCTACCTGAAAAATTCTTGCCCCCGTATTATTTAACGGGAAAAGATTTCCTTTCTTATATGACTGAATTAAATCGGGTTGAATTGAAAGAATCAGACATAGCAGAAATATTCAAGGTTCTTGATTTGGAACTCTCTGCATTGAAAAAGTCAGTACGACATTATTCAAAAGGGATGGCACAAAAATTGGGTTTGGCATCCTGTTTTTTAAGTCAACGTCCTATGTTGTTGTTTGATGAACCGATGAGCGGGCTGGATCCAAAAGCACGCGCCTACTTGAAAAGGCATTTGGTCAAATTAAAAGAGACGGGGAAAACACTTTTTTTTAGTACGCATTTGTTAGCTGATGTTGAGAGTCTTTGTGACCGCATTGTTGTTCTACATAATGGCAAGATCTGTTTTAACGGCTCGCCTTCTGAATGTTGTAATCAATATCAAGCCGATAATCTCGAAGATGCTTATTTAAATTGTATCGGTGCAATGGATTAAAAGTCTATTTCTCATAAACAAGCATGTCCGCCAACATTTTTTATAAACAAGAAGTACGGTTAATAGTTATTTGTCATATAATTAAAAGTAAACATCTGGGGCAATAATTATGCGAAAGACATTAACACTTTTAATTTCAATGATTATGGTGACGAGTATTGCTGAGGCTAGAATGTATCAATGGACAGAGCCGGGTGTTGAAACAACACAGCTTTCAGGTAAGCCTCCGGCATGGTATAGAAGCACTGCTGGTGGACCGAGAATATTTGTTTTTGATAATGGGCGACTTATTGATGATACTGCGGTAGAAGTTTCTGGTGAGGTTCGTCAACGTATGCGACAACAGGCATTTGTACTGGCGGAAGAAGACCGTCAGAAAGCCCAAGAGAAAATGACCAAAGCGCAGGAACTAAAACAGAAG
>DUBV01000007.1:40442-46200 GCA_012960105.1 Thiotrichaceae bacterium | reverse complement strand
AACAGGAGTGTATAACTTATACATGAGGGTTCGAGCATGGAGTCGACGACACTACCATGAAAAATTAATAAGGAACGGCACATTGAATCGCGGAAAAAATGCATTTTTAGAAGTACTCCCTAGCCGCCAGCGACAGGAGGCCAAACCGCTAGCGTATCCCCTTCATTGAATTTAGGCTGTTCTCTCTCTTCTGGCTGCAAGTAAACACCATTCAGCAACACCAAATGAGCCGACTCCTTAGGGACATTAAATTTATCAAGAATTGAAAAAACAGTTTCAGAGGGTGAAATATTAAGATTAGTACTGTGCTTCTTGGACTTTTCTGGTAGATACTGACTTAAACCAGCGTAGAGCTTTAAGGTAATTTGCATTTGTGGAGTTTAAATAACTCCTGCGTTATGTCCAATAGCTTGGGTATTAGCAAGATAAGCTTCCATGATACGGGTTGGATCTTTCAATAAATGATCTTTCCACTTACCCAATTTCAATTTAGTTTGAATCAAGCCTCGTAAAACGCCTACATGCTGGGTTAATCCCAGTGCCTGTGCGCCAACCAGCACATCACCTTCAAACTGCAGATTCAAATATCGATAACGCTCTTTATCACACAATTGAACAGATTCACCACCGTCTACGCCCATCCATAAACCGTAGGAGCTTGATATCAAGCCCATCGTATCGAGTACATTCATATTAATACAGCCTTGATGCGCCGTATCTCTGCCCGCCATATTCATTGCGGCAATTCTGCCATGGTCGGCGGCTGTAGGCTGTATCGCTTGTACGCTGTATTCACCAGTCGAAAAGTCCTTACCCTGACAAACATCACCTGCGGCATAAATATCAGATATATTTGACTGTAGCCTGTCATTAACCAACACACCAAAATCGGTTTCTATACCGCTACCTTGAAGAAATTGAATATTTGCAGCGACACCTGTTGCCGTAATAACAAGATCGGCATCAAGTACGTCACCATTATCCAGTTTTATTTTTAGCGCATCACCACTACCCTTCTCTATCGCTTCAATGCGCGTTGAAGTATGTACAGAAACGCCTTTTTGCAAACACCAATCTTTAATTAAATTGCCTGCCGTTTGATCCATCATGCGAGGCACCATTCTGTCGCCCATTTCAATAACAGTAAGATTCACCTTACGTGAGGCAAGTGCTTCGAGAATAATACAACCTATAAAACCCGCCCCCATCAAAATGACATTAGCGCCAGGTTTTGCTTTCTCTACAATATTTCTCGCATCTTCCAGGGTCCAACAAGAATGTATACCGGGTAGGTCCATCCCTTCTATAGGTGGTCGTATAGCATGAGAACCTGTTGCGATTAGTAATTTGTCAAAATTAATATCATCATCATGCTTTAACGTTAATGACTTCGCTTTTACATCGATAGAACTTACCCAATCTTGGATAACATCAATTTTTTTATCACTAAAATGCGAGGATTCTTTGCGCAGGTAAGTTCCCGCTTCATCAATTCTATCTATTAAATAGTAAGGCAGTGCCATACGTGAGTATGGATTTTCCGGTTCATCGCCAATCATGATGATACTTGATGTTGAATCAAGTTTACGTAAGGTCTCAGCAGCAATCACACCTGAAGGGCCGGCACCTATAATGACATGCTTCATTATTTAACTCCTGAGATGTCCATTCCTATAGTCCGAAACGTGCACGGGTTTCATCTGTCAATTGACCATCTGATGTCCAACCACGAAGTGCGTAGTATTCCGGCAACATCTTATCAAGATCGTTAACTCGACCTTTGGCTGGACCAATATTAGCTGCATCTTTTAATAAGCGTTTCGGCAAAGTATCATCAGCTGCCGTCATGCCAGCTGCGTTATTAAAATCTCGTTCAAGATTCCAGATACGTTCACCCACTTCCATGCATCTCTCAGCACTCCAGTCACCTTCACACGCAGCATCAATCTGTGGCGCGATATCTTCCATGGTCCAGGCAAACGTTGTAAAAGCACAAATACCTGCTGAATCGACCACAGCGGCGCCATCCTGAAAGGCTTTGACCAATTCAGCCTTGCCGTCGGTTGCCAACGGGTCCGTTTTTACCGGGATACCCAAAACTTCTGAGGCAACGGTATACCCTCTCAAATGACAAGCTCCCCTGTTGGCGGTGGCATAGGCCAAACCCATGCCCTGAATAGCACGCGGATCATAAGCCGGGAATTCCTGACCCTTAACAGTCATAGAAAATTCCGGATGTCCGTATTTCTCACACAACCTTTTTGAACCCATACCCAAGTCTTTACCAAAACCTTCACCTGTGGCCACCCACTCTGCCGCCTTGGCAAGCGCTTCTGCGGAACCAAATTTAAATTCAATCCCGTCTGTTTCTTTTGTAGTAATCGCCCCCGATTCAAACAGCTCCATCGCGGCGGCGACGGTGACGCCAAAGCTTATTGGATCATAACCATCTTCATTGCAGAGAAAATTGGCATAAGTCAGGGCATCAAGATCATTTACACCACAATCCGAACCAAGCATGCATGCAGTCTCAAACTCTAAGCCACCTGAGTTGCCCCAATATTCAGGCTTGTTCTCAATAGTGAAATGAGTGCGATCAATGGTAGAGATTCTCCCACAGGCGATAGTGCAACCAAAGCATGCCGCATTAGTTGTAAGATTAGGCTTACCATCACCTTCACGGGGCTCCAGCATGGCTTCACCTGAAATATCGCCTGCTTCTTCAAATTGGACTTCACGGTGATTGCGTGTGGGCAACGCACCCATCTCATTAATGACATTCATCAAGACTTGCGTGCCCAGTGCGGGTAAGCCTTCTCCTGTCACTGCATTTTCTACCAGAACTCTCTTGGCCTCGGTGGTGGCTTTCATAAAAGCAGCAGGGTCATTGATATTACCAACGCCCCTGGTTCCACGTATTGCAACCGCTTTCAGGTTCTTGGAAGCCATGACAGTACCCACGCCAGAACGACCTGCGGCACGGTGCAAATCATTAATTATTCCTGAATACAAACACCCTGCTTCGGCAGATCGGCCCACTGCTGCAATCCTCAGTAAAGGATCCTGGTATTTCTGATGTAAGATTTCATCTGCTTCCCAGACAGATTTACCCCAGATATCATCAGCAGGGACAAGCTCTGCTTTCTCATTTTCTACATAAAGATAAACAGGTTCAGGTGACTTGCCTTCAAAGATGATCATATCCCAACCTGCACTTTTCATTTCAGCGCCGATGAATCCACCAGAATTTGAGCAAGCCAAAACGCCAGTCAACGGGCTTTTGGTTACTACTGAATAACGCCCTCCTGTGGATGCCATGGTTCCTGTCAAGGGACCTGTAGTCATAATAAGTTTGTTGTCTGGGCCAAGGGCATCACACATAGGGTCGATTTCTTCGACCAGGTATTTAGTTGCCAGTCCGCGCTGCCCTAGATAATCATTGGCCCATTTCATATTCAGTGGTTCTTTTGAAATCGAACCATCGGTCAAATTTATACGTAATACATTTTGTGTCCAAGCCATGTTTATCTCCTAAGACTGTGCCGCATGAGCACGCATTCTTTCCAATCCACCCTGATCAGCATCCACATAGGTGATTGCCTGGGTAGGACAGGCTTTCGCACATTCAGGATCACCACCACATAAGTCGCATTTATGCACAGTTCCAGCATCCTGATCGTAGTTCACCGTGCCAAAGGGACAGGCTATGGTGCAAACTTTACAGCCAACACAGATGTCATCAATGACCTCTTTAGCGCCGGTAGTTTCATTAATTACAATGGCTTCGACTGGGCACGCGTGCATACACCATGCTTCGCTACATTGCGTGCAGGTATAAGGAACAAAGCGTCCTTCATTGTGGAAAGTAAATACTTTTATTCGGGATTTTGAGGGATTGAATATCCCTTCTGCCTGATAGGAACACGCCATTTCGCATTGCAAACAGCCGGTACATTTTTCTGGTTCGATCTGTAAGGATCTGAGCATAAACATACTCCTCTGGTGGTTATTGCTGATTCGAATTCTTAATGATTCAATATCAATTAACTTAATATCAACTAGACTTAAAAGCTATAACTTACATTCGTGATGAGTACCAACTTCAAACTAAATTAATATTACCAATTTATCAAATTAATCACAGAATATTTTCTTTAAAAATTAAATATGTTGCAAAATGCAACGTTATTAATTGCAGCTTAAAATATTTAAGACTATTGTATATTTGTATTAAAAATTAACGTTTTTTGTCCGAGAGACTATAAATACAATTTGAACGACAACGTTTATGCCAACAACTGAAACTAGCAAAACATTGATTCC
This sequence comes from Thiotrichaceae bacterium, assembly GCA_012960105.1. GTDB lineage: Bacteria > Pseudomonadota > Gammaproteobacteria > Eutrophobiales > Eutrophobiaceae > UBA7359. The sequence goes on along the minus strand of DUBV01000007.1, from coordinate 41,877 downwards.
ACAAAATCCACTGACCTCTTTATATGCTGTGGCTAATATATGGGAGCGATTTGTTGGAACAGGTGAATTAAACCATAAGCACCTTCGCCCTGTTATTGCTGATAGTTGGTTACGTTGTCGGGATTTAGGTATTAACCCACTGAACAATCGTGCCCGATCCGTTATTTCCGAGGAGGAAATAGAAGCAAAACTTCATTCAGAAAACTTGGGGATATCTGGAAAAAATGTACTCGATCGTATGTCTAATACCGTTAAAGATACGGGGCATGTTATTGTATTAGCAGATAATTTAGGAAGAATTATTTATTCCGTCGGCCATAAACAAGTTCGAAGTCATCTGGATAAAATCAATTTTAGACCAGGAAGTGAATGGAGTGAAAAAGTTGTTGGTCCTAATGGTATTGGCACGCCATTGGCACAGGGACGCCCTGAAGTTGTCATGGGCTCCGAGCATTTCTGTCAAGGCTGGCAACCTTGGGTCTGTTATGGTGCTCCTATACATAGTCCTGGCAACCATTCGCTACTAGGGTGTATTGATATTACTGGATCTGCAAATAAAATCTCCGTTGAAGCAATGGCATTAGCAATTTCAATTACACAATCTATAGAATCCGACTTATCTGTAATACAGCTTAAAAAACGTGAAGAACTGCGCCTCATCTACCATGATATTCAAATGAGGTTTCCAAACGATGCTTCTCTACTAGTAGACGAATACGGATACATTATCGATGTAAATTCGCATGCATCTTCAATGTTTAATACTTCATCATCCATTATTAACAAATCTATTAATATACTCGCCCCTGAACTTACAACAACTATAAATGAATGCATTAATAATGATGAAGAAAGAGAATATGAGACAATGGGAGAGGAACAATCATTAATTGCCGATATGCGTTTAATCCTAAAGCCTATTAAGACAAAAAAAGGAGCCTTAGGCTGCTTTATTATAATTATCAACAAAACATCTATCAGTATCTCTGCTCACAACCTCAGATCAAATGAAGATGAATTAATTAAAAAAACCCTCCAGCAAACAAATGGTAATATTAGTAAGGCAGCTAAAATATTAGATATAAATCGTGCAACAATTTATCGTCGCCGTAAAAATTGGTTGCAATAAAATTAACCTCAATTATTTAAAACTAATTTAATTTTAAAATCAGGTAATATTCCTATCCTGTTTCAATTGAATTTATCTTATATTCAGTTGTCCTAATTGATACATCAGCTTGCCACATAATAAACTTAATAATATCGGTGATATTTTATGATTAAAAAAGACGTTATTTATTTTTTCTACAGCGCAGTTATTTTATTTTCGATTCCTAATTATGTATTAGCTGAAATAACAAATGTGGATTTCGCCTATGTTGGCGACAAAAGCCATAGTGCTTTTCTTGGAGTAAAACAAGGGATTGATGAAGCC
>DUBV01000007.1:0-40432 GCA_012960105.1 Thiotrichaceae bacterium | reverse complement strand
TTAAATCAAAAATATAAACTTGATGTTATTTCAGAAAGCGATTCATCTGCACATGATTTCTCTAAATACATAGCCATATTAACAGCAGTTGATGCTGAAGTTTTTACAAACCTTAGTACAAGCTCACCAAATACTCCCGTGTTTAATTTATCGATAGATAACGATAGTTTACGAACAGCATGCATCAATAATGCATTGCATATTATTCCAAGTGTAAGCATGAAAGCAGATGCGATATCCCAATGGCAGAAAAAAATATCTGATTCTAAAGCCGAAGCAAACGCCTGGCATCCTGACTTTGTAAAATTTGCCGCACGTGATCTAAATAAACGTTTTAAAAAAAATCAGCATACAACCATGGATGATTATTCATGGGCAGGTTGGGCCGCAATTAAAATGACATCGGACACGGTTGCAAGAACTAAAATTGTCAAACCAGCAGAGATGTTACTTTATCTAAAAACAGAATTAACCTTTGATGGTCAAAAAGGCAGCAATATGAATTTTAGAAAAACCGGACAATTACGACAGCTTTTATTGTTAGTTGAAAAAGACAACATTGTTGCAGAAGCACCTGTTCGTGGTATAGCCAAACCTCCCACATTAGACAGCCTTGGGATGCTAGACTGCAAAAAATAAGTCTACAAAAATAGAGGAGCCTATGACTAAGTCATGAATCGATATCTTGCGATTAAAACATCCTGTTTCTGCGTTGTAAAACTTCGCAATAGCCATGCTATTACGCGCGTTTCACGCCTTGAACCAGAAAGTTTTAACCAGCAATCTATTCGACCCAGACTTAATCAGAGATTCCTTAATTATTAAAGTTTATCAGGAGTTTAAAAATGAAATTATTATTTATGCCATTAATACTATTAGCAGTACTTGCGAATTCAGTATTAGCTGCACCATCCGGACGGATTTTTATTACTAATGAACGAAGTGATTCTGTTTCAGTTATTAATGGCTCTACATTAGAAGTAGAAGCAACGATTGAAATAGGCGAACGTCCACGCGGCATTGGCCTCTCCCCAGATGGCGCTGAACTCTATATTGCAGTAAGTGAAGAAAATAAAATCAAGGTTGTCGATCCTGTTTCACTAAAAATCATTAGAGAATTTGAAGCGGGTTCTGATCCGGAAACATTCGCTGTGCATCCTAATGGCAATATTTATATTTCCAATGAAGACGATGCCAAAGCAACCGTATTTAATCCAAAGACAGGGGAACAAATTGCTGAGATCAAAGTGGGATTAGAACCTGAAGGCGTGGCAATTTCTCCTGATGGCAAACGTGTAATTATCACCAGTGAATCAACAAATATGTTGCACGTCATTACCGTGCCGGGAAATACAATAGAAAATAATATTCTTATTGGTTCTCGTCCACGTGCCGCAACCTTCAGTCAATCTGGTGATATCGCTTATGCAACAGCTGAAATTAGTGGAGAAGTCGTTAAGGTAGACATGATCAACGCAAAGATTATTAAAACTGGCTCCACAGGTGATAGTAAGTCAAAACCAAAAGATGTTGTTTTAAGCAAAGATGAAAAAGTAATTTACGTGGCCGGTGGCAGAGCAAATAAAATCATTGTTATGGATGCTGATACACTCGAAATTATCAAAGGCATCCCTGTAGGAAAACGTACATGGGGTTTAGCGATGTCTAAAGATGGTAAACGTCTATTTACCACTGATGGCGTCAGCAGTACCGTTTCAGTAATAGATACCGATAAAAATGAAGTTATCAAAACTATTGAAGTTGGTAAATTTCCATGGGGCGTGGTTATTAACGACTAGGTATTAATTTAAAGCAGTTCAAATTAAACAACTTAAAAGGCGTTACTTAAAGTAGCGCCTTTTTTATTTAAGCCTGAATAATATTGTATCTAATAGCAATCCTTGCAATATCAGCCACTGTAGCGACATCAAGCTTGTTTTTTATTTGTGTGCTGTAGTTAGCAACGGTCTTATAACTTAGTGATAATCGCTTTGCTATCTCACTGGTATTCAAACCTTCGGCCAACATACAGAATATTTCAAATTCCCGCGTAGAAAAATCGGATAATGGTGTGTCCTGCCCGCGAGATTTTTCATAGGCAAGTCGTTGTGCAAGTTCCGCATCGATATAATTCTCGCCTCTAGAAAGACGTTTAATTGCATCAACAAGTAACTGCGGATCAGTACTTTTAGTAATGTAGCCTTTAGCACCTGCTTGTAAAGCTTGCTCTACAAAAATTATTTCTTCATGCATGCTAAACACAAGAATTTTAGTTTGATTATCTTTAGAATGTATCCGTTTTATCGCCTCGATACCACCCATACCCGGTAAAGAAATATCCATAACAATAACATCTGGTTTATGAAGCGCATGCAATCGATAGGCTTCTTCTCCACTATCGGCTTCAGCTATGACTTCTATTTCTGGAGAATTTTTCAATAACATTTGATAACCGGCACGAACCACAGCATGGTCATCAACTAACATCACTTTTATTTTGTCGCTCATAATTTTATTGTTTAATTTAACTCTTGTTAATTACAGGAACTATTATTTCAATTTTTATACCCTGATTTGGAATGCTAGAAAGCTCAAACGTTCCATTATTCATTTCCACACGCTCTTTCATTCCTGGCACACCCAAACCCGACATCGTTTTATTTTCGCCCAAGCCAACACCGTCATCATCAATGATTAAACTAATTTTATCGACTCCATCCAACTTAAATTTTTCCATTGATATTGAAACCTTGCTGGCAGATGAATGTTTTAATACATTAGTTAAACTTTCCTGAATGATTCTGTAAAAATTAATATTCAATGACTCAGAGAGATCAGTCGGGATGTCAGAGAAAGTAAAGTGACAAAAAATATCGTCTTGTCGACTATTCCAGTCATCAATCATATTTTGTAAGGCTTTAATCAAACCTAGTTCATCAAGTACCGAAGGGCGTAATCGGTGCATCATGTTTTTTGCTACTTGATAAATATGATCAGAATATTCAACTATAGTATCTACACTAGCATCAATATGTTCTTTATCTACATCTTTTTTATTCGATATGGCAACGGCAACGGCTTTAATCGCGGCGATGGTTTGCCCTAACTCATCATGCAACTCTTGCGCAAGATGCCTTCGCTCTTCTTCCTGTATTTCCAATGAACGTTGCGTTAATAAACTATTTTTTGCCTTACTATCTAATAAGACCTTTGCCATGTGATTAAATTGTTGTGATATTCGATCAAGTTCCGGTAAACGAAAGTGGGGTAACTCTAATTGATAATGCCCTTTTTCAATCCCCGTCAAGCCATCTAATATGTTATCAATAGGCGCCAGATAATGACCTACGGCAATATAAACCAGGATATTCGCCAAAAAGATAAAAACAAATAACAAAATAAGTACGCTACGTACTTCATTCCATGTTTCATCAATTTCATCTGAAGGATCGGCACGAATAACAACGCCCGTCGGTGCAATCGTAGGATTATAAAACCATTGACGTATTTCCGTAGGTGGAGGCTGCACAAGTTTGACGAACCATTCTGGCGCATTCGACTGAGTTAAAACATTAAACTCTTTAACAGGTGTAATCGTGCTATTTGGATTCTGAATATCAATATACAGATGTCTGGTTTGATCTAGCTCAGACAAATTTTGTAACAAATTTAATTGCTTGCTTTCATTTACTTCGGGTGATTCTGGAGAAATGGCGATCTGAATCAGTTTTAAAGCCAAATGAGCGGTAGATTCAACTTCATGCTGCACCGTTATGCGCGCATTTGAAATGAGATAAAAGCTACTACAAATGAACAAACTGATAAATAGCAAGGTTATCAGCAGGTTTAACCTGACTCTGAGACTCATTAAATATTTCTACCTATCTTGATTAAAGAATTAGACCATAAAGCCGATTTATTAATGCTAACTAATATATTCGTTATTAATAACAATATCGTTAGTTTTGTGTATTAATATTGCATATTAATCTACAATATGAATATAAATTATTCAGTAACTATATAATAAATTAGGAAAAATTCCTTATGGATAAGCTCATTAAATCCTTACTCGGCACTCTTATTTTTGGCCTTACTCTCTCTAATATCTCAGCGGCAGAAACTGAAGCATTAAAATCAGCCGTCGAAACTAAACTGCAGGGACAAAACGATGTTGTCACATCGCAAAAGAAAGTTGATTCATTAGTTGAGCAGACTAGAGATTTAGCTCAGGAATATCGTAATGCTATCCGAAAATCTAACAGTCTTGGCACCTATAACACTCAATTAGCCAAATTAATAAAGCAACAGAAAAAAGATCTAAATGCGATTAAACGTCAACTTGATAATGTCGAAGAAACGCAACGCAGCATCGTTCCACTCATGTTGAAAATGATAGATACTCTGGGTAAATTTGTCGGTTTAGATATTCCGTTTTTACTCGAAGAACGACAACAACGCGTCGCTAGTTTAAAAGAAATTATGGATCGTCCAGACGTAACTCTACCTGAAAAATATCGCCGTATTATGGAATCCTATCAAATTGAAATGGAATATGGTCGCACCATAGAAAGCTATACCGACACCATCAAGATGGATGATAAGGAATATACCGTAGACATATTACGCGTCGGCCGATTACTTATGACATTCCAAACACTGGATGGCAACGTCAGTGGCACTTGGGACAAAGAATTTAATGCATGGAAAAAATTACCTTCGGAATACAACCGTTCTATTAAACAAGGCCTACAAATAGCAAAAAAACAGGCGCCGCCTGAGCTAATTAAATTGCCTGTCAACGTGGCAGGAAAATAATTATGAATAAATTAATCTTAATAAGTCTGGTTTTATTTCTTACTCCTACATTTGCAGCAGAACCCACAAGTCTGCAAGAACTGCTAGAGCAAGTAAAAGAAGATCGCGCGCAAGAAAAAGAACAACTGGCCATACGCGAAATGAAATTTAAAAAAGCGCGTCACAAACAAAAACAAATTTTGAATGCCGCATTAAAAAAACTTGAAGCAGATGAAAAGCGTAGTGAATCTCTAAGAAAAAGCTACGCTAGTTATGATCAAACTATCGCCAGACAAAACATCGTTTTAAAAGAAAAAATGGGGGCGCTTGGAGAGCTTGATGGCATCGTCAAGCAAATTGCTGGTGATCTCGATGTCATTATCGATACATCTATTGTTTCAGCACAAAAACCTGATCGCGATAAAATACTTGATATTCTGTCCAGCCGAAAAGAGTTGCCTTCGTTACAAGAACTGGAAGAGCTATGGATACTAGCCATGGACGAAATGGTCGAGTCCGGCAAAGTAGTCACCTTCAAAGGAAAAATAATTACCGCCGCAGGTAATGAAGTTGAACAGGAAGTCACCCGTATTGGTGTATTTAATGCCGTATCAAACGGACAATTCTTAAGAAACCTGCCTGAAACAGGAAAGTTAATCGAACCCGGTAGACAACCCGGCGATCGATTCCGAAATATGGCACAAGATCTTGAAAATGCCACTTCAGGAATTCACGCCTTTCCTATCGATCCTACACGTGGTGCAATGCTGGCACTGCTAGTTCAAAAACCAAACATGAAGGAACGCATAGTACAAGGCGGCCTCATTGGTTATGTCATTATCATTGTTGGTTTTATAGGAGTATTAATATCATTAGAACGATTAATCGTATTAGTACTGACCGGGCGTAAAGTTAAAAAACAACTTAAAAGTAGAAAACCGGGAGACAACCCACTTGGTCGTATCATGCAGGTTTATGAAGCCAACCCTGATGTAGGTACAGAAACCCTGGGTTTAAAACTGGATGAAGCTATTTTAAAAGAAATGCCACGAATTCAACGTGGATTAGGAGCCTTAGCATTACTTGCCGCTATATCCCCGTTATTAGGCTTATTAGGAACAGTCACAGGTATCATTGAAACATTTCAATCGATCACCTTATATGGCACGGGTGATCCACGCACGATGTCCGGCGGTATTTCACAAGCATTGGTAACGACAGTAATGGGATTACTTGTCGCGATACCTCTGTTGTTATTCCATAGCTTTCTTTCATCAAAGAGTAATACATTAGTTCAAATACTTGATGAAAAAAGTACAGCATTCGTCGCCCTACTCGCTGAAATAAATCGCTTAAGAAATAATGCTTGATCAAATAGACATATTACGAGATTTTTTTGCTAAAGGTGGCCCGGTATTAACCAGCGTCTTTGTCTTATCTATTTTTTTATGGATATTAATTCTTGAACGCTATTACTTTCTATACAAAATTTATCCTAAGCGTCTAGAAACAATTGTGAACCAATGGCATCGCCGACGAGAACATTCGTCATGGTATGCCTTAAAAATACGCGATGGTTTTTTAAGCGAATTATCAATTTCGCTCAAACATAATTTAATTCCTATACAGGCATTAACCGGAATACTACCTTTATTAGGTTTGCTAGGTACGGTTACTGGAATGATTGCTATTTTTGAAGTGCTCAATGTTTTTGGAAATGGCAATGCTCGTGGCATGGCTGATGGTATTTCCAAAGCACTATTGCCGACAACAGCGGGGCTGGTGACATCTATCATTGGCATTTACTTTAGTGCGGATTTAAACAAACGCACTAAATCAAAAGAATTATTCGCAAAAGAATTATTAGCACATAACTAATTATGAGACATACACATTCGAAACAAGAAACAGCAGCGGAAAGCGTTAACATGACGCCGCTCATTGATATGGTATTTATCTTACTCATTTTCTTTCTAGTGACGGCATCCTTCACTAAAGAATCAGGAATAGATGTTGACCGGCCTACTGCGCAAACGGCTGTTAGAGAAGAACAAGGTAGTATGATTATAGGCATCAATAAGGATGGTGAGATATGGATGGAAAATCAGAAAATTGATTTGCGAGCAGTTCGAGCGCATGTGGAGCATAACCATGCACAAAATCCTGAAGGAACCGTGATTATACTCGCTGACAAAGATTCTCGAACAGGACTTACTGTTGCAGTGTTAGATCAAGTGCGTTTAGCAGGAGTAACAAATGTTTCTATCGCGGCGTCTAACGATTAGTTAATTTTTCCTTTTGCGACTCATGCAACTATCAAAACAACATATATTGGAGATAACGAAACTCCCCTCATTTATTTTACTAGCTCTGCTTTTTAACTTCGCAATATTTATTCTTATCCAGCAATTAGTTAATAAAGAAAATGGATTTATTATTAAACTGGAAGCTATCAATTTAGTTGATTTTATCCGTCTTGAACAAAAGATAGAACCACCAACACAAGAAAAAAATATTGAAGACCTAGAACAACCACCGCCGGAGCAAGAACCGCCACCGCCGGAGGTACTGCAACCTCAAATTGAACAAGCTCAAGTTATGCAAATGGAGTTGACCTTACCTGAAATAGATATTCCTTTATCTCTATCCGGCACCCCGTATCTTGGTGACTTTGCAAAGAGCATGAAGAGAAACAAACCAAGAGCCAAACCTGCCAGGCCTAAAATTGATACTAATGTTGTACCTACATTACGAATTCCACCCGTCTATCCTGCTCGAGCCTTGCGTAGTGGTATAGAAGGCGTAGTAACTGTCGAGTTTACTATTTCTGCTGATGGTTCAGTCAAAGATGCCGTCGTTGTGAAAGCTAAACCACCGAAGATTTTTGATAAAGCCGTTTTAAAATCAATTAGCCGTTGGAAATTTAGCCCTGATATGGTTGATGGAAAACCGGTGGAAAAACGTGCCAGACAAGATGTAAAATTCAAATTACAACGATGAATAATTCTTTTATAAAATTCAAACTAATTTCCGTATTCATTACGCTTTTTTTATTTTGTAGCCATTATGCACTAGCAAAAGAAGAAACTTATTTATTACAAGCAAGCACTCATTCTGTGCTGAGTGAAGCACATAAAAGTATGCAGGCAGGTAATAATGCCGAAGCGCTAGAAAAATTAAACACTCTAATTTCATCCGACAAATTAAAAAATTACGATGCCGCCGTTGTCTATCAAACTATGGGGTTTGCTGAAAACGGACTGACCAATTTTAAAAGCTCAGCCAAACATTTCATAAAAGCGCTCTCTTTAAATGCATTACCAAAAGAAGTTACGCACGACTTATACTTTTCTACAGCTCAATTATTAATACATATAGAAAAACCGAAAGAAGGTTTAAAGTTTTTATCCAAATGGTTCGCTGATGAAGCTAAACCAAAAGCAGAAGCACATATACTAGCTGCAACCGCTTATTATTACACTGAAGACTATAAGCAATTAATCGTACATGTAGAAAAAGCCATCGCACTTTCAAAAAAAGCACCGTTAAACTGGCATGAACTATTATTAGCCGGGTACTATGAAACAAAAGATTATAAGAATGCAGCGCTTATTCTTGAAACAATTATTTCAAAACATCCCGACAAAAAAGACTATTGGTTACAGCTTGCCGGAATTTATCAGCAACTGGAACAAGATAAAAAATCATTAGCCGTTTATGAGCTTGCTTACAAACAAGAGTTATTAAAAAAAGAAGGTATCATTCAGTTAATTAAAAGTTATCATTATATGGATATGCCGCTGAAAGCAGCAAACCTTATAGAAAAAGAAATGGCTGTCGGTGATATTGAACCTAATAAAAAAATGCTCAACCTGTTAGTCGATAGTTGGTTGCTCGCGCAAGAAAGAGATAAAGCAAAATCCGTATTCAAGGAAATCATTAAAAAGTTTAACGATGATACGGCCAGACTTCGTTTAGGCCAACTTTATCTTGATTCAGAAGAATGGGGAAAAGCTGTAGAAATACTGAATGTAAAACTTGAGTCTAGAGATAAAGTATTACTCTCTAAAATTAATCTTTTATTAGGTATAGGCCAATATCATTCTGAAAATTTACCTATGGCTACACGTGCGTTTACTCAGGCCTTATCTGATAAATCAACCAATGAACAGGCACAATGGTGGCTTGAATTGTTAAAGAAAAATTCAGAACTCATCCAACAAAGTTAGTCAAAATAAACGTATTGAAATAGTTTTATTGAAATGCTTCTAAGGCAATAATTAGTTCACGGGCAGTTTGCATACGATCATCGGCTTTTTTAGCCAGGAGTAAATCAATAATGCTTTGGTACTGCTTTAATTCATCAGGCAAGGTAGGTATCGGCGCATGTACATGCTGATATATTAGCGCCGCCGCTGTTGCTGCCGAAAAAGGTTTCTTTCCAGTTAGCAATTCATAATACAACACACCTAAACTATAAAGATCGGTACGCGCATCGACACTAGCCCCTTCCCCTTGTTCAGGACTCATATAATGGGGCGTTCCCAATATTTTCCCCATTGTAGTAATGTCATTAATCTCATCTAATTTTTTCGAGATCCCAAAATCAGCCAGAACAAGACTATCATCTCCACGAAACATAAGGTTTGCTGGCTTAAGATCTCGATGCACAACATTTATTGCATGGATTTGCTCCAGGCCATAAGCAATATGAGTCGCATAAATCGTCGCAATCTCATGATCTAAACCTAACTCGGCACGTTGTTTAAGATCGCCCCGAGAAAAGAATTCCATAGCTATATAACCGTATTCTTCAGTAAGACCGTGGTCAAATATTTTCACGACAAATGGAGAGTTTAATTCTGATATGAGCTTTGCTTCTTGTATAAACCGTTGAATCAATTTTGGTTCATGTACTTTAACACGTGTTAGGTCAAGCACTTTTAATACGAGGGTCATTTTATCTTTAACACGTTCTGCCAAATAAACCTTGGACATGGCACCTTCGCCGATCATTCGAACAAATTTATAACCAATATTTAGGCTTGTATCCAGAACTGATTCAGTTTTAATAACTTTTTTGATTATTCTTGTTGCGTCATCTAGTTCCTTTTCTTGAGAAGTATTAGAACGCTTTGAAAACTCAGTCGCTTCATCAACCATTTCAGCAATACGTTTAGGTTTGATATCGACTTTATTAATATAATCAGCAGCGCCTAACTTAATTGATTTAACAGCAACATATTCATCACCTTCAGCAGTTAAAACGATCGTAGGCGGAAAGCCCGGCTTATCTCTAAATTCTTTTAACCACTCTAAACCATCCTCATGAGGCCCAAGTTTATAATCTAAAAATAAAATATCATAAGGAGACCAATCATAGTTTTCTACTGGTTTACCCAGTTTGTCAAAATCGTACTCAATTATTTCGACATCTTTCAGTTCCTTATTTAGATACAACCTTAATAAGGCTCTGAAATCACGGGAGTCATCAATTATTAATATTTTCATGTATTTAGACTAGTTGAGTTTTTTCGTTATGTTTTACTTGAGAAACTATATTTATGACTGCTTAAACTTGCCAAACTTAAGCATAATCGTAGGCATAATCAATAAATTCAAAATAGTTGAAGAAGCCAAACCACCAATAATAATTGCCGCCATCGGGCCCATGATTTCTCTACCTGGATTATCGCTATTGATTGCTATCGGCAACATTGCCAATGCCGTTACGAGTGCCGTCATTAATATTGAAGGTAATCTTTCCTGCGCCCCCTGAATAGCGACATCCAGATTCCATGGCAAACCTTCCTTCTGTACTAAAAATTGATAATGCGAAGCCAACATAATTGAGTTACGAATCGTGATGCCGAAAAGTGTGACAAAGCCAACCAAGGAACCTACAGACAAACTACCTCCCGTCACTAATACCGCAATCACACCACCTACTAAAGCAAAAGGCAAATTAACCATCATTAATATCACATTACGAAAAGAACCTATGGCTATATAAATAAGCATCATAACTACGGCCATCACTAACAAAGATAATATAAGTAACTCTTCTTTTGCTTTTTCTTGCTCAATTGCTGCGCCAGTAAATTCAGGATAAAGTTCAGAATTAAACGTTACTTTTTCTAATACGGTAGATTCAAGTTCTTCCATAAAACTAACGATGTCACGACCAACAACATTACTAGTAATACTTTGTAAACGTTGTCCATCCTGATGCAAAATATTATAACGACCACTTTGCTGTCTTATGTCAGCAAACTCTTCTAACGGCAATAACAAACCACCGGCTGTTTTGATAGGTAATTTTCGTACATCTTCCGTCGTTTGGCGTTTCTCTTCAGGCAAAGTTACTGTTACATCAAAAATACGATTATCTTCCTGATACTTGGCAACAGACAAACCTTCAAATGCCGTTTTTAAACTGTTAACTATTTCTAACGGTGCAAGCCCATGTTCTTTTAACTTATCCAGTTTTAAAGCAATTTGCAGCAAGGGTGTTGCTGATGATGATTGCACTAATACACCACTAGCGCCCTCAATTGTTTTCATAACCTCGGCAACTTCCGTTGCTTTTCTATCGAGCGAGTCAAGATCATTACCATAAACATTAACTACGATTGGCGTTGTATATCCTGAAATCGTTTCATGAATTCTTTCTGATAAAAAATTGTGTGCTTCAAATCGTAAGCCTGGAAATTCATTAAGCGTATGTCTAATTGCATCTAATACTTGCTGTTGTTCCGAACCACTTAAACTACCATCCAAATCAACTTCATATTCACTGTAATGACTACCAAAGGTATCCGCACCCCGCTCGGCTCGTCCCGACCATAATGAGACCGATGTCACGCCCGGAATATCAAGAAATAATTTTGTCACTTGATTGCCAACACGAAGAGATTCTTTTAAAGAAGTTCCAGAAATACTGGAAGTATGGACAATATAATGCCCTTCACGAAGGTTAGGAATAAATTGTCCACCAACGCCAGGTAAAACTGAAAGTCCTGCTACGCAAAAAAGTGCTGTCGATAATAAAACCAGATAAGGTGACTGGGATATTAACGTCAATGATTTCGCATAGAGTGGCTGCAACATTTTAATTAAAGGTGGATCTATATTCTTCAACTCATCTTTCGCTAAAAACAAATAACACAGTGCAGGGGTTATTGTTAAAGCCACCAACAAAGACATCATGATTGATAATATATAAGCCATACCCAGCGGCTCAAACAACCTTCCGGTAATGCCACTAAGATTTAGCAAAGGTACAAATACCAATGCCACAATAAAACTGGCATAAACAACAGAGCCACGCACTTCCATTGATGCGTTATATACAACTTCTTTCATCGGCAGCGGCTTATTCAATAATTTATTTTGTCGTAAGCGTCTGAATATATTTTCAGTGTCGATAATTGCATCATCAACCACTTCGCCTAATGCAATGGCCAAACCACCAATCACCATAATATTAAGGTTCACCCCCATCTCCAGCAAAATTAAAATTGCTGTCAATAAAGATAATGGAATCGCCATTACTGAAATAAAAGCCGTTCTAAAATTAAACATAAATACGGCTAGAACAATAATGACAAATAAACCACCTACGATTAAATGACTGGTAATACTACTGACAGAACGTTCAATATAATTTGCCGGGCGAAACAATGTTGGGTAAAGAGTAATATCGTTTTCAGAAAAAATCTTACCGAGCCCTTCTATAGATTCTTCTACAGCATTGGAAACATTTAATGTATTCGCGCCATACTGACCTATTACCATCAGCACTACACCTTCTTGACCCATAACAGAACCTTTACCAAAAGCAGGCTCAGCACCATAAGCAATAGTCGCAACATCACTTAATGTTATGCTGACGCCATTAACATGCTTAACCACAACTTGTTCCAGTTCTTTTTTATTATCCGGCAAGCCGGTAAGACTTAAGGTTAAACGCTGATTACTGTTTTCAATAAAACCTGCACCAAAAATTCCCGTAGCATTTTTTGCCGCCACTACTATTTCATTAATACCTAAGTCATATTCTCTTAATTTATTTTCATCAATCTGAATTTGCAGCTGTTTTATTTCACCACCGAAAACATTAACATCCGCAACACCAGGAACACTTAAGATCGTCGGGATAAGATTCCAATCAACGACACTACGCAACTCCATCAAGTTTTTTGTTGATGACGTCACACCCATAGTTAGAATAGTGGCAGACGAAGAAGCCATCGGCACCGGTACAGCCGGTCCTACTCCTTCGGGTAATAAATTAGTTAACCCTGCAAGCCTTTCAGACAGAAGTTGCCGATTACGATAAATATCCGTGTCTTCTTCAAAATAAATATTAACAACCGACAAACCCTGAATAGATTCCGAACGAACATGATCAATACCGATCAAACCCGACAACGCCGTTTCAATCGGCCGCGTAACAAGTATCTCAACCTGTTCCGTTGAATAACCCGGCGCTTCAGTTTGAACAACAATTAAATTAGGCGAGAACTCAGGGAAAATATCCAAACCCGCACGCGACAAACGATAAACACTGTAAATCATCAACAGCGTCGCCATAGCGATCACAACACCACGAAAATTAATAGCAAATCTGACTAGTGCTGCAAGCATAATTAAAATGTAAAAGAAATGTATAGTGTCTCTAAAAACAGTGATTTTTTCGTGGTAGCAAGGAAGCACCGCGCGCAGAACCGGAGTGTATGATTAATACATGAGGATTTGAGCACGGAGCTAACGCCGCTATCGCGGAAAAAGCGCGTTTTGAGAGATACTATATTAGTCGTCGTCTTCATCTGGTATCGCCCATTTGAATTCTTCCGATAATAAAGTCTGCCCACCTTTAGTCACCAATAAATCGCCACCTATAAGGGAGTCATCTTTCAACAACCAACCATCATTAATTTTTCTAACATCGCTTAATGGTTTACGTATAAACAGTTCATCATCTTGCACGAGATATATCCATGGCTGATTGGCATACCAGATAACGGCACTTTCAGGGACAAAAAGTCCTTCAATATTGACACCACTCTCTTCTATCCATGCAAACAACTTCATGCCTAGTCTTATTTTGTTAGACTCAAGAACATAGATATAACTTTCACCATACAAAGGATTATTAACATGCTGGGCTTGTTGCAAATAACTAATGCTAATAGCTTTATCACGTTGGTTTATATTACTAACAAAGACGCTTTGCTGTTGATGATCTAGCGTTTCGTTTTTCGACAAAGATAATAAAAGGAGTGATGTTTTATGACTAGCAAGCGCATCAAACTCTACTTGTTTAGCGTTCTCTATTATCAAACGACTTAAGGTACCGCCCCACTTGGATTTCACTTTATATTCAAACGCATTAACCTGAGTATTCATTGCGCTTAAATGAAATGATTTTAAATCACGATCAGCACGATTTTTTTCCAGATCTCGTGTTGATAAACTTTTAACCTTATGCAAGGCTATTGCACGCTCTATAATTTTATTTTGATTATGTAAATCATTTTGCAATATCTTTCTCTCGGCCAACAATATTTGATACTCTGACTTCAAAGAAACTAATGGCGCTATATCAATCACTTCAGCATAAGCTAACGTTTCTGCTTTAAAAGAGAGGCTTCTAACTTCTTCAAAGACCAAACCTGATGCAGCGATGACTTCCTCGTCAAGCTGTATTGCTTTGTAGCCATCGACAATAATAACCTTGCTAGCTTCATCGTCATCATTGTCTTTGCCCATTGTTTCGCTAACTATATCGTCGACACCAGAAGTTTGGACGAACAAAAATATCGTTAAACTAATAACGATTAAAATCAGAAATGATTTAATTAACAGCTTTAACATTATTTTTCTCTTCAAGTAATTCTAGCCACGATGCAACAATATTTTTAATGTCCATGTCTGCATGTGAGCTTTGTAATAAATGCTCTATTTCCAATAGTGCATTAACCGCTTCGCTATAAACATCGAGCTGTGCCTGTCGGGCTTTATAAAATTCTATTTTATTTCTCAATACAACAACACTGTCAACGCCACCCAATTCAACTTGGCTATCTATCTCTTTTGCACGCTGCTCTATCGACTTAATAATTTCATCGCTGACTTCGATCAAGACTTTATGCCGAACTATAGATTTATGCTTTATATACAGCATGCTTAATAACTCTTTTTGTAATACTGTAATTTCTTGCTGTTTTATTTTTCGTTCTTCTAAAGCTTTTAATATATTTAAATTTTGCTCGGTGTTTTTGAACAAGGGCAAAACCCATGAGGCCGCCAACGACCAAATGTAATCGGATTGGTCAAAAAGAAAACCCGGAGATAAAACCAAATCAGGATATTGCTTTTCTATATCTAGTCTTAACTCTGCTTCAGCTTGCGCATAATTATTCAGTTGTATTGCCATATCGAGATGATTATCCAGCATCGATTTTTGTAGACTTGAAAAACTGGCGTCAATGAATATTGATTGTTGATACGCTTCATTAATAAAAGAAAATGGAGAAACATACTCAAGTTCAATATCATCCAATTCAGAATGAACTAGATGTGTCATTGCCATCAAATCATCTCCGTTTTCTTGTAAACTGTTTTTAAGCAAAGTCAATTGGAACAAACTACGTTGCAACTCAAGTTTGGTCGTACTTAGTTCAAATTGATTGACTGCACCTAACTCATATTTCTTTTGTAACTGTTCTGCTAATTCTTTAAAGACATCAACTTCATTTTTTGTTTCAACTATTTTTGCTTTGGCTAATTGGTATGCATGATATTTTTCTTCAAATTCACCATAACGTTCAAACGCTAATTTATTTATTGCTAGTTTAGCATTAAACAATTCGACTTCCGCCTTGGCCTGTCTCGCTTCGCGTTTACCCTTACGTTCATAGATAAAGTTAAGTACCAAGCCAATCGTCCACTCTGATTGACCTGCCGAAGATTCACTATGATGCTCTAATGGGATAGAGAACTCGGGATTTATTTTATAGTCTGTATGTTCAGCAGTTATTAATGCTTTTTTCCATTTCTTATAAGCTACTTGCATCTCAGGGTCATAATACAAACTGGTGAGATATAAACGTTTAATGGAAAACGTATTGCGGCTTACTTCTCCCGCAGACAGACCATTTAACTGCAAAAACTGATTCAAACCAGCGTTGTCTATTGACCAGGAATTGATTTCGTTTAATACAAGATCGGTATTGATAGGTTCAGCAATATAGCTATGTTTAACACAGCCCTGCATCGTAATGCAGAGTAGCGCTATAATCGTGCTATGAACGATAAACCTGAGTCGTTGTATAAATGAATGATGCATATAACAAATAATTATTATTTAACTGCATCCGGCAGTTATATGAAATCGCAGATCTCTATCTGCCTGCTTTTTTATGTTCATGAATAATATAGGTATTTTCCAGTTTTGTCTGCTTTGCAGCTTAATAAATCCAATATCCTCGCACGCCGACAGCAAATTCACTGAAACATGCAAAGAATTCACCTCAGTTAGTGAAAATATAAAACCGAATGAAAATGACTCTCAAATAAAAAACAGCCGATTTAAAACCGGTTTACTCTGGAAAATAGAAACTAAGCAAGGAAAAACTAACTACCTATTTGGCACTATCCATTCACAAGATTACGCCGTCAGTTCGATACCACCCCAGGCACGATTGGCTCTGGCAAAAAGCAAAGTGTTGTTAATGGAAACCATTCCAAATGAAGCCGCCAATCAGGCTTTTTTAAACAATATGTATTTTAAAGACCAGCGACGCCTCGATACTTTATTAGAACCAGAGCTATTTAAAGCATTAACAGCAAAGCTTAAACACTATGGTGTTGAAAAAAACCGCATTAAATTAGTCAAACCCTGGGCGGCGTTTAGTCTGATTGGCAGACCAAAACCCGTCCGAGCACCAACAATAGAAAGTAATTTATTTCAAACAGCCCAACAAGGTCGATTACAAATTAAGTCATTGCAATCTATGGATGAAATTGTATCCGCATTAGATGGGCTCTCTATGAATGACCAGATTATTATATTGAAAGATACTATCTGTAATCACGAACAAATCACTCGTGACGCAAAAACACTCGTCGACTTATATCTACACCGTGATCTGGCAGGCATAGTCGAATTCAATAACCAGCCACATCATGATGAAGCCGTATTTGAACGCTTCATGCAACAAATACTATACGACCGTAATAACAACATTATTGAAATAATAGAAAGTGAATTCGAAAATGGAAACGTATTTGTTGCAATTGGTGCATCGCATTTAGCCGATAAAAAAGGCTTGTTAAACGAACTTAACAAGCGCGGTTATACTTTATCCGTTCTTTATTGAATTAAGGAACCTAAATAAATCTATAACTATATTAATCTTTACTTTACCCTTCCCGCCCAGTTACTTCCTTGAACTGTTCTTTCTGTTCAGTACTAGCTTCTTTCTGATATTTCTCTTTCCATTCAGAATACGGCATGCCATAAATAAGTTCTCTAGCCTTGTCGTAATCCATCTCGATATTCTTCTCTTTAGCTGCAGCGAGATACCATTTCGACAGGCAGTTTCGACAAAATCCGGCCAAATTCATTAAATCGATATTCTGTACCTCTGTTTTCTCACGCAAGTGTTTCACCAAGGCTCTGAATGCGGCGGCTTCTAGTTCTGTATTAGTATCATTGCTCATTTTTTTCATCCTATAATCATTAACAAATACTCAATTTTCACGCTATTATACCGATATATTGTCACCACTATAAAATTACAAAAAAAATGAACGATTCTACTGATTTACACCATATTGTTATTGTTGGCGGCGGCGCTGGCGGACTTGAATTAGCGGCAAGACTTGGCAGAAAACTCGGCAAAAAGAAAAAAGCCGAGATTACGTTGATTGATGCCACACGCACGCATCTCTGGAAACCGCTTCTACACGAAGTTGCCGCTGGCACACTTAATTCTTATGAAGATGAACTGAGTTATCTCGCACTGGCTTACAAGAATAATTTTACCTCCCGAGTAGGCCGTATGGACACACTAGATCGTGAAAAGCAGGAAATCAGTCTCGAACCTACGCTAGATGAAAATGGCGAAGAATACATTCCCAGACGTACCTTTCATTACGATAGCTTGATCATAGCCGTCGGTAGTCAAACCAATGACTTTGGTATTAAAGGCATAAAAGAACATTGCATGTTCCTTGATACGCGAACAGAAGCAGATTTATTCCATCAGCGCTTATTAAGAGACGTCTACGCAGCACACACGGAAACTAAACCTTTACGTAAAGGTCAGTTGAAAGTGGCTATTGCTGGAGCAGGAGCTACCGGTGTTGAATTATCTGCTGAACTACATGAAGCATTTGGTCAGCTAGTTGAGTTTGGTCTGGATCAAATATCTACAGAGAATGATATAAAGATCTCGATCATAGAAGCAGCAGATAGAATCTTACCAGCATTACCACCGCGTTTATCTGAAAAGACAGAGAAAGCGCTAAACAAAATAAATATTGAAGTGTTATCAGGTCATCGAATTTCTGAAGCAACTGAAGAAGGTTTTGTTACCGATAAAGGTGGTCTAGTTCCTGCAGAAATAAAAATTTGGGCTGCAGGTATCAAAGCACCTGATTTTCTAAAAGAAATTGCCGGCCTGGAAACTAATAGAAGTAATCAACTCATTGTAAAAACAACGTTGGAAACAACGCGTGATGAAAATATCTTCGCTATGGGTGATTGTGCAGCATGCCCTATGGAAGGAACAGATAATACCGTACCACCACGCGCACAAGCAGCGAATCAACAAGCAACCATGTTAGCCAAAACTATGGTTAATCGTTTAAAGAACAAACCTCTTCCTACATATAAATATGTTGATTACGGATCGCTTATAAATCTAAGTCGATATACAACTGTTGGAAACATGATGGGTAACTTGCTTGGTAAATCAGCAGGCAGTGTTATGATAGAAGGCTTGTTAGCGCGGTTTGTTTATATGTCTTTATATAAAATGCACCAAGTAGTTGTATTAGGGATCATTCGAGTAACGTTAACGACCATAGCAAATTTTCTTACTCAAAGAACCAAGACCAGGATGAAGTTGCATTAAATGTCTAATGTCCGCTTTCGGCTGCGACTTCAACGGGTCAATGCAACACATGCGTTAAACCGTTCTGCCGGTGTTTCAAGATCTAATGTCTGTCGCAGTCGTTAGCAGAACGTTCCTTATCCGCCAAATTTATCTTTAAGCGTATCAAATCCAGCTTGAAATATACCTTCTATGATTCCTATTGCTTCTGATTCCGGAGCACCATCGGCATTGAATTCGGCAGACCATTCAACCGTTGATTTATCACTACCCTGCTCTATTACTTTTAATTCTGCGCTGTAATCAGCAACAGGTAATGGGCTATCTACAATTGCATAGGAACAAGTACGTTCGTTATCATTATGAATTAATAACTTATCGACAACTTCACCGCCGCCAACAAGGAATAAAGTTCGTACACTGTCGTTTTCACTTAATTCGCTTTTTTTTAATGCGGGATGCCAATTCGGTAAATCGTTATACCCACCAATTAAACTCCATGCTTTGTCTGCTGCGGCATTCAATTCAATTGCCATGTTTACTGTTACCATGATTTTTACTTCACCTATAGATCGTATTTTTTTATTCGATAACGTAATGCCATTCTAGTAATGCCTAATTCTCTTGCTGCTTTAGAGACATTGCGATTGGTTCGTTCTAATGCTTGCTTGATTAAATGTAATTCTGCTTCGCCTAAAGTCAGATCATCATTCATGTCAGTTTCGTCTGATTTGGTTTCAGATTTTTTATTAAGACCCAAACTATTTTCTTCAAGTACTCCGCCGCCCTTCAATAAAACTGCTCGTTCTAATAAGTGCTTCATCTCACGCACGTTTCCCGGCCAAGGATATTCTAACAACATATCCTCTGCTTCATCCGAAAAGCCATCAAACTGTAATCCATAACGTCTAGCTGTATGCGTCGCAAAATGATCAGCTAAAAGTAAAATATCTTTGCCACGCTCACGTAAGGCCGGCATCGATAACGACATCACATTCAATCGATAATATAAATCGGATCGAAACTCACCGCTATCTGCTAATGATTCTATATCTCTATTGGTTGCGGCAACTATCCATGCGGCAACCGGACGTTCCTGTGTAGTACCTACTCTTCTTAAGGTTCTCCTTTCTAATACAGCTAATAATTTTGATTGTAAATCTAATGGCAGCTCACCAATTTCATCTAGAAATAATACTCCATCTTCCGCAGCTTCGATCAAACCGGTGCGCGCGACATGCGCATTGGTAAACGCACCTTTTTCATGTCCGAATAGTTCAGATTCAATTAAGTCTTTTGGTAAAGAAGCGCAATCAACATGTACGAAAGGTTTTTGGTTACGGCTGCTATACGCATGTAACAACCTTGCGATGACATCTTTACCTGTTCCTGTTTCGCCGAGTATCAATACCGTTGGCGGAATAACTTCTGCTGACTGTGATAACTGAGAAATGCGTTCAACTTGTTCACGTACTGATTTAATTTGTTGGCACTTCCCGAGAAAATCCACGGTCTCTGCTGCATTTTGTTCTCGCTTGGCTGAGTTTGTGAGTTTTTGTGTTAGTTCGTTTTTATCAAAAACTTGTTCTACATTGATTAGTAATTCTTTTAGATCGATGGGTTTTTTTAAATAATCCGACGCACCTAATTTCATTGCTGAAACAGCATCTTCCAATTCGCCATAAGCTGACATAACCAGCACTGAGGTATTGCTAATAGACGTTTTTATTTCTGCAAGAAAATCCAGGCCAGAACCATCAGGCAAACGCATATCTAACAAAATAAGATCTGGTGCATTACTTTTATATTCTGCTCTTGCTGTTGCTAGGTCGCCTGCAAGGTCAACTTTATATCTTGCACGTTCCAAATGTTTTTTTACTGCTTTGGCAAAAACAGTTTCATCTTCAACTAAAAGTATTCGTTTTTCTAAGACGGGTACTTCTGCTGAAGTTATCAATGGAGCCTGCATTTAAACTTCACCTTTTATTAATTTATGTATTGGAGCAGAAACTATCGCCTCGGTTCCCTGTCCCTTACCTTTGTCTTGACCTTCTGGCACATTGAAACTTAAATCCCAACCATGTTTTTGACAAATTTTAAACGCAATAGGAATACCTAAACCTGTACCGAATTTTTTTGTGGAAGGTCCGGGTTCAAGACTTCCTGATTTAGGTTCGAAAGGTAATCCTGGCCCACTGTCTAGTATGCGAAACTCAAGATTATCTTCTTGTTTTACCAAGCTTACTTTTATTGCGCTTGATTTCGGTGAAGCATCGACAGCATTGGCTAATAAACTATATAAGGCCTGCTCCATTAAATCTGGGTCAACGCTTAATGATTGTGAGATATCCCAACCTTCTTTAATTATTTCAATTTTTTTATCTGCAATTTTATTATGAAGTAATCCAAACGCCGCATCGATTAAGTCTGGTGCATTAATATTTGTCAGATTTGGTTTTAAAGGATGGAGATACGAAACTAGCGAACTGACCCAACGTTCCAAACGATCTGTCGTTTCGATAATGGCTTCGCTAGATTCAATTATTTCTTCCTGATTCTCTGCTCCTTCGAGTAATTGTGCGGTCGCGCGAATACTGGCTAGTGGATTACGAATATTATGCGCAACAACCGGAACCAACGCTCCCAATGTCGCTTGTCTTTCAGTCTCTAATAGCGCATCTCTACTTTCTGATAATTCCTTTGCCATCGAGTTAATACCACTTGCCAGATCCGATACCTCTTCGACACCTTCTTCTTCAATATGGTAATCCAGTTTGCCATGACTGATCTCTCCTGCTCCTTTAATAATATTCGCTAAAGGTTTGATAAAATCAGTACGCATAACATGGCGTGTATAAAAAACAATGATAAAGGCAAAGATAAGTGGAATAGGAATAATAAACGGAGCAAACGTTGTCCACATTGCTAGAACTTCATCCAGCTTTTTGTGTTGCTCTGTTAGCACTTGTTTAAAAGCAAAATAACGACTTTCAAATTTACCGACCATTTGCTGTGCAAATGCCGGATTGAGAATTTGTATTTGAACTAAACGATTACCTGAATAAGGATCATCAAAAATCTTATTCATATCGCCTTGAATCTCTCGATAGGAAAGGTTTAATTCCTGAATAGAGATATCTTCTTCGCGTGAATTTGAGCGTCTTCTTAGCTCATTAAATCGATCAGATATACTACGCGAATGCTCTGGATAGGCTTCTAACGCACGCTCATCTTCAAGCACACGAGCACGAATCATGTCCTGTATTTGTGCATAGAGTTCGCCCCTAATCTGTTCGGTAAGGTAAAACATGGCATTAATACGAACAGATTCTGCGGAATTGTGTTGCCAAAAATAGGCTGAAACCCCACCCAGTAAACCTGTAACCGCAACGAGGAATAAAATCGCTATTTCGTGGCGAAATATCAGGTTTTTTAGTGACTTAGGTCGTCTTATGGACATCGCATGAGTATAGCCTACAAATGGTTCTAATGAACCAAATAAATGGATATTAATAACCAAAATAACTAGAAACATTAATTATACGCATCATAAATATATTCATATCCGATTGTTTTTATTAGTATTTTTTGATTAAAAAGAACTTGGCATGATTGATGGAGTATAAAAGTTGCACAAAACATTATGTGTACCGGTTTATCCGGATTCTTTTAACAATAACTATATGAGGAGAGTTAGCATGAAATGGGAAACTCCAGAATACAGTGACATTCGTTTCGGCTTCGAAGTCACCATGTACATCAACAACAAGTAATTGTTGTCTTAGCTGAAGTAAAGAGGGAGGCGTAAGCCTCCCTTTTTTATGTACAGGACGCCCACTGGAAGTAGGCGGTACGATTACACGGGTGTAATCGGTAGAGTCGAGTCTGGAACAGAGACCGAGAGCTGCGCTTCGAGCAAGTAGCCGAAGTCCGAAACGACTTTCACAGCCTCCGCCAATCTTTTAGCAAGCAACTGTATTTCAAATCGACGTTTACCAGCTTTTACTTAAACCACATCCTCCTAAGCAACTGCGTCTCTTTCCTATGCATATGGTAAATGACACCACAAATATGCAACACAAGAAGTGCTGTTAAGCAGAAAGCACTTATCTCATGAATCTCCGTAAACAATTTGTTTAACTCCGGTTGTTTTGATCCCCAGTGTGGTAACGGGATTCCCCAAAACTTGGTTTTATATCCACTAAATGATGATGAAATATAGCCAGAAACCGGCTGAATAAACATCATCAAGTAGAGTAAATGATGTGTTGCAATTGCGGTTTTTCTTTGGATTGGTGCAACAAAATCGGGTAAAGCTGGTGATATCGAACGCATTTTCCAGACTAGACGTATAATAGCTAATAAGGCCAAGGTCAGACCTAGTGACTTATGTAAACCAAAAAACCAGCTTCTCTCGGCGCTGCCCTTTTCCAAACCAGTCATATAGAGTCCCAAACCAATCATCATTATGATCAAAATGGCCATAATCCAATGAATAATGACTGCTGTTGTGTTGTATCGCTGTATTTCCATAATAAATATCCAAGGGCCTCTGTTTTCTGATTTATAGCTGAAAAGACAAGCACACCGGCTTTCAGACTTTTTTCTTAGGAGAATATCAAGGATAATACTATCTCAGGATGATATTTGGCAGTGAATTGCTTATCATTTTTAAATTACGAATATTTCCAATTTTAAAGGAAAGCCTACGAATAATGTATATGCGGTCTAATTTAAATTCTTTCTTTTTAATGTTCCTGCTATTTTGCATCCCATTGGCGCAAGCCAGTGAGTATCAAATCTTGATTTCAAAAAAAAATAACGAGTTAATCGTAAAAAAAGCCGGTGAAGTCGTTAAAAAATACCGTATCTCCAGCGGTAAGGGGGGCAAAGGAACAAAACGTCGCCAAGGCGATAGTAAGACGCCACAAGGGGTTTACCGGATCTCACAATTTAAAAAAAGTAGCCGTTTCCATTATTTCATACAACTGGATTACCCTAACCTTATCGATGCCTGGTATGGCTATAAAAACAAAGTCATTGATGCAAAGGATTTTAAACGGATAGCTACGGCCTACAAAAAACATACCGCACCTCCACAAGATACTAAGCTCGGTGGTTTTATAGGAATTCATGGGCTTGGTGAACAAAATGAAAAAAAAATTGTTATCCATGAAGAAATTAACTGGACAGAAGGCTGCATTGCCTTAACAAATGAAGAAATAAATGAACTGAGAAAATTTGTCGATATCGGAACACCTGTCATTATTAAAGAATGAAAATCCTCTCTCAATATGTTGCCCTTTGTTTTTTGATATCACTTGTTGCATGCTCAAATGAATCTAATCAGATTTATGAAAAACGCACAAAAAAAATATTTGCCCATGTTATTCAGGATAGTGAATTTGCAATCACTGAAAATAATTTTCGCATAACCAATCGATTACATATCGGCGAAGCTATTCAGAAACGCGGTAATGCTAACTTTCCTCAGAACGAAGTCATTTTATTTTGTAATTTAACCTTGGTAGAAGAGATGCTAATAATTGAACCTCTTTATATTAATTATTGTCCCTATAAAATAACCGCAACCGAAGTAGGTAAAAAAATCATTATTGGAACACGTTTGTTGCCAGAGAAAACTGGCAATAAAAAAATGGATAAAATCGCAAAAAAAATCAATAACATTCTACGCTCAGTGGTAGACTACGCTGCATCTGAAGATCCATTTCTTCTTGAGCAAAATTAATTACAGCACGGAAGCTAAACTGTAAGGAACAAGCAGAACAATGAAGGAACAACCAGAACATAGCTTATTGCTTAGATGGCTAATTTTGACAGGCCTTATCGCATTTTCATTACTCATTGCCTGGAATGAAGGCATTATATCTCAATTATTTCACATAGATCAAAGTCGTATCTCCTGGATTATTGCTTTAGTTTACCTAATTGTTACTTTGCATTGCGGCAAATTGATTTATTCCATTTCTTTACAAATGAATCTATCCAGAGAAGTAGATCGCATGATTAAGGATGAAGATAAACTGGATATCAAGGTAGAAGGTGATGATGTATTTATAAACTCTAACATCAAACTACCAGATTGCTTTATGAGCGATTATATTAGCGACCTATTTTACAGTAATAAAAACATGGCTGGAGGTGAAGAAGCAGGCTCCCCTTCTGAACTCATTGAAGTTTATGAGTCACGTTTGAAAGGCCCTCAGGAAATTGGCTGGTTTGTTTCTGACATGATGTTAAAGCTCGGCCTACTCGGTACGATTATCGGTTTTATTCTTATGCTCGGTTCGGTTGCTCACATTGCTAACTTTGATGTTAGTAATATGCAGAAAATTTTACAGCATATGAGTAATGGTATGGGCACGGCTCTCTACACCACGCTTGCAGGTTTATCTTGCAGCATTTTAACGGCGATGCAATATCATATGATAGACCGTCACGTGGACGAGTTAATCGAACTAACTCGCCACTTAACGCAAGTACATGTCTTGCCAAAAATTAATGGTGCTTAAGAAAGATGCGCGTTAAAGATCGTCTCCGCTCCGATCCGTTTACTGATTTGCTATTCAATGCACTTCTAGGATTTACCTTTTTGTTTTTGATCGCCATCATGTTCATGAACCCTGATGCGAAATCAGGCATTATCGATCCTAAAGCCGAATATATTTTGACCATCACCTGGGAAGATAATAGCCCAGATGATATTGATGTTTGGATCGAAGATCCGGAAGGACAAATAGTCTGGTTTAGAACACCGGAAGCCGGTTTATTACATCTTGACCGCGATGATCGCGGACAAGTTAATGACACTATCACCATCAATGGCGAAGAAGTTCAAAATCCGCTTAATCAGGAAGTTGTTACTTTAAGAGGCGTGGTTAAAGGCGAGTATGTCGTTAACCTGCATTACTACGCTTCTGAAACAGGCAAGCCTGTTGACGTGCATGTTAGACTGGCAAAAGTGAATCCTAAATTGGAAATCGTCTATTATGGCACGGTCAATATGGAAAAAAGGGGCGATGAAAAAACAGTACTTAGATTTACTATTGGCCGTGAAGGTACTATTTTTGGGATAAATTTTTTACCAAAATCATTTGTAGGACTTGGTTAAAAGATAACAGAACTTGGAGAAATTATTGTGGCATTAGGCATAACTGGCATCATTGCAGCTTATATTATACTTGGACTACTACTTCTAAGTATTAACCTTTATTCAAAATGGTCTTGGCCGGTTAAAGCCATGACAATAATTATTACCTCTGTTTTTTATGTAGTAACCTATTATTCATTTCCGCCCCTACTTGGCTGGCCAACAACTCAGCATCCTCCTTCACAGTTTCGTTTGATTTCCGCTCATGTTGTTCAACCTAACAAAGAAACAGGTAAAGAAGGCTCAGTGTATCTTTGGTTAACTGAAATAAAAAACATGTCTGACTCAGCAGAACCCAGAGCTTATGAGCTACAATATTCTAGTGAATTACATGAAAGAATTATTAATGTGAAATCCAAATTAGATAAAGACATTAAACAAATGGGTGAATTTAAAGAACCTGATGACACGTTTAATCAAGTTGACGAACAAAAACGCGGGATGAAATCAGTGCACATTGAATTCTACGACTTACCTGATCCTTTATTTCAGGATAAAGGTTAATTAATAGATGTTATTTTGAATAAGAATTTATTTCCAAAACTACTTTTTGCATGTCTGATTTTATTATCAAGGCAGCCATTTGCGTGGAATAAGCTAACGAATGAACTTGATATCAAATGTCAGCAAACAGCAAAAACTTTAAATTGTGAATATAGAACACTATCTCAAGCCACTTCACCTTTTATAAACGCAAGTTCAAATAAGATAGAACTACAAGTTAGCGAAAACAATCACTATCCTGAAAGCAATGACATAACGGCTATACTGTTCCTCGTTGATACTAGTGATCCGGCAAGACAAAATGTTATTGAAAAAAACAAAGCACTAATAAAAAAATTATCAGCATCGTTAGAGCCGCACCAAAAAGCAGGACTAGCTTCATTCGATAAAACTTTCCGTATCCTGGCACCAATAGGAACATCATCATTTCTATTCACTAAATCACTGGATACTTTAAAAGCTGCAGGAAAAACAACAGAGTTATATCGGAGCTTGATAAAAGCCATAGAACATATCAATTCTTTTGAAGCACAACGAAAAGTTATCGTTTTATTATCTGATGGACAAGCGGAGGATAAGGCCTACTTTCATTCAGACATCATCAAGCTTTCAAGAAAATCCGGAATCATTATAAACTCAATTGGTTACCCCCGTTCTGTCCCCTTATCCGTTGCTTTACAGACGATAAGAAGATTAAGTGAAGAGACAGGTGGAAGCTATATTGAAACTGATATGTCGTACAATTTATCAGAGGATATTTTTAAACAGACCTTGATTAATATTGATACAGGCGGCTCTTTTTCCATAGATTTGAATAAACTATATCAGAATAACAATCCAGTGACTTTCGTTAAATTAGCATTTAAAACAAGTGCAGGAATAAAACATATTAGTGTTCCTGTCACTATTAAAATTGCAATGAAGGCTGCTCAAACTATTCCTGCCGCTACAAAAAAATCATCTACAGAACAGTTACAAACAAACAATAACACCGTTAACACTCCACCAATACAAATAGTAACGAAACAAGCTCCTGTACAACCCATAAATTTATGGCTTTGGTATGGCTTACCTGCAGCATTCATTATTATTATCATTTTCATATTAATAACTCTATTTCTTCTTTGGAGAAAACCGGAAACTAAGGTACATAGTACTGAAAATGAATACAGACCATATGCTTATTTGATTGAAAATGATGGTAATGAAACACGATATCCCATCACACGTACCATTTGGCGAATTGGTCGAAGTAAAGGTAATGAATTAAGTCTGGATGATACTTCTATATCCCGACGTCATGCTGAAATCCATAGAAACAGCGATGGCACTTTTGATATCATTGACATGAACTCAATGAATGGTGTTTACATCAATGATGAGAAAATTGGAAAGGCAGAGTTACACGAAGGAGATGTTCTTGAAATAGGAGATTTTTTCCTAAACTTTACACAACTCGCATCTGATTATTCACTGGAAGAATCTACTGTAATGCAAAAAACCCGGGAACCAAGTACGCATTAGAAAATATTTATCTGCTAAATAGTTTACTCATACTATAGGTTGACTTAACTTTAGATATTCATTTATTAAGTCCGTCATAGATGATTCCGTTAATAATGGTCGATCATTGCCAAACCATTGGCCTTCATTTTCCATAATATTCTTTGCAATTTGATTACTAACAATTCGACCTTTTTTATTTTTGCATAGTCCCGGCACGTTTATTAATAATGATGTTGCAGCTCCTAAAACAATTTCCCTATGTTTTTGATACAACATATCTTCTTCCCCGAGGCTCTGCACAGATCCGGATGCCGTAGCTGTCGGCATAACTGTCTGTGAGACAAATGCCATCAGCGTAGTAAATTCATCAGGTAAGGAAATTCGACTCACTGTAGCCCAGCGATAAAGATCTAGCGGCAGCACCTCCCATTCTTTTTCAGGCTGCTCTAAATTAATAACAGATAAGAGTTTTTTATGAACACATTCCTGCGCATGTTCCCACAAACTTTCTATTTTAGTTAATACTTCCTCATCCAAAGACGCTTTAATAGCCGGTTGTAAACCATACAACAAAGGAATGCCTTCATCATAGAGCAACCATTTATCTTTACATGCCCATTTCTCATATAATTTTTGTAAAGTTAATTGCCCTTCTCCATAAAACTTATCTTCTCGCTCACTCATAGATATTTCGGGAGCATTAACAGGAGTCTCAATTTTCTTATTTTTATTACTAATAAATGACTTTATTTTACGAAAAATATTCATTGGTATATTTATAGTTTAATTAGGCGCAAGATAATCAAGCTCGGCCTGAGTGAAACCGGCTTTTAATCTTGCTTTATGATTTATTTTTTTTGTAGTAGTTGAAGGAAGGAATTCATCAACGATTTTCCTGAACTTTTCTTCCGGTTCCTGATTTAATTTATCACATATGTAACGATACCATTTTGTACCAATTAGTACATGACCAATTTCTTCTTCAAGAATTACCTCAAGTATAGCAACCGTTTCAAAGTCTTTTATCTGCCTGAAACGTTCAATTAAATTCGGTGTAACATCTAGGCCACGTGCCTCCATAATTCTTGGAACGACAGCTAAACGTAATAATATATCATGCTTTGTTTTATCCGCTATGGTCCACAGACCATCATGCGCTGAGAAATCTCCATAGTCATAGCCAATGGCATTCAAATTATTACGTAACAAATTAAAATGTTTTGTTTCTTCTGCCGCCACCTGTGTCCAATCAAAATAGAATTCTTCAGGCATATTCTGGAAACGACAAATTAAATCCCACGCAAGATTTATGGCATTAAATTCGATATGAGCAAATGAATGAATCATTGCCGCTCGACCTTCGATAGTTTGAATGTTTCGTCTAGGTACATCTTTCGGTGTAATCAACACTGGTTTTTCTGGTCGGCCTGGTTTTAATGATTCAAGATCGACATTAAATAAATCAAAGCTAATTTTTCTATCCAATATTATTTTTTTCGCGTTTAACGAAAGTAATATTTTTTTATCCAGATTTGATTCTGTGAGACACTGTTGAGCAAGGTGGAAAATATTATTCATTATTATCAATGGCGTTTTCATAACCAGACCAACAAATATCCCAGGAGGCTTCATCTTTCTCTGCAACGTAACGCGCATCTATACAAATTCCGGGAATCACAGCGAGTTCTCCATTAATATAAATTAGCGGCACTCTATCCCTAAACCATGGTAATACAGCTTGTTCTTGAAATAATTGTTTCACAGTTTTCGAATGTGACGAACGATCAGGCTGGATTTTCTCACCTCCTTGTCTATACCTAACAACAAAATTTGCACCTTTAGATTTCAGTTTTGAAATTCCTTTGCCATGATCTGACTTAGCAATGAGTGTTTCATTTAAAACATTCAAAATATTATCAGGTTTCCATTGATACTCAGTACTTACATCATGTTGCAGCATTACGTTAGAAGCATATAAAATATTTTTATACCTCCTTACTTCTACATCAAGCCAATTTACACAGGGTGCTTTATCTGTAGAAGAATAGATAACATCCGAAATAATTTGTTCCATATTCCTGGCGCCAGGATATTTTAAATTCAATTCCTTTAACCATGAAAATATAAGGTTCTTTTGCCTTTCTAAACTCAATTTCTTAACGACACCAAGATTGAGAGCCATCGTGTTTTTGTACTGCGCAAGCTTTATGTCGCTGCAACCTAAGTCATCAAGCAAAACCCTGGATTCATTTTGATGCTTAATTAATCGAGCAATCGTTTCTCTATAGGCCGGCCAGCGTTCTTCAATAACTGGAATCACTTTATGCCTGAAATAATTACGATCATAACGATAATCTGAATTACTTTTATCAAGCTGCCAAATTAATTTATTTTCTTCAGCATAATATTTTAATTTTTCACGAGAATAATTTAATAGTGGTCTGGCATGAAAAATATTTTCACGTTTTTTAATGGAAGGCATTGATGCCAGCCCTCGCGGCCCAGCTCCTCTTAATGCTTGAAGAAAAAATGTTTCTACTTGATCATCTTGATGATGCGCCGTAAAAAAAACATCATTTTTATTCATTACTTCTTCAATCAGCGAATATCGTTTTTCTCTAGCCCATGCTTCAATACTCGCTCCTTTCGGACAATCTTCATTTATCTTTAACTGTCTGAAATAAAGACCGTATTGCTTACATTGTTCTTCACAAAATTCAGCCCAATCATTCGCTTCTTCCTGCAAACCATGATTGACATAAAGTACTTCAATATCCTGATTTATTACACTTTTGTTTAAATAGAAAAGGTGTAATAGAACGCAGGAATCCATACCGCCACTACAAGCGACCCAGAATTTCTCCGCCGTAGAAAATTGATTTAAATCAGATAGGAACCTATCTTTACAGAGGAATGTTGTTGATGCTTTCTTCATATATCTGATACAAATTCGCTTCGCCTGCGGTATCTCCAACATGGGTATAGATATTCAGGATACGCTTAAAGTGCCTACTGTTGCATTCCACCGTGCATATTTATGCTTAGACTACTTACTGCACCTGAGTGGCATACGTCCGCCATGAATGGCGGAAGTGTCGAAAATGCAGGGAGCACAATCGATAATTACTTCCATGTAATTAATTTTCTTTAAATTCACCAAACTGTCTTATCTTTTCTTGTCTTTGAATGACAAGTTCTGCCGTTGATAGATTTTTTAACTGCGTTAATTCTTCAATTAAGATCTGCTTTAGTTTTTCAGCTATTTCATCAAAATCTCGATGAGCACCACCCAGTGGTTCATCAACGATACGGTCAATCAATCCAAGTTCATTTAATCTTGGTGCAGTAATCCCCATAATTTCAGCAGCTTCTTTAGCTTTATCAGCGCTTTTCCAAAGAATAGATGCACAACCTTCCGGTGAAATGACTGAATATGTACTGTACTGCAACATTAGCAATCGATCGGCAACACCTATAGCCAATGCTCCACCAGAACCACCTTCTCCTATTACCGTTGCAATAATAGGTGTTTTTAGCTCAGACATTACCAATAAATTTCTAGCAATTGCCTCACCTTGACCACGTTCTTCAGCATCAATGCCAGGATAAGCACCCGGAGTATCAATGAATGTCAGAACAGGTAAATTAAAGCGTTCCGCCAACAGCATAATTCTCATTGCTTTACGATAGCCCTCTGGTTTAGGCATACCATAATTACGCATGATCCTGTCTTTAGTATCACGGCCTTTTTGATGACCAATTACAGCAACCGGCATATCATCTAGACGTGCTATACCGGCAATAATAGCGGGATCATCAGCGAAATATCTTTCCCCGTGTAATTCTTCAAAGTCGGTAAACACCCGATCAATGTAATCTTGTGTATAGGGACGTTGCTGATGCCTGGAAATCTGGGAAATTTGCCACGGGCTCAAGGATGAGAAAATAGACTCCGTAAGTTCACGGCTGCGTTTTTTTAGTCTGGAAATCTCTTCGCTAATATTTATATTTTTATCATTACCCACATAACGTAGTTCTTCAATTTTAGCTTCGAGTTCAGCAATGGGTTGCTCAAAATCAAGAAAATTCATATTTAAATCAATTAGTTATTATCTTTAACTTTACTATTATACTCGATTTCCACTTGTTTTATATCAAGTATATTCATTAATTCATCTATCAAATCATCACTAATTCTTACATTCCATTCTTTGCCGAACGGTACTAAAGCTACAGCATCTGATTTAACATATTTCACTGTTACATTTGATACATCATGCTTATATTTGAGTAGTATACTTTTAATATTGTTAATCATGTCATTGTTCATCTCTGACTCATATAGAGTTAATTTCAATGAACTGACAAGATTAAAAGGATTATCAGGCTTACGAATATCATCGATAGAAAAGATACTTTCTGCCATTATTTTAATGCCGCCTTCGTAATAATCATCATTTCGGGCATTCCCTTTTACTATTATTAAATGATCTTTAATTAAATAGTGTCTATATTTTTCATAATCATCTGACTTTACAACAACGACTTTACGAGAAGTATTGTCATCTATTTTAACGTCATACTCTTCTCTCATACCGGATTTACGAATACTCATAATATATCCGGCTACTTTTACATCGCCTTTTTTTATTCCAAAAAGTTTCCGCGTCATATGCGAGAGTTCTTGTTTGTATCTATTGATCGGATGACCTGATAGATAAAAGCCCAAAGTCTCTTTTTCGTACATAACACGTTGCTTATCATCCCAATCTTTAACAACATCATATACAGAAGATGAATCAACTTTATCACTAGAACTAGGTGCGGCTTCAAGACCAAACATGTCATTCTGTCCACTATCTATATCTTTATTATGCTGTTCTGCTAGAGATGTTGCTTTTATCAGGTTTTCATTTAATGTACTTCGACCCGCTCCAAGTGAATCCATTGCACCTGATTTTATAAGAGCATCTAGCACTCTCTTATTTGCTTTTCTAAGATCTATTCGTTTACATAAGTCGAATAAATTTTCATACTGGCCATTCTCTTCCCGCTCTTCAATAAGGCTATCAATAGCTGCTGCACCGACACCTTTAAGTGCGCCTAAGCCATACTGAATACTTTTTTCATTGATAACAGTAAAGCTATAAAAACTGGCATTGATTGAAGGCGGAATAACTTCTATCTTCATCCGGCGAGTTTCTTCGAACAACATTACTACTTTGTCTGTATTGTCCATGTCTGAAGATAGCACTGCCGCCATGAATGCAGCGGGATAATGTGCTTTTAACCAAGCTGTTTGATAAGCAACAAGTGCATAGGCAGCGGAATGTGATTTATTAAATCCATATCCAGCAAATTTTTCCATTAAATCAAAAATCATTTTCGCTTGCCTTTCATCGACACCACGATTGACAGAGCCTTCAACAAAGATCGTCCTTTGCTTGGCCATTTCTTCCGGTTTTTTCTTTCCCATTGCACGACGTAATAAATCAGCAGCCCCTAGAGTAAAACCAGCTAACACCTGAGCAATTTGCATTACTTGTTCTTGATAAAGAATTACGCCATATGTTGGTTTAAGTGCAGGTTCAAGTTCATCGTGCATATATGTCACGCGTGCGCGACCATGCTTTCTTTCGACAAAATCATCAACCATTCCTGATTGCAAAGGTCCTGGTCTAAATAAAGCAACTAGTGCAATAAGGTCATCGAACACATCTGGCTTAAGACGGCTTACCAATTTTTTCATACCGTCCGATTCCAATTGAAATACGGCCGTCGTATCCATGCGTTGAATTAATGCATAAGTAGCAGAGTCGTCTAATGGAATTTTACGAATATTAATTTCTTCTTCATTCTGGAGTTTTTTTATTCGATTAATATCTCGTAATGTCCAATCAATAATGGTTAGTGTTCTTAATCCAAGAAAATCAAATTTAACCAGGCCTATAGATTCAACATCACCCATATCAAATTGCGTTACCGTTGCATGTGATCCTTGTTCACAATATAAAGGCATATAATCAGATAAAGGTTTTGGTGCGATGACTAGTCCACCCGCATGACGTCCAGCATTACGAGATAATCCTTCAAGCTTTTTTGCCAGATCAAAAAGAGATTTAACATCTTCTTCCGAGTTATAACGTCGCAGGAGTTCTTTCTCTTCGTCCATGGCTTTATCCAGAGTCATACCTATATCAAACGGTATAAGCTTGGCTAACTGATCGACAAAGCCATAAGGAAAGCCTAATACTCTCCCCACATCTCTAATCACAGCTTTAGCGGCCATAGTGCCATAAGTAATAATTTGCGAAACATGATCGCGACCATATTTTATAGCAACATATTCGATGACCTCATCTCGACGATCCATGCAAAAATCAATATCAAAATCAGGTAAAGAGACACGTTCAGGATTTAAAAAACGTTCAAATAAAAGATCATACTCAAGTGGGTCTAATTCAGTAATATCCAGAGCATAAGCAACTAGTGAACCTGCGCCAGAACCACGACCAGGCCCAACAGGGATCTCATTCTCTTTTGCCCAACGAATAAAATCCGCAACAATAAGAAAATAACCAGAAAAACCCATTTTAGTAATAACATCAATTTCAATATCTAACCTTGAAAAATATTTACTACTATTTTCTTTTGTAATTTTCTCATCATCATCAATTATTTTTTGTAAGCCTATTTTTGCATCGTCTATTAAGCGTTGATCTTCTGTTTCATTTTCATTAACAGGAAAGTGTGGTAAAAAATTCTCACCTAAACAAAACTCTATATTGCAACGCTGTGCAATTTTTACTGTATTCTCCAGTGCTTCAGGAATGTCAGAAAATAATTCCTGCATTTCTTCAACTGCACGAAGGTATTGCTGGGAAGTATATTGCTTCGGTCGTCTAGTATCATTCAGTGTGTAGCCTTGATAAATACAGACACGTGCTTCATGCGCCTCAAAATCATCCTCATTAATAAACCGAGCATTATTACTAGCAACGACAGGAATATTAAATTTTTCAGAATAGTTTATCGCCTGATTAATATGGTTGTTTTGTCCTTTAGCACCTATACGCTGTAATTCAAGATAATATCGATTTGAAAATAATGAAGACCAATCTTCGAATTCTTTTTCAACTTTCGACTCATCTTGTTGTACAAATAAATTTGAAAGGCTTCCATTATCAGCACAATCAATAACAATTAGACCTTCATTGTTTTCTTTTAACCATTTATATTGTACAAAAGGAATGCCTCGGTGTTGTCCTTCTATGTAACTTTTCGATATTAATCTGGATAAATTTTGATATCCTTCGAAATGCTGGCAAAGCAATATGATGTTGAAGGCTTCATTTAAATTGTTTTTTACAACCTTTATTTCAGAACCTATTAACGGCTTAACACCCTGGCTTTGCATTGCACGATAAAATTTAACTGCTGAAAAGGTATGATGTTGTTCAGTAACTGCAATTGCCGGCATAGATAGTTCCGCGGCCTTAGCTGCCAAGGGTTTAATTTTCATCATCCCATCGATTAATGAGAATTCAGTATGCAGATGTAAATGAACGAAACTCATGTTATTAAAATCACAGATATTTAGCGACAGGAGCAAAGCTTCGACGGTGAATGTCTGTTATGCCTAACTCGGCTAATGCTTCAATATGTTTCTTGGTTGGATAGCCTTTATGCGATGCAAAACCATAGCCGGGATAAATATCATCAAACTTAATCATTTCATTATCACGTTCTACTTTAGCAATAATTGATGCAGCGCTGATTGCCGGCACTAAACTGTCGCCCTTAATGATTGCAATTTTTTCATGCTCTATGTCTGGCGTATATTGACCGTCAACGACAACCATTTTTGGAAATACATTCAATGATTCGACAGCACGTTTCATGGCCAATAAACTCGCATGAAGAATATTTAATTCATCAATTTCTTCTACTTCCGCACGACCTAATGACCATGCCAAGGATTTCTCCTTGATTTCTATTGATAATAGTTCACGATTTTTTTGAGTTATTTTTTTAGAATCATTCAAGCCTGCTATAGGTTGTTCCGGATCGAGAATGACTGCAGCAGCAACCACAGCTCCGGCTAACGGGCCTCTTCCTACTTCATCAACGCCAGCCAATAATTCAATACTATTTAGAAAAGATAAGTCAGGTAGTTTTTTCATTATTTATCAATTCCATTACTGCTTTTGCGGCATGCTCATCGGCACCGATCTTAAGTTGCTTTGTTAGCTTCGAAAGCTCTGTTTTCATTTGCTCACATTTTCTCGAAGAACTCAGAAATTCATTCAATTCGGAAGATATTTTTTTTGCAGTACATCTAGACTGTAAATATTCCGGAACAATAAATCGCCCTGCTAATATATTTGGCAAAGAAGCATAGGGAATCTTTACCAGTAATTTTACAATGATATATGTAAGCCAAGACATTTTGTAAGCTACAATCATTGGTTTTTTAAACAACATTGCTTCGAGTGTTGCAGTTCCCGACGCAAGTAAAATAATATCTGCAGCCTCCATTACCTGATGAGTTTTATCAACATGCACATCTATTTTTAAATCAGGGGCAAGCTTGTTTTTTATATATTCGAAACACTTCAAAGACTTTTCATTTATTAAACTACTTACAAAATGAAGACTATCGTTTGTTTTTTTTGAAATTTCGGCAGCTTTAATAAGTGGCCCTGCAATTTTGTTTATTTCTGTTACACGACTTCCCGGCAGGAGTGCTACGACTATTTTATCAGTTGGGAGACTTAGTTCTTTTCTTGCACGATTCACATCAATCTTATTACTAATTTTATCGGCTAATGGATGACCTACATATCGATTTTCAACATCGTATTTATTGTATATTTCTGATTCAAAGGGAAAAAGATTTAAAACTAAATTTACTGCTTTTTTAATTTTTTTTACTCGGTATTCGCGCCAGGCGTAAACAGAAGGACTCACATAATGAATGGTTTTAATGCCGGCTTCCCGCAATTCTTTTTCTAAGCCTAGGTTAAAGTCTGGGGCATCGATACCTATGAATACATCAGGAGGGTTCTTTATAAAATAGGCTATGAGATCATCACGAATTCCTTTTAACTCTCTATATCGGCCTAGGACTTCGGTAAACCCCATAACGGATAATCGTTCCATGGGAAACAGAATCTTCATGCCGGTATCGGCAAGCTTCTCCCCACCTATTCCTTCAATCGAAATGTTTTCCGTTGTTTTTTTTAATTCATTGATTAATCCCGCGCCCAACATGTCACCTGATGCTTCACCTGCGACAAGACCTATACGTATCATTGAATTATATTTAGTTTTTGGAAAGAGGAGTTACCTGACAATTCCACGTTCTGATGCTGCTATAAAAGAACGCATCAACTCTACTTTATCTGAGTCAGCAGATAATTCAGTCAAGACATCAAGCGCATCTTTAAGAATGAGGCCTTCACGATAAATTACCTTATACGCTTTGCGTAAAACATTAATCGTATCTGAATCAAAACCGTGTCTTTTTAAACCTTCGCGATTAAGTCCAGAGGGTTTCGCTGTATTTCCAGAGACTAATACATAGGGGGGAACGTCTTTGACAATCACTGAGGAAATTGCTGAAAAGCTATAGCTGCCAATGCGACAAAACTGGTGAACACCAGTAAAGCCTCCAAGAATAGCAAAATCATCAATTCTGACATGGCCTGCTAACGTTGCATTATTAGCAAATATTGTATTGTTTCCAACTATGCAATCGTGTGCAATATGTACGTATGCCATGATCCAATTGTTGTCGCCGATTACTGTCTTACCACCGCCATCGCCTGTTCCTCTATTAATGGAAACATACTCACGAATCGTATTGTCTGATCCAATTTCCAGTATGGAATCATTTTCTCCCTTATATTTTTTATCTTGAGGATCGCCACCTAATGAACAAAAATGAGATATCTTATTATTCGGACCTATTTTAGTTGGCCCATTTATAACGACATGAGAATTTATGACTGTTCCCGATTCAATTGTTACATCTGCACCAATAACTGAATAAGGACCGACTTGCACATTTGAATCTAAATGCGCGTCAGAATGGATAATAGCTGTCGCATCTATCATGGAATCATTCCATAATAGTTGTTAATAGTTCGGAAGACGCCACTAATTTTGAATCAACAGTAGCAGTAGCTTTGAATTTCCAAATTCCTCTTTTTACAGTTATAAACTCAATATCCAGAATTAATTGATCGCCTGGCCCTACTGTTTTTCTAAATCGCGTTTTATCAATACCTACCAAATAATATAATTCATCCTTAGAGCTTCTACTTTCATTTAACCCAAGAGCGCCGAGTAATGCCGTAGCTTGAGCAAATGCTTCAACAATAAGCACACCTGGCATGACTGATTTATTTGGGAAATGTCCTTGAAAAAATGGTTCATTAACCGTTACATTTTTTAATGCTTTAAGACTCTTGCCTTCCACAACTTCGAGTACACGGTCAATTAATAAAAAAGGATAACGATGAGGCAGAATGGCTTTTATTTTTTCAACGTCAATTATGGATGAAGCATCTTGCATATAAATTTTACCTTTATTTCATTTCCATTATGATTTTCTTTAATATTGCATCCAGATTTTTAAATCGAATAATATTCCTTCTCCATATTTTACTCTCAGTAACAGGAATACCAGACGAATAGACACCAGGAGATTTTATTGAATTTGCTACTCCAGACATTCCAGTAATAATAACATCATCAACAATTTGTATATGGCCGCTTATAGCAACAGCACCACCGATCATACATCGTTTTCCTACAATAGTACTTCCTGCAATTGCTGAACACCCAGCTATTGCCGTATGTTCACCAACAATAACGTTATGTCCTATTTGAACCTGATTATCAATTTTCACACCTGATGCAATAATTGTATCTTCTATTGCACCTCGATCTATACTTGAGTTCGCACCGACATCAACATTATCACCAATCTTAACCGAGCCTATTTGAGGAATATTTAACCATTGTCCATTTTCTTGGGCCATACCAAATCCATCCGCACCAATAACAACACCGGGATGAATCGTCACGTTTTTTCCAAGAACAACACTATGGCACAAAGTTGTATTTGCAAATAATCTGGTATTTTCACCAATTATAACGTTGTCTTCTATGACACATCCAGACGCAATACTAACTCCAGCATCAATAACAACGTTATTACCAATAACAACATTTGTAGAAATATAAGATGATTTATCTATTTTACAGTCTGAGCCAATTATTGAATTTTCATCAATATAATCCGATAGCTTAACCTTTGGATAAAGATAGTTTGCGATTTTAGCATAGGCTAAATAGGGATTTTCACTGACTAATGAATTAGTCGGGCAGTTTTTAAAATCATCCTCAGATAAAATGACTGCTGAAGCATTTGTCTGAGGTAATTGTTGAGCATAATGGCGATTAGATAAAAATGATATTTCACCTGCTTTTGCTAATCCCAGCGTATTAACTGCACTGATTTCACAGTCTGCATCGCCTTCCAATCTTGTTCCACTTATTTGTGATAATTCTCCAAGTGTGACTGCCATAGAAACATTACTCTTATGATATTTAGTAAGTTATTTAGCTATTCCCAGAGAAACTCACAATCAATTTATTTATTTAAATGCTCAACAACCAATTCTGTCATGTCAGTTTTTGGACTAGCATAGATAACACCTTCGCTCAAAACAAGGTCATAGTTATTGTCTTTAGAAACCTGTTGTATGGCTTCAAAAATTACTTTTTGTATTTTTGCCAACTCTTCATTACGACGAAAATTCAAATCTTCACGGTACTCATCTTGATTGCGCTTATTATCACGGCGTTTAGCAAGAATATCTCTTTCTAGTTTAGTAATTTCTGACTCGGACATAATCGCACGATCTTTATTTAATTTATCTGCCAGATCTTTTATTTTCTTTTGTTCCGCAATTAGTACCTTGCCCCTAGGTTCAAATTCTTTATCGATTGCTTTTCCCGCTATCACATATTGCGGAGATTTTTCCAGTACTTGCAAGACTTTAACCGCACCAACTTTAAGTTCCCCTTCTGCATACGCTTGTGTAGAAAGAACTAATACACAAAAAATTGAAACTAATAATTTAAACGATATTTTCATTAACTTTAACTCCAAATAACTAAAATGTTGTTCCAAAGGTAAACTGGAAATTCTGTATTTCATCGGTAGGTTCGTCGCCAAACGGCGCTGCTACACTAACAGTA
Organism: Thiotrichaceae bacterium; assembly: GCA_012960105.1. Taxonomy (GTDB): domain Bacteria; phylum Pseudomonadota; class Gammaproteobacteria; order Eutrophobiales; family Eutrophobiaceae; genus UBA7359. The sequence goes on along the minus strand of DUBV01000007.1, from coordinate 55 downwards.
ACGGCACCAAAAGGAGAAATCCAAATACCACTTATGCCCGTCGAATATCTTAACT
>DUBV01000006.1:7485-8412 GCA_012960105.1 Thiotrichaceae bacterium | reverse complement strand
AATTTTATATGTTCATTATAACTTTCTTCTTTTTCTCGTTTTTTCTCTTCCGTTTCTTTGCGTCGTTGCTCAATCTCAACAAGTCTAGCCTCTTCTACTTTTTTCTTGGTTTCTACTTCGGCCTTACGTTTCTCTTCTAGATCTGTTTTTCTTTTTACCTCAGCTTTCACCTTGCCTTTTTGTTCTTCAATATGTTTAGCTTCTGCCTCAAATCTTTTCTTCTTTTCAGTCTCGACCTTTTGTTTTTCTTCCTCCTCCTGTTGCTCTATCTGTTTTTCAAGTGCCTCCAATTCAGCATCGGTTACGGCAGTTACAGAGGTCATATATCCGACTGTTAGCAGCAGAATTGAAAATAGAATAAGAGGTGTTTTTGATTTCATGGGGTTATTGTTTTTTTGAACTGAGGTTATTTTTCTAATGGATTATCCGAAATCTTAATGCCGATGAGTTTTAACCCTGTGAACGCATTAGTACTTTCAAGCTGTTTAGCATCATCTGACATTTTTATTTGCCTCTTTTTTCCCCATGTATTAGAAGTAAAAATACGGTTTTTAGGTTCTATGCACTCCCAAGTTCCTTCTGATTTGAGAAGATTCCTCGAGACCACTTTACCATCTTCATAAAATCTAGTTGTTGTCCGTGAAAGATCATTCCATCGCCAAACACCTATAATTTTTAAACAATCATTTACTAATACATCTTCCTGAAGTTGTCGTTCTAATTCTGCAAGTCTAGCTTCTTCTTTTTTCTCCTCCTCAGCCTTCTTCTTTGAAACTTGCTTTCGTTTCATTTCCTCTTCGGCAAGTCGTTTCTCTACTATCTCATTTATTCTTCTTTCTTCTGCTTCCTTTGCCACTTTTTCTTCAGCCTTACGTTTTATTTTCTCCTCAGCAAAACGCTTTTTTTCTGCTTTCAATTTCCTGTTTT
>DUBV01000006.1:7187-7475 GCA_012960105.1 Thiotrichaceae bacterium | reverse complement strand
CGGCTATCCTTTTCGCTTCTTCTTCAGCTTGTCTTTTTTCTTCCACCTCTTGTTGCTCTATCTGTTTTTCCAATGCCTCTAGTTCAGCATCGGTCACAGCGTTAACAGAAGTCATATAGCCTGCTGTTAGAACTAGGCAAAATAAAAGGAGGTGTTTTGGATTCATGGTGTTCATTATACCGTCTCTACCAAACTGACGTTTAAATTAACCTAAAACAGGTCATTTCTTGGGGGAATTGTGGGGGAATAGACCATAACTAATGGCAATATCTCACAACTTAGCACCAC
>DUBV01000006.1:873-6996 GCA_012960105.1 Thiotrichaceae bacterium | reverse complement strand
GATTAACTCTGCCTGTTTCAAGAGCAGCGCTTTATCTATAGAACGTAAAACAATATTCACGCCTAGCTTACCGCGTTTGAAATAAGGATAACTACCTAGACTGACTTCTTCACATTCATTCTGAATTTTAGTCATGCCTTCAGCTAATTTACTTTCGGTTAAGTTGGTACAAACACTTGTGGTTAATATCGGCGGGCCGCCAATAAGTCTATTAATTAGTGCATCAAACATAGCGCGCATAATGTCGGGAACACCGGCTAAGACAAATACATTATTAATTTGAAAAGCGGGAGCACCACTAACGGAATTTTCTATTAATGATGCGCCTTCTGGAATATCTGCCATTTTCAAACGGGCTTCGGTCATTGTTCCCGGATCGTAGTAACGTTCCATGCAGGCTACGGCTTCTGGATTGCGTAGCAATTTTACTTCAAATGCTTTCGCAATAGATGCTGTTGTAATGTCATCGTGTGTTGGACCTATGCCACCCGTCGTAAATACATAATCATAATTTTCAGAATACGCTTTTACTTTATCAATAATTGTTTCTTCAATGTCAGGAATGACGATGACTTCCGTGAGAACGATGCCTAGCTTCTCAAGATTTTTACCAATGTAGGAAACATTAAGATCTTGCGTACGTCCTGACAATATTTCATTGCCAATGATAATTACGCCAGCAGTTTTTTGTTTATTGTTACTCAAAACATAATTCCCGAACAAAGGTCAGGCTTTGTTCACAACAAGACAGGTAGGTTTTCATGACTAAGCCAATGAGGTGTATTTCATTGGCTTTCATCAACGGCACTAATTTTATGCAGCTTGTACCGGAATGTGATCTTTAATGCGGGTAATATTATTTTCTTCGTCTAGATAAACCAAAGTGGGTTTAAACTTAGTGATTTCATTTTCATTGATTCGGCCATAGGCACAAATAATAACGCGATCACCTGGATTAGCTTTGTGTGCAGCTGCGCCATTTACAGAAATTATGCGCGATCTTTCTTCCGCACGAATAGCATAGGTCGTAAAACGCTCACCATTAGTAATATTATAAATATCGATCTGCTCATATTCATGAATGCCCGCCTTATCGAGCAGAACACCATCTATGGCACAAGAACCATCATATTCAAGTTCAGAATGCGTAACGCATGCTTGATGAAATTTTGCTTTTAAAACCGTTATTTCCATTATTCTATGAGTCTTTTAAGATTAAATGTGGATATTACCTGACAAGTTGCAGGGGTCAATCATACGATTTACACCACAATATTGTCAATTAAGCGTGCTTTTCCTAGCCATGCCGCCGCAATTATCACTATTTTTTGGTTCTTTGCTACTTTTAACGTCTCAGAATCGCAAATACTTAGGTATTCTGGCTTGAAACCGGCCTTTTTTAACGAGGAAACCGCAGCTTTTTCAAGTTTTTCGTAGTCTGACTCGCCATTCTTAATAGCAGAGGCCATCTCACTAATACATTTATATAGTATAGGTGCCTGTTGACGTTCGCTCTCGGTTAAATATTGGTTTCTCGAACTCATCGCCAAACCATCTTCTTCTCTCATCGTAGCCGAACCCATAATTTCTATGGGTAAGTTCAAGTTTTCAACCAAACTACGAATAACCAATAGCTGTTGATAATCCTTTTTACCAAATATCGCCAGATCCGGCTGCACGATATTGAATAATTTAGTAACAACCGTCGCGACACCTTTGAAATGCCCTGGACGAAATTCCCCACAATAAATAGATTCCAGTTCAGACACTGTGACTTCAGCAATGACATTATTCCCTTCAGGATAAATTTCATTGCCATCGGGCATAAAGACCAGATCAACATTTAAATTTTCCAACTTAATCAAATCAGATTCTAATGTCCGAGGATAATTACCAAAGTCTTCACCCTCGACAAATTGAGTTGGATTTACAAAAATACTGACAACAACATAATCCGCGCACTTCTGAACTTGCTTTACTAAAGATAAATGCCCTTCGTGCAAATTGCCCATAGTAGGAACCAAGGCAATTTTTTTTCCTGACCGTCGAACAGAAACAAGTTGCTCACGCAAAGACCTAATTGATCGGATCTGTTCCATTACTTGAATGAATGTTCTGCTGACGGATATGATTTATCTTTTACTTGTTTAATATAATCTTTGACGGCATCTAAAACGGAATCATTGCCTTCAAGGAAATTTTTTAAAAACCTGAATTTTTTTCCTGTAATTCCTAGCATGTCGTACAACACCAATACCTGACCATCACAATCTACTCCTGCACCAATACCGACTGTAGGAACATCCAGCACTTCGGTTACTTCTTTTGCTACTTTTGAAGGAATGCACTCAAATACCAAACAATCTATACCTGCTTCTTGAATTGCTAAGGCATCTTGTTTTAATTTTTCGGCAGTTTCATCGGTGGTAGCATGCACTCTAAATAAGTCACTCGTTTTAAATGACTGTGGTGTTAAACCAAGATGACCACAAACAGGAATATTATTTCTTTTAATGGCAGCAATAACTTCACACATCTCTTTACCACCTTCCAGTTTAACCATATCAGCACCACCTTCATTGATGAGACGCGCTGCATTTTTTACTGCCTGATCAGGTGATGTATAACTTTGATACGGCATATCACTAATGATAAGTGCTTTTTGACGAACATGACTGACTAATCGTGTGTGATAGATCATGTCATCCATCGTGACATGGACCGTTGTATTATTTCCATGAAGAACCATCCCTAGTGAATCACCGATTAATAATGCATCAATACCCGCGTCATCTTGAAGTTTGGCAAAGCTGGCATCATAGGAAGTCAAACAGGCAATTTTTTCACCTGATAATTTCATCTGATTTAATGTGCTGACAGTAACTTTTTTGGTCATGATTCTTTCGGGTTAAAATAATGCTTGCCCGGGGGCAATCGTTTAATGTGCTCTAACAATAAATCATATCCGCCATCATTACCTGACAGGTCAAAGTCATTGGTATTTACAATCAGTAACGGCGAGGTAGTGTAGTAATAAAAAAAATCAATATACGCTTCTGATATTTTTTTTACATAACTACGATTGATTGGCCTTTCATAATCATGTCCTCGTTCTATGATACGTTGCATCAAAGTATCTATAGGCGCTTGCAAATAAATAACTAGATCCGGCACTGGAGCATCTAGTGTTAATCGTTCATATACCTGATTGTATAAAGATAATTCATCATCATCTAACGTCACTGATGCAAATAATTTATCCTTCTCAATTAAAAAATCAGAAACTTGAACCGGCTTAAACATATCCGTTTGTAGCAATGATTCAATTTGCTTTGCGCGTTGGAATAAAAAAGATAACTGTGTGGGTAAAGCAACTGATTTTGGATCGGAATAAAACCGCGGTAAAAAAGGATTCTCTGCGGCAAGCTCCAACATTAGTTCGGTATGAAATGTCTTTGCCAAACGTTTAGCCAAGGTAGTTTTGCCAACTCCAATTGGCCCTTCAACCACAATATAATCTGGATGGTCTTTACTCATTGCAAAATCACCATTCCATCTTGACCAATGTCTAATAACAAGTCGCTAACTAATCCCTTGCCGGGGATGGAACAGCTAGAATTAATTTCAGCTAACGGTACAAGCACGAAAGAACGGTTCGCCATCTCCACATGAGGAATGCTTAAGCGATCATTTTTAATTGTTTCATCGCCAAACATTAATATATCTAAATCCAATGTTCTTGGCCCCCAATGCTTTTTACGCACACGGTCATGCTCATTCTCAATTGCCTGCAAACTATCTAACAATGCTAAAGGTTCCAATTCAGTTTCTAATTGAACAACAGCATTAATATAATCATCCTGATCTTGCGGGCCAACTGGCTTACTTTTATACAAGGAAGATGCGCTTATCATACGAGTAGATTGTATCTCAGCTAGCGATTGAATAGCAGTAATTATATGTTGCAAAGGTGATTGTGCTTGGCCGTTTAGGGTATTACTTAGATTACTGCCTAGGCCAATATAAACAATAGTCATGAATCAGTAGGTTTATTACGACGACCTCGAGGTCTGCTGCGTGAACGCGGTTTATGATTGCCGGATTTTATTTTTTCTTGTCCAATTAGGGGTTCTGCCAATTGTTCCTTAGTCCAATATTCAACTAACTCACCCAATGATTCACCTGCTTCGGCACGTAGTAATAAAAAGTCATACGCTGCACGAAATTTTGGATGCATTAATACGCGAAATGATCGTTTCTTGATTCGTTTCAATCTGACTTGCAATGACCATATGTCACGTGCCATATGAGTAAAACGTCTCGGTATAGAAAGGCTCGCTATTTGTCTTGAGATAATAGTATCTCCAGCAAGTTGTACCGCTTCCATTTCAGACAAACCATTTGCTATATGATCATCAGCGACAGTTCGCATTGGCTCCCACAAGAATGCCGCTATTAAAAAAGCCGGCGTAACGGTATTACCTTCACTCAAACGTAGATCAGTATTCTTTAAAGCCTGCATAATGAATGCATGCGGATAATCCTTCTCATGCGAATCTAACAAATGATCAGTTTGTGGAAAAAGATATTGAAATAAATTGTAATGCCGTAATTTTTCGAATGTCTCTAATGCACAGCCACCCATAAACAATTTCAACATTTCTTCAAACAATCGTGCCGGCGGAATCTCTTTTAATAATTCTGCATGCTGGCTAATTGGTTTCTCCGCTTCAGGATGTATTCGCAATCCTAGTTTGGCTGCGAAACGAACAGCACGAAGCATACGCACAGGATCTTCAACATAACGCTGAGAGGGATCGCCAATTAACTTTAACTGGCCTTCTTCAAGATCTTTAACACCTCCGACGTAATCGACAATCGAAAAGTCTTTAATATTGTAAAATAATGCATTCACAGTGAAGTCACGTCGCCAGACATCATCGTCAATATCACCATAAACATTGTCACGAATAATTCGACCATCTTCGACACGACCCTCACCCTGATCAGAGACATGGTGTGGTGCACGAAAGGTAGAGACTTCAATTATCTCAGGACCAAAACGCACATGCGCCAACCGAAAGCGCCGGCCAATTAAACGACAATTACGAAATAATTCTCGAATTTGCTCCGGTTCCGCATCCGTCACTACATCAAAATCTTTAGGTTCTCGTCCCAATAAAATATCCCGCACACCGCCGCCTACGAGATAGGCTTTATATTCCGCATTCTTTAATCGATACAACACTTTCAAAGCAGCATCGCTAATAGCAGTACGCGAAATGGTATGCTGGTCACGCGGAATAATAGTCGGCTCGACCTTTAACTTGGTAATATTCGAGGATTTATCTGAAACGGTCATTTAAAAATAATATATATTGAGAACACCTTATAGACTCCTATAATAGCGTAGATCAAACACCATTGCTCCCTTCGTCTAGTGGCCTAGGACGCTGCCCTCTCACGGCGGAAACAGGGGTTCGAGTCCCCTAGGGAGCGCCAAGTTTATCAATAAGTTATATATTATTAGATCTTACTATTAAGTATTTAGGTAACTTTTAGGTAAATTCCACTCATTAATTCCAATGCTTTTACACATTAATAGTGTTTGTTTAGTTTCTGAGGACCATTGCAGATTATTGCCAATAATACTGTGGTAAAACATTCATGGAATTGGACTCTGATTCCGTCAGTAGAGGTTCGAATCCTCTACCCCCAGCCAATCTTTAACCATTAGCACCAATTATCATAAGAAACTCATTACAATCATCTACTAAATTATTAAAGGTTATTTCTTCATTTTCAAATAGCCGTAATAGAGTTAAATCAGAATGTATTTTACTATTATTAACTATTGGTGCTCTGCCAATAATTCCTCCGCCAGTAAATGAAAAAAATCCCCAAAACCATAATTCTTCAATTATCATGTGATTGTCAGGATAAAGGTTTACTGAATCAATATTAAGATCATCAAAACGGTGATTGGGATCTTCGTTAATAAATATAGGGTCTTCAATATCAAATATATAATTGATGGTGGTTGCTATCACCCTATCAACAGGAATTATTAAATCATCTTTATTTATTAAATTATCAAAAAAAATATTAATTTCATTATTATTG
>DUBV01000006.1:457-855 GCA_012960105.1 Thiotrichaceae bacterium | reverse complement strand
ACGATATACAAATCTCTAAAAAATAATGCCGCCTTTTTAGGACCTACACCATTAAAATCTCGATTGTTTCTTAGATAATTATAAGCGTTGATTATAGTTGGTTCAGCATTATCATCTACTATAAGATTTAAAAAATCGGCTAATAAAAAATTATTATTTAATCCTTCTATTCTATTTTTAAATTCTATTATTGCTGTTGCATCCATATCCATATTACTTCGATTTGATAACATCGCATTGATGAACACAGCTGTAAGTCTGGTTTTTGGTGTATCATATGGAGACAATGTTTTTTCTAAATGAAATTGTTGATAATTTTCATTGTAATGGTGATTTTCCAATAGAAATTGAACAACATTATTAAATCTATCTTGTATTTCATTATCATTTTCAAATCT
>DUBV01000006.1:0-357 GCA_012960105.1 Thiotrichaceae bacterium | reverse complement strand
TTATATTATTAGTTTAATTCTCTACCCGCACAATCAGGCACAATACAGTTCTGGCAATGTGGCTCCTCCCTTGTACAAATTGGGTTTGGCCGCCAGCCAGTGTCTGATAGGGCCACTTTCTGCGTATACCACTTGATCAAATAGTCTATTTGGACAGGCGTTAGCTCACCAAAATCCGGAAAATTGACACCCTTATTATGACGAACTTCAGCCCGATAATCGAGCTGATAACAGATATTCCGCCATCCCGCTAAAAGGAATAATACCGCTTCACTTCTCGGTTTATCATTGTTAGGTGGGGATTGAATATAACCGGACAATTCACCACCAATTCTACTAAGAAAACGGCATAAGTAC
>DUBV01000005.1 GCA_012960105.1 Thiotrichaceae bacterium | reverse complement strand
TGATCGGTCGCATCCCCATGCGCTGTTATTCGTACTGCCAATGCTTCACAAGTCACGCCGGGTGTTCCCAAAGGATAACTAATTGCGTAATGATCAACCGATGCAGCTGCACAAGCCGTGGGTAAACAGAACTCCTCAGAAAAAACGAGAAAGCTGGCCGCTTCAGCAGTATGGTTACGCTCGGTATCTCTAAATTGATCTTCATCCACCGCCACACCAACCAGTGCTGCTGTAAGACGGCAGCGGCGTATCCAACCGCCATCCCCACCATCATGTCTCGAGATATTACCCATGACTAATGGATTCTGAATATATGAATTAACAAAGTTTACTGCCTGCCCAACATTCCCTGCACAATTCTCATTATCCCAACCATTAATATTATCCGCCGAGACAATAGACTCATACAAAATCGTTGTGCTGCCGGAGGCAAAACTCCCCTGCACATTACCTTCTATTGCCACATAACCAATGGTTTCATTACTAGCAACAGTACCTCCATCATTCACTTCGCCACGTCCTAATGCCAATTGCACACTACCTGTCCCCACATTTCTAACAGCAGGAACCAGCCACGGGATGGAGGTTGTTGAGGGAGGATTATTACTTTCATTAACCATGCCTTGTATACCGGCAAGAACAGATGGCGTAGTGGGAAATGTGGTGGCGAAGTTTACCGTATCCCATGCCTCTGCACCGGGCACACCCGCACCATGCTGAACGGATGTTGTGGTATGCGTTCCCGCCTCAATAAGGCGACCATCCGGCAAGGTATGCAGACCCGGCTCAATAGCCATGTAATGCACCGTCATCGCCGGATGTCCACCATCCAGATTCTGCGGCTCCACCTGGGCAACCTGGAAACCGGTTGTTGTGACATTCTGTATCCTGATGCTGCTTGGATCCCCTCCCTCATTCGAGGGCAGGATAAAAACCAATGGTGCAACCGTATAAGTCTGCTTGAATGATATCGACGTAAAAGTGGGGGTAACAGAGGTATCATTCAGGGTAATCACATCAGTTTCCATGCGAGTGGGACCATCACAATCGGTGACTGTACCATCCTTCCCTGCATAGTAGGCTTTGCCCGTACCAGAGACCCATACATCCTCCAAATCTTCTGTACCATCAGTACTATCCGTCCAGCTTGTACCCGAATCAGTAGAACTTGCCACTCCACCACTGTGGCCAGAGGCATAGATCTCGTTCTCACCGCTGCTGCCGTTTTCGTAACCGTATAAGGCATCAATACTTTCTAAAGCTGTATGCTGCAGATCGCATGAACCGGTACCGTCAACAGCAAGTTTATATATCTCGCCACTATGATCATTTATCCAAAGATCCGTGCCGTCTCCCCACAGACCTCTCATATCACCTATCCCATTACAGGTCGTGATCGTATCCCAATTGGTACTATTATCGGGATTAAAACTTCCGGCACTTCGATCATAGGTATAGATAAGACCGTCTTTATCCATGGCATAAAGATATGTGCTATCACCAAAAAGATTTTTCATGTCAGTACCAGCTGACGACGAGCCAGAGTTGTCACCCACGTCTCTCCAGGTGGTACCGTCATACCAGTACATTTCCCCGGACTTGCCAACGACATAAACCTCGACACCATTTGGTGAATCATAGGCCCAGACTGCTTCAAGATCTTCATTCAGGTTGTTAATATTGATCGACGACCAGCTGGTGCCATTATATACAATCACTGTACCATCGTTTCCATCCTTTTTACCGACAGCGTAGGCAGTACTCGTATCAAGCACCACCACATCTTTCAAATCTTTCGTCGTAGGGCTAGTCGCCTGAACCCAGACTGCGCCGTCGAAGTGCACGATATCACCTGACTTACCAACTGCAATAACGTTGCTGTCACTGCTACCTGAAATTCCCGAAAGTTCATCTATACCGGTTAACTCGCAGACCGCAGCGATAACAGCAGGCGCCAATAAAAATAGAACCATGCCAGTCAAAGTATTATACATATGACGTAGACATGTCTTACCCTGCTGTATGTAAAATCCTCTCATTGCTAACCTATGATTTATATATTTGTACATAACTTACCGAAATTGGAATAGATACAAATGACAATGTACCTATTGCAACTACAATTAATTCCAGTTTTTTTAAGTTTAATAATTTATCCATATAGACTCTTAAAGTAATGAACAACACATTCAATACACTTCTCTTTGATAAATAATGGGTGAGTCTTTATTTTCATAAACCCTTTGTTCATCATTCTGTTTTAATTTTTTAGCTTGTTCATTCATATCCTGATATTTATTAATTATTTTATCACCCGACTGTAGTTCATTTAGGATAGTTTCTTCATCTTGCCTACCAGGCAATTGTTCACCTGCCCACCAGGCTGCACTTGCAAAACCACCTGCCAGTATTAAAACGATCCACCAGGGCATTTTGTTCAGATTTTTTTGATCTTTATTCTTTCTCGCTTTATGTAATAGTTTGCTTTCTATTAATGATAGTCGAGATTTATCTGGATTAGGCAGTGATTCGTATACCTGAACGATCAGGTTTTCCATTTCTGCTTCTGTTGGTAATGAAAATCTATGTGCCATTGGCATCATCTTGCCATTGTTGTTTTAATTTTTTGATAATGGAAGCACATTGCCTGCGTACTGTGCCTTCAGGTAATTCCATCATATTTGCAATCTCTTTATGCGTTAGCCCAACCCTGTAACGCATGAACATCAGGTTTTGTTCATCTTGCGGTAATTTTTTTAACAAACTTTCAATATAATCCTGTCGATTTTGAAATTCAGTTTTGTGATCCGCCTGTTGTTCTATATCAATATCAAGCTGATCAATCGGTGAAGCTTTATCACGGCGATAACTGTCGATATGACTATTAATTGCAATGCGATACAACAAGGCAACTGGTGAACGTAGATCCTTACAAACAACCTGAATGAATTTTAGAAAGGCTTCGGATAGGAGCTCGAGGGCACCATCTTCACTGCAACCTCTATTTCTTAAAAATTGCCAGAGTCGAGGAGATTCAATTCGATAGAATTTACTGAAGGCAGAATTGTCTGCATCCTTGCAATAATGTTCGAGTAATTGTTTGGCTGAGTTCTGCATAGTAATACGCAAGAATATTTGTGAACTACATCTCAGCTTTAGCTTCGCGTGCCAATAGATTTTGCACGGCATCACGTGGCGAACATTCTGACTGTAGAACTTTATTTACCTGTTCGGTAATAGGCATTTCGATATCGTATTTTTTTGCCAGTGTTGCGACTTCTTTTGCTGTTTTTAATCCTTCTATAGCTTGACCAATTTTGTCGCTGGCTTCTTGTATTGATAAACCTTCGGCTAATAATAAACCGAGGCTACGATTACGTGACTGGTTATCGGTGCATGTTAAAACCAGATCACCTAAACCCGCCAAGCCCATAAACGTTTCTTGTTTGGCGCCCATCGCTAGACCTAAACGCATAATTTCATTTAGACCACGAGTAACTAAAGCGGCACGTGCATTAGTACCAAAACCTAAACCATCAGCAATACCTGCTGCTATTGCCATAACATTCTTAACTGCCCCGCCAATTTGTACGCCGATATAATCACTATGTGTATAAGTTCGGAATACATCGTCATGAAATAAATCAGAAAAGCTCTGAGCAACGTTAATATCTTTTGCAGCAATTGTTACTGCGGTAGGCAAACCTGCAGCAACTTCTTTTGCAAATGAAGGCCCTGACAATATAGCAAAGCTAGCTTCGCCAAGTTCTTCTTCGACGACCTGATGATTAAACTTTTGTGTGTCAGGTTCGAAACCTTTACTGGCAACACAAATACGAATGTCAGAAAATGATTTCAGTAAAGACAAGCTACTACGCAAGCCATGACAAGGGACGGCATTCACCGCTAGCTTAAGATCAGTGGGCGCATCTTCTAAAGAGGCTATCGGAAAAAGGTTCTCAGGAAGTGTCACGTTAGGGATGTAACGTTTATTACATTTATCTGTTTGTAGATTACTAATTAATTCTGAATCTATATCCCATAAATAAACAGAATGCTTATTTCGTGCTAACGCCAAAGCCAGTGCAGTACCCCAGGAACCTGCGCCTAGTACTAATACCGACTGTATCGTCATAAGTTATATCCTTTTACTTAATGTGTCGTACTGGAATCAGGCTGCTTTGTTTGTTGTTGCGCATACAAAGCATCAAAATTAACCGGAGACAATAAAAGTTGAGGAAAGCCACCTCGGGTAACCGTATCTGAAACTGCTTCACGTGCAAATGGAAACAGTATGTTGGCACAAACAGTTGCCAGCATGCGTTCAATCACATCTTCCGGAATATTCTTTATCAAAAAAATACCCGCCTGATTAATTTCTACCAGATAGGCAGTTTTTTCTTCCAGTTTCACGGTTAAAGTAATTGATAACACCACATCATAAAGGTCGTCTCCTATCGGCGTCGCCTCATTGGTCATGTGCATATCAACTACCGGCTTCCATTCCATTTTAAAAATATCTGGAGAATTTGGTGTTTCAAATGAAAGATCTTTTACATAGACCTTTTGTATTGAAAATTGCGCATCAGTAGGTTCTTTTATATTTTCGTCTTGCTTTGCCATGATATTTACTTTTGTTAGCCGTTTTAATTATTTGGAGCCTTTTGTATTTCTTATTTAGTCAGGGGCAAATTCGCATTCTGCCAAGATAAAATACCACCTTTCAAACAATAGGCTTTTTCAAACCCTTCATTCATTAATTTACGAATTTCTTTAATAGAAACTGAACCACTGGCGCAACAAAAGATTACGCCCTTATCTTTATATTTTTTCAGTTTTTCAAGTTGATTACCTAGTTCATCAACATTGATATTTACTGCATCAATAATATGCCCACCTTCAAATTCTTTTTGTGTTCGAATATCGACAACCTGAGCATCTTCGCGATTAATCAAGCGTGTTACTTCGTCAGGGTTTAGCATCTTTACACCACTCAATATGTCACCATAAAAATTCCATATCAATAGCATGACAATGGATAATAATAGCGAAAATAAAAATAAGTGATTAGCCACAAATTCAGGAAGTCGTTCCATTCAATAATCTCTTCTGTTTGACATTGTTAGTAGGCCGAATGATACGTTATATCGACCGCTGAAAAAACAATTCAATTGAAATATTGATTTGGCGGATATCTAGATGAGAATAGATAAGCAGCTCACTTTCATGCTAAAATTCGCCCACACTGAAACTTAATTTTAACGGGTTCTCAACTCATTATTAGCCAACCCATCTGTCACCATATATTGCATATTAAATTGCAATCGCCACCGTTACCCCTGAATCCGCCCAATTTTCGAACGAAGACCAGAATCTCCAATGCAAGTGACACATAAACCAACCGTATTAATTGTCCTTGATGGCTGGGGGCATACAGATAATACCGTCTATAACGCCATATATTCTGCCCACAAACCAACCTGGGATAAAATTTGGCATGAGTACCCACATACGCTGATAAGCGCATCAGGCATAGATGTTGGGCTACCTGCATCGCAAATGGGTAATTCTGAAGTCGGTCATATGAATATCGGATCCGGTCGAATCGTTGATCAGGAATTCACCCGTATTACTCGGGCGGTGGAAGATGGCCGCTTTTATAATAATGAAACCCTGAATGCGGCTTTCAAAAGTGCAGCAGAAAACAATAAAGCCGTTCATCTCCTGGGTTTGCTGTCTCCCGGTGGAGTACATAGCCATGAAGACCATATTTTTGCATTAATGGAATTGGCGGCTAAATGTAATGTAAAAACTCTCTACCTCCATGCCTTTCTGGATGGACGCGATACGCCACCAAAAAGTGCAGTGGAATCGATTCATAAAGCCCAATTAAAAATGAAAGAGCTGGGAGTCGGCCGTTTCGCTTCTTTAATTGGTCGATATTTTGCGATGGACCGTAATAAAAATTGGGATAGAACCAAGCGTGCCTATGATCTTATTTGTCAGGGCAAGGCAGATTATCAATTGACTGATCCCTTTATTGCCGTCGACATAGCTTATGCTAGAGAAGAATCAGATGAATTTATTAGCCCGACGGCTATCACCAAACCCGGCGAACCACCGGTCACTGTTAATGATGGCGATATCGTCGTCTTTGCCAATTATCGTGCAGACCGTGCCCGACAATTGGCACGCGCATTCACCAAATCTGAATTCAAAGCCTTTGATCGTGGACAAATCCCTAAACTAGCCGCTTTTGTAAGCTTAACATCGTATAAAGCCAACTATGAGTTTCCCGTCGCATTCCCACCAGTCAAACTAAAAAATGTGTTTGGTGAATATATTTCCGACTTAGGTTTAAAACAACTGCGCATTGCCGAAACAGAAAAATACGCTCACGTGACATTTTTCTTTAATGGCGGAGAAGAGCGTGTTTTTGAAGGAGAAGATCATATGCTGGTTCCCTCACCTCATGTTGATACTTATGACAATGTACCTGAAATGAGTGCAAATGAAATTACCGAGCGATTAACCGAGGCTATCGATAGTGGCAAGTACGATGCGATTATCTGTAATTATGCTAATGCAGATATGGTTGGTCATACGGGAAATTTCAAAGCTACTATTTCAGCAATAGAAACCATTGATAAATGCCTAGGCAGGGTAGTTAAATGCGCACAAAAAGCAGGTGCTGAAATTATCATCACCGCCGATCATGGTAATGCCGAACAACTAAAAGCCTACACAACAGAAAAAATTAAATCCCAGGCACATACAGCACACACTAATAATTTAGTGCCCTTAATTTACATTGGCCGACCAGCAGAATTTCTTCCTGGCACCGGATCATTATCTGATATTTCTCCGACACTGTTACGCATTATGGATATAGAGCAACCAGAAGAAATGACCGGAACTTCACTGTTACGATTAACAGACGAGGAAGAAACCAAGGAACCTCTGATTAAGTAATTCAACCATGTTTCAATTTTCTAAAATAATTGCACACCTCAGTTGTTACCTTTTACTTTCCTTCTCTTTTATCTCTTATGCGATAGCTGATGATGAAGCCAAATCAGAAAAAGCTTCCGAACTAAAAGATCTCCGCAACCGCATAAAAGATGTTGAAACCCGAATTAAAGGTGCGCGTGATGAAGCTGAAAAGTTACAAAAAGAATTGCGCGAGAATGAAATTTCAACTGCGCAAACATTAACCCGCCTGCATGACTTCGAATTAAACATATCAAAGAAAAATGCTGCGTTAGAAGAATTAAAGTTTGAACAAGCAGAACATAAGGCCGTACTCGAACAGGAAAAAGAAAAATTAACTCATCAGATTCGTTCAGCTTATCGTATGGGTCGTAACGACTATATAAAACTATTACTCAATCAGGAAGATCCTGCATTGGTCGGTCGCGCACTTGCTTATTATGATTACCATAATAAAGCACGTTCAGAACGTATCGGACAGACGCAACAAACATTAGCTAACATTGATCAAATACAATCTTCGATTGTTGATCAAACAACGAAACTTGAAATACTAAAAGCAAAAAATGAAACCAAACTTCAGGATTTTCACCAATACCGTGCAACTAGACGCGACATCATTGTACGCTTACATAAAGATATAAAAGAGCAAGGCGTCGAACTACTTACCCTTCAAGAAAATGAACGCGAACTTGGAAAACTTTTTCAGGGTCTAGAACAAGACGTTACCGTTGAAATGTTCGAAGACATGCCGCCCTTCAATACACTAAAAGGAAAATTAAACTGGCCAACAAAGGGAAAGCTATTAAAAAGATTTGGTGCCAGCAAAAAAGGCGGTAACTTGAAATGGCAAGGCGTACTCATCGATGGTGAAACCGGTACCAGTGTAAAATCGATTAGTACTGGCAAGATTGTATTTGCAGACTGGTTTCGCAATATGGGGCTATTAATCATTATTGATCATGGCGATGGTTATATGAGTCTCTACGGTCACAATCAGAACTTAATCAAAAACACCGGTGATTGGGTACTCGCAGGCGAAAAAATTGCAACTGTTGGCGATAGTGGTGGACAAAGTGATACCGCACTTTATTTTGAAATCAGAAAAGGGGCTGAACCGCTAAACCCATCACGATGGTGCAAGAAATAGACATTGGTGACGGTTCGGTCTTCGTTGCCAACGCGACTCTACCGCATACATCCGTGTATGCGTCCCACTATCACTATTATTTAAACGTGTCATAGACCAAATAACTTGTCAGGTGTAGTAAGGCACGAGTATGCTTAGACAAAATGTAAATAGAGTCATAGAGTTACTTTATAAATATAAAGATAAATATCCGATTGAATGGAGTAGAGGATGTATAAAATAAAAGGTTTGATAATCACTTTCTTGCTATCGATTTTCTCGGTTTCAGTTGTTACAGCAAACACCGAAGAAAATACTGACTTGCAGTCTCTACCCCTTGAAGAAATACGTACCTTCACTGAAGTATTCGCAAAGATTAAACATGACTATGTTGAAAGCGTTGATGATAGACAACTATTAGAAGATGCTATTCGGGGAATGTTGCAAGGACTCGACCCTCATTCAACTTATCTTGATAGGGAATCTTATAAAGATTTGCAAGAAGGTACATCGGGAGAGTTTGGTGGGCTTGGTATCGAAGTCGGTATGGAAGATGGTTTCATAAAAGTAATCTCACCTATTGATGGCACACCAGCAGAAGAATCTGGAATCGAAGCCGGAGATTTAATCATTCGTCTAGATAGCAAAACTGTAAAAGGTATGTCACTTAATGAAGCTGTTGATCTCATGCGCGGCAAACCGGGAACAGATATAATCCTGACTATTCTTAGAGAAGGCGAAGAAGCCCCGTTAGAGATCACACTTACCCGCGCGATTATTACGGCAAAAAGCATAATCAGCGAAATACTGGAGCCCGGTTTTGGTTACGTCCGTATCTCAAGTTTTCAGA
This sequence comes from Thiotrichaceae bacterium, assembly GCA_012960105.1. Taxonomy (GTDB): domain Bacteria; phylum Pseudomonadota; class Gammaproteobacteria; order Eutrophobiales; family Eutrophobiaceae; genus UBA7359. Next base: position 163,892 of record DUBV01000005.1, on the reverse strand, counting down.
CGCATACAGCTGAAGATTTACGCAGGTCTCTGGATAAACTTAAAGAAAAAAATAAAAATAGCTTAAGTGGTTTAATTCTCGACTTAAGAAATAATCCTGGTGGCATTCTTAATGCCGCAGTAGGAGTTTCAGATTTATTTCTCGACAATGGTTTGATTGTTTATACCGAAGGTCGTATTCAGGATTCAAAATTAAAGTTTAATGCAAAACCATCAGACATTTTAAAAGATGCACCGCTTATAGTTCTTGTTAATGGTGGCTCCGCTTCTGCATCTGAAATTGTTGCCGGTGCATTACAAGATCATGATCGTGCAATTATTATGGGAGAACGCACTTTCGGCAAAGGCTCGGTACAAACCATTCTACCTATGAATGACAATGCCGCCTTGAAATTAACAACTGCACGTTATTTCACGCCATCGGGACGTTCTATTCAGGCATTAGGTATAGAACCTGATATCATTATCGAGAACATTCGTGTTAATGCGGAAAAAAATACTAATCCCATGCGAATCAAAGAAGCTGATTTAAGTGGCCATTTAGGCAACGGCAATAAAGAAAGTGAAACCGAGGAAGGAGTGTCTAACGATGAGGATGCCGATTTAGATAAAAACCAGGATCAGAAGAAAGAGAATAAACCATCACTTGCTGAAACTGACTATCAACTTTATGAAGCATTAAATGTATTAAAAGGCTTAGTAATTCATATGAAAAAAGTAGGATGAGTTAAGACCTATGCACATGCCTGATTCTAAAAATATATTTATTTTTTATTTGCTATTGTTGGCTAGCGTTATATTTTCTACTCCTGCTTATTCAGAACCAATATACAAACCAACTATATCTATTCTTATTGATGACCTTGGATATAAATCCAAAGAAGATTTACGTGCATTAGCTTTACCTGGCCCAGTCGCCTACGCAATATTACCTCACGCACCACATACCGATAAAATGTCTCGTATTGCCCTGCAATACGGCAAAGAAGTTTTATTACACCAACCCATGCAAGCGATGGATAAAAATAAATTTCTTGGCCCAGGTGCTTTAACACTAAATATGACGCGAGAAGAATTTTTAGAAACCCTGCATATTAATATGCGTGCTGTACCCAATTTAATTGGTCTGGACAATCACATGGGCAGCTTATTAACCCGCCACCCCGGACACATGCAATGGTTAATGGAAATATTAAAATCCAATGGCCAGTTTTTTATATCGATAGTTTAACCGGCCAAGAAAGCGTCGCTGCCAGATTGGCAAAGGAAAGTAACGTGCCTTATTTAACTCGCGATATCTTTCTAGATCACAAACAAAACCGTGCCTATATCCGCAAGCAATTTATGGAATTGGTAAAACATGCAAAACGCCACGGCTCCGCATTAGGCATTGGCCACCCGCATGTCAGCACTATAGAAATGTTACAAGATGTTAATAAATACGGTGTTAAGTTTATAGGTATAAAAACATTATTAAAAAATAGAGCGACAGGAAAAGCAAATGCACAAGGTACTCGTACCGCTAGCGCAGGGATGTGAAGAACTCGAAGCAGTTACAATTATAGACCTGTTAAGACGTGCGCAAATAGAAGTCATTACTGCTGGACTTGATTCACAAAACATCACGGCAAGTCGCGGAGTCGTTATCATTGCTGATACTGATTTAGATACTGCTCTTAAAGATGATTACGATATGATCATCCTGCCCGGCGGTTTGCCCGGCGCAGATCATCTTGGCAATGATCAACGCATTAAACACATATTAATCAAAATGAAAAACAGCGGAAAATTTACTGCTGCAATATGCGCCGCACCTAAAGTACTAGCTAATGCCGGCATACTCGATAATAAAAAAGCAACCAGCTATCCCGGCTTTCTTGATGAAGCAAAGAATACAGAAATTAGTAATGATGCTGTAGTCACAGATGGCAAAGTCATTACATCACGTGGGCCCGGTACAGCAATGGACTTTGCCTTAACTTTAATAGAATCTCTTGAAGGCAAAGAAAAAAGAGATGAAGTAGAAAAAGGATTAGTTAGATAAGTAAATAATATAATTGACTTATAAACCTTCTACTCTTTCAGGACATTTCCCATAAGCCAAAAATTTCGCGATACGCTTTCTCATAAAAGAAATTTTAGAAACAATTCTTAATGGCAATGGTGGGCTAAAGGGTTTATCTGATTTAAGTGCGCTAGAAATAATTCGTTTCTGTGCGAACAATTGAAAGCCTTGAATAAACTTAACCGCAGGCTCACGTCGACTTTGTACCTTGGCTAAATCATCCGTACTCAAACGTTCTTCTTTAATAGCATCAGCAAGAATATTAACCGTAGCCACCGCATCCTGAATAGCATAATTAATCCCAACACCACCAACCGGCGACATAATATGTGCAGCATCACCGATTAATAACAAACCCTCCTGATACCATTTTTCAACACTACCCGTAACCACAGATAATATTGCACACTGCTTCCAGTCACTAACCCCAAAAATAGTACTAGATAACTCGGGAGCTAAACTAATTATTTCATTTTGAAAATGTTCAATACCTTCATTTCTTAATTCCTTATAAGACCCTTTCATAATGATGTAACCACATTGAATATAATCACCACGATTCACCATTACCACCATAGAACCTGAACCAACTCGGATATCGACTGATTCTTGTAATTCTGCATCTTTCGGGATAGCAACGCGAAACCAAAGCACATCCATAGGTGGCGAAGTCTTACCCAGCTTAATATTTGCCAAACGCCGCGCCGTAGAACCACGCCCATCAGCACCAATGGTTAACAAACTATCTACCTCAAACTCTTCACCATCTTTTTTATACTTAACACCAGAATTCTTTCCATTAACCTGCTTAAGCTCTTTAACTTTGGCTCTCATGATGATATTAAAATCGGGTAATGCACCTGCCTTTCTAACCATATAATTCAAAAACTTTACTTGCGGAATAATACCAACAAAGGGAAATTTACTTTTCATACCAGCAAAATCTGCAACTTGAATCGAATATTCAGAAGTTTTGAAATTTAACTGACCAACCTTACTATTGCATAATTTCACTACATCATCCGCAAAACCAAGTTGATCCAGCACCTCTAAAGAAGAAGCATGAAACGTATCTCCACGAAACTCCCGATCAAAATTATTCTCACCTTCTAGTAAGACAACAGGAACACCTCGAAGGGAAAAAAGATAAGCCGCAATAACACCAGCGGGACCAGCACCGATAATACAAACTTGAGTTTTAGTTGAGAGTTCGGGTGCGGACATTATTCTTCCCCCTTTAAGCTTGATATTTAATTATATTTTATTTAATTATTTATAATCTTTATTTCGCTTGATAGCGCGTCACTTCTTTTTGCGCCGGAACGATGCTCGAGCAACTTGTTATGTGAATTTTTAGCAAATTCTATCGGCTTATGAAGGATCACACCTTCCATAGAATCCTGCCTTTGGATCAGGGTTAGACTATCGGAGGTGAACGGCACGAAACCCATCTTTTTCCTCAATTAGGTTATTAAGATGAGCGCCTCCCGCACCAAGTTCTTCGACCAAAAGGATCAAGATTTCGCGGTCTGGTGTAACTAGCGTCGCAATTTTCTTTAGCGGATTACTACCATTTGCACCAATGATCACTGGCTTCATGAGCCTTGGGTCGCTTATGGTAAACTCCAAGCAGTCGTTGTAGGACTTTAGGTTACATCGATAGGTGTGAGATTCCGCAAAAGCAAGTGCTGGCACGAAAAGTAAAAATATTAAGTCCCATCGCATAATAATTTCCTTTCCCTTACCTCGAGTTGAAGTTAAAGATTAGCATACTCAGTTTATAGTAGCGATATGCTCAGAGCTTTAATCCCCTTATGGCTTGCCGAGTCGTTGTGTTATTTCATCGGTTGAGCTACAGGGATGTAGCGAGAGCGCATTAGGACAGGAGTCCGTATGCGCGTGCCGTTGAAATAACACAACGACTCGGGTACCCGCTAGGGCAAGACATTCGGGGCGGCCTTTCTTTTCGTTAGTTTTCTTTGGCCACGCAAAGAAAAGTGACTCGCATAAAAGCCAAACCGATGTGAAATAGAAATTAGATTTAAACGACTATTTCTCTTGCCAAGAAATATACAACATCAACATTCCAGAAAATCCCAACAACCACGAAACAATCGGTACAGAAAAGAATACCCCATGTGTCGTATGATCTAATGCATAAATAATCGATGCCGACATTAGGAAACCTGAACCAACTAAAGCAAGAACAGTACGTTGATTATAGGCTTTCATCTCTTGACGTAGATGATGTATCTCTTCGGATTTATTTTCCATTTCCATTTTACCATCACGCAACATATCCAAGACGTCCAACGCTTTGTTTGGTAAATCTGGCATACGTTCTAATAATTTTGGAACATTAATTTTTGCGCCTTTTAACAAACCACGGACACCAATACGTTCACCCATCCAACGTTCCAATTGTGGTCGTGCTGTTTCCCAGAGATCCAGTTCCGGGTAAAGATAACGACCGATGCCTTCTATATTAATAATAGTTTTTTGCAACATAATGAGTTGCGGCATGATTTCCATATTGAAACTTCGAGCAATCTGGAATAAACGTTGTAGTAATTCACCGAAAGATATTTCATGTATGGGTCTGTCTAGCAAGGGCTCACATACAGTACGGATAGATGATTCAAGTTCATCCAATCGTGTTCCTTTAGGTACCCAACCAGACTCTATATGTAATGCTGCGACTCGATGATAATCGCGATTTAGAAATGCTATAAAGTTATCGGCAAGATAATGTTGATCAAATTCAGTTAATGAACACATGATACCGAAGTCGATTACTTTTACTGTTACTGGGTTATCTCCGACACCTGCTCCAACAAAAATATTTCCAGGGTGCATATCCGCATGGAAAAAATTATCTCGGAAAACTTGAGTAAAAAATACTTCAACACCATATTCTGCTAACCACTTTAGATCGATACCACCGTCTTTCAAGGCATCAAGATCACGTACGGATATACCGGATACGCGTTCCATGGCCAATACATTTCGACGCGTTAGCTTCCAGTTAATTTCTGGAACGTAGTAACGATCTTCGTCTTTAAAGTTGCGACGTAACTGCGAAGCATTAGCGGCTTCTCGTTGAAAATCCAGTTCATTCATCAAGGTTTTTTCAAACTCTTCAACGACTCCTGTAAAACGTAAGGCCTTGCCTTTGGGATAATACTTCTCTGCTTTCTCAGCAAGGAATTGTAATAAGCTTAAATCTTGTCTAATTAATATTTCAATATCGGGACGCAGGACTTTAATAATATAGTCACTGCCATCTTTAAGCGTGGCGCGATGAACTTGTGCTACTGAAGCTGAAGCGAGTGGGGTTTCATTAAATTCTAGAAAGACTTCATCCAGTTCACATTCGTATGCATCTTCAATAATTTTCCGCGCAATACTTCCCGGGAAAGGCGCAACATCATCCTGTAATTTTGAAAATTCATTAACGATATCTTCAGGAACAAGATCACGACGCGTAGAAAGTATTTGACCTAATTTGACATAAATAGGCCCCAGTTCTTCTAACATCAAACGTAACCTTACGGCTCTTGAACCTTTGACCTTGCTACCAAACCAGTTCCACGGCAACAGATAAAAAACAAAACGGAATGGTCTAAAAAGATGAGTTGCAAAAATAAACTCATCAAGACCATATTTAATGAATGTTCTTTGTATGGTTAATAAACGAAGAAATTGTCTCATCGATTAAACGTCCTTGATTTTTATTTTTGTGTTTGATTCAAGCTTGTTAAGTCGTGCTTCAAAACGATCAACATCTTCTCGAATCAGGTCAACATCTTTACTAAATTCTTCGACTAACAAATCATCCGGCAACATATTAATTTCAAAACGTAAATATTCACTGATGTCTATCGCTAAAGTTTTACCCGCATTTGTTGCAAAACGATGACTACCGCGAACAAACTTACCGATTTGATAGGCCATAGTATCACCTACCCATTTTGACAGCGGTTCTTCTAAATCAATTTCAATATTCTGCATGACTTCCTGAAATCGCTGCGCAAGACCAATATCCCCTATTATTTGCATATCTGTTGGCAGGCTACCATTGCTGCGCTTTGATGATGTCATCATCATTATAAAATTTGCTGGTGTGCCTTTTATTAAAACATCAGGTTTGTTTTCATAAGCAGAATGAATTACCAGACCATCATTAGAAGGAAATAAAAATATGGTTAAATCAGTACTCAGGAATTCAAAGGCAATAATTTTTCCTTCAAGTTTACCTAGTGAACACAAGGTTTCCTCATCAAGGCTCAATGCCTTATTGATTAATTTTTCAACTTGCTTCAACCACTCTGGTGTATTGTTTTCGACAGCAGCACTCATATTTTATAGCCTCGATGAATGGCGACAATGCCACCTGAAAGGTTATGGTGTTGTACTTTTTCAAAGCCTGCGTTCCTCATCATCGATGACAGAGTTTCTTGATCCGGATGCATGCGAATTGATTCAACCAAATATTGATAACTTGCTTCATCATTGGCAATGGCTTTGCCAAACATCGGAATCAATTTGAATGAATATTCGTCGTATACTTTTCCCAAGACTGGAATAACAATTTTAGAAAACTCGAGAATAACCAACTGTGAACCGTATTTTAGCTTACTGTACATGGAACGTAAGGCAGCATCTTTATCAGTGACATTACGCAAACCAAAAGCAATGGTCATGCAATCGAAACTATTGTCTTCAAATGGTAAGATTTCAGCATTGCCTTGTACATAATCAACATTCTTTATAATGCCTTTATCTATAAAACGAACCCGTCCTTCCGTTAACATACTCGCATTGATATCACATAAGGTGACGCGACCATCATCACCAAGTTGTTTTTGAATTAATCTGGCGATATCACCTGTTCCACCAGCCAGATCCAGAACATGGAAGTTTTTTCTAATAGCACAGAGATGTACTGCCTGGCGTTTCCAAAGACGATGCACGCCAAATGACATGACGTCATTCATCAAGTCGTATTCTGATGCTACCGAACTAAAAACTTCGCCAACGCGATGAACTTTCTCACCCGCCGCCACTTTTTCATAGCCAAAGTCTTCGGTAGTTTGATTAGTCATTACTTTGCCTAATGTGACCTGCGAGTTTCAAGGCATCTAGATATTTAATCCAATTATTATTATGTTCGATACCCAGTTCATATAAATATCCCCATGAATACAAACCAGTTGCATGCTTATCATCAAAGATAAGACGAACTGCATAATTACCAATAGGCTCGATTTTCTCGATATTCACGTTTTCTTTGCCTATTTGTAATACTTCCTGTCCCGGGCCATGTCCTTTTACTTCAGCCGAAGGCGAGTGCACGCGTAGGTATTCACAAGATAATTCAAACTTCTCGCCATCATCATATTCAATCTCAAGTACGCGAGATTTTTGATGAAGATTAATGGCAATTGGAAATGGTTCGTTTTCTGACACGGATATGTTTTCTAGATAGTTTTTAACGCTATTCTACGCTTCGTCTTAGAAAATTTATAGGACGAAGAGTAGATAAAGAAATACTAGGGTGCCTTCAAAAATGAATTCTTTTTTGTGAGAGCAACGAAGCACCGCACGCACGACTGCATGGACGCAGGAGGTAGAGCGACGCAGGAAGCCAAAGCCGAGAACCGCAATGTATAAGTAATACATGAAGGTTCGAGTACGGAGCTGACGCGGCTCACGCATAAAAGAAGCATTTTGGAAGATGGCCTAAAGGATGTAGCGACTTAGGTCTTCGTCTTCGGCTAACTCATTTAAGTGGCTATTAACATACTCGGCATCAATAGAAATGGACTCGCCTTTCTTTTCTGAGGCTTCAAAAGACAAGGTTTCCAATAAGCGTTCCATAACTGTATGCAAGCGGCGTGCACCTATATTTTCAGTATTATCATTCACCTGCCAGGCTACTTCCGCAATTCGCAGAACGCCATCTTCAGTGAATGAGATTTCTACACCTTCAGTTTTCATCAACACTGTATATTGCTCAGTTAACGAGGCATCCGGCTCGGTCAATATACGTACAAAATCAGCAGCGACTAACGCATTTAACTCAACTCGAATGGGTAAGCGACCTTGTAGTTCCGGAATAAGATCCGAAGGTTTGGCAAGATGAAATGCTCCTGAAGCTATGAACAAAATATGATCGGTTCTTACCATGCCATATTTAGTTGAAACGGTACTACCTTCAACTAAAGGCAATAAATCACGTTGCACACCTTCGCGGGAAACATCAGAACCATTGGATTCAGAACGACGTGTTACCTTATCAAGCTCATCGAGAAAAACGATACCGTGTTGTTCAACAAGATCAATTGCACGTGCTTTAATTTCATCTTCATTAACCAGTTTAGCCGCCTCTTCTTCTGCAAGTAGTTTCATTGCATCTTTAACCAGTAGTTTGCGCGTTTGTTTTTTACTGCTACCCATGTTTTGAAACATGCCTTGCAATTGGTTAGTCATTTCTTCCATACCCGGTGGCGCCATAATTTCCACACCAATATTTGGTGCGCTCAATTCTGTTTCAACTTCCTTATCATCAAACTTTCCCTCAAGTATCATTTGTTTAAATTTTTCTCGCGTCGTACTGATACTCGATGTTTCATCATGATCCTCTTCACCCATCATACGCGCAGGCGACAAAAGTATATCCAGCACTCTTTCCATTGCTGCTTCATCTGCTTGTTCACGCACTTTTTCCATTTCGATTTCACGCGTTTGTTTAATGGCAATATCAGCAAGATCACGAATAATTGAATCAACATCACGACCGACATAACCGACTTCAGTAAACTTGGTGGCTTCTATTTTTATAAACGGTGCATTTGCGAGTTTGGCCAAACGGCGAGCAATCTCAGTTTTACCCACGCCCGTTGGCCCTATCATCAAAATATTTTTCGGTGTGATTTCATTACGAATCGATTCATCAACCTGTGCCCGACGCCAGCGATTACGTAAGGCGATAGCGACTGCTCGTTTAGCTGAATCTTGACCAATGATATGTTTATTTAGTTCGGCAACGATTGCCTGAGGTGTTAATTCTGTCATGATTGTTCCGTTACAGTTATTACGTATTTAAAAGAAGAAGTATTATTAATCTTTATCTGATAATTCCTGAATTGTCAGATTAGTATTCGTATAGATACAAATATCGGCAGCTATGCCCAAACCTTTCTCTACAATTTCACGCGCACTAAGGTCAGTATTATCCAATAAGGCTCGTGCAGCAGACTTTGCATAATTACCACCTGAACCAATGGCCATAATATGATCTTCGGGCTCAATCACGTCACCATTACCTGAAATAATCAGCGAAGTGGTTTTATCGGCGATGCATAATAGCGCCTCAAGCCGACGTAACATTCTGTCTGTACGCCAATCTTTTGCCAACTCAACCGCTGAGCGCATCAGATTACCCTGATGTTTTTGCAATTTAGCTTCGAAACGCTCGAACAAGGTAAATGCATCTGCTGTGCCACCGGCAAAACCGGCGATAATTTCGTCATTAAATAAACGTCGCACCTTGCGCGCATTACCTTTCATTACCGTATCACCGAGTGATACCTGCCCATCACCGCCAATGACTACATGGCCGTTACGTCGTACAGATAAGATAGTTGTGCCTCTATATTGTTCCAATGTTTATCTCCTTATCGAGAAGCGAATTGTACCTGAGCTTGCTTAAGCAAAACAAATTTAGAATATTCTTATTATTAGGATGTTTTAGACAATCTCAAGTACAGATGTAAATCTATTAATCTGTTTTCTTTCGATGAGCTCTAGGATGGGTTTTGTCATAAACTTGGGCCAGATGCTGAAAATCCAGATGTGTATAGACCTGTGTGGTACTGATATCGGCATGGCCAAGTAATTCCTGTACGGCACGTAAATCGCCACTAGATTCCAGGAGATGACTGGCAAATGAATGCCGTAACATGTGCGGGTGTACGTGCACGGGTAAACCTTGTTTAATCGCCCATTGTTTTAAGCGATCTTGTACCGATCTCGGGCTAATACGTTTACCCCGATTACTGATAAATAAAGCCTGTTCCGAGGCACTCGTCATTGTGCTTCGCTCTTTTAGCCATCGCTTAATTGCTTTAATCGCATGACTGCCGACAGGAACTATGCGCGTTTTATTACCTTTACCGGTAACCGTTAATATACGGTCATTATAATCTATATCGTTCAAATTCAAGCTAATCAATTCTGCCAAACGTAAACCTGAAGAATAAATTAACTCCAGCATTGCTCTGTCTCTTATAGCAAGTGTGTCTTCCTCGTTGATTTCTACTAATTGAACGGTTTGATCCGCATCTAATACATTGGGAAGTTTGCGAGGGGACTTGGGAGCAATAATACCTTCAGCGGGATTATTTTTTACTTTTTCGTTTTTCAATAAATAACGATAAAACGATCTTACAGCCGAAAGATTTCGTTGTATTGAACGCCCACCTATACCCTGCCGATGACGCTCGGCAACAAAGCCTCTTAATTGTCGACCATCGAGTTCAGACCATTTGGTAATATCATGTTTATCGCAATAATTTTGCATATGATTAAGATCACGTTGATAGGCATGTCGAGTGTGTACAGAAAGATGGTGTAATGTCTTTATATAAGACTCAAGCAATAAGGTCTCGGAAGACTGCATAAAAGTTTAAATCGCCTTCTTCAACTATGAATGCTCGACTACCCTTGTTCAACCCAGGGTTTCAAAATAAAACTGAGTATTTCACCCAGATTAGCAAGTAACTCAACACCCATGCCCGGCTGAAAACGTTCGGCATCAAAACTACCGATAGACAGTATTCCGCCCCAACCATCACCATGCAAAGGCAACATAACCGATGACGCAATTTGATCACCATCGTCACCAAATAAAAATACTTGTTGCTGACGTTTCATACGCCCACTCAATGGCAGACGCTTATCAATAATACTTCTGAATAAGGATTGCTCGGTGACTTCTTTACCAGCAAATTCATCCGTAGCAAAAGTATCAATAAAAGAAGGGTTGGCAAACAAACGCACAACAACACGATCAGCGTGAAAATTTTTCTTCAGATTTTCATACAGGGTATTAAATATATCTTTGGGCTCATCTGCATCCATCAGTGTTAACGCTAATTTATGCATGCGCCGAGCAAGCTCTTCATTTTGTCGAGCAATTTCTATTAGCTCATGCAATCGTTTACGCGCTTGCTCATTTTGTTCACGCAAGACAGTCACTTGTCTTTCGACCAAGGAAACTGCGCCACCGCTTTCATGCGGAATATTTAATTCAATAAGAATATCCGGATGCTCATTAAAAAAATCCTGATTTTTCCACAAATAATCAGAAACCATATCATCCGTAATAGTGTTCGATTCCAGGTTTTCTTCTTCCTGTACACTCATAACTCAATTTTCCCCTCAAATACGGTTGTCGCAGGGCCGGCCATTAATACCGGTTCCCCCTCTCCTGCCCAACGCAATGTCAAATGTCCACCACGTAATTCTGCGTCTATTGTCCCTTCCAAATACCCCTGCTGGCAAGCAATAACCATCGCGGCACAAGCTCCGCTACCACAAGCCAGCGTTTCGCCTGAACCACGCTCATAAACTCGTAGTTTGAACGCCCGTTGATTCAATATTTGCATAAAACCCACATTCACACTTTCCGGAAAAATGCCGTTTTCTTGCAATTCAGGCCCAATAATATCCACAGCAGCAGTATCAATATCGTCAATCACAATAATAGCATGAGGATTCCCCATCGATACCGCACTAAATGTGATCTCATTCTCCCCAAGAATAAGACGATATTGCTCGGAATATTCGTCAATTTGTAGTGGGATTTTGGCAGGTTCGAACTGTGGCACGCCCATATTCACGGTCACGCATCCATCATTTTCGATATTCAAAATCAATTGGCCAGCGCCAGTTTCGGCAATAATCTCATTTTTTGTAACCAAGCCTTTTTCTTTGAGATAAACCGCCGCACAACGCGCACCATTCCCACATTGCATAACTTCACCGCCATCTGTATTAAAAATGCGATAACGCACGTCCGCCACACCTTCACTCGGTTCTAATAGTAAAACCTGATCGCAACCAATGCCATATTGACGATCGGCGATATGCCGGACTTGTTCTCGTGACAAAGATAATGATTCTTTAAAGGTATCAAAAACGACGAAGTCATTTCCGATACCATGCATTTTTGTGAATTGGCGTTCCATCTGTGTAGATTACAGCCTATCTGACATCAGGCAAAGTGCGGATTAGTTAAGGAAGCTCTGGTTTAGAAAATGTGAAATAAAACAGAGATTATCTTCTCTTAAAGTGCGCCAACCTGAAACTGATTGGTAATGGCATTTAATTGCAAGGAAATCTGGCACATCTTTCTGGCCGATTCCTCGATATCATGGTTTCCCTGTAATACCTGATCAACAAGTTCAGCGATTAAATCTGTACTTGTCTTAACTTCATCGACTAATTCGGACTGCTCAGATGAATAATCCGCATTTGTCTTATTATATTCTTTTATCTCATGTACTGAATTTGTGATTACTGTCAATGCTTCGCTGGCAACACTGGCCTGTTCGACACCTTTAATGACTTCACCTTTTTGTCTGGATATCATATCTGCCGTGTTCTTTGCCTTGGTCTGCACATCCTGAATGTTCTGCATAATGTCATTGGCAGATTCTCTGGTCCGAGTTGCGAGACTACGTACCTCATCCGCGACAACAGCAAATCCACGTACTGCCTCACCCGCTCGGGCAGCTTCGATGGCGGCATTTAATGCGAGTAAATTTGTTTGTTCGGTTAATTGATTGATAACCTCGGTAATACCCCCCATCTTGTCACAATCCTGAACCAGATTTTCAACGTCAGCATGAGTTTGTTCAATATGACTTGAGAACTGTTGAAACATCTGCAAAACAATATCGATGACTTGCTTGCTGCTCATAGACTCACCATCAGCAGCATCAGCCAGTTTCGATGCCTGCATGGAATTTTCATAAAGACCTTGTGCGCGTGTTTGCATCTGCTCCATTATCTGCACCGCCATATCAGTTTTAACTTTTTGACTCTCGGTAAGATGATAGGTCTTCTCAATATTTGCAGATAATTCATCGACACTTTCACTAGACAGTTGCGCTGAATTCTTTACCCGTGATAACAAACCTTCATACTTTAAAATAAGTGAATTTAACTTTATTGCCATGCGAATTATCTGATTCTTTATTTCAGATTTTGCTGGCTCCATGCCAATAAACAATACAGCAACGACCTCGTTATTTTCATCCGACACAGGGGTATATTGCGTTGTATAATTTTTACCAAATAGTTGCGCTGGTCCAAAATAATCGCGACCTTCGAGCAATAAACTATAGCCTGGATGAAAGATGCCCAAAGGCGAACCGATAACACGTTGTCCTTCGGAATCTTTCAAGGTTGTTGCAACTCGAATAAATTCAGATCCTATTTTCAAGAATATTGTCACTTGCACATTCGCTTTTTTGGAAAACTTTTCTAACAATTCATTATTACCACAAAGCTGTTCAGAACCTGACCATAACTCAGGCACATTAGTGGCACCTACTTTAACAGTCGCATCTTTATTAATTTTAAAAATATTTTGAAATAATCCCTGAAACTGCTTTGCAACTTTATAGACATCAATACGTTGTTGTTCCTTGTGTTGATAAATATCAGCCTCGGCTATTTCATCGAGCACATATGGTAGAGCAAACTCAGGCTGTAAATTACCTTGCTCAATTAAAGACAAATGGTCATGTAACTGATCCAGCGGTGTAATTAAGTAAGCGACAAAGAATTTATTGATAAAATAAGCGGAGATTGAAAGCATTGTCCATAGACCAATATGTACTATTACATTGAACGTACTGGCAAAATATTGATAGACAAGTACAGCAAATACAGCGACAAGCAGTCCCGTCGTTGTATGCAATAAGGAGAATTGCTGATTCAAAGACAAATTGTGAAAACGTTTTAACATCTAAAAACCTCGGGATGTTTTAATGTCCCTCTATTTCCCTAGTTTATCGACGTTTTTCACTCAATCTTTAGAAATCTATTTAATCCGGTTTCAATTTATGGCTAGCTGTTAAAGATCATAAAATCATAAGCTTACGAGTTTGATAACTGAACCTCTTGAGGAATATGTAGAGTCGATGTTGGGAAAGCACATTCAGCACCATGTGATTCGACGATACCAATGACTTTCAATAATACATCCTGCTTAACCTCATGAAATTTAATCCAGTTAGTCGTTTTGGTAAATGTATAGATAAAGAAATCCAGTGACGAGGGCGCAAACTCATTAAAATTAACAATCAAAGTCTGATTAGCATCAATCTCATCATGTTCTTTCAACATTTTCTTAACATCAGAAATAATGTCTTTCATTTTGCTTACATCATCATAACGAATCCCAATTGTTTCCTTGATACGCCGATTCGTCATGCGCGATGGGTTCTCAACAGCGATATTTGCAAAGACCGCATTTGGCACATACAAGGGCCTTTTGTTAAAGGTTCGTATTGTCGTTAAACGCCAACCGATCTTTTCTACCGTGCCTTCAATTTCACGATCCGATGACCGTATCCAATCGCCAACATCAAACGGACGATCCATATAAATCATCAAACCACCAAAGAAATTCGCCAATAGATCTCTTGCAGCAAAACCAATCGCGATACCACCAATACCGCCAAATGCTAATACTCCAGAAACACTATAGCCAAGTGTCTGCATTACAACCAAGGCACTGGTAATGATCACTGAAATGCGAAGCAATTTAGCAATAGCATCTGCGGTCGTTTTGTCGAACTCTTCCCCAGCTTTATTCTTTTTATCAAGAATGTTTTTTTCAACGCGAGAAATAAACCGTACTATAAACCAGCTTAAAACAAAGATAACACCAACCTCACGGATCGGTTCTATCGCACCAAAAATGGCCGCATCGGTTTCGTTCTTAACAATATCGGCTGCGAAAGTGAGACCAATAATCCAGATGAAAAAAGTCAATGGTTTACGAACTGCATCTAATAATGCGTCATCCCAATAAGTTCCGGTTCGTTGAAGCTTATTAAATACTCTGGACAATATTCGCTTTTGCATCCAGTTAAAAAAAACGGTAACAAGTACGACTATGAATACTTGAACAACCCAGGCTTCTTTACCAAAGAAACTTAATGCTGAATCCATAATTTCTGACACTGTCATTTACTTATCCTTGATATATTAAAAATATAATTCGTGTTCTACTTTACTAGTAAATTGCTGATACGCTGTAACCTTGTTTCTCTAATAACGCTAATACACCTTCTTTACCAGCAAGGTGCATTGCGCCGATAGCAATAAAAGCGCTACCTTTTTCAAGCATCGTTTGCATACGATTGACCATCGACTGATTTCGATCAACGATCAATTTTTTCATCAACTTTTTATATACAGGTTTATCATTCATTGAGTATCGTTGTGCATAACGATATAAACCACCTACATCACGTTTTAAATAAAATTCTTTCATCACGGTAAAATCTTCTTCAACCATCTCATAATGACAAACTGTATCGGTCAGTAATTTAACTTGCTCTGATAAATTTAAATTACTAAATATATCACCTTGTTCCTTTAACGTTTCCAAACCAGCAACACTGGCACCATTTTGTTTCGCCAACGTCAATAGAACCAAATCCAAAGCTTCACCTTGATCTGGCGGATAGTTCATTAATAAAAAAGCCGCCCACGGTCTCATCACAGAAACAGCATCGGAACCTAAACCATAAGCAGATAAAATTCTTTTTGTTTCTTTATAAACAGGTGCATCGACAAAATTTGATAAATATTGACCATCATTAAAAAACATCGTTCTGGAAAATGCCGTCATTTGCTCTTGATCTGGCAAAGCTTCCATTACAAATTGTTCTGAGTCATCTAATGCTTTATTAACTATTTTAGGCAAAGTCGTCACATCTTTATCCGACACGTGTATGGTGCCAAATAAATAACTCGTTTCCTTACCTTTTTTAGAAATACTCCAAAGCAAGCCTTGCGAATAAGGAACATCTTCAATTACTACATTTGCTTCGACTAAAGGCTCACATTGAGGCGATATTAATTCCTTTGCTTGCAGACCATCCAGGCCAAACAAGCAAAGCAGTAAAGCAAAAATTAATTTCAAATTAATTTCCTTATACAGGTGCATCATCGCGAAGGAATCTCTTATTATGTCTGGGTCGAACAGATTGCTGGTTAAAACATTCAGGTTCAAGGTGTGAAACGCGCATAATAGCAGAACTATTACGAAGTTTTATAACGCAGAAGCAGGGTGTTTCAATCGCAAGATGTCGATTCATGATTTAATCATAGGCTCCTAACTCCAGTTCAGGTTCTTTTTCAATATTCATAACAACTTGCGATCGTTGTTTCCACAAATCCGTTTGCTTTAATTCGTCCAAAGTACTTTCAAAACTACCATGCATCCTGATTAATCGTGACTGTAATTCAACACTATCTGGAATATTTGCTTTACCCAATATTTCCATTGCGCCTGCTTGATTGTTACATGCCAAAACCATATCGCATCCTGCGTTGAGTGCTGCTTCGGCTCGTTCTGGATAAGTACCCATCATTTCCGCACCCACCATACTCAAGTCATCACTAAAGATTGTCCCCTGAAATTCTAACTCTTGTCTTAATATTTTCTTCAGCCAAAACTCAGAAAAACCTGCTGGATTTTTATCTACTTTAGAATATATAACATGTGCCGGCATTAACGCAGGGAGTCCTGCATGGATCATCCTTTCGAAAGGAATCAAATCATGCATTTTAATATCTGCAAATGAACGATCATCGTAAGGCATAGCAACATGTGAATCTTCGACTACAGAACCATGTCCAGGAAAATGCTTACCGACAGCGACCATACCGGCTTCTTTCATTCCCTTCATATAAGCACGTGCAAGTCGGGAGACTTGTTCAGGATTAGTATGAAAAGCACGATCACCTATAACTTGACTAATCTTGCCACCAACATCCAGTACCGGTGCAAAACTCAAATCAACACCGACCGCTAATAATTCTGCCGCCATTAACCAACCGGCTTGTTGCGCTAATGATTCAGCTTTTTTAATGGGATTACCTTCCTTAGATCGACACTCACTAATCAATGCACAGGCAGGTAGACGACTAAAGCCTTCGCGAAAACGTTGCACACGTCCACCTTCGTGATCAACGGCAATTAATAAACGTGGCTGACGTAACTCATGAATTGATTTAGTTAATGCTGCAATTTGTTCAGCCGATTCAAAATTACGCGTAAATAAAATCACACCACCGACATGCGGATGACACAACATCTCACGTTCATCAGACTCAAGCTGAAAACCACGCAAGTCACACATAATCGGACCCAAAGACATTTTTATAATACTCATAAAAAGCTAATTTTTATTTATTTCTTTAATATCCATTTTATCTCTAAGCCTATCACCTAATAAATTAATACATAATACCAAAGAAAGAATAGCAAAACCTGGCGCTAATACCATATGCGGTGCAACTAGCATATATTGTCCTCCGTCACGGATCATACTACCCCATGATGCTACTGGCGGCTGAACACCTAGGCCTAAAAATGATAACCCTGCCTCAGCAATAACAACACCCGCAAAGGAAAAGGTCGCTTCTATAATTAATGGCGTCATGATCAAAGGCAAAATATGCTTTTGTGCAATAAGGAAATTCTGAGTACCTAAAGCTCGTGCTGCATCTATGTGAACATATTTTTTCTTACTCAAGGTTTGTACTCGCGCCAAACGCGCAAAACCAACCCAACTGACAATCGATAATGCTATTACCGCATTGGTCAAACCTGGGCCGAGTAATCCAGCTAAAGCAATAGCTAATAATATTCCAGGGAAGGCAATAAACAAATCAATGATCATTACTAAACACTTATCCCAAAAGCCACCTAACCACGCACTTATCAAACCTAAAAATGTACCTGCCAAAAAAGATATCGTCACAACGACAATGGCAACGCTCAATGATGTACGTGCACCCATAATTAAACGCGAACTAATTGAACGACCCAAATCATCATAACCAAGCCATTGTTCCCAATTCGGGGGCAATAAAATTTTGTTTAAAAATATTTGATCCGGGTTAAACGGTAAAACCGGTGCAAAAATAGCCAGTAATATCCAGGTTAATAAAATAAATAATGGAATACTAAAATTATATTTCATGATTCTAGTTCCACTCGCGGATCCAGTATTGTGTAAATGAAATCAGTCAACACATTCACTATTACATAAGTAGAACTTATTAAGAGAACACAACCTTGAACTACAGGATAATCTCTGGAATGAATTGATTCGATCATCAGTTGACCTATTCCCGGCCATGCAAAGATAGTTTCGGTAATTATTGCTCCCGCTAACAACGCACCGAACTGCATTCCCAAAATAGTAATCACTGGCAATGCTGCATTACGTAAGGCATGCAAACCTAATATGCGAATTTCAGATAAACCTCGTGCACGCGCAGCACGAATATAATCTTCTTGTATAACTTCCAACATCGTAGCACGCACCATACGCGAAAGAATTGCCGCTAATGCCGAACCTAAAGTAAACGCTGGGAGCACTAATGAAGCAAAACCATCTTTGCCACTCACAGGAAACCAGCCTAGCCATAAAGCAAAGATTAAAATTAATAATGGACCCATAACAAAATTAGGGATAGAGACACCGAGTACTGCCGTCATCATTGCCAATCGATCCCATATAGAATCTTTATAAACGGCAGCTAGTATTCCTAAAGGTAATGCAATGACAATAGCTATGATCATACTTGCCAGACTAAGGGTGGCTGTTGCCGGAAGTCGTTCAACTAATAACTGACTCACTGCTCGTTTGGAATGTAACGAAACACCTAAATCAAAGTGCGCTATTCCCGTTAAATATTGCCACCATTGTTGCAACACCGGTAAATCCAGCCCCAGTGCATGACGTAATGCTTCTCTATCTGCCGGACGTGCGGTCTCACCCAGCATGACTTCGATAGGATCACCCGGTACAAGATGTATCAATAAAAAGACAAGCGTAATTATGCCTAATAAAACGAATACTGCACTACACAGACGTTTAATTAGATAATTCAGAAACACAATATGAGCTTATTCATTAATTTATAGATCGATTTTAACTATTACCTAATATAAGGCTACAATAATGATAACAGCAAAGGATAAACTGATAGAGTACTAGGGAAATAAATATGTATAAATTCGATAATAATAATGAGGAAGAGGCAAAAATAACCACACCCGCTATGCAATCACTAAATGAAACTAGCAAAGATGTACTTAGTATCGTTGTTCGCATTTGCGGACTCTTGTTATTGTTTATCGGTCTCTGGATAGCAATACAAGTTTTTAGCGAAGCTTTGGCACTTTATAAAGACCCAACAAATATTGAACGCATGGCTACAGCTATTGAGGCAGGGTCGAACATCGATAAAAGCATCGATCCCATACAAGAGAGTTTATTAGGTGAGGATGAAGTCACTGCCGATGCAGAAGAGAACGTGAATGCAAATACAAAAATTAATGGCAATGGAATTCGACTTTCTTATTTCATCGCCTGGGTCGTTGATCTATTGCTCTTGTTGCTACTTGCACGAATAGCATTAGCCACTATCAAGACTGGAGGAGAACTCGCACTTTATGATGAGCAAATAAAGAAATTTGCAAAACAGCTAATCAACGCGAATAAATAATAATTTAGCAAACGTAAAGTTAATGAACGTGAATAGGATTTACGTTTTATTCAACCATTGAACGACAAGTCTCACCTGCTAGCTCAGCCGCTGTTATACCTACTTTATCCTCTAGCTCTATTTTGGCACCCGCAGCAATCAATACGGAAACAGCTTGTTGATTCCCAAGAATTGCCGCGTAGAACAAGGGCGTCCAACCACTCATGTCCGTCGTATTAATATCTGCTCCAGCGTTAAGTGCAGCATGTATTCGAACAGAGTCACCCTCTTTTGCGGCTCGTAGAAGTTTACCATTATATTTTTTAGTCATATCTGAAATAACGAAATTCTTATATTAGTATCTACTAGTCAAATATTTATTCTGTCACTCTGTCAACTGAGCCTGATGCTTTCTCTAAATCCTTATTTTGTTTTCGTTGATGCATGAAACGACGACGTTCTTCTGGACTCATGTTCTGTAGTCGCTCTCTGAATGTTTTACGCTGTTCTGGAGACATGTCCTTCATACGTTGTTTCATTTTTTTGTGCCTGACCTTCATCCTTTGACGAAAACTCTTTTTCTCTTCATCGGACATATTTTGATAACGCTGACGTAGTTCCTTACGTTTATCTTCTGGTAAATTTTTAAACCACTGTTGTCGTTTTCTAATATGTTGTTGTTGCTCCGGAGTTAGATCTTTAAAATGCTCAAAGCGTTCTTTAATTTTTTTCTTTTGTTCATCATCCATTGTTTTCCAACGTTCCATACGTTTCCTGGCTTTTCGGCGTTGTTCATCTGTCATCTTCCCCCATCGACCAGCACCTTTTTGTAAACGTTGTTGACGTTGCGTAGGTAATTCATTCCAGCTATCCTTGAAATCATTTAATAAGCTTTGTTCTTCTGTTGACAATGTATCCCACGCAATACCCTCTTCAGCCAATACTGCCGCTAAAGGAATAAAAAATAATAACAGTAATGTTAACAATCTAGTTTTCATTATCGATTTTAGAGTCGCTTGTTGATTCTATTAATTTTTCTAATTCTTCGTTTTCTGGTTCTTCATTCTCTAATTCCACATAGTCAATCCATTCACCCTGTTCTGTTTCCCATTCTCCAAGAAATTCAAGAAAGGCTATCGAAGGTATTTCTTCCGTATTCATTTGCTCTTCTGCAAATGAATAACTTATTAATAAAATTAAAAATATAAACCATGTTCCAAATTTCATGTTTAGCTCGGTAAAGCATCTTCTTCGAGCCATTCATAAAATTCCAGATCTTCAAAAAACTCCAGATTATCCGAGGAAGAAATTAATTCTATATCCTCTTCAGGTATTGTTTGTATTGATGTTGGTGAATTAAATAGGAGCATCATGGCAAGCACCATGACACAGGCTGTTGCCAAGCCACCGACAAAAAGCCCTTGTTTATTAAATAACCAATTAAGCTGAAGACCTTCAGTTTTTATTTTTTCTTTCTCTACAGCTTGCGTACGAATCTGGCGGATCCTAGAAAGTGTATTTGCATCAAGCGTGTCGACAGCTTCATCCAGACCTTGCCTGATATTCG
The DNA here is from genome assembly GCA_012960105.1 of Thiotrichaceae bacterium. Classification (GTDB taxonomy): domain Bacteria; phylum Pseudomonadota; class Gammaproteobacteria; order Eutrophobiales; family Eutrophobiaceae; genus UBA7359. The sequence goes on along the minus strand of DUBV01000005.1, from coordinate 142,450 downwards.
ATTCAAATTTATCTTCGTTGTGTTTAGTCATGATCAATCTTGTCTCTGCATTATATTCCTAACAATTTATTCCCAATGATCACCGAGTTTGTCACGTAAAGTATGTACTGCACGTGAATAATGTGTTTTCACACTTCCTGCTGAACATTTCATCGCTTTTGCTGTTTCTTCAACACTATACCCTTCCCAGATCCTTAATAAAAAAGCCTGTTGTTGGCGTAGCGGCAGAGCATGCATTGCCAAATCCAGTTCATCAATACGCCTGTCTGATTGTAACAATTGTTCTGGGGTTCTTGCTTTTTCATCTTTTGCTTGCTGTATTGGATCTTCCTGTTCATCATCTTTATGACTAAACCAACTACGAAAGCGATTTCGCACCTGATTGCGTCGATACCAGTCTTTGATACGACTTTGTAATATGGTCGTAAATAATGGGCCCCATTCCTTCGTATCTCGATCTGCATACTTCTCTACCAGTTTAAACATAGCATCTTGCAGGATATCCAAAGCTTCATCCCTATTGCCTGTCGCTATTTCAGCCATACGAAAAGCTCGCTTTTCAACACTGGCAAGAAAGGCATCCATTTCACGATGAGATTGCAGTGTCTATCTCCTTTACTAAGGTTTGTTGAGTTAATGTATTTCATTCTAAACATTAACGTAGCCGGATAAATAATCCGGCTACGTTATTATCAATCGATAATTTATTATTATCTACTCCGTGCAACATCTGAATTTCGTTCATTATCACGATTGCTTTCCCGACGTTCGCGAAATTTACCACGGGCTTCTTTCGCAGCCTGGCGTTCAGTGTCACTAAGTTCACCGTCGCCATCTGTATCAAAACGTTTAAGCCTCTTTTCTCTGTGTTTTTCTTTAGCGACTGAGCGTTCCGCCTCACTCAATTCGCCATCACCATCAGCATCAAAACGTTCAATCATTTTTGCTCGATGTTTCTCCTTAGCCGTTGAACGTTCCTTGTCACTGATAGTACCATCGCCATCGGTATCGATACGTTCCATTCTTCGTTGTTTGTGTGCTTCTCTGGCAGCCTGGCGTTCTGTTTCGTTTAGCGTCCCGTCACCATCGACATCAAATTTAGCTTTTATTTCTGCACGTCTTGCTTCTCTATCGACATCATCTGCCGAATAAGCGGAAAAACTAAGGCTTAAACCTAATATTGCTACTGTTAAAATAGCTAATTTATTATTCGTTACACTTTTCATATTTAATCTCCAAAAGAGGGTTTATTTTCTGTACACCCGTCTTAACGCCTGAGTTATGATTCGGTTGACAATAAATTCAATTAAAATCTTTACAGCGTTACGAACGAAGACTAATCGAGGCAAAAATTGACGAAAAAGCGAAGTTTACAAGTTTGTAAATGAGCACTATTAGTTTGTTTTTACCGACAGTAGGCGCTTAGGCGACGAAGAGTAGTCGGGCGTACTAGCTGTAAACGGGAGGGAGTATGTCTGGATCAGCTCATGGTGGCACAGTAAAAGCAATTCTTTACGCATTTATAGCCAATCTCGGTATTGCTATAGCAAAATCCGGTGCCGCTGTTTATACCGGTTCTGGCAGCATGTTGGCAGAAGCAATTCACTCCTTTGCTGATTGTGGCAATCAAATTCTATTATTTATCGGCATGAAACAGGCAGAAAAACCAGCGGATGACAAACATCCACTAGGTTATGGCAAAGTGACTTATTTCTGGAGTTTCATCGTTGCTATTATGTTATTTAGCATGGGTGGTTTATTTTCAGTTTACGAAGGCTGGCATAAATTGCATTCCACTGAAGAACTCAATCAAATCTGGATCGCGCTGCTCGTGCTTGCTCTCGGTATCATTCTGGAAGGTTTTAGCCTACTTGGCGCTCTGAAAGAAATAAAAAAGATTAGAAAGGAAAAATCATTTTGGAACTGGTTTAAGAATACTCGAAATGCGGAGCTTGTTGTCATACTTGGCGAAGACACTGCCGCCATTATTGGTTTGGCTATGGCATTCATCTTTGTATCAATCGCCTGGATTACCGGCAACCCGATGTATGATGCCATTGGTTCGATTTGTATTGGTATAATCTTGATCTTTATTTCTATATTTATTGCCTGGCGCATTAAATCCTTAATCGTTGGACGTTCGGCTGAACCTGAATTGGTCGTATTGATTGATACCATAATCGAGAAAGATGACAGCATAGAAAAACTACTAAATTCCATTACCATGCAATTTGGCGCAGACATAATGTTGGCAGCAAAACTTAAGATGAAAGCCGGTTTAAGTATTGAAGAAGCCGTCAAACAAATTAATGAACTGGAAGAGGAAATTCAAAAACAAGTTCCCACGGTTAAATGGTGCTTCATGGAACCAGATACCAAGGCTTAAATCCTCAACTAACGACTATCCCTTTTAGCCTCCCTTAAACAAATACAATAGCTGGGCATAAGCCCAGCTATTCTTCCGAAAATTCTATATATTTCAGTAACTAAATAAAAGTATTAAGAAAATTTCACCCTCGCCGATATATAAGCTATCGAAAGAGGGTAAAAAAATGAGAGACAGACGTAATAAAAAACGTAATAACGATAACCGTCGAAATAACGGTCGTATCTATGCTGATCTTGATATAACCACCTATATTGATGATCAGGAATATATTACCAAAATGAGAAATATCTCAGGTAATGGAATGCAAATTGTTGAACCTACTGATGTTGAAATGCAACCGAAGCAAGACTGTAAAATCCTTATTCAGGATGATAATACCAGTATTATTCTAGAAGCACTGGTCGTATGGAAAGACTTCGGTTTGATCGGTTTGTGTTTCAAAAAACAAGATCAAAGAGTTCAAAAACAACTTAATAAACTTTCTGAAAAATTATTAGTAACTGCTGTGTCAGATAAAGACATGGCTAATTTAAATTAATACTTGTTCAACCTGATTCTTGGTTCATCATATGATTCGTTGTCTGTATAAATGATGACATTAGTTGTTCTTTAAACATGGTATTAATATCCATTTCATCCAAAGCTTTCTGCATACACATTAACCATTGATCGCGTTCTTCTATTCCTATCGGAAAAGGTAAGTGTCTGGCACGTAAGCGCGGATGACCAAAAGCAGCAATATATCGATCGGGCCCTCCCATCCAACCGCTAAGAAACATATACAATTTTTCTCGCGCACTACGCATATCCTTAGGATGTAAATCACGAATCAACTTTGCTTCAGGCAAACTTTCCATATTGTCATAAAACAAAGTAACTAATTTTTTTAAAGCTTCATCACCACCAATGCGTTCATGAGGTGTTGCCAGTTGTTGTGAATCTTGTTCCTCAGTCGTCATTAATTACTAACTCCGTTCCTACTTCTATCAAATCAAATAATTCTATAATGTCTTTGTTTCGCATGCGTATGCAGCCTCTCGAACCGGGTTGTCCCATGGCGATATCCTCGGGTGTGCCGTGTAAATAAATATAACGATCATGGCTATCAACGCTAACATTTTCTTCGCGGCCATCTTTATGGCCTTTATTCCTACCTTCTTCGGTACCACTTAGCCAAAGTATGCGCGTTAATATCCAGTCGCGTTGTGGATGCAGTTCACGTAATGCCGACTGGTAAATTTCACCCGTGGCGACTCTACCAACAAAGACCGAATTTACTTCAGCGCCCGATCCGATTTTTTCAGAAATAATATGCGAGCCATAAGGTGTGCATTCACTGTCCATATTTTCACCCAGACCATTCTTAGCAGTAGAGATGGAATAGTGTTTAAGCTGCGTATCATTATCAAACAGCGTTAAAGTTTGATGTGAAATTGATATTTGAATATTCATATTATTTTCATGCTGTCCCATAAACACGTCGTTGCCGCGCAGGCAGGAATCCAGTGAATGATGTCATCGTACTAATCTGTGACTTACTGGATACCCGCCTCGGCTCTGGCTCCTGCTTCGCTTTACCGACTACATCCATGTAGTCGTACGCGGGCATGACGAACTAGATTTAATGTCCCTTGTTCTTTATTTTTGTTATAGATACTAGCGAGTCGAAATTTCCATCCGCGCTAAGTTCATAACCTTTAATATCTTTTCGTATCGCCAGAACATTATCTTCATACCATAATGGAATAGTAGGCAAACTATCATATAAAAGCTGCTGTAACTCGCGATAATATTCAGCCTGCTTTATTAATGACACTTCTACTTCAGCTAGTTCAATTATAGCGTCTACTTGCTTATCAGCAAAGCGTCCTCGATTAGCACCATTGGGAGGTACCGCGCTACTATGAAATATATAACGAAATATATCCGGCATTTTTAAACCGACCCAGGACAAGCTATACATCTGAAAGCGACCCGATTTAATATCGCCATAAAATGTCCCCCAATCATAACTACGTATATCGACTTCTATACCCACAGATTTTAGTTGATCCTGAATAATAGTCGCAAGTCGCAAACGAAACGGATTATTTGAAGTTTTATAGGTTAATTTCAATGGCACCTCTAAACTGTAACCCGCCTTTTTTAATAAGGCCTTAGACTTTTCGGGATCATACTTATGACCGATTAACTTTGCATTTCCCGCCCAATGATCCGGCGGCAATAATGTTTCTGCTTTTCGAGCTGATGCGCGCATAACATATTTAATTATCGCTTCACGATCAATTGCATGAGCAATCGCTTTCCGAATTAAAATATTTCCAGTAAACGGATCTTTTAAATTAAAACCTATATAGCTAAAAGTACTACCATGTTTTCTTCTGACATCAATAGAATCTCTTCCATCCAACCATTTAACTATTTCCGGTGGTAAGTCGCCCTGTACTAAATCAATCTCACCTCTTAATAATTTAAGAACTCGTACAGTCGGATCTTTTAAAGTAATGAACTCTATAGTTTGCTTGTCACGAAGTCGCAATAAACTTAATCGCGTATCATCTTGCCAATCTAGTAGTTTCATAGGACCACTACCTACAGGATTTCGATTAAAACTATGTTGCTTAGAAATTAGTTTCTCAGGCAGTATGCCTATGACCATACGCCCGGGAAAAAGTGGATCCTCATGAGATAATTTAAAATCGACGACATCATCATCAATAACATTAATCTGTTCGATCATTAGTACCGAACTTCGATGCGGTGAGGCATTAGATTGTTCCAATACTGATTCATAAGTCGCTTTGACATCTTTCGCAGTCAATCGCGAACCATCATGGAATACACGTCCTTCATTACCTAAAGTAAAACGATAATGATTCAATGATAATTGTTGCCATGTTGCCAGATCAGGAATCACTTGGTATTGATCATCGAAATCAATCATACTTCTATATAGCAGACGAGTAATCCGATATGAAACAGCGTCAGTAGAAAACCGAGGATCGAGCGTAACGGGGGCGGTATTTAAGCCAAAGGCTATGCTGCTTCTATTGCTATCAGCGCAACCATTAATAAAAAGTAAAATACATAAAAATAATAAATTAACTATATATTTTCGCATCGTTATTTGGTGAATACTGCAATCGACTCTACATGTGCAGTATGTGGAAACATATCCATCACTCCAGCTTTCTTTAGTTTAAATCCTTTTTCATTAACAAGTATACCGGCATCTCGTGCAAGGGTTGCGGGATTACATGAAACATACACAATACGTTTAATGTTTTTCATATTAATGGCAGAGATAATTTCTTTTGCACCTGTGCGTGCAGGGTCTAATAATATTTTATCATACGGCTTCTTCATGAAATCATAATCTTTGTCAAAGTCTGCTAAATCTGCCACGTAAAATTCAACATTATCAATATTGTTTTTTATAGCATTATTTTTTGCCCGTTGTACTAAACCTTCATCACCTTCAACACCAACTACTGATTTCGCTTTTCGTGCAATAGGCAAAGTGAAATTACCGACGCCACAGAACAGATCCAGAATATTATCTTCTTTGTCAACTTCGAGTAATTCTATCGCCAGATTGATCATCTGCTTATTAATCTCTACATTGATCTGGGTGAAGTCAGTCGGCTGAAAGTAAATATTAATATCATGGTCGTCTAGCTTATAAAACAGTTCACAATCATTACTGCTGCTAGCTAACCGATGGACACTGTCATAACCGCCGGGTTGTAAATAGAATTTGAAATTATGTTGTTCTTCAAAATCTTTTAGATTACTCAGATCATCTTCAGTAAATTCTTCAAGGTGTCGCATAACCAAAGCAATGCCATTATCACTAACTGCAACTTCTATTTGTGGGATCTTATCTTTGATTGATATCGTTTCGATTAACGCCTGCAAGTCAGATATTTTGTAACCAATATCAGGATGCAATACTTCGCAATGTTTTATATCAGCAATAAACGGGCTACGCTTTTCACGAAAGCCCACTAAGACTCTTTCTTTTTTAATGACGTACTTAACACCTAATCGTGCTTTATGGCGATAGCCAAATAAAGGACCTTTTAATGGCGGCAACACTTCTTTTGGATTTACATTACCAAGATGCGTGAACTGTTCTAATAAGACACTTTGCTTATGTTCTAACTGCGCATCGGCATGCATATGTTGCAAGCTGCAACCACCGCAATAACCGAAGTATTCGCAACCCGGTTCAGTACGTTGTTCGCTAGCGTTAATAATATTTTCTGCGACACCTTCATCATATTTAGAACGTGTATTAACGTAGTTAAACTCAACTTGTTCACCCGCTAGAGCATTCTCGACAAAGATGGTCTTTCCATCAATATGAGCAACACCTCTAGCTTCGTGCGATAAGGATTCAATGTTAGTAGTGAAAAGTCCTTGCGGGATTTTTCGACGGTGGCGTCTGCCCATAGTACGATTTAGCCTTGTTGCCAGGTTTGTAGGAATTCTTTTAGATGGGGTTTAGTTTCATCGTTCAACATTTCGCGAACTTGATTACATTCATCTTCATAAGCTTTATCGGTTAATCGACCACGAATTAATTCATAGCGTAAATAAACCAGATAGGTATTTAATACATCGGTCTCACAATAATTACGTATCGCTTCTATATCACCCGCCGCATAAGTATCCCAAACCTTATCACCACTCATACCCATCTTTCCTGGAAAGCCAAGTAAAGTAGCAATTTGATCCAGAGGCGCTTTCGTTCCAGGCATATAACCCGCGATCACATCCATTAAATCGGTATGACGACTATGAAAGCGTGATAAATAATTATTCCATTTAAAACTCTGATCATCTTCACCATTTTCCCAATAACGCTGCGCTACCACGCTATGTAAAAGCGAACGATAATGCAGAACCGGTAAATCGAAGCCACTACCATTCCACGAAACAATCGTCGGCGTGTAACGTTCTATACCTTCAAAAAAACGTTGAATAATTTCTTTCTCATCCGAATCAACATCACCTAAAGACCAAACACTGAGTTTATCCTGTGTTTTTAATACCACAGAGATAGCAACAATCCTATGTAAGTAATGTCGTAAGAAATCTGACTTACCATCAGTTTCCTGACGACGCTGACTAAACATCAATTCAGCCGCATCTTCAGCTTTTAAACCCTCAAGATTATATAATTTTTTACCCGACTCAACGTCCGGTACAGTTTCAATATCAAATACAAGTATGTTCATAATTTATAATACTTACTCTATTACTATGGTTTTTCCATCTAGAAATTCTAGTTCAAATTTACATAGCTTTTGTGGGCAAAAGCTATTATTAAATTCATATAGTCGGATAGCATCTTTCATATCATCATTAAAAACCACTTTTATAATATCGTAATGGCCAGAACTATTATTATTGGATAAAAAATCATTCAAATTTTCAGCCATTGATTGAGCCGCTTTATCTCTAACATTATTCTTTTGTGCCTCCCCAATAGTTTTTAATTTTCCAGATACTTGGCTAAGTAATTTTTCATATAACTTTTCAGGAGATGCCCCAAGCATAAACCTTTCTCCTTTTTGTTTAATAGATCCTGTATTAATAGCTACAGGAGTTGATAAATATAACTTAGGTATATTTATAATTAAGGTTCTTTCATATAGTTCATGAGTAAGTTCAGAAAAATTTATAAAATATTTAAAATTCGCCACTAAAGATAAATCAACTTCACTGTCACCAATCGGAAAATCTCCTAAAATATATTTGTATTCAGATATATTGAATGTCACCTGATTGACTTCTTCAGCAATAATATATTCATCTTTCTTATTAATACTATGAAATTGAGAATAACTTCTTTCAAAATTTTCTTTTGAATAAATTGAAATATATCCGCTAAAGAAAAGAATCAATATTATCAGCGAAATAATTAATATAATATAAACAATTATTCTTTTTATTGCTTGAATCATAAATATCATTAATGGTTTTTTAAAAGAAGCTATCCAGGAAAGACATTCGTTGACAGATACCGATCTCCACGGTCACATACGATTGTGACTATTACTGCATTCTCAACTTCTTCTGATAATTGCAATGCTGCTGCCATTGCACCACCGGATGAAATACCGGCAAAGATGCCTTCTTTCGATCCGAGTTCTAATGTTGTTTTTTCTGCGAGCTCTTGCCCCATATCCATAATTCGATCAACACGGGCAGGTTCATAAATCTTTGGCATATATGCTTCCGGCCAACGACGTATGCCCGGGATCTTTGCACCCTCAATAGGTTGAACACCAACAATCTGAATATCCGGATTTTGTTCTTTTAGAAAACGCGATGTACCCATAATGGTTCCCGTCGTACCCATGGCACTAACAAAATGTGTAATCTTGCCATTAGTATCACGCCATATCTCCGGACCGGTACCTTCATAATGCGCACGTGGATTATCGGGATTACCAAACTGATCTAATACTTTGCCTTCACCTTTGGCTTCCATTTCGCGAGAAACATCGATGGCTTCTTCCATACTGCCATCAGCAGAAGTTAAAACTATTTCCGCACCAAAGGCTTTCATTACTGCACGACGTTCGACACTCATACTTTCCGGCATGATTAATATCATTTTATAACCACGTATTGCTGCGGCCATTGCTAATGCTATACCGGTATTACCACTAGTGGCTTCGATTAAAGTATCACCCTGTTTTATATCGCCGCGCGCTTCGGCATGTTTAATCATGCTTAGTGCAGGACGATCTTTTACCGAACCTGCAGGGTTGTTTCCTTCAAGCTTGGCAAGCACAACATTACTCGTCTTACCCGGTAAGCGTTGTAACCTTACTAACGGTGTGTTGCCAACAAATGATTCTAGTGTTGGGAAGTCGTCTTTATTATTCATATTCATTTGATTGTTAATTATATGGTATCTATCAATGCCATCTTATTTACACGTCGACTTACTGGATACCCGCCTGCGCGGGTATGACGTAGTGAGCGAATATATCCGTTTAATCCTTTATCACTGCTTTAGCAAAAACCAACGCATCTTCCCACCCCATTTTTGCGGGATAATAATTTCTTCGCATACCTATTTCATCAAAGCCAACATCTAGATACAACTTGATTGCTCCAAAGTTAGTTGGTCGTACTTCAAGAAACATCATGTCAACATTATGATCCAATACTAACTCTAATAAGTGCTCTAATAACTTTCGGCCAAGACCTTGTCCCTGATAATCAGGATGCACACAGATATTTAGAATATGTGCTTCACCTGCTGCTACTGACATTACGGTATGAGCGATGATGTTTCCATCACACTCAAGTACCCAACTGCAATAACCAACATGCAAACAATCCTGAAAGATAGTCTCACTCCAGGGAAACTCATAAGCGCGATTTTCATTCGCCACAACAAACACCAAGTCTTCTTCAGACATAGGTCGAAGATATAATTCATCTTGTTTGATTACAGCGCTCATATCCTATGATTCAACCTCTTTATGCATCTATATTTTTATAAAGCCGCATTGCAATTTTAAGATCTTCCCAGACCTTACGTTTTTCTCTTGGCGAACGTAATAGATACGCTGGATGGTACGTCACGATCACAGGTAGTTTACTATCAGGATATTGATATTGATTACCGCGCATTTTTCCAATTGGAGTATCCACCTTCAATAGATTTTGTGCTGCTATACGGCCAACCGCTAAAATAATTTTTGGTTTGATTAAATCGATCTGCTGTCTTAAATATGATTCACAAGCTATTACTTCACCGATCTTCGGATCTCGATTGTCTGGTGGCCGACACTTTAATATATTGGCAATGAATACCTGCTCTCTTTTCAAACCCATTGCCAACAACATCGAATTCAATAATTGTCCAGCACGTCCAACAAATGGTTCTCCTTGTCTATCTTCATCCGCACCTGGTGCTTCGCCAATAATTAACCAGTCTGCATCTGGATTACCAACACCAAATACAGTTTGTGTTCTTGATGTATGTAATTCACATTTCTCACAAGTTGATACTTCTTTCTTTAATGTTGCTAATGCTTCTGGAAAAACCTGAACCGACTTGGGAGCCGGCTCAGGGATTTGTCTTTCAGAAGTAATAGCTTTAGAAACATTACTAGCAGTTATATCTTCAGAGACATTCAATACTTGTTCTGCCTGACGATCTACCCAGACATCAATGCCCATCTCTTTTAGATATTGTTGCTGGTATGCTTGCATGATTAACTTTTATATTTCAAAGCTGCGGGTGTGCCTTCTGAGAAGGATCCAACACTTTATTTAGCGCGCTGATATATGCTTTTGCAGAAGCAACCACAATATCTGTATCTGAACCTAAACCATTAACTATGCGACCTCCTTTATCAAGACGAACGGTTACTTCACCTTGAGAGTCGGTACCATTGGTTATGTTATTAACTGAATATAATTGCAAATCACAACCACTATTCACCATGCTTTCGATAGCTTTAAAGGTTGCATCAACTGGCCCGCCACCTTCAGCTTTAGCTTGTTTCTCTTCACCGTCTATAGAAAGCGTTATTTCTGCTTTAGGTGTTTCACCCGTTTCGATTGATGCTTTAATTGAAACAAGTTTAATCTTTTCATTGGCACTATCTTGAAGTGCATCACTGACCAACGCCTGTAAATCATCATCAAAGATTTCATGCTTCTTATCCGCTAAATCTTTAAAACGAGAAAAAGCATCATTCAAATCTTCTTCTTTTTCAAAAGTAACGCCTAATTCTTCCAAGCGTGAACGAAAGGCATTTCGACCAGAATGTTTTCCCAAGACCATACGATTGGCATTCCAGCCAACATCTTCTGCACGCATAATTTCGTAAGTCTCACGGCTTTTTAATACGCCATCTTGATGTATACCCGATTCATGAGCGAATGCATTGGCACCAACGATAGCTTTATTAGGTTGCACCGGAAAACCAGTGATTGTCGACACCAATCGTGAACAATTCATGATCTGAGTTGTATCTATTCGAGTATCACAAGTAAAAATATCTCGACGAGTTCGCACGCTCATAACGACTTCTTCGAGTGAAGCATTACCTGCACGTTCACCCAATCCGTTAATGGTACATTCAACCTGTCGCGCACCATTCAATACTGCGGCTAATGAATTACCCACCGATAAACCCAAATCGTTATGACAATGCACAGAAAATATCGCCTTATCTGAATTGGGAATATTTTCGATTAAGTTTTTAATCAACTCACCAAAGAACTGCGGTAAGTTATAACCAACGGTATCCGGAATATTAATAGTTGTTGCACCCGCATCAATGGTCGCTTCTATCACTCGACATAAAAAGTCAAAGTCAGAACGTCCAGCATCTTCCGGTGAGAACTCAACATTATCGGTATAAGTTTTTGCACGCTTTACAGCATGCACCGCATGTTCAACGACCTGATCTGGTGACATACGTAATTTCTCGCGCATGTGTATAGGTGAGGTCGCTAAAAACGTGTGAATCCGTGATGATTTTGCTGGCTTAAGTGCTTCAGCCGCTCGATCGATATCTTTATCAAGTGCTCGCGCCAAACCACATACGGTACTTTCAGTGATAATTTCAGCCACGGCTTTTACCGCTTCAAAATCGCCCTGACTGGCAATAGGGAAACCCGCTTCGATAATATCGACGCGCAATTTTTCCAAGGCCTTGGCAATACGAATCTTTTCATCCTTCGTCATTGAGGCGCCGGGACTTTGCTCACCATCACGCAAAGTCGTGTCAAATATAATTAATTTATCCTGCATTTTATTTACTCCGATACTCGCGCTCAGTCTATGTTGATAGCCTGAGCAATACAAATGTGAAATTAGCGTTTATTTATATAAACGCGATAACAAAACCTGATTGTGTAAAACGATTATTAGCCCCTTAGGGCAGAAGGAATAGCAGGCGAGACAGTACTGCTGGCTGAACTTGAGTGCCAGTAGAAAAAGAATTGATTGTGATGTTGCTTGAGTTCATAGACGCGAATATAAACTGATTTAAATATAATTCAAGTACTGTCCTAGTTCAGTATCAAGGAAAATCAGGATTCGGGCGCTTTTCTAGCTTCTCGATGTTTACGTAAAGTAAGCAAAGTCAAAATTGGCCCTGAAATAGCGTAGCTTGCTGCCAAGAGAAATAAGACTAATGGTGGTTCCATCGCAATCAAAACAAATATTGGCACAATTACCAGAATAGCCATAAAGGGCACTCGTCCCTTGAGATCAAATTCCTTAAAACTATGATAACGAACATTACTCACCATTAAGATGCCGAGGATAACCGTTACCGGAAGACAAAAAACTAATGATGTCGTCTCATCAATCAAATTGTAAACTGTCCCACACCAAATCATTCCGGCTAAAACTGCAGCGGCCGCAGGACTCGGTAAACCTTGAAAATAACGTTTGTCCTGACTTGCAGCTTGCGTATTAAAGCGTGATAGTCTCAATGCGGCTGACGCCGTAAAAACAAAAGCGGCTAACCAACCGAGCTTTCCCATTCCAAATAAGGCCCATTGATACATGACTAATGCTGGTGCCATGCCAAATGAGACCATGTCTGACAAACTATCGTATTGCATACCAAAATCACTTTGGGTATTAGTCATTCGTGCAATTCGACCATCCATACCATCAAGTATCATGGCAACAAAAATGGCTATCGCAGCGGCTTCGAAGTGCTGATTTATCGACGCAATAATAGAATAGAAACCAGCAAACAATGCGCCTGTGGTAAACAGATTCGGTAATAGATAAATGCCACGTCTGCGTTTCATCACACTTTAGGCCTTTATGAGTTTGTAAGAAAAAGTAAACATATCATGGAGTTTACCTTTGAACGGGGTTTACTGAAAGAAATGAAACTAAAATCAGCGATCGTGATATCGACTAGTTATCTTCGTCTTGAATTACGCTAGCTGCTTTGGAATGAATGATATGCGCTAATACGCTGCTACCTGACTCAACATATTGCCCAACTTCGACTTTTACTTTTGATTCAATTGGTAAAAACACATCAACAAGGCCACCGAAATAAATATAGCCACCGCGTTGCCCTTGACCTATGCGTTCACCAGAATGCATATAGACATGAAACTTACGAATCACATCTCGCAAACGAATAGCCGTAACCACGTCATCACCTTCATCCGACTTGATATGAAAATCAAAATGTCGACGTGATTCATTTTTATCTGTAGAAGAACACCATTGTTCCATGACCTTGCCTTCAATTGGACCACGTAAGGAATAGATATCATGAGCTCGCATATTAATCTGTACTCGTATCGTCTTTGCATGCGGATGAATTTCTTCAGCCTCTTCAATTAAAGTAATCACGCCATGAACAGGACTAACAACGGCTAAGGGTTCGGAAGGTATCTCGCGAGTAGGATCACGGAACAGATAAACAAAAACAACAAAGATAAGGAGTAAAACGATAGATGCACTTGCGCCAATAAGAAATTGCGCTAGCACAGCCAAACCAAAAACAAAAAACAGGAATGGCCATGCTTCACGAGCAATGAACGGATACCGGTTACTTGGCATCTTCATAAGGCAATCAAATAGTAAAACGCATTATAGCTTAGAACTTAAAAGTCTTTGTACTTTTAATTAGTTCTTATCGTGATCTACCAATTGGTTTGCTTTAATCCACGGCATCATCGAACGCAGTTTTGCACCTACAACTTCAATACCATGTTCAGCACTGATACGACGTTTCGCTTTCAGTGTTGCAGCACCACTTTGATTTTCAAGAATGAATTCTTTCGCAAATTCGCCGGTTTGAATCTCGGTCAGAATCTTCTTCATTTCTTTCTTGGTTTCTTCAGTAATAATTCGAGGGCCACGAGTAAAATCACCATACTCAGCAGTATTCGAAATTGAATAACGCATATTGGCAATGCCACCTTCGTAGATCAAATCAACAATCAATTTGGTTTCATGTAAACATTCAAAATATGCCATTTCTGGTGCATAACCCGCTTCAACCAAGGTTTCAAAACCCGCTTGAATTAGAGCAGTGATACCACCACAAAGAACCGCTTGTTCACCGAATAAATCAGTTTCGGTTTCTTCTTTAAACGTCGTTTCGATAATACCGGCACGACCACCACCATTTGCTGATGCATATGACAATGAAATTTCTTTAGCTTGACCAGAAGCGTCCTGAAACATTGCAATCAAAGAAGGTACACCGCCGCCGCCTGTATAAGTAGCACGTACTAAATGACCTGGGCCTTTAGGCGCAATCATGATGACGTCTAAATCTTCACGAGGCAGAATTTGTTGAAAGTGAATATTGAAACCATGTGCAAATGCGAGTGCTGCACCTTGTTTAATATTAGGTTCAATTTCTTCTTTATAAAGTGCTGCTTGATGTTCATCAGGAGCAAGTATCATCACGACATCAGCACTTGCGACAGCATCAGCAATCGACTTTACATCGAGGCCAGCTGCTTTTGCTTTTTCAGCAGAAGATGAACCTTCACGTAAACCAACACAGACTTTGACACCCGAGTCTTTAAGGTTGTTCGCATGTGCGTGGCCTTGTGAGCCGTAACCAATGATGGCAACTTGCTTGCCTTGAATTAAAGATAGGTCTGCGTCTTTGTCGTAATAAATTTTCATAAATGCTCTCGTAAAAAGGTTTAATTAATAATATTTAAGTTTATTTGCTTAGGATTGAATCGGTTTGTCGCCACGGGATATACCCGAGACACCGGAACGTACAACCTCAAGGATCAAGTCGTGATCCAATGCTTCGATGAAGGCATCTAGCTTATCGCAAGTACCGGTCATTTCTACTGTGTAAGTATTTTCTGTGACATCAATAATACGACCACGAAAAATATCCACCAGACATCTTACTTCATCACGGGCAGCCTTTTTCGTTGATACTTTAATCAACATCAATTCACGTTCGATATGACGTGTATCATTTAAATCGACCACCTTGATAACATCGATCAATTTATTCAATTGCTTCATGATTTGTTCAACGATGGCGTCTGAACCATTAGTCACCACAGTCATACGCGAAACGTCAGGATCTTCTGTCGGCGCAACGGTTAATGATTCTATATTAAACGCACGCGCAGAAAACAAACCGGCGACGCGTGACAAAGCTCCAGCTTCGTTATCCATCAATAGGGAAATGATATGACGCATAATTAAGCAAGCTCCCTCTTGATATCTGTCGACAAATGCATTTCATGATGACCCTTTCCAGCACCGATCATTGGATAGACATTCTCGGTCTGGTCAGTAACGAAATCCATTAATACCGTACGGTCTTTTAATGCTAGCGCTTCTTTTATCGCGCCTTCGACATCGCTAGTCTTTTCGATACGCATGCCAACATGACCATAGCTCTCTGCCATTTTGACAAAGTCAGGTAAGGCTTCCATATAGGAATGAGAGTAACGCTTGTCATAAAAGAATTCCTGCCATTGACGCACCATACCCATGTAGCGGTTATTCAAACTTAAGATTTTTATACCGGTGTTATATTGCAAACAAGTAGACAATTCTTGTATACACATCACCAGACTGGCTTCACCAGAAATACAGGCCACGGTCTCATCAGGAAATGCCATTTTAACGCCCATCGCCGCAGGGATACCAAAACCCATGGTGCCGAGACCACCGGAATTAATCCAGCGACGTGGTTTGTCGAATTTATAAAATTGTGCCGCCCACATTTGATGTTGGCCTACATCAGAAGTCACATAAGCATCACCTTTGGTCAGCTCCCATAACTTCTCGATAACATACTGTGGTTTAATAACATCGGTAGTGCGATCGAATTTCAGACAATCAATAGCACGCCATTCATCAATTTGTTTCCACCACGGCTTAATCACTTTTTTATCAAGATTCTTTATATCCGCTTTTAATAAGCCGATTAAATCTTTAAGCACATGTTTAACATCGCCGACGATAGGCACATCAACAGGAACGTTCTTGGCAATAGAAGATGGGTCAACATCAATATGAATAATTTTCGCGTTAGGACAAAACTTCTCCAAATCGCCGGTAACACGATCATCAAACCGTACACCAATAGCAATCAAGACATCACATTGATGCATCGCCATATTGGCTTCATAGGTACCATGCATACCCAACATACCAACAAACTGTTTATCCGTTGCCTTATAGGCGCCCAGTCCCATCAAGGTATTGGTAATGGGATAGCCGAGTAATTTTGTAAACTCTCTTAATTCTTTACTGGACTCACCTAAAATAACGCCGCCACCGGAATAAATCATCGGCTTCTTCGCTGCCAGAATTAAATCTGCCGCTTTTTTAATCTGCCCAGGATGACCTTTAAGGACCGGTTTATACGAAGGCATAACCACTGTTTTTGGATATTCGTACTCACACGAATCAGCGGTAACATCTTTAGGGATATCAACCACTACAGGGCCGGGACGACCGCTAGTGGCAATATAAAATGCTTTCTTTATGGTTGTCGCCAAATCTTTCACATCTTTGACGAGGAAATTATGTTTTACACACGGACGCGTAATACCAATGGAATCGACTTCCTGAAATGCATCATTGCCGATCATGGCTCGAGGCACTTGACCGGTGAATACGACGAGAGGAATAGAATCCAGATAAGCAGTAGCAATACCGGTTACAGCATTAGTCGCACCCGGACCTGAAGTCACCAGCACGACGCCCGGCTTACCCGTTGCACGCGCATAACCATCCGCTGCATGAGTTGCACCTTGTTCATGGCGCACAAGAATATGCTCTACAGCATCTTGCTTATAAAGTGCATCATAAATATGTAAAACCGCACCGCCAGGATAACCAAATAGGTGTTTAACACCTTCGTCCTTCAATGCGCGACAGAATATGTCTGCCCCTCGTAAAATCTCTTTATTTTTAGCCACTACTTGCCTTACCAGTTTGTTAATAAATTGCGTCGAAACGCGCGAAGTTACTGAGATTATTGGGTCAGGTCAAGCAATGTATTCGATATTCGGGAGAATAGCTAAAATCAGCGCAATAACAGCTAAAATTTCACTGTAATTATTGAATACATTCAAGACTACTTAGCATACGCATTCTTTTCATTAATCGTTTATGATACGGCGTTTAATAAGCTTCACTTAGAATATTCTCAAGCTTTGAAGTTTTTCTGAAACAGCCCATAAAAATAGACCCAAATAATTAGACCCAAACTTAGACCGATAATATGAAAACATCACAATTATTAATGGCAACGCTGCGTGAAGCACCTGCCGATGCCGAGATCGCTAGCCATCAGTTAATGCTACGCGCGGGCATGATCCGACAATTAGCTTCGGGGATTTACACTTGGTTACCACTAGGGTTACGTGTTTTGCGTAAAGTAGAAGCGATTGTCAGAGACGAAATGAATCGCGCTGGAGCACAGGAAATTATGATGTCTGCCATTCAGCCTGCTGAGTTATGGCAAGAGTCTGAACGTTGGGAACAATATGGCCCTGAGTTATTGAGAATCAATGATCGTCATGACCGTGAATTCTGCTTTGGCCCAACTCATGAAGAAATCATTACCGATTTGGCCAGACGTGAAATTCGCAGTTACAAACAATTACCCATCAATTTTTACCAGATTCAAACCAAGTTTAGAGATGAAGTGCGACCACGTTTTGGCATTATGCGCGCACGTGAGTTTTTAATGAAAGATGCTTATTCCTTTCATCTGACTGACGAATCTTTGCAAGAAACCTACGAACAGATGTACACCACCTATTCAAATATATTCACTCGCGTCGGCTTGAACTTCCGCGCAGTGATTGCGGACTCAGGCAGTATTGGTGGTAGCAAATCGCATGAATTTCACGTATTGGCTGATTCTGGCGAAGACCTTATCGTCTTTTCTGATAAAGGCGACTATGCCGCGAATATGGAACAAGCTGTCGCAGTAAAACCTGAACAAGCTCGGCCTGAAGCCGTTAAAACGATGGAAACGGTGGATACGCCTGATCAACATAGCATTGAAGAAGTCAGTCAATTTTTGAATATCGACACAGCGCAATGTTTGAAAACACTAATTGTTAAATCTAACGATGACGGGTTAGTTGCCTTTGTTTTGAGAGGCGACCATGAATTGAATGAAATCAAAGCAGAAAAATTAGACGGCGTATTAAGCCCACTTACTTTTGCAGACAATAAAGAGATTGAATCTGCAATTGGTTGTGGTGTTGGATCAATCGGGCCAGTCGGAATATCGGATAAAACATCCATTACTGTTTATGTTGATCATAGTGCAGGTATTGTTTCTGATTTCGTCTGTGGTGCGAATACCGATGGACAGCATTTAACGGGTGTTAATTGGGAACGTGATTGTCCACTAGCAACTACGGTTGATATTCGTAATGTCTGCGAAGGCGATATGGCTGAAGATGGTTCCGGAAAAATAGAATTTGCCCGCGGTATTGAAGTCGGACATATCTTTCAACTCGGTACTAAATACAGTTCTAAATTAAAAGCCACTTGTCTCAACGAACAAGGCAAAGCAACCACGCTCACGATGGGTTGTTATGGCATCGGTGTCTCGCGCATCGTCGCTGCCACTATTGAACAGAACAATGATGAAAAAGGCATTATCTGGCCCGCATCCATAGCGCCTTTTGAACTCGCCCTCGTTCCTATCAATATGCACAAATCAGTTCGACTACGTGACGCTGTTATGGAATTTTATGAGCAACTGTTAGCTGCTGGTGTAGATGTCGTTCTTGATGACAGACGTGAACGCCCTGGCGTTATGTTTGCCGATATGGAATTAATAGGTATTCCGCATCGCATGGTCTTCAGTGAAAAAGGGCTGGATGCCGGTGAGATTGAATATAAGGCGAGAACAGATACGGATAACCAGAATATTTCTTTAGAAACAGCTATTGAATTTATTAAAGAAAAACTGAGCTAGATTAGCGAATTGAGAAATTTGGAAACTCCTGGTATTCGATAACTCGGTACTCAATATTCAGAACCTTTGCCATGCTAGGGCCATGCGCCAACCATTTTTGTAATTGATCTATTTGTGGCGCTTTTCCACTAGCAAGAACTTCAACCCGACCATCGTCCAGATTCCTCACCCAACCGGTTAAACCCAGTATTTTGGCCTGTTGGCTGGTCGACATCCGAAAACAAACCCCTTGAACGCGTCCGCTG
This sequence comes from Thiotrichaceae bacterium, assembly GCA_012960105.1. GTDB lineage: Bacteria > Pseudomonadota > Gammaproteobacteria > Eutrophobiales > Eutrophobiaceae > UBA7359. Next base: position 122,849 of record DUBV01000005.1, on the reverse strand, counting down.
ACATAACAATTTATTGATTTATTCATAATTATCAATCACTTAAATATCATTATGGCTGTCTCTTAATTGAGACATAATTCTCCGCTTAGTATTTGTTTGAGCATTTATATAATGCTGTAAAACAAAATAACAAACATATCTTATTGATATATATGGAAATACTTGATGGTTAAGGAAAACCTAATGCAAGTTTGTTGTGCCTACCTTGAACTACACTTAACGAGTAGTCCATCACAGTATTTCCAAAATAAAAACTAACTATTGGAACGGATATTGCTGATAGAGTATTTACCAAACTACATTTTTAAGTAGTAAAGCAATAAATACAGGCTATAAATAATAAAGAATAAATATTATGGATCAACTACCGCTAAAAAAATCTGCCCAAGGAGATGAGATAGAGACTCGTCCACTCTATATTGAGGAATGGCTTGAGTCACTGCCCTACCTCGACTTCAAAAAAACCTGCGCTTTACTAAACGAAGCGCTAATTGCTACGAATAAAGCAGATATCAAATCTTCAGTTCGAATTGAATTAATCGAACTCTATAACCGCCCTTATCAATATTATGTGGAATCGCAAATAAACACCGGCGCGCAACATACATTACAAACGATTGAAGTAGTGGGAACCCAACTGACACAATTGAAACACATCGCTGTTTCTCTGAGCTACAGTTGTAAGCTCGCATTTGATTCAGCATTGAATACAAAAACGCTTTGGAAAAAAACCAAACCACCCACTGAAGCAATGTTAATGTCGATGAATTACTTATCACATGCTTTGATATTTAGCTTTTTGGAGTACGCACCAATTCCAAAAAGTGTTTGGCAACAACTTAATTTTATTTATGACTTCGCTGAATCAATGGAGTGTCATAAAAAAATCTATTCTATACCGGGCCCCAATAATAAAGAGATTACCACGACCATAGACCATACCTATAAACGCATCATGATGGCTTCTCTGGTTGACCCACATCATTTACCGTTTGGTGCAATCTGGGAAATTTTCGAACAACTTAATAGCTGGGTGGAATATACACAAATACATCCGATGCAATCCGTTTCAAATACCAGTGGTTATTTTGTTTTTGATCTTAAAACAGATAATAAAGCGGTCGCTTATGCAAAGTTTGATCAAGCCAATATCAATAACAAAACACGCTTACTTGATTCAACCCCGCTTGAAAACTTAATACAAAAACAAATTGATTTAATTCAGATAGATCAACCTATCGATCAGTCAATTGTGCTATCACCGTTTTATGCAAAATCATTACTCGCACATATGTTAAAAGCATGGGGGCTTCCACCTAAACGTTATTTTCCAAGGAAAACAAAATCGGGCAGCTTAAGTGTAGTTTCTGGTATCAGTGCGGTTTATTATTTTTTAAACAATGGCAATGCCTTCAAAAGTGATACAAATATTGATAATGAAGAAGATGAGATCGATATTTCAGAAGATGTAACTATTTCACATACAGGAACACACTGCACTCCTGAAGGTTGGCGAATTGTTGATCAGGGTTCCGGCGGCTTCGCAATAATCCGCGACGATAAACCCAAAAAAGCAATTCGCGTAGGCGACCTCGTCGGTATAAAGCTCGATGGTGAAAACAATTCATGGAACATAGCGGTCACTCGATGGTTAATGGTAAGTAAAACCGTACATAAAATAGGCTTACAAGTTATTGCCGAAACGGCCAAGCCTGTTGCGCTACGCGCCAGTAATGGAAAGAAAGCAGATTGCCTGTTCAAACCAGCATTTTTAGTCAGTCACAACAGTGATCCGAATGAACTTTCAATCATAGTAGAGAAAGGTCTTTATGCTGCTGAAAGAGAAATGGAAATAAAATTTGACGATAAAAGTGAATTGATTGCCGCCAACACTATGTTTGAGTCGACAACATCTTATGAAGTATTCAGCTATAAGACGAGGTAGGTAGTTTACGCACTTTCCTCTTTAAGAAAATCATGTATCGATATAGATAAATGTTGAGCGACTTCCTGATGGTGATTAGCAAGACAAGCTTTCAATTTACTGGAAAACTTATCTTGCTCTAGTTCATTAGTAGTTATAGGCAAGCGAACCGGCAATACCGTATGTAAATCATACAGACTGGTTTCTTTCATATCTTTTGATAACAACCATTGATCACTTGAATTTTGATTAACCCATTTTAATCTTTTCAGATGTTCCAGAAGCTCGTTCATCTGATGATGCGGCAATAAAATATTATTTTTTATTAATTTAGAAACAGAAATAGTCTCACCATTTTTTTGCGCTTGATACATAACATCAAGTACTCGCAATGCATCAAGATACGTCCAACTGCCTTTACTACGATGTTCTATCTCATCTTGCAAACGAAACGATGAAAGACAAAATGTAATATGGGCACCAAACAAAACTATCACCCATGACACATAAATCCAGATTAGAAAAAGAGGGATGACTGCAACAGCACCGTAAATATTTTCATAACTCGGCATTTCTTTTACATAGATTCCGAATCCATATTTTGCTAATTCAAATAACACGGCGCTGATAACACCGCCCGTCAAAGCATGTTTTTTTGACACAAAGCAATTCGGGATCAGAATATAAATCAAACTAAATGCAGTTGATGTTGTTAGAAAAGGCAGCCAACTAAGCAAACGTGCTTTTAAATTAAATGTTGTATCAACATCAGCAACAACGGGTAACGAAAGCAAATAAGAAGTTGTCGCCAAACCAGCACCGATTAATAACGGCCCCATTGTTAACACACCCCAATAAACCAGTAAGCGCGCAATTGGGCTACGTTTATTCTTTACGATCCAGATGCGATTAAAAGCATTATCAATCGTCGCCATTAACATGATGGCTATCAAAACCAGAACCAAACTACCACTTATTGTCAGTTGCGATGCTTTGGTAGAAAAATCGGAGATATAGGATTGCACCGTCCAGCCAAATTCAGGTACAAAGCTGGAAAAGACAAAATCTTGAATTGCATCAGAAAAATCCTGCAAAACTGAAATGCTGCCAAATAAGCCAAACATGACTGTAACTAAGGGAACAAGAGAAAGCAGTGAGGTATACGCGAGTGACGATGCGGTTTGCATGCCCCGAAGGGCATAGAAATGACGCAGAAAGAAACGGGTAAAATAAAATATATTTACCAGTGCTACTTTAATAATATTAATAAGATTTTCTGACATAGTGTCCTTGTTTAATTAAATTCAACTCGTCAACTGCTTTTATTTTAATTATCATCAATTAAATCTTAATGCTTAATATACAGTAGGAATTGCCATGAAAGCTACAATTTACCACAACCCACGTTGTTCCAAGTCCCGTCAAACCCTCGCTTTACTAGAAGAAAAGGATCTCGAATTGGAAATCATTGAATATTTAAAAGCACCGTTGGACGAGAGAACCTTAAATGATGTCCTTAGTAAACTGGATATGAACCCGATGGATTTAATGCGTAAAGGCGAGTCTGTTTTTAAAGAACTTAAGCTGGCTGATAAAGCAGATGATACTCAAGCATTAGTCAATGCTATGGTAGAAAACCCAATCTTAATCGAACGCCCAATTGTATTAGCAAACGATAAAGCAAGTATTGGTCGTCCACCAGAATCAGTTCTCGAGATTCTATAAGCAACTATCCAACATGACTAAACTTCTTGTTCTTTATTACAGTCGTAACGGCAGTGTTGCCGAGATGGCACGACATATTGCTCACGGCATAGAATCAGTTGCTGACTGCCAGGCAGTTATACGTACCGTACCTGCAGTTTCGACTACCTGTGAAAGTATAGAGTCAGATATTCCAGACTCCGGTCCTCCATTCGCAACACATGATGATTTAATTAGCTGTGACGGTCTTGCATTAGGTAGTCCCACCCGCTTTGGCAACATGGCCGCGCCGATGAAATACTTTATCGATTCTACATCTGATATTTGGGCATCGGGTGATTTAGCAGGAAAACCGGCAACGGTATTCAGCTCAACAGCAAGCATTCATGGCGGACAAGAAACTACCTTGTTGTCGATGATGTTACCTTTGTTACATCACGGCATGTTAATGCTAGGTATTCCTTATACCGAATCAGGTTTATGGGCCCACGAAGGTGGTGGCACACCTTATGGCGCAACGCATGTAGCAGGAAGCAACAATGAACTGCCTATTAGTGAAAATGAAAAAACACTTTGTATTTTTATTGGGAAACGTTTGGCAGAAGTTAGTAGTAAATTAAAATCTAATTAATTAATCGATAATGACTCTTTTGATTTGCTTATGAAAAGTTATTTTTACATAACCTTAAGTTATATAATTCTTAGTTTAATAACGCCCCCACTTTTCCCCGAAGTTCATTTGGAGTAAATGGTTTATGCAAAATATCATGTGCCCCCATAAGTTCTGCGACAGGAAGAAAGTCACATTTACTTTTGCGGCTGCCACCTGATACTGCTAATAATTTAACATCATAATTCATTTCATTGATGATTTCGATCAGATCCAGACCTGATTTTTCCGGCATAAATAAGTCCGTAATAATCAGATCAACTGAATTTTTATTTCAGTATTTAATCACTTCATTAACCGTTACTAATTCCTTAATTTCGTATTGATCAGACAACATGACATTTATTGCGCTTCGAACTTCAGGTTCGTCATCAACAACGACTATTTTTTTCATCATTTATACAGGCTTCAGCATTGGCTAATGTCATGTCCAAATCATCTGGGTGCAACAGTCGTTTCCATTCTGATACATGATGTTTAATTTCATCATCTTTATATCCCAACATGCTTTTCCAGCGTGGCGAATAGTAGACCTCATCGGTCTTCAAGTCCCAGTCCCACAGACCATCATTGGCACCTTGCATAGCAAAGTTAAAACGTTCTTCACTTTGCTTCAGATTATCTTCCGCACGTTTGCGATCGGTAATCTCGAGGGATAAGACCATGATGTAGTCATTTTCACATTTATCATCCAGAACAGGGATTATGGTCGAATGAAACCATAATTCATTTCCATCCACATCGAACACGGGGGCTTCCTGTTCAACAACTTCATTTGTCTTTAAAGCTTTTTTCAAACTTTCAAGCATCTTGTTTTTGAATGACTCAGGATAAAATTCTAAAGGATAGGGTTTCCCATAGTGCAAAGTGATGTCGTCAATATTAAGCGCTTGCACACCTGCAGAACTCATGTATTGCAAATTAAAATCAAGGTCCAGTATTTTGGTGCAAACCGGAGATTTCTCTATCCAGGCACGATTTTTTCTCTCGGACTCGAGCAGCTCTTTTTCTATATTGATCCTGTTTATTTCTGCTGAAGTGTGCACTGCTAAGACTTTCAGTATAAATTCAACTACATTCAAATTCTCAATCGAATGGCGATAGAGCACATTCATAATGCCCTACAGGTTTCCATTAGCGTCAAGCAGACGAATTCCAGCGTAAGCTTCTATATTCTTCGCTTCTAAAAAAGAATCTTGAGGGTATATTTCTTGTATACCGCTTGCATGAATACATATCGAATTGCTAATGGCTTTTGCACAAGGTGCGTGTTCCAAATCGTATTCAAAATTCTCAATTAATTCACCTTCTGTAACGACAGCTAGTGTCTGAATACGTGCAATTTTGTCATCTTTTAATTTACCGATGATGGCGAAATCTGCCTTTAGAACTTCCGTTAATTGCTTAGTCAATGAGGCAAAATAAGATTGACCTGAATCAAAGGAGATACCCTTTAATATATTAAGTAAGATATCCTGCATATCTGTATTTTTTAGATTTGAATTCATTGATGCTATTTTACTTACAGTTCTTCGAATTATTTAAAGTGGCTCTTACTGTGCACACATTGGCCTAATACCAAACTATAAAATTAGCAATAATTATGCCTACTAAACATAGAAAATCAGGGTTAGATTAAAAATTTAATTAATGTGTTTCATCGACCTACTAAAATCGCAATCACTTGTAACAATGATAATACTGCTACAATTGCTATAAATGACTAGTTAATCAAATCTTTGACAAAAGGAATCGTTATCTTCCGTTTTGCCGCAAGCGATGCGTGATCGATTTTATCCAATATGTCTATTAGTGAACCTAGATTACGGTCAACTCGGACAATTAAATACTCTATAACCTCATCACTCAGTTCAAATGATCGTGCATTGGCTTTTTGTTTTAGTATTTGTATTTTCAATTCGTCATCAGCTTCTTTAATGCGAAGTACCTGATCCCAGCTTAACCTGGATTTTAGATCATCGACTTCAAGCTCAATATTTGTCGCTGAAACATTTGAACTTATAATCATGGAATGTTCATTGTCGCGCAATTCGTTATATAGCCAGACTAAACCTTGTTGCCATTCTATTTGTCCGGCGACACATTCAATATCATCAACACAAACTAAATCCAGTTCACCTAAGTCATGTAACATTTCAGAGCTTAATTCTGATAACTGCTTAAGAGGAAGATAGGCTACTTGCAAATCAGATTCAGAGGCTTGTTTGCATGCGGCTTGCAATAGATGCGTCTTGCCGAATCCGGTTGCACCCCAAATATAGAGATGATGAATTTCTTCTTTTTTAGAAATCTTATTCATCAGCGTCAACAACTCTTGATTTTCTCCTGACAAAAATGAGGAGAAATCATCCTGCTGAAAATTGCCAAACTGAAATGGAATTTGGTCTAAAGAAGAATTTTCAGAAAAATCACTTGGCATTACGGAGTGTAAAAATTACTGTTTAAATATTGTTCATGAAAGTGTCTTAGTAGTACGACTATAACTGCCGCAACTGGCAGAGCTATTAACATGCCAAAAAAACCAAATAATTGCGCACCGGCCATAACGGCAAAAATAACAGCAACTGGGTGCAGGCCTATTCTGTCACCGACGAGTAATGGCGTTAACACCATGCCTTCTAACATCTGACCCATGCCAAAGACTACCAATATATAGACAATATGAACTACATCATGAAACTGCATAAAAGCGGCTATACCTGCAACGACTATTCCGACTATTACACCTAGATAAGGTACAAAGCTAACTAAGCCGGCAGTCATGCCTATTAATAATGAAAACTCTAGACCGACTACCCACAAGCCTATGCTATAAAAAATAGCTTGTGCAAACATAAGCAGTAACTGCCCTCTAAAAAATTCAGCCAATACTGCATCGCTGTCTTTTACTAATTTAACGGTAACAGTTTCATACCGTCGGGGGATTAATTCTCTTATTTTATCTACAAGAATATCCCAGTCTCTTAGCAAGTAAAAAGTAACTACCGGTACTAATAATGTGTAACTGACCCAGAGTATGATTAATTGTCCTGAAGCAGAAACCTTCGCCAAAAATTTTCCGACAACATTACCAACGGTTTGCCAATGTCCCATGAGTGATTGTTTTAGTCCTCCTAGATCTATCGCATCTGGCTGTAAACCAAATCGTTGCGTTATCCAAGGGATGAATTCTGATTGTACCCAATCGATCATGACCGGTATGCGTGTTAGTAGCAGTCTGATCTGTTCTTCAATTAACGGAAACACCGCTAACATAAAACATAAACCTATAATTAACATTAGACAAAAAACAAAAACGACAGCGAGTGTTCTTGAAAACTTTATCGTTTGCAGTCGGTCGACTGCAGGATCGCCGATATAGGCGAGAAAAGCACTAATCAGAAATGGAGTGAGTATGGGTGCCAATAAATATAACAAATAGCCTGTCGCTATGATTGCAACCAGAATTAACCATTTCTGGGCATCTGTTATTTGTACGCTCATCTAATTAAACGGTAATGCAACTGTTCTTCATTGCTCACTAGCTCTAATGTTTTACCTAGCGCTATCGTCTGGTTAATTGCCGACGTGCCACCGTCACTAATGACTTCGAACAAGACTTCATTCTCGGATACGTGTTTCACTTGCACGGCACGGACAAAGTGTAATGATTCCAGATAGGATAATGCTCGAGCATATTTATCCACATTATTAATATCGGTAACTAATAACGATATCACTTCTGTACGCGTCGAGCCGGTATTCACATATTGATGTGCTAGCCTATCGACGAGCACATCAATACCCTCTTCCAGGACGATTTCTGGTGATTCTCCCTGTGTCGTCCAGCGATTTTCACTGGCATCAATATAAACCGACCATTGTGTTTCCCACAACGTGGGTAGAACTTGAATTAATTTACCCGTCAATATCACATCTGATTGGTAGCGAGTCGACGCGGCTAATACCGGTTCTTTAAAATCTGCCCAAACATCGCTAACACTAATTTTCGAAGTATCTTCAAGATCGAGCAATGGAAATAATAGTGAGATACCTCTAGCTGCAGCGCCATTATCCAGCATCGTGATATATTCTGGGCTTTCTTCAAAAGTCACCAGACTGCGAGTTTCACCGCCTTCATGAGCGAACCATACCAGTATCGACGGACGTTCTTTGCCCCAGATGCTAATGCTGTAGCTACGTAGCACATCATTCAGAGCACTTTCATCAAATTGAACCCATAGCTCCTGAATGGCGGATTGCTCCAGTCCATTATCCTGACTGCTTGCTTGTTGATAACGGAATTGCTGAACATACTGCTCTGGACGCTCGATTAAATTACTAATACCACTGCTCTTGGCAATATTCCGATTTCCCGTCAGCTTTATTAATACCTGTAGAAGCGCCCGTTTAATGGCTGGCTTACGTTTTGCTGCTGATTCATCACTAACTGTCGCAGTCGCCTGATATAGGCCGGAAACCTTTATGGCATAGACTGGTTGGGAAGTAAGAACGAATAAACAAACGATAATAGATAATTTAAATTTCATAGTAGGCACGCTATTCAAGACTGCTCTTTAAGTCAAGGATTGCGGTTAACAGTCGACATCGATACCATAGCCACCATGAATAACCCCTCAGACAAAAAACTCAGCTATAAAGACGCTGGCGTTGATATAGAGCAAGGCAATGAACTGGTTAAGCGGCTGAAAAAGAGCGTCGGCAAAACCCATCGACCCGGTGTTATGGGTGGTCTTGGTGGCTTTGGTGCTTTATTTGACCTCGGTTCATTAAATTACAAGCATCCTGTCCTGGTTTCCGGCACCGATGGTGTTGGCACCAAAATCAAACTCGCTATTGAAAATAATCGACACGAATCTATTGGTATAGATTTAGTCGGGATGTGTGTGAATGATTTGATAGTGCAAGGCGCAGATCCTTTATTCTTTCTGGATTATTTTGCCACCTCAAGTCTTGATGTTGATGTTGCTGAAACAGTCATTAATGGTATTGCAGAAGGCTGTTCCTTATCGGGATGTAGTCTCATTGGTGGCGAAACGGCGGAAATGCCAGGGATGTATACAGAAGGTGATTATGATCTGGCCGGATTTTGCGTCGGCGTTGTTGAAAAAGATGAAATAATTACCGGAGAAAATGTATCTGAAGGTGATGCGGTCATTGCACTTGCATCTAGCGGCTGTCATTCAAATGGTTATTCTCTGGTTAGAAAAATAATTGAACATACGAATCAGGATCTATCTGAGAAGCTGGGCGACAAAACACTACTAGACCTCTTGCTCGAACCTACACGACTCTATGTAAAACAAATTCTGGGATTAATTAATGAAGTACCTGTGAATGCCATTGCCCATATTACTGGGGGTGGATTAATCGAAAATATTCCGCGAGTCATTCCTGATAATCTATCTGTTGAAATTGATGCGGCTAGTTGGTCACTGCCTCCCATTTTTAAATGGCTTCAAGAACAAGGTAATGTTGAAGCACACGAAATGTATAAAACATTTAACTGTGGTGTCGGCATGATTGTCTGTGTGGCACAAGAGAATAAGAAAGCAGCAATTAGTTATCTGAATAATAGTGGTGAGACGGCCTGGGAGATTGGAAAAATCATTGCAGGCAACGATTCAGAAAATAAAGTAATTATTTAATTTTTCCCTGAACCTTCGCCAAAATTCCACGCAAGATATTGCATTCACTTTCTTCCAATTGTGCGCGATTAAATAGCCGTCGCATTCGATGCATTAATAGACGCGGGTTATCTACATCATGAAAACCGATGTCGACCATACATTCTTCTAGATGCTGATAAAACATTTCCATTTTATCCTGATGAACTAAAGGCGAGTCCGTTTCGGCCGACTCAACCCTGCTTTCATAGATGCCTAACAGATATATCTCATAACAAATAATTTGAACGGCCGAGGCTAAGTTCAATGAGCTATATTCTGTATTAGTAGGTATTTGCAGAACAAGATTACATAATTCCAGTTCATCGTTACTTAAACCTGAATTCTCCCGGCCGAAGACAATAGCGACAGATGAATATTTATCTTCGGAAACTGTTTGTGCGCATTCACGCGGCAAAACCATCGGCCAAGGTATACTTCTGGTTCGGGCACTAGTGCCAATCACCAGATCACAACCGGCAATAGCTTCTTTTAAACTAGAGCACACCGTGGTTGCGGCTAGTACGTCATCTGCACCTGTTGCTCTTGATGTCGCTTCGGCTGAAGGAAAAATTTTAGGCTCCACAAGATACAAATTTTCCTGTGACATGGTTTTCATGGCGCGGGCTGCTGCACCAATATTACCGGGATGTGTTGTACTGACTAAGACAATCCTAATTTTATCAAAAATATTTTTCATGCTTGTATTGCTTCACTCATTACTACTGACAACGTAGAATACCCCGCTAACTATTTGGAGAACACTATGCACCCCATGCTTAATATCGCTATCCGAGCAGCTAGAGCTGCCGGCGACTCTATTGTACGTGAAATGGATCGCGTCAGTGATATTTCGATTGATATAAAGGGAAAAAATGACTTTGTCACAGAAGTTGATAAACAAGCTGAATATATCATCATCGAAACCATTAAAAAGGCTTACCCTGATCATGCTTTTCTCGCAGAGGAATCAGGTAAATCTGGCGATAGTGAATACGTCTGGATTATTGACCCGCTTGATGGCACAACTAATTTTTTACATGGTTTCCCTCATTTTGCTATCTCTATTGCACTTCAATATAAAGATCGTCTAGATCAAGCTGTTATATACGACCCGGTAAAACAGGAATTATTTACTGCTTCAAAAGGCAAAGGCGCACAACTTAATAATAAAAAAATTCGTGTGAGTTCACAAAAAACAATAGATGGTGCTTTACTTGGCACTGGCTTTCCTTTCAAGGAAGGGCACGACATGGATAGATTTATAGGAAACTTTAAATCCTTTTTCCCAAAAGCAGCAGGCATTAGAAGAGCCGGTGCAGCATCACTAGACTTAGCCTATGTTGCTTGTGGTCGTCTTGATGGGTTCTGGGAATATGATTTAAAACCTTGGGATATTGCTGCTGGGGTACTAATAGTACAAGAAGCTGGTGGAATTAGCAGTGAAATATCAGGCGGATTAGATTACTTAGAAAGCGGAAATATAGTTTCTGCAAACCCTAAAATGGTAAAAGCTATGCTTAAATTGATCTCTTAGGTTAATTTTCGACTATTAATTACAAAAGTATACTAATTTTAAAATAGCCTATTAACTATTATGAGCACTATAGTTGTAAACGAACCTTAATAAACTCATTAAACTAACCGCTTTCCATTTTTCACTCTTTCATAATCTGATACTGCCATTTTTTCAGCAAGTTGTTCAAACGTAACAGTTGGTTCCCAACCTAATATTTCTTTCGCTTTACTTATATCTCCTTGTAACATGTCAACTTCTGAAGGACGAAAATACTTCTCATTAATCGTAATTATTTTTTTTCCTCTCTTTTTATCAATTGCATATTCATTTACTCCTTCTCCAGACCATTCTAGATCAAACCCAATAGACGCAGCTGCTAACGTAATAAACTCTTTAATTGTATGTGATTCTCCAGTTGCAATAACATATTCATCCGCTTTTTCCTGCTGTAACATTTCCCACATAGCAGACACATAATCTTTTGCGTAGCCCCAGTCCCTCTTGGAATATATATTGCCTAATTCGAAAGAATCGAGATTCCCTTGTTTTATACTAGCTAATGAAGAGGTGATCTTTCTAGTTACAAAACCTATTCCTCTAAATTCCGACTCATGATTAAATAAGATACCAGCAGAAGCATGAAGTCCATACGCTTCTCTATAGTTAATAGTAATAGTATGTGCAAATAATTTCGCTGCGGAATAGGGACTCCGAGGATAAAATGGTGTTGTTTCTGTTTGAGGAAATTCCTTTGGGACACCAAATAATTCAGACGTTGATGCTTGATAAAATTTTATTTCTGGATTAACAACTCTAATTGCCTCTAATACTTTCAACACACCAACAGCATCTACATCAGCGGTATAAATCGGTTTTTCGAATGATCCTTTAACAAAACTTTGTGCAGCTAAATTATATATTTCATCCGGTTGCACTTCGCCAATTACGCTTAATATGTTTGAATAATCCAGCAGTTCAAACGGTACCATTTTTACATCGCCGTCAATCCCTAATTCGTTAAGACGCCAAGTAATTGGAGATGAACTACGCCTGTACGCACCATAAATTTCATAATTTTTTTCTAGGAGGAACTGTGATAAAAAAGCCCCATCTTGTCCTGAGATGCCAGTAATTAATGCGCGTTTCTTCATAATTTTTTATCTATTTTAATGTTACAGAAATCAGAAATATTCTCTGGCCCCATACCTTAATAGTAACTAAATAATTGATACATGTATTCGTCATATCTTTGCTTCGGATAAACACTCTTTCTTTTACTACTATCCTTAGCACTTTAGTTAAATTCTTATTCTTAATAAAATTCAACAATCGAAACCAAAAATTTTGATATCCCTTCCAAGTAATACACACAATATGCCTAACCGCATATTTTCAATTAATCCTAGTGAAGCACAGCAGGCTTCCTTCCAAGCCATCACATGGCTCCACCATATTCTCTTAGAAGGAATAGAACATCACAAAATTCATGTACATTCATTAATTGTTACAGAATAAACTATAAATAACTTACAGAAAACGAACATAGCAAATTTATGTGATGGAGACAGCAGAACTATTAAAAGGTATTATCGTCACGCTACTCGATAGAAGCCCAGAAACAAAACTCAGGCGAAAACATTACTAGAAGAATTTACTTCTCGCAAGAAGGGATAGAGAGACAAATTAACTCTTTATAAATATCTAGAACACTTACTTGTAGCATATTAAACTACTCTTAATTTATCCTAAACTGCGACTCAACCTCCTTGCTTTGATAAAAAGTATCGCTATTAATGATAGTATGACATCTTGAATCAACTGAACAAACCTTGTCAGAATGGCAATAGACTGTATTTGTTCTGTAGAAAAATTAGTTGAAAGATTTCCCAAGGCAAGAAAAGCCGCCTCTCTTACACCCATACCAGCCGGCACTAAAAATACTAACATTCCTGCAACCCATGCTATACATTGATATATAGAAATTTCTATTGCCTCATATAAAGTTACTTCATAAAAAGCCAAAACAATAGTGGAAATTGTTAGAATATAAGTTATATATATCCCTATACAAGATAAAAATAATTTATCAGTGCTTATTTTACATTCATTTATTTTTTCCAGATAAAAATATGAATGGAGTTTATGAAAGGGAGTTAAAATAATATTGAGAATAGAGTCTTTATTTAGACAAAAAACCGTCACAAAAGAGCTTATGAATAAAAGACAAGCTATTATTAATGAGTATCTCAATGCTAGATACGCGGAACTAGTGAAAAGAAAAAAAGCTGTAATAAATAACAAGAATCGAATATTTGAAAATACAATTTTTTTCATTGCTTTATCAGAGTCAAGCATAGATGCTTGCATTGCAAGACCCCAAACAACGCCCGGTAAATATTTTGATATTTGTGATAAATAAAATATTTTACACGTTTGGAAATAGCTTATAGATACTTTATAAGAGTTAAGAAGTTTTTTTAATAACCAACATCCTATTAAGGTATTACACAATAAAGCAATTGTAGAAATAACAAGGTAGCTAATTTTAAAGTCTATAATTTGAGCGCTGACTTCCGGCCATGATTTGTAAAGCAAGTAAAAAACAAATCCCAAGCCTAAGGAATATAGTGCATATGTGATTTTTAGACGTGATATTGGCATATTCCCTTTACTATTTTGATTCATCTACTATCACAACTAAAAGCTTGAAACTGAATTAGTGCCAAACTGTGATATTATTGATGTTCTTAATTTATTCGAAATATTATAATAATAGCCTCTTTCAAACAATAAGAAGATACTTCCTATTTAGTAACAATCGATGAGACCAAATCTATGATTGTATTTATCATGGCAAAATCAAGTTTATTACCGTTATATTCTGTAATAAGTATCGAAACCCGATAGCATCACATGAAAATCCTATTTATATCCAGAGCCTATCCTCCTGTTGTTGGCGGCATAGAAAAACTAAACTTTGAGATATCTCATGCTCTAACTGAGTTCGCAGATATAAAAGTCATCGCTAATACCCAAGGAAAATCAGCCCTTCCTTTCTTCCTATTCTATTCATTCATAAAAGCATTATTTATAGCTCGAAAATATGATGTCATTTTATTAGGTGATGGTGTTTTAGGACTATCCGGTTGGTTGTTAAAAGTTTTAACTCGAAAACCCGTCGTTTCAATTATTGTTGGTCTGGATGTGACTTTTAGAAACTCTTTTTATCAAAGACTTTGGGTAAAGTTTGCTTTGAAACGACTTGATTCCTTATTTGCTTGTAGCAATGAAACAATTCATCAGGCTGTAGTTCATGGTATTGATGAAAAAAGCTGTGTTTTTATCCCACTTGGTGTAAATCTTTTTAATGCCACTATGAGTCAAACTGAAGCGAGAAATTTATTAAACTTACAAGCTGAAAAGAAATATCTGTTAACCATAGGACGTCTGGTTAAACGGAAAGGTGTCTCCTGGTTTGTCAGAGAAGTTATGAACAAACTGGATAATAATGTCATTTATCTTATTGCAGGAGATGGTTCTGATAGACTTGATATAGAAAAATCTATTGTGGCATCTGGTTTACAGGATAGAGTCATACTACTCGGTTCGGTCAGTGATGAACAAAAGGTGGCTTTATTACAAGCAGCAGACATATTTGTTCAACCTAATATTCCGATTGAAGGAGATATGGAAGGCTTTGGCCTGGTTGTACTTGAGGCGGGAGCAGCTGGCTTACCAATTGTTGCTTCTAAGCTAGAAGGATTATGTGATGCAATCAAACATGGTGAAAATGGACTGTTGGTAAACCCTGAAAAATCGATAGATTATGCAAAGGTATTATCTGCACTTTTGGATGATGATAACCTACGGCAAGATTTATCTACAAAAACAAAACGTTATATTGAAACAAAATGTCTATGGAGTCATGTTGCGCAACAGTATTATACTGAGCTAGCAACAATTCTTAGAGCATAGTTTAACTCAGCAGAAAGTAATTCAAATTCATTCTACTTTTTTTAACACCCATAAATAACTTGGGACTATCCATATAAAATATTTCGCCATAAATAAAGCAATTCTCGATTTAAAACTATCGGGTCTAAGCATATATTCAGTAAAATACTTGGCGGGCTGTTGAATTACCTTTTCTGTATAGTCAAACACATCAAAATCACGAGTTAGATGTTTCAAGCCCCAGTAACTTAAATGCGTCTCATAATAATGGTTCCCTTTTCCCAAAGCTCTTAAATAGATATGTGCCAATGCTTTTGGAAAAATAGATAAAAAAGGTAAATTATAATGTGGCTCATTCAGCATCAATCGATTGCCAGCAGCAAAGAAACATATGCCATTTGGTTTTAACACCCGATATATTTCTTTCATCATTTGCCTAGAATCAGGAACATGCTCATATACATGAGATGAAATAACTATATCTATGGATTCACTTGCAAATTTCAATTCCATTGCGTCACCGATTTGAAATTCCAGGTTTTCTTTTAAGAAATTCTCATTCGCATAACTAATTGCTTTTTCATCGATATCGACACCAATGACATATTTAAAATATTCGGCAAGATAAAGATCAATTATGCCTGCAGATCCGCCTACATTTAAACAATTTAAATTCTCAAGTCCTCCCAAATAATCTTCAAGAATTGCTACCATAGTACGAGCTTTGTTTTTTCGCATATCCAGATCATACATATGCTTTGCACTACTAGAGTAATCATTTTGATATCCTCTACCCAAATCAACCTCCTTCAAAATAATGCGTCGAATTAATTATCGCCCGCTTTTGAATAGAGCAAACTAGTAATTTGTTCAGAGATTAGTCCCATTAGAAAAATAGTAACTGATGTTGTAAACAGTAAAGCACTCATATTAGTAAATCGACCCATCGCCATAAAAGTGTATACATAATATAACATCCCTGTAAGTAAGCTAATTAGACTTAAGGGAAAAAATATTTTTAATGGTGAATATAATGTACCAATTTTGAACAATATCAATAAAAATCGTATTCCATCTTTTAGCAACTTGATATGACTTTTACCTATTCTTTTATTCGCTTCAATAGGTATATATCCAACGCTATAACCAGATCGAAAGAATGCCATCGTGCACGTAGTGGGATAAGAAAATCCATTTGGTAAAAGATAAAGAAATTTCTTGAATTTCTCGGCTCTTACTGCACGAAAGCCGGAGGTTAGATCTTCAATTTTTTGTCCCACCATAAAAGATGCGAACCAATTATATAGGGTATTAGCACATAGCCGACCTACACTAGCTTGTGAAGAGGCTGATCTGGCACCAACAACCATATCAAATCCCTCGTCAATTTTTTTAAGCATCCCTGAAATATTCTTGGGATCATGCTGGCCATCTGCATCCATAAATACAAACATCTTACCAGTTGCAGCTCGAACGCCTGTTTTAATAGCCGCACCATTGCCCTTCCTATAAGGGTGACTGAGACAGATTACACCTTGAGCTGCACATATCTCTTTAGTTACATCAGTAGATCCATCATCAACAATGATGATTTCCGTGTTCGGATATTCGCTTACCAATACTGGCAATAAGTGTTTCAAGCTCTCACCTTCATTAAGCGCAGGGATAATAATACTTATTTTCATTTATGCCGTTACCTTTCCTCATCTATTGTAATTAAATATTATTCAACTTAGCCAATATAGCAACAATATTTCCCTTATTGTTGCCATCTAAATAATATACTTTAATAATGTCAATATAATCCTTCATCCTTTCGTAAGGATAGAATGGCTGATTATAAGTAGGGCTTGCAAATGGCAGCAAATAAAAATGTCTGCATTCAGATTGCTCTATAAGTTTATAAAAACTTATATCATCGATACTTGCAACAGGAGGTTTATGACTTATTCGCTCCATATATAAGCCAATGATAGAAGGCTTTATACTATAAACACATTGATCCTCAGGTATATAGTTCCTCGCATCTTTAAGGCTTGAAATTACTCCATGAGTAAATCTCACTCCATTTACAGCTGCAACAGGATTTGGATTATACCAATCATACGTCCGTTTATAGGGCATTAAATACTCATCAACCGGCGCATTAAACCTGTTGATTGTTAACACAAGATTTGGCACTAAAATAATTAGTAATATTCCTTGTATAACAAAATTTCCTTTATGGAAGCCATATACAGAATTCAAACTAGGCATTAAATTTTTTATCATGAAGCTCGTTTGAACCAGAAGAACAGGAATGACAGGGTACAATAACCTCATAGATTCAGCAGGGTATGGCCAAGCAAGAACCATTAACATATACAAAAAAACATATATTCCTTCTATTCTCTTTAAATATAAACTGTACATCATTCCAAAAAAACAAAAAATAGCAATAATAGATAATAATAAATATCCAGTGTTTCCATTAGTAAATGACCGGTGCCATATACTTAACATATAAACTGATTGATCTAGTATTTGTAATAATATAGAAACAAGGTCAGTAGAATAACGATCAGAAAATTGACCGGCATATGAAATGCTATCCTGATTATTAAATAGCCCCCATGCGATCATTGGCAATATTGCAGAGAATGAAAATAGATATTTATTATTATTTCTATTTATAAATAGATAGATGATAAAAGACAAAACCAAAGGAAGTCCTGCACTTCGAGTCAAAGTAGCACATACAATGAGAAGCACTGCAACCCAAGCCCATTTTTCACTATTATCTTTCAACGAAATTATGTACAGCACTGACAAACTTAGCAACAAATAGAGATTTTCACTAAGTATTGATAAAGCCTGCATATACGTATTTTGCATCATAGAAAAAATAACAATCAACACTAAAGAATGTAATCTTCCGAGCCCCATGATGGAAGCCCATTTATACAAAACTAAAATGGCCGCTATTAGAAATGATGTCGTTAATAAGTGTGCAATTAATACACTTTCACCTCCTCCTAGCAAACCCAATAACAATGGATAAAGCGGGGGGTATCGACTATGAATAGAAAAATATTCTACAGCGTAAGTTGATTGAGAATAAGGTGAAAACAATTTAGCTGTCAGCAGGTATGTTGCATTATCTCCACCAAACTGAGCGAGAATAGGACTCCACGTCCATATAAAATATAAAGTGGCAATAATAGAAATAATGACTACTGAGCATGCTCCAATTGGCATGAAGATTTTCTGGAGAAATATATTTCTAGAAATCATTTTCTTAAGACCGTTTATGAAAATTCCAACATGACTATCTTAATAAAATGAGACATGGCCTGATCAGACTTAAACATAATTTTTTCATAATCAAAAAAACAGCCTTAGTAAAGAATGCAATAATGAGGACTAAAATATTAGGGTATTTGAGAATTTATATAAAATAAGTACATAAACAGCAAATAAATCAACACCCCTAATCTTCTGTAATTATTTTTGTGCTATCAACAGGATATTTTTTCCTATTGGAAAAGTAATTATGCTCTCTATTTTCCGTACAATTGGAATAACTAAAGTATCATATAGCGAAACTTTCTCCGCGGATAGGGTCTTCGCTAGTAGAACAAGAGCTACATACCACGGTAAAATACCAATAAAATCTAAATACCTCACATCTACTATTTTGAATCCTGCTCGTTTAACGATCATTATCAGATCTTTTTTGTGATAACGTCGATAGTGCCCAACTTTTCGATCAAAATCACTATATAAATAAGAGAGTGCAGGAGCGAAAATTAATATGTGCCCCCCTTTTTTTAACCCACTATAGGCACAACTAAGTTCTTTCTCATCACCTTCTATGTGCTCTAACACGTTGACATATACAACTGAGTCAAAGTGTTCTTTATACTTTAAATATTCATCAACAAAATAATTATTAATTTTTGTAATACTCTTGTATTCCCTCAGTTGCTCTTGGAGCTGAGGAAACATATTTTCTGAAGGCTCAAATGCAACTATTTTTTTTGTGCTTTCAATTAGTAATTTTGAAAAATTTCCTGTTCCCGCTCCAATTTCAGCAACATTATTTCCTAAGTATGGCTTAAATTCATCTGCAATCCAGTTATGGTAGTTAGTAGCAAAAGACATCGCTTCCAAGTCTCGGCCAAAATATTGAGGCTTCTCAATAGATTCAACAATTATATTTTTCATATCTGTAATGCCTGATGATAAAATTCATACATCTTACTTTATTTTTAGTTACAATATATTTATTATTTTGACAATTGGTTTCTACTCTACTATTTTAAGTGGACTATAAATTCCCATAAATATGCCATGTTAATTTCTATTTTAATTCCTGTTTATAATGAAAGCGCTTCCATTATAAAATTACTTAATAAAGTAAATGCACAACATATTGATGACATCACTTTTGAAATAATAATCATTGATGATGGTTCAATAGATGAAACTCTACTCGTATTGCAACAACACCCAGAGCTATATTCAAAAATTATTCAACTCTCTCATAACAAAGGAAAAGGCGCAGCGATTAAAGAAGGATTAAAAGCATCTAAGGGCGAATATATATTATTTCAAGATGCAGATTTAGAATATGACCCTGATGACTATAGTTTATTATTTTACCCCATTTTAAAATTTTCTGCTGATATCGTATATGGAAGCAGGTTTATTGCTCCTCAATGCACACGCGTTCATTATTACTGGCATAAAATAGGAAATAGACTGATAACATTTTTATTTAATATTCTTAACAATACAACTTTTACTGATATATATAGTTGTTATCTTGTTATTCGTCGTTCATTGATTGATGCGGAACAACTAAAAACTGAAGGTTGGGAACAACAAGCAGAAATTTTATCTAAAGCAGTTCGAAAAGGAAAAGTATTTTATGAAGTCCCTATTAGTTATCATGGGCGCACATACGAAGATGGGAAAAAAATCAAAGCTTATCACTCTATTGCAGTTTTACTGATGATTATCAGAGCTCGATTATTCTTCCATTAATACTTAACTCTTACATCTACACGCACTAATTAATAGGCAAACTCCTCAAAATAATATTAACCCTGTAAAAAAAATCAAATTCTTTTAATTAGAAATATTTTATTTTTACCCTGTTTTTCATCTGCAATTGGAAACACCTCATATCTAGCATCAGACTTAACTATTTCTATTGGGTAATATATAGATTGCTTATTCGAAGATGTCATTGGCATAGCAAGAAAATAATCACATGTACTAGTATATTCATGGAAATCATCTGCCGAATTTTTTACATCCGGAAAGTACAAACTTTTACGATGTGTAAATAATAATACTAAAGGTGTCCGAGCCGAATAAATACATGCGCTTTCAGGCACATAATTTGATACGTACGGTAATGATTCGATTACTACTTTTAAAATAGATGCATATTGAAAAGCATCTTCGTAATCTTTTGTCGCCAACCAGTGTCCTGTTCTTGTGTAAGGCTTTAAATTTGGTTCAATATCTATGAAACCTCTCTTTATATAGCTGATACTCGTAGGCAAAACGATACTTATATTAAATAATAATATTACGCCAAATGAAATGTATTGATATTTTTTTTGAGAAAATAATTTTTGAATGGCTATTATTATATAGATTAACAGTACGGGAAAGACGGGATAAATAAACCGCTCTAATAAATAAAACTCGTTAAACGGCCATATTATTACTAGTAACAAATAAACAGGAATGAATATCGCATCGAGTTTATATTTAATCAATCGTGAATAGAATCCAATTAACGAAAGAATAAAAAACATCACTAAAAATGAAGTAACAAAAATAGTATTGTCCACTTTGGACGTAAAAAGTCTCGACCAACTTTGAATTAAAATAATAATTTTATTTTGCAATAAACTAAAGACATCATAAGCACTTATTGCATTTGAATTAGCCACCATCTGAGTAATATAGCTCACATCACCAATCAACACATAGCGATTAAACATCCACATTAAAAATGGCATGCAGGAAAGAGAAATATAATAAAAATAATACCTTGGACGCTTAATAATTAATAATATTATAAAAGCACAAGACAAACCGATTCCTATTGATCTTGTTAATGAAGCTAACGAAATAACTAATGCCCCTAACAACCACTGCTCTGAACTAATCTCATTATCATTCACTAATATAAAGGCCGCGTAAATAAAACACATAAAAAGAAATTCGCTATACAAATCTTGCGAAAACAATAATGATTTTGGAAGAAAAGCTACCATTAAAGCGATTAATATAGCTGTAAATTTTGATTCCGTTAGAACATATACAAAATATCCAATGATTAAAAATGATAATAATAAAAAAGATACGGTTAAGTTAGAGGCAAGAATTAAGTTATGAGTATCCGCGCCAAACATTCCTAATACGATAGGATATATTGGCGGATAAAAACTCCTTTTTTGTATGTAATCAATTGCGGGGGAACTATCATTAACCCAGGGCGAGTACAGCTCAGCCTGCAGCAAATATGCCGCATCATCTCCCAACATACCAACAACACTATCACCTGAAGTAAAGTAAAAATAGAAAATAGAAACAGCTATTATGATAGCTGCTATTACAATGTTTGAAGTAGATTCAAAAATATATCGATTATTCATAACTTATAAAATAATTTAATATTTTTTCATAAATAAATTGAATGTTTATGCAGTCCACATCGAAGCTAACGACTTGCTCAATTTAAAACTGCATCTAGTTTTGATAACACTTTTGTCACTCGCAATCCTAATGACACATCTTTATAATATGGCGAACCTTTAACAATAGATTCTTTAAAACGATCTAAAGCAGATCTTAATGGAGAAATTTTTGAGTACTCTATTTTTTTTGTTATATTTTTTGTTATGAACAATAATTTATTAATAGCTTTATCATCATAGATCAGGCTTCCTTTATTTCCTTCAATAGATAATTTTCGTATTGACTCTGAATAATTGTTACTTACCGAAACCTTTGCATTAATCATTTTGTAATCAAGTACTATATTGATATCTTCAATATAACCAATTTCAGTATGATTTTTATACCGATAGTTAGCACTGACGTGAATTGGCTCTTCTAGCAAACTAATAATTAAAGCTATTGGATGTGTCCCCCAGTCCCATAGCGGCGTCACATCTGCTCGTACTGGCCCCATACCACCGAATTTAGCCTCTATGCTATTAATATCTCCGACTAAAGATAGATTGTCCTTTAAACTTTGCCATGCAGGATTGGCTATGTCTGTATAGTCAACATGTAAAATACCGGAATATTCTTCAACAAGATCGTAAAGTTGTTGCGCCTCAACTACTGTCAATGTCATAGGTTTTTCTACAAAAACGGCTTTATTTTGTTTCAAAGCATATGCAGACATTTCAGCATGCAAACCAGCAGGGGAGGCAATAATGATACCGTCTAAATCATAATTCGTAACTACATCTCTCCAGTTCGTACTAACAACACAGGATGACGGTATATTTTCTACTGATTTCTGTATACGAGTAGCTATATGTGTGAGTTGAACCCCAGGTATAGTATCCAGCGTAAGAATTATATTCTTTCCCCATTTCCCTGCTCCAATAAGACCGATTTTTAAGTCTTCACTCATTGTTCCCCAACAAAATTATCATCTGTCCATGACAAAAAGCGCTGCAATCCAGTCTTAAGATCAACATTAGGAACATATTCAAGCTGTAATTTAGCTTTACGGATATCAGGACAACGTCTATTAGGTTCATCGGCAGGATAAGAATCAGGATACTCTATAATATTATGATCAATTTTCTTTCCAATTGCATCGCTACAGTGTTGCACGAGTTCAACCATAGAAATTTCCGGTTTAGGATTACCGATATTATAGGTTTCACCAGGAACTCCTTTGGCAATAGCCCTTAGAAAACCATTGATCGCATCAGTCACATAACAGAAAGTCCGGGTCTGATTCCCTCCTCCATAAACCTTAAGAGGCTTCCCGGCTTTTATGAGACTTGCAAAGTTAGGTAATACTCGATAATCAGCCTCTTGCATCCCCGGCCCATAAACATTAAATGGCCGAATAATAGTCGTCGCAGTTCCATGCAGGTGGTTATATATATAACATAGTGTCTCCCCCATCCGCTTACTTTCATCATAGCAAGCTCGCGGACCTTGAGAAGAAACATTGCCTCTATAACTTTCAGGTGTTGGAATATGCTTAGGATCGGGGTCACCATAAATTTCACTAGAACTGAAAAATGTGTAGCGTGCCTGATTACTCTTAGCAACTTCCAACAGGTTTCTATTGCCAGCAATAGCCACATCAGCTGTTTCTAAAGGATGTGCACGATAGTAAAAGGGACTTGCTATTCCAGCACAATGAATAACAAAGTCTATATGCTCATCAATATTTAACGGGGTTGTTATATCTTGTTCTAAGAACTTAAACTCTGGATATTGATCAATGTAGTTACTTGCTTTTCCTGATGTAATTAAATTATCAAGAATAATTAATTTACATGGCTCACTAAACTTTGTTTCATTTAATCTTGCGAAAACAGACATAAAATAGCGACCAAGAAATCCAAGTCCTCCTGCTAACAATATTGTTTTACCATCATAATCAGCAGTTATTTCATCTAATTGTTCAATAATTTCATCAACATCTGTCATTAGTAAAAATGTATTCATATAATTTTTAGTTCAGGGAGCGGGATGATGAATTGACCACCATCGTTCAAAAATTGTTTATTCTTGCTTACAATTGAGTCTGCAAAATTCCAGGCAAGAATAAGTAAATAATCCGGTTTGAATTCTTCAATAGCCGATGCTGGCAGTACCGGAATATGAAGTCCGGGGCTATATAGTCCTTGCTTTATAGGACTATCATCAATAATAAATGAAATATCATTTTCATCTATACCAAAATGATACATTAATGTAGTTGCCTTAGCAGGAGCGCCAAACCCCGCAATCCGTTTACCCGATGATTTTAAATCAGAAAGCAAAGATCTGAGAGCCTGTCCTTTTTCTTTTATTTCTCTTGCAAATGAAATAAAAGTATTTTCATCGTCCAACTTATGCTTTCTTTCCATGCTTATAAATTCACTGACACTGGAATCAACATTTTTCTTAGCTGTAGTTTTCTGGACATAGCAACGCAAACTTCCACCATGAGTATTTACACGCTCAGCTTTAATGATTTCCATGTTATATCGTTTAAAAAATTGCATCAGCGGTTGTACCGAGTGGTAATCAAGATGTTCATGATAAATCATATCAAATAAAGTTTTTTCATACATATCCAGTAAATATGAGACTTCGAAGACAAATATTGCATCATTTTTTAATAATGAGTAGACGCCAGAAATAACTTCTTCGAGGTTATCGATATGAGCAAATACATTGTTAGCGGTGATAACATCCGCCTGCCCGAAAGACATTTTTATTTCTTCAGAAATTTCTTTATTAAAAAAGGCATGTATCGTTTCTATCCCCGACTTTGTAGCCTGCTCAGCAATTTTAGCTGCGGGGTCAATACCCAAGACACGAAACCCAGCATCTTTAAAACATCTCAAAAGCGTACCATCATTGGAACCTATATCAACAACCAGACTATCTTTATCCAACTCGGCATAATTTATTATAGTAGAAGCATAATTTTCAAAATGCTTAACAAAGACTGACGATGTTCCTGATACATAAACGTAGTCACTGAATAAAATATCAGGAGCAACAATGTCTAATAATTGCAGGTGCGAACAGCCTCGACAAAACCAAAGTTCAAGAGGAAAACAATCTTGTTTTTCATCTAACTCATTTTTTGAAACAAATGCATTCGCAGGTGGCGTTGATGCTAACGAAAGAACTTTGACTAAATTTGCACTACTGCACAACCTGCAAGAATCTCGGTGATAAAAAGCCATGAGTATGTTTATGATGTTATCAATTCAACACGCTCAATATCCGCTTCATAAGTCTCTTGGTCTCTCGGGTTTCCGCCCAATGTAAGGAAAACCGTATCTTCGGGAAATAGCATTGCGTGATCAACCATTGGAGGGGTATACATCATCTCGCCTTTCTTTACCATAACGCACTCGGGCTCATCTTTTGAACCGTGTGGGCGATGATAATATTCAATTATTCCTTCTAATACATAGCAATAATGCCAATCTGTTTTATGATAATGATTAGCACGTATACTTCCTTTCTTTGAAGTGATTAATACTGCGCTCTGCATAGTTGCATCAACTAAAGGATAAATAGCACCTCTTTCATCAGTATATGGTGGTAACAAATTTACCAGTGGCTCAATATTTGTCGTTTCTTTTTTTTTGTTAATCATATTCACCCACCTTTATAATAAAAAAATATAATCTGTTTATCTTTATACTTATTGTTTATATCTATTTCATAACTATCTATAAATATCAATACTCCCAACAAGTTCATATTCTGATTATAAATCAAATTAGATATCTGCTCTGATATTAGGCCATAAAGAATATAGTTACCACGGCAGTAAACAATAAGACTCTCATACTCGTGAAACATCCCACACTATAGTTAAGTGTATAGATAATAAATTCTACCGTATAACTAATAACATAATAAAAATTATTTCTAATACACTCGCCTTATTTTTACTGATTAAATTTCACTAAATTTCTCATTTATACTAGCGCTCTAAAAATAAACTTTAATTTCTCAAAGGCATGTCTTTCAATTCCTCTAATAACACAGATTCCATATACTCAAATTCCTCCCAACCTGCAGATTGTTTACGCAGTTCTACATCATCTCTCCCATAAATCAACTCTCTTGTTTCTTTTAGATATTCATAAGCTAATTCATATTGTTCAAAAGTAGCAATCAGAGCAACTTGCTGGAGAGCAGTAGATGGATTTAGATTAAGCAACAAAGATTTTAAAAACGCTTCTTTTGCTTCTGAATAATTTTCCACTTGCAATTCAAACCGCCCCATTAAATGTAACATTTCATGTAGTCTAAGTTCATACGTCAAGATATTAGGGTTATTTAATACAGAAGAAATAATCTCTCTCATATCTTCATGCGTTATAAGTTTGCAATCAGGAGAAAAAGAAGTTCCTAATAATTGTGCAAGATTCTGATAAAGATAATGCGAAATAGTTTGTTCCGTCTCTCCCAACATGATCTTCAGCTTTTCTACATCACTTTTCAGCAATGACCCTCTTCCGCAACCATAGCTAGTATAACCAATTCGTAAAAAAATATTATCGGGTAACGCTTCTATACCCCTTTCCAGGAATTTTTGAGCCAAATCATATCGATGAAGTCGATGTGCTTGAACGTGTCCTTCTATATAGTTGCGAGAAGAACCTGGGTTATTTTCCGTCCAGACCGACAAAAGCAATAATGGGTTCCCCCATAAATCCGATCGGGCGTAAGTTAATCCACTATATGTAAAAACTATAGCAAGCGCCGCTAAAATGACGCTCCTTTTATATTTGTCATAACAGAGAAACAAAATATGGGCCAGAGCAAAGAAAAACATCATTGAAGGCAAGTAGTTACGATGCTCAAAATATAGTTCCAATGCAATAAAAGTAGACTCCATTAAATGTCCAAAAAAGAAAAAAAGTATCGAAAATGTTAATATCGGATATTTCTTTCGATAGAAAATTGAAAACAAAATAATGCTTACAATAAATATAACGGCTAATAAGGTTGTCCAAGGTTCAATTAAACTCGTCGAAATTGGATAGTTTTCATAATGGAGTCCTGTCGTAGATGATTTCGGTATCAATAACATAAACAGATAATATACGAGGATATTTGCCTGTGTTAGCAGCCTCTCAATTAAACTAAAACTTCGAAATGAATAATCATTTATCCATGAATTTTTAAATATAAAAACACACACGAGCATAATAATTATTGGTAGATAGATATAACATCTCTTCCATAAAAGATAATAACGTGACGTCTGTTTTTCATTAGAAAATAGTATTGCTTCGAAAGTTAGTAAATAGAAAGGTATTAATGCGGCGTTTTCTTTGCAAAGAAACCCAAATAAGCCAAAGATTGGTGTTGCAAAAATTAGCCAAAACCAAGCTTTATTATTGCCTTTATTAAGTTGTAGGCGGCCGTACAGATAAGAAATTAAACTAAGTACAACAAACATCGCTGACAATATAGTCATCCGCTGTACTATATAGAGTACCGTTGATACAAAAAATGGATGAACCATCCATATTAAGGTAGCAAACATGGCTACTGATTCACGTTTTCTTCTGTCCCAAGCTAGATTTTTACCGATTAGAATAAGGCAAATCATCAATAAACAAGCAGAAAGCAAGTGCAACAAAACATTTGTTTTAATAAAGCTTTCAGATGCAGATGGCCAAACATTGTCGTTAAGCATGAACGAGAGAAATGCTAACGGACGCTCTGTATGACTGAAAAATTGCCATAGGCCTTCGTTTCCTACACGTATTTCTACGAATTGACCTAAATTAACACCATCGTCAAAAAGAAAAGTTCCACTAAAGCCGGGAGAATAAATAAAATAAGAAAATAATAGAGCAAAGGGGATAAAGAAAGGCTGGATTTTATTTATTATGAATCTATTCATGTTTAACTAAATAACATACAGTAAAAAGCCGATGCTGCATTAAAGCAGCAACGGCTTATCTATTTTCTAATAAGTTAAATTATTAACGACAATTAGAAGGTCTTAACTTGGTTGCTACACCACCTGAACAAACCCATTTAATCGAGCCAATAGCATTTGAAGGCGTTAATACGACAGTCGCACCTGCAGTTACTTTGGTGTTATAAGTAATCGTAATTGCACCCGCAGCACCAACCGAAACGCTTCTTACAGCATTACCAGTGATAGAAGTAGCAGATGACATACCCGCTGAAGCATTTGTAGTAGGAAATGCGCCTTCAGATGCATGGTATTCTGCAACTGCTAACTTTGCTGCACCCGCTAGACTAAAACCTTCAGCCACATGCGCACGCTTGGTGTAATCTTGATAAGAAGGGATAGCAACTGCGGCAAGAATACCGATAATTGCCACAACGATCATCAATTCAATAAGGGTAAAACCCTGTTGTGTTTTTTTCATTATAAACTCCTGATAATGTTAATTAAATACCGCTTTTATTTTTAACAATCTTTGCAAAGATCGCTTCATAGCTCAATATAATCCTCATATTAAGATCCATTTGAGCAGTAAAGCAAATCTATTAGAGCATCATTTATGCCAGAGATAAAATATTTTACAAAAAACACTCAGGTTGCACTTAGCTAATTGAATATACTAAATAATTAACAGCAGTGATTTTTATTAATCTCATTTTAAGAACCTGAGTTTGACATAAACTCCCACTCTTTATTGTCAAAATGTGACGTAATACGGCAGTTTGAAAATATCATCGCACTACTTAATCCATACCTAACTTCTCTAATCGATATCGCAATGCCCGAAAACTGATACCAAGCAACTTTGCTGCCGCCGTTTTATTCCATCTTGTTTTTTCAAGCGCTTCCATAATTTTTTGCTTTTCTATATCTCCCAACATTGAATCTAATGCCGTATGTTTTTCATCCACTGTATGAGGAGACTCAGTAAGTTGTATATCTGCTTTGTCGATAAGATTATCACTACATAAGGTTGCGGCACGTTCGAGAATATTTTCTAATTCTCTAATATTTCCAGGAAAATTATATGATTCCAGTAATTGTCCAGCTTCCTTGCTTAATTCCAGTTTTTTATTACCAGAATCCAGAACTATTTTTTTAAGTATATGCTCAATTAGATCGGGTATATCTTCTACTCTTGATCTTAATGGAGGTATTTTTAATTCAATGACATTAATACGATAAAGTAAATCTTGACGAAATAAGCCCTGATTGACTTGCTCTGACAAATCACAATTTGTCGCACTCAATATCCGAACATCAACATGAATCTCTTCCTGCGCACCTATGGGTCGCACTACTTTTTCCTGAATAGCACGTAATAATTTAACCTGCATGTGTTGCGGCAATTCCGCGACTTCATCAAGGAATAATGTTCCTCCATCCGCAGCTTGGAACAATCCTTTTTTATCAGAAACGGCCCCCGTGAAACTGCCTTTAATATGACCAAAAAATTCGCTTTCCATTAAATCATTTGGAATAGCACCACAGTTAATAGCGATGAAAGGTTTATCTGAACGTGGGCCATAATCATGAATCATATGCGCCGCAAGTTCTTTGCCTGTCCCTGATTCACCACTGATATAAATAGGTGCCTGACTACGCGCCACCTTTCCAATAGTTTCCCGTAAATCTTGAATAATCTGACTATTACCAATGATGCTTGGCTTAGTAGAAGCTTGTTTTGGTTTAATACTTAATGCACTTTGCACTACAGATCTCAACGAATTTAAATCGACAGGTTTTATCAAAAAATCAAATGCACCATATTTCAACGCCTGAATAGCACTGTCCATACTTCCATGCGCTGTAATCACAGCAATGGGTATTTGTGGATGATTTATTTGTAATTCGTTAACAAATTCAACACCATCTCCATCTGGTAGCTTCATATCCGTTAAACACAAATCAAACTTATATTCTTTTAATAATGATCTCGCCGTAGATAAATTTTCAGCACAATGACTATCGACTTTCATTCGCTGCAATGTTATCTGTAATAACTCCAGAATATCAGGTTCATCATCTATGATTAGTGCAAGTTTAGACATGCTTAAATTAATTCGTCCTGTTTGTTGAGAGGCATAAAGTTCAACCTGAATACTGAGCCCACATCAGATGTCGAGTATAAATTCAAACTTGCCTGGTTGGCCTCACATAGTTCACGGGCAAGATATAATCCTAAACCAGAACCTTTCGTCTCTGTTGTGAAAAATGGTTCAAAAAGTTGCTGCTTAATTTCCTCAGACATGCCAGAACCGTAATCAATTATATCAATATAAGGTCGTTGTGTTTCACTACTTAGATCAAAAATTATCGTAATAGCCGGTTTAACCTGGCTATAACGTATCGCATTTTCACATAGATTCCAGATGACTTGATGTAATTGAGAAGGATCCATCCTGACATTAATATCATCTCTTTTTATATTCAGCCTGATATCCCCATCAGATAAATTAAATCGTTGTTCAAATTCAGTTACAAAATTTTTCAGCCACCCAAATATTTCAATTTCCTCTGACGTTGTTTGTTCTCTGCGACTAACGCTTAATACATTTTCAATTATATTATTAACCCGAAGTGAATGGTCATTAATAATTTCTGTTAAACGTTTATCTTCTAAACTGACCGTATTGGATTCTTGCAATAATTGACCGGCATGATTAATAGCACCTAATGGATTCCTGATTTCATGCGCAATACTCGCTGCCAAGCGACCTAAAGAAACGAGCTTAAGTTGCTGAGCATGTTGTCTAATTCGAGCCAGATCCTCTAAAAAAACTAATATTTGATAATTAGAAACCAACGTTAGTTTTATAAATGAGGCTTGTAATTCAGTTTCATCCTCCTCTAGCTTAATAATGACATTCTGTTGGGCATCATTATGTAGCCATTCATGAATATAATTTTTAAGATAATTATTAATGAAATTAAATATTTTATGTGTATCTTTTCCCTGTTGTCCCAGTAAACGTTTAGAAGATTCATTCATCAGCAAAATATTCATATTGCTATCTAAAACAATAATTCCCGATTGCATGCGTTGCACAATATGTTCGTTCAATTTTGCTAATTCATTAATTTCAATCGCCTGCTGTTCAGCTAAGGCTTCTGATGAACGTACTCGAGCAGATAAAAGGTTACCTATAATTGCAGCTATAAAAAAAGTGGCTCCCAAAATACCTGCATGCGTGTAATTAACCGTATCGAAATCGCGAAAAAACTGGATGTATAACTCATGGCCAAGAACCGAGAAAGATGCAATAGCTGCAAATAGAATTGCAATCGTGCCTTCTCTTAAGATACTGCCGCCCGCAACAGCAATAATAATGAGCATGCCAAAACCACTACTTAGTCCATTACTCGAATACATCAATAGACTCAACATGATGATATCGACAAGAGTATGAACTGCTATCTGAAGATTAAGTCGAGGAACTTGCTTATATATGAACCATGCAAAAACTAGGGCTAGTAATAAATAAATATGGCTTGTTATTGAAAAGAAATGATCATCTAGACTACCCAGCGGTTCAGGTAATTGGCCTATATAAACCAATATAACAAATAAGCCAGAGAGCAAAATTCGATAATAGTTATAATACTGTAATGCACGCCAATCTATGGATTTAGATTGATTACGAATTATTTTATTAACTTTATCCATTACCTATGATTAAAAATGATTGATTAAATAATTATACTGGCACATTTATTGAAGATAAATCATACAAATAGCTGATTAAAATGGATTTACTGCTATTTAAAAGTATAAAAAGATAATAGATTTGACTATATTTAAAGAAAAATAAGATAAACCCGATATAAAGCCCAACCCATCGCTATAAGGATATAACATGAACCTACATGAATATCAGGCTAAAAAGCTATTCGAAGACTATGGTATTCCGGTTCCACCCGGTAAACCGGCTCATACTATTAAAGAAGCACTACGCCATGCTGCTGATATGGGCGGCGATGGTTGGGTCGTTAAAGCACAAGTTCATGCCGGAGGAAGAGGTAAGGCCGGCGGAGTAAAAGTAGTAAAAGGCTCTGAAGAACTCGAGTCCGTTGTCCGTTCAATGCTAGGCTCTCAACTGATTACCAAACAATCTGCTCCAAATGGTCAGCCTGTAAACTGTGTATTGATATCATCAATATCAGGTATTGAATCAGAATTATATCTTGGCCTCGTTGTTGACCGTGCCAGTCGCCGCGTCGCCATTATGGCTTCGACTGAAGGCGGAATGGATATTGAGGAAGTTGCTGCCACCCAACCAGAAAAGATTATCAGTGTTACCGTTGATCCTGTTTTAGGTCTGCAAGATCACCAGAGTCGCCGGATTGGCTTTGCGCTTGGTTTTGATGACAAACAACGAAAACAATTAATTTCTATTTTAAAAAGCTTATATAAACTCTATATCGATAAAGATTTGAGCCTCGTTGAAATTAATCCGCTAACGATAAATAAAGATGGCGATCTGGAAGCACTGGATGCCAAAATATCTATTGATGACAATGCGCTATTTAGACAATCTCATTTAGAAGAGTGGCGTGATCCCACTCAAGAAGATGAAAAAGAAAGTATCGCAAAACGCTTCGATCTTAATTACATCACATTGGATGGCAACATTGCTTGTATGGTCAATGGCGCAGGCTTAGCCATGGCAACGATGGATATCATTAAATTACATGGCGGCGACCCAGCAAATTTTCTAGACGTTGGCGGCGGCGCAACAGCAGAAAGAGTTGCCGAGGCATTTAAACTTATTGTTTCTGATAAAAATGTTGAAGCAATTTTGGTCAATATTTTCGGCGGTATAGTACGTTGCGATTTAATAGCTGAAGGCATTATTAAAGCAGTAAAAGAAGTCGGCGTTAACGTTCCTGTTGTTGTTCGACTGGAAGGAACAAAAGTGGATGAAGGAAAAGCATTATTAGCAGAAAGTGGACTTACTATTGTTACAGCTGATGATTTAACGGATGCTGCTGAAAAAGCAGTTGCTGCTGTTGGAGGGAATCAATAATGGCTATTTTAATTAATAAAGACACGAAAGTTATCGTTCAAGGTTTTACCGGGCGACAAGGTACATTCCATGCTGAGCAAGCCATTGAATATGGAACGCAAATCGTTGGTGGTGTCACACCCGGCAGAGGCGGCCAAAAACATCTTGATCGACCTGTATTTGATACTGTTACGGATGCGGTCGAAAAAGCTGGCGCTAACGCAAGTATGATTATGGTTCCTGCTGCTTATGCTGCTGAAGCAATAACTGAAGCGGCAGATGCGGGCATAAGCATTATTGTTTGTATTACTGAAGGTATTCCTGTCTTAGATATGGTCAAGGTAAGAGCTTATCTTGAACAATTTCCTGACACTCGTTTGGTCGGACCTAACTGCCCTGGTCTTATTACTCCTGACCAATGCAAAATTGGCATCATGCCTGGAAGCATCCATAAAGCCGGCGGCATTGGTATTGTCTCTCGCTCAGGCACGCTCACTTATGAAGCAGTTCATCAGACCACAAACAATGGACTAGGACAAAGCACCTGTGTCGGTATCGGTGGTGATCCAATACATGGTATGAATTTTATAGATTGTCTAGGTCTATTCGAAGAAGATCCTGACACCAATGGCATTATTATGGTTGGAGAGATCGGTGGTACTGCAGAAGAAGAAGCAGCACAATTTATTAAAGAAAATGTAACTAAACCTGTGGTTGGTTATATAGCCGGTGTTACAGCACCACCAGGAAAACGTATGGGTCATGCTGGTGCAATAATTTCCGGAGGTAAAGGAACGGCAGATGATAAATTTGCCGCACTAGAAGAAGCGAATGTAAAAACGGTACGTTCTCCAGGTCAACTTGGAGAAGCAATTGCATCTTTAGTATAAAACCTATCTTATTTATTAAGGTAGTTTAAAAAATCAAGAATAGCATTCTTTCAAATGCGCTGAAGAGTCTTAAAAATATTAAGGCCTTCAGTTTCCCGTTATTTACCTGGTTATTTTCGTCTGATGATAATTCAACGAGACATTCAGGTGACAAATAATTACAACATAACTTTACCCACAACAATACTTCCTATATACATGTTCTGATGTACTCCCCACCATTTATACGTGAATATTTTGCAATTACTTAAGACTACACATCTATAAGATTCATAACCATGATGAATAAGATTTTAAACAGCCGTTATAATTTTAGCCTACTTACTTCAAGTAAGTGGTTCGTCTTTTTTTTCATCACTTGTTTAGCACTTGGATTGAGACTTCATCATCTTGATTACGAAAGTTTATTCGTGGATGAAATCCTTCAGGTTTCATACTATAAAGAAACCTTTTTTGAGGTTATAAAAGGTGCCATTCAACAACAACAACCGCCCTTAGATTACTTAGTTGGATCGCTTTTTTACAAGTTATCAGAAAGCGACTACATGATCCGTTTTCCTGCCGCTTTATGGGGAACAGGGTCTGTATTACTAATAATGTTCTTATCC
The DNA here is from genome assembly GCA_012960105.1 of Thiotrichaceae bacterium. Taxonomy (GTDB): domain Bacteria; phylum Pseudomonadota; class Gammaproteobacteria; order Eutrophobiales; family Eutrophobiaceae; genus UBA7359. The sequence goes on along the minus strand of DUBV01000005.1, from coordinate 88,178 downwards.
AGTACATTTGCCAGCTGGCCTATTGCTGCATTTTCCGGATTAATTATGGCACTTAGTCCCTACCATATTTATTTCTCACAGGAAGCTAGACCTTACAGCATTCCTGTCTTTTTCCTGCTTGCAATGCTAACTAGTCTTCAGTATTTATTAACTTCCAATAGGGTAAGAGCTCGCAGTTACTTTTTGTTTTTTATCTTATGCTTCGCGTTTCTATTGAGCCGTACTCTCTCTCCTTTAGCGACATACGTAAGCTTAGGAACCATTCTTTTTATCCAGTTTGCAATAGACTTAGCTAAGAACGGCTTTCTCGAAAAGACATCATTCTACCCACAACAAACTCGGCTTATTGTTATACTTATTATTCTATCAGTCTCTTTATTACTATACCTCCCACTTTTTCTAAAAATATTACAGTTTGGTCAATCATATTTAAATGAGACACAAGTTCATAACCTTGAGTATTTTATTTCTCGATTATCGGAATTTTCATTTAATGATATTAGGCAAGCATGGTTCGTACAACTTGAACCTTTTGCCATACTATTTTCTATTTTGTACGGCTTAAGCTTAGTATTTATTTTCAGCGAAAAAAATAAAAACGAACACACTTTGATATGTCTACTAACAGTCCTTTTCCCTCTTAGTTTTTTTATTCACTATACAGTATTTCGTCTTCATACTAGCTTTCCCTTCCGCCCTCCATACGCTATTTATTTACTCCCAATGGCTCTACTGCTTTCCTCGTATTCTTTGGAAAAAATCAGGATATTATTAACTCGATACAATCAAGAAAATACTTTAAAGTTCGTCACTATAATTGCATCCGTGATAATTATAAGCACGGCAATAATTACGGTCGCTGACTTTAAATCCATTAGAAAAAAATCAGATTGGCGAGAGGTAGGAAAGTACCTTAGTGAACAATATAGTACAGAATCTTTGATTGTTTACTCGACACTTGAACCTTCTAAACACTGGCAACCGGAATTCGCTTTTTTTTCCCGATATTATTATGGACAAAGTTTTAGAGCCTCCATGGCAGAATTAACAGAGGCAAAAAATAAACTTGTGCAGATAACAATACGACCCGTATTACTTATATTCCATTATCGTAACTATTTTTTGACCAGTCATTCTCGATTCCCGTTCATCCCTGACATACGTCAATCCCCTTTTGAATGGCAACTTTCTAAATGGCCTGAAGATCTCGACTTAAAGTCATTCACTGGTTTTTCATTAATTACACTAAATAATAAGAATCCAGATATTTCACATGTAAATACAGCGGATCAAATACATTACATGATTGACAGTATTCTGCCCGCAGCACCTCAAGATTCGGCTCTTGTCGAATCACATATCACTGCAGCTTCGCTAACTCCTGAAAAGTATATGCAGCATAAGCTATATCATATAGAGCAAGCGAAAAAAATGGCACGGATTGACCAGCATATTCTTTTTGAAAGAGAAGAAAATAACTAAGCTAAATTTAACAAGCTATTTTAAATAAAATAATACTGTTTGATGATTAAATCACTTATAAGGATTAAGTATAAAATTATTGAAGCTGCAACAAATAATTATATATGTTTCTATTCTTAATCATCATTAAAGTAAAACAACACAATTGAGATTAATAACAAATGGCTATAGTATCAGTCGAATGTATAAACAGGTTCTGAATTTATAAGCATTGAACCTTTCCACGTCCTAAGGACGCTTTTCTAAATATACAAATAGGCAAACTGATGCGCGCAGTTCTTAATCAATTGGCAACTGAAATATCGAAATTAAGTAGTTATGCAGATACGTTGGTTCAGCTGAAACCGATGGAGCATGACAAGCTATATCTTTTTGAAAAAATCAAAGCAAATAAAAAAAATATTAGTTCCTCTTTTGAAGAGTTAACTGCCTCTTCAAATTCAGAAAAATCAGTCATCTTACTTAACGGTAATCTAAATCATAATTATGATATCCATGATTTAATGTTAAATATTAAATCTAAAATAAATAGATTTTCTCGTCTGGCAATTGTGCTTTATAATCCATATTTTGCCTGGGCACATTCACTTCTAAAAAAAGTGGGGCTTAAGAAGACTCCATTGCCAACAACTTACCTAACACGAACGGATCTGAAAAATATACTGGATCTTAGTGGATATGAAATAATCCAAACTAAATGCGTTGGCGTTTTTCCCTGGAATTTATTTGGGTTTGGTAGAATTATTAACCTTGTCCTTGAAAAAATTCCTTTTATAAAATGGTTTTCTCAAGTTTATCTAATTACCGTTCGACCTATTATTGTAGATCAAACAAAACGTTCTCTCAGCATTGTGGTTCCAGCAAGGAATGAATACGGAAATATTCGAGATATAATGGAAAGGTTAATAGATCTTAAACTAGAGAATGAGACTGAGGTTATATTTATAGAAGGCAATTCTACAGATGACACATGGGAAGAGATCCTGAATATAGCGGAAGAATTTAAAGATAATTATTCAATTCAAACTTTCCAACAAAAGGGGAAAGGAAAAGGTGATGCTGTCCGTCTTGGATTTGAAAAATCAAAAGGAGAACTTCTGACTATTCTGGATGCAGACCTTTCTATGCCTCCTGAACTATTACCACAATTCATAGATGCTTTTCATTATGGACATGCAGATTTTATTAACGGCACCCGGTTAGTTTACCCGATGGAAGGACAAGCAATGCGTCCTTTAAATTGGCTCGGAAATATTTTCTTCGCAAAACTTTTAAGTTGGATACTGGAGGTTCCTTTAGGTGATTCTTTATGCGGCACAAAACTGTTTCACCGTGATGATTATGCAAGAATTATTAAATGGTGGGATGACTTTGGAGAACACGATCCTTTTGGTGATTTCCAGCTTTTATTTCCCGCATCTGTTATGGCACTTGGAATAAAAGATATTCCAATACGTTATCGTGCCCGGACTTATGGGGAAACGAATATTGATCGATTTAACCATGGCAGCATGCTTTTTAAGATAACACTCATCGGCATTCTTCGATTAAAGCTAGGTTTGCCACATGGCAAATAAGCTTGTTGAAACGGAGGATACCTCAGAACTAAAAAAGCGTATTATTAATACAGCTGCAAAAAAATATTTTTATCAAAAATCTTATCAAAAATATACCGAAATACTTAATCGCTGCCCCCAAAAAGGACTAGCTATTGAATTGGGTTCCGGAGCGGGGCTTACAAAATATTTTATTTCAGAATTCATAACAACGGATGTCATTTTATTTCCAGAGTTAGACTGTGTTATTGATGGAAAAACATTGCCCTTTAAAAACGATAGTATTCGACTATTTTGCATGCTTAACGTTTTTCACCATATCTCAGATGTAGAATTATTTCTAAGTGAAGTAAGTCGGTGTTTAGCTCCTCAGGGAAGAATACTCATGATCGACCAACACATTGGTTTAATTAGCCGATGGATTTTAAAATACCTTCACAATGAAAATTACGACGACAAAACTAATTCATGGACATTTGAATCAAGTAACCCAGTAACAGATGCAAATGGCGCTCTTACTTGGATCGTTTTTCGAAGAGACTTAAAATTGTTTCAAAAGAAATATCCCGAGTTAAAATTGATTAAATACAAACCACATACACCTTTATTTTATTGGCTAAGTGGAGGACTAAAAAAGTGGAATCTTATTCCAAAAATTTTTATTCCATTAGCTATCATGCTTGATAAGTTTTTATTGCGAATCACAAATGACTTTGGAAGTTTCGTAGATATTGAGCTTGTAAAAAATGTTGATATATAATTAAATCAATCGAATTCCAACAAGTCTATGGTTTACCTGCTAATCAAGGCTATAATTAGATTAAAATTGTAGGTAATATTCTAATTACTTTTCCTTCATAAAATACTTCTTCGTCCCAGAAATAATATTCTACGAAATAGAAACCAATAAATTCATATGAAAATAAACATAATACTTGCCCAATTAAACCTCACTGTTGGAGACATTGAGGGCAATACAGAAAAAATAATAAATTCCATTAGTGATGCTGAACTTAAGCATAATGCCGACATTATTATTTTTCCTGAATTGAGTATAAGTTCTTACCCTCCTGAAGATTTATTGTTGCGTCCTGCATTTAATGATTACATAAATATCGCATTAGATAGAATTGTAAAAAAAACCAGAAATATTCATGCCCTACTTGGTTACCCAACGAAGCATAATGATACTTTATACAATGCATGCAGCCTTATACATAATGGAGAGATCAAACAAACCTATTACAAACAACATCTTCCAAATTACGGTGTTTTCGATGAAAAAAGATATTTCACTGCCGGAAATGAAACATGTTTATTTAATATTAAAGGTATCACTGCGACAATAACTATATGCGAGGATATATGGGATCAGAAACCTATCACTTATGCTGCTTCTGCGGGCGCTAAAATCATGTTCAATATTAACGCTTCTCCTTATCATAAAAATAAACTAGTTGAACGTGAAGAAATGATCTCTAAACGTGCTCAAAATTCTAATATGCACATTGTCTATGCCAATCTGGTTGGAGGACAAGATGAACTTGTTTTTGATGGCAATTCAATGATCGTTGATAATAAGGGAGAAACAATTTTTCATGCGCCTCAATTTGAAGAAGGCTTATATAGTTTCGAACTAGACCTTGAAAAATCGAACATCAGTAAAAATATAAAGGCTCATCAAACTGAAGAAGAAAATATTTATAACGCACTTGTTTTAGGTGTACGAGACTATGTCATAAAAAATAATTTTAAAGGCGCACTCATTGGTTTATCCGGCGGCATAGATTCAGCATTAACATTAAGTATTGCAGTAGATGCTTTAGGTGCGGAAAATGTTGAAGTATTGCTTATGCCTTCGCGCTACACCGCAGACATGAGTAATGAAGATGCCTACATACAAGCAGAAATACTTGGCGTTAAACATGAAACTATCTCTATTGAACAGCCTTTTAAATCTTTTCTTAAAGTGCTCGAGCCCCGCTTTAATGATTTATCGACTGATACGACTGAGGAAAATATACAAGCACGTTGCAGAGGAACTCTGCTCATGGCGGCATCAAACAAATGTGGCAAACTGGTACTAACCACGGGCAATAAAAGTGAAATGGCTGTCGGCTACGCAACACTCTATGGAGACATGGCCGGAGGTTATGCACCTCTCAAAGATGTATGGAAGACGTTGGTTTACCGATTAGCAACATGGCGTAATACACAAGGACAAGTTATTCCTGAAAGAGTGATAAGCAGACCTCCTTCGGCGGAACTACGTCATGACCAAGTAGATCAGGATTCACTACCTGATTATAATATTCTCGATGCAATTCTCGAACAATACATTGAGTTTGATACATCACCAAAAAATATAATTAAAAATGGCTACGATGCTGACACTGTGTATAAACTCATACAACTAGTCGACAAAAATGAATATAAGCGCAGACAAGCAGCACCAGGGGTGCGAATAACTGAAAGAGGTTTTGGAAGAGATAGACGCTACCCAATAACATCTGGCTACAGTGAAAATGACAAATAAAATATAATTAGTAAAGCTGCAGAAGTGCGCCGATGACGGCAATATCATTTCCCGTATCTAATCTAGTTGTAGATAAATATTTATAATTACCTCCCAGTTCATTAATTGGATATCCTCCGGGGTAATAAGGATGGCTAGTTGTATGAGTAATTTGAACGTATTCACATTTCCTTACGCCTTTCTTAAAAGTTTTTTCAGTTACTATATCTGCATTAGGCGGAGGCATCGCTATCCTACGTGTATAAAACATAAACTGTTCCTGATGGACAGAATACACACAATCTTTTTCTGGAATAAATTGCTTCGCATCTTTATAAGACTCAATCATTCTATTTAAAATTATAATTGATACTTCGGTTTGGAGATTATCCGGCTCAGTCATCCAGTATCTCGTATTTCGATAATCACTTAACTCAGGAGGGATACTTGTAAATAACCTATGTACGGCATATAAATTCGTAGGCAGCATAATTATTAATATTAATAATATGCTCGCATAATTAATAATATGGCTTATATTTTTTACTGCATAATTCCTCATTAACATAGAGAAGGATAAATAACTGTAATAAAACAAAATAGGGCATACAACAAACATAAATCGCATGTCATGATCTTGTGCAGGCCACATCCAAATTATTATTAAGTAAAATAATAAATATATACTATCAATCTTTTTTTTATACAGCCGAGGCAACCAACTTAATAGAGCAAAAAATAATACAGATGCACAGATTATTCCGCTCCAAATATTTTTTTGTACATCTATACATTCATGCCAACCATTCCATAAATTCTGAAACTGTACAAAAAATAAATTATTGAGAATATCTACAAAATCATGTTGATAAAATGTAAGCAGAATACCCTCAATCATCAAAGGGCCTTCGTTCATGTCCAAGGGGCTAAAACTTATTGAAATGGTTTTCCATATTAAAATAGGAAAAACACTAATTATAAAATATTTATAGCGCCCATGAATTTTATGAATATGAAGGTAAATTAAAAATGCGGCTAAAAATGATACGCCAACTATTCTTACCAAGGGGATCAGTCCAACAATACAAGCAACTACTATCCAATATTTTTTATTTGCATTGGCTTTTTCAATTAAAAAAAGTACACTCATTGTAAAAAATAAATATAAATGCTCGCTCCACAAATCAATATTCATAAGAAATGATGCAGGTAAACAAATAAAAATTAATGCCAAATATAGGCTCGCTGTTTTCGTTACAGCACTTTCTCTAAGCCAAAGGATATAAACTATTATTGCTCCTATTAAACAACTAGTTGTTACTAAATGTGCAATAACAATATTCTCGCTACTTGCACCGAAGAGTGCTAAAAAGATTGGGTATAAAGGAGGAAACTGGCTTACTTTAATAATGAAAGCAGCACTTTGGCTAAGCGAACTATAATATGGAGAAAAATAATCTGCCATCAATAAATAGACAGCATCATCAGCAATTAAGCCAATTATTTTATTGTTCGCAGATAAATAAAAATAGAAAATACTTATGAGGGCAATAAACCCAATCGCAACATAATTAGTATACTCACTCCAACAATAAGATTCTTTTTTATTACTCAATTGATGGAGTATTCAAAATACTATATTTATTTAACCTTCACATTTTTTGCTTCATAGGCTCCAGGATGATTAGGATAATTCAACTCTAAAACCCGCAAGGCATCATCCGACAAATCATTCATTTCCAATATACGATAGGTTTTTGCCAATACTACCAAGGCATCAGGCACGGAGGGTGTGCGCGGATAGTTTTCGATCACATACCTTGCTCTGTTGGCAGCGGCAATAAAGGCACCCCGGCGCATATAATAATTCGCAACATGCACTTCATTTTTTGCAAGTACGTTTCGCAAATATCGCATACGTTGTTCTGAATCTGCAACATATTCACTATCTGGATAACGTTTTATCAATTCGGAAAAAGATTGGAAAGCATGGAGAGCCGCACCGGGATCCCGTTGAGATTCATCTGTGGGTAAATAACGCTGAGTAAAACCTTTCCCCTTATTAAAATTTGAAAGACCTTTCAAATAGTATGCATAATCAACATGGACGTTTTGCGGGTATAGCTTAATGAAGCGATCACTTGCAGCAATAGACGCCTCAGGTTCTTCATCCTTATAATGTGCATAAGCTAAATCCAACAAAGCTTGCTGTGCATGCACCCCAAATGGATATCTGGTTTCCAGCTTTTGATACAATTCCACTGCTTTTGAATAATCTCCAGAGTCCAGTGCCCCTCTTGCTTCAGCATAAAAATGCTCAGCATCCCAATTTACGGTCTCATCTTCTTTTTCGTCGCCAAAATAAGAACAACCGGAAATGATAAAAATCAGTAATAAAGTATATAAATGTCGCATAGACTGTAGGTTAGCCTAATCCTATCTTGAGGGCAAAGCCACAAGCTAGAATCCTCAGTTGAAGCTATTTGAGTGCGAGTTTTTCAAGTTCAGTTGCACGACCAGAAAGCCGAGCATAGTAATTCTCGTAAGGCTTTCGCTGTTAAGCAAATGAGCTTGAAAAACGTGCAATAAAGCAGGCAGGTAAAGATAATTTATAGATGACCATCTCTCACACTATAAAGTTGCTATTTTTAAACACATACATACTAATTTTAGAGCCTGTCAACTGAGGCTTTTAGGTTCAAACATATATGAGTAAATTTCAATTTCAAATTACTGTTCCCGATGAGCTATCAGGAAAACGTCTAGATCAGGCTCTTTCCAAACTATGCCCTGAACATTCGCGCTCTAGAATTCAATCCTGGATTAAATCCGGTGACGTTAGTGTTAATAACTCAAATTATAAACAAAAGGACGAAGTCAATTTCGGCGATGTCATTGAAATAAGCACAGAACTTAATAGCATCGAAAAACATGAGGCGGAAGATATCGAACTCAATATTATTCACGAAGATGATGCGATTATTATTATTAATAAACCGACAGGACTCGTCGTACATCCTGGGGCAGGAAACCCAAATCACACGTTGGTAAATGCCCTGCTAAATTTTGATGCCAAGCTTGATATGGTGCCTCGTGCAGGCATCGTTCATCGTCTCGATAAAGAAACTACCGGAGTAATGGTTGTCGCCAGAACGTTAGAATCACATACCTTTCTGGTTCATCAGCTACAGGAAAGAAATATTAAACGTGAATATCAGACAATAGTTTGTGGACAGCTTGTTGCGGGGGGAACTATCGAAAACAACATGGGAAGACACCCCGTTAACCGCATCAAAATGGCTGTGACAAATTCTGGTAAAAAGGCAGTAACTCACTATCGGATTATCAATAAATTTCAACATTACACTCATCTGGATGTTCAACTAGAAACCGGTAGAACTCACCAAATACGAGTACATATGTCTTACATCAAACACCCTATAGTCGGAGATCCTGTTTATGGAAATAATAATTCCGTAAAAAAAGGCGTCGATTCCCCATTACGTGAAATTATTAAAAACTTTAAGCGCCAAGCATTACATGCATATTCCCTCGAGCTTCCCCACCCTATCACCAAGGACAAAATGAAATTTAATGCTGTTCTACCCAATGATATAAATTCATTAATAGAAGCATTAAACAGCTATGACCAAACAAATAAATAGATATTGGCTTCGGGCAGATTGGTCGGCTCCAGAACATATTCGCGCGGGCGTATCAATCAGACTCGGGGGGCATAGCGACAAACCCTACAATGATCTTAACCTCGCCCTACATGTTGGTGATAAGTCCACTAATGTTAATAAAAACCGTGAAACTCTGATAAAGCATCTTAATTTACAATCAGACCCCACTTGGCTAAATCAAATTCATAGTACAGAGATCATTTCCCTCGATACAGCAGCTGATAGCCTAAATGCCGATGGCTGCTATACAACAAAACAAAATAAGGTTTGCGTCATTATGACTGCAGACTGCGTTCCCATTTTGCTTTGTAATAAAGACGGAACAAAAGTCGCCGCTATTCACGCCGGCTGGAAAGGAATCTGCGGAGGAATCATTGAAAAAGCCATTAAGGTATTTCCTGAGCCCGAAACAGTATTCGTCTGGATAGGCCCTTGCATCAGCAACGAGCACTATGAAGTCGGCAAAGATGTTTATGAAAACTGTTTAAATCATTCAAATTTGCTCAAAAGTGCATTTCATCAAACCGACATGAATCATTGGCATTGTGACTTAAATAAAATTGTCAAAATTCTTCTAAAAAACAGTGGAGTTGGCGCAATTTTTGAGTGTAATCTATGCACATACAAAATGGACGAATTATTCTTTTCATATCGGCGAGATGGCAATACTGGACGTACTGCATCAATGATCTGGATGGAATAGTCACAATATTAGACTAAGCTTTAGTTTAAAAACTGTTTGATAAAAATCAGGGAGAAACAGAATGGGACAAGACAATAAGTCGCTAAGTTTTAGCGAAAGTGTCAATTTTATGGTTGATCGCGCATTAACTGTACTTGAAATTGATGAAGGTATATCAGCAGCTATTAAAGCCTGTAATTCCACCATAAAAATCAACTTCCCAGTAGAAATCAACGGCAAAATTGAAGTGTTTACCGGTTGGCGTTCAACTCATAGCAGTCACAGGTTACCTTCAAAAGGCGGAATTCGATTCGCTCCAATAGTTAACGAAGATGAAGTCGAAGCATTGGCAGCATTGATGACCTATAAATGTGCCATTGTAGATGTTCCCTTTGGTGGTTCTAAAGGCGGACTATTAATCGACCCTTATCAATATACACGTGATGACCTGCAAAGGATTACTCGACGTTTCGCACGTGAACTTATTCGTAAAGGATTTCTCAGTCCCGCCACCAATGTCCCAGCACCGGACATGGGAACAGGTGAAAGAGAAATGGCATGGATTGCTGATACCTACAAACACCTCCATCCTGAAGATATAAATTACGCTGCATGTGTTACGGGAAAACCAGTTGCCCATGGTGGCATACGAGGAAGAACCGAGGCCACAGGTCGTGGGGTTGTTTATGCCATCCGTGAATTCTTTCGCCATGCAGATGATGTTAAAGCAGCAGGACTAACACCCGGTCTAGGCGGAAAACGTATCGTCATGCAAGGCCTGGGAAATGTAGGCTATTACGCGGCAAAATTATTGGATGAAGAAGATGAAAGCAAAATTATTGCTATCGTCGAACGAGATGGCGTCTTAGTTAATGATGAAGGCCTATGTATTGAAAATGTACGTAACCATATTAACGAACATAAAACTATTAAAGGTTTTCCTGATGCAACATTCTCTGAAGACGGCGCTTCCGGTTTGGAAATTGAATGTGATATTTTAATTCCTGCTGCAATGGAAGCACAAATTACCAAAGAAAATGCTGAAAGAATAAAAACAAAATTGATTGTAGAGGCTGCAAATGGACCGGTCACATTTGAAGCTGACAATATCTTACGTCAACGTGATATCACTATATTGCCTGATGCTTATGTTAACGCGGGTGGTGTGACGGTTTCGTATTTTGAATGGGTACGCAATTTGGCTCATATTCGTTTTGGTCGCATGGAAAGGCAACACGATGAAATGCGTGGAACACAAATGCTACAAGCACTGGAAGCTATGACCGGCAAGCAACCAGAAGAATGGATGAAAAAAGAGTTGGCAAGCGGCGCAGATGAACTTGATCTGGTTCGTTCTGGCCTTGATGACACCATGCGAGGCAGTTATCAACAATTAAAAGAAGTGCTGGACTCTAATGAAAAAGTTGATGACTTTAGAACCGCATCTTATGTTGTCGCAATTCAAAAAATAGTACGCTCATATATTGATATTGGTGTTTATTAATTTTATAAACTGAGGCCTTTCTAACAAGTTGCGTTGCCATAATTTCAAGCCTTGTAATTTAATTTTATCTCACAGGCTTGAAGATTGTTTTTTCGTCCCAATTTATTTTCTATACGTCTTCCCATATTTAAGACTGCTATATAAATAGGAAGGTAAAAATGCGACCTGACAAACTAACATCAAAATTACAAATGGCACTGGCCGATGCACAGAGCTTAGCGATCGGTCGTGAGCATCAATATATCGAGCCCGTCCATCTGGCTTACTCATTACTTAATCAAGATGGCGCAATACTTCCTCATATACTGACCAGCTCAGGTATTAATCTAAATAAACTAAGTTCAGAAATAGTAAAGCTTCTTGGTTCGTTACCAACCGTTAGCGGTGCTGGTGGTGATGTCCATATCAGCCGCGATTTAGATCGCGTATTGAATCTAATGGATAAGGCCGCTCAGGATAGAGGTGATGATTTTATTGCAAGTGAACTTTTTGTTCTTGCTGTATTGGAAGACAAAGAAAAATTAGGCTCCTTATTAAAAGAAAACGGTGCTGACAAAAACAAACTTAATTCTGCTATTAATGCTTTACGTGGCGGAGAAAAAGTCAGTGACGCAAACGCTGAAGAAAACAGACAAGCACTAGAAAAATATACGACTGATGTTACCGCTCGTGCCGAAAAAGGAAAATTGGATCCTGTAATAGGTCGCGATGAAGAAATTCGACGCACGATTCAGGTTTTACAACGACGTACAAAAAACAATCCTATTTTAATTGGTGAACCCGGAGTAGGAAAAACAGCCATTGTAGAAGGCTTGGCACAACGCATCATCAATGGTGAAGTACCTGAATCGTTAAAAAATAAACGATTATTATCACTTGATATGGCTGCATTAATTGCCGGCGCTAAATTTCGAGGTGAATTCGAAGAGCGTTTGAAAGCCGTGCTGAATGATCTTTCAAAACAGGAAGGGCAAATAATACTGTTTATCGATGAAGTACATACCATGGTTGGCGCAGGTAAAGCCGAAGGTGCTATGGATGCGGGTAATATGCTTAAACCGGCTTTGGCTAGAGGCGAGCTTCATTGTATCGGCGCAACAACACTAAATGAATACCGAGACAATATCGAAAAAGATGCTGCACTAGAACGTCGTTTTCAAAAAGTACTGGTAAAAGAGCCTACTGTTGATGACACCATCGCTATACTTCGAGGGCTAAAAGAACGTTACGAGGTACATCACAATGTACAGATAACCGATCCCGCTATCGTTGCTGCTGCGACCTTATCTCATCGATATATCACTGACCGACAATTACCTGATAAAGCCATCGATTTAATTGATGAATCAGCAAGCCGCATCAGTATAGAAATTGATTCAAAACCAGAGTCGATGGATCGACTTGAACGTCGAGTGATTCAAATGAAAATCGAACGGGAAGCATTAAAAAAAGAAACAGACGATGCATCAAAAAAACGATTGGAATTACTTGAAACAGGCATTAAAGAAATAGAACGCGAATTCACCGATCTGGAAGAAATATGGATTTCAGAAAAGGCTGCCTTACAGGGAACGCACAACATCAAAGAAAAACTTGAGCAAGCAAGAATCAATTTTGATGCCGCTAAACGAACGGGCGATTTAAATCAGATGTCAGAGCTTCAATATGGAGTCATTCCAGAACTTGAAAAACAACTGGATATGGCTAGTCAGGCTGAAATGCAAGATATGAAGTTGCTCAGAAATAAAGTAACTGAGAATGAAATTGCCGAAGTAGTTGCAAACTGGACTGGCATCCCCGTCAGCAAAATGATGGAAGGCGAGCGTGAAAAACTATTGTCTATGGAAAGTATTTTACATAACCGTGTGGTTGGACAAGAGCAAGCTATCACTGCTGTTTCAAATGCTATCCGTCGATCACGAGCAGGCCTTTCTGACCCAGACAAACCTAATGGCAGTTTTCTTTTTCTAGGTCCTACAGGTGTAGGTAAAACTGAACTATGCAAAAGCCTAACGGAGTTTTTATTCGATAGTGAAGATGCCATGATCCGTATTGATATGTCTGAATATATGGAAAAACACGCTGTTGCACGCTTGATTGGTGCACCACCTGGTTATGTTGGCTATGAAGAAGGTGGATATTTAACCGAAGCCGTCAGACGACGTCCTTATAGTTTGATATTACTGGACGAAATTGAAAAGGCTCATGCCGATGTATTTAATATTTTGTTGCAAGTGCTCGATGATGGACGTTTGACCGATGGAAAAGGGCGTACTGTAGACTTTAGAAATACGGTTATTGTGATGACCTCTAATCTCGGTTCTGATCTAATACAGGAAATATCTGCTGATTCAGAATATGACAATATGAAAGAAGTCGTCTTGAATGAAGTCAGCCGTCATTTCAGACCTGAGTTTCTCAACCGAATCGACGATGTCGTCGTCTTTCATGCACTCATTCAACAACAAATCCACGCTATTACAGAAATACAGATTGACCGTTTACGACAACGTTTAAATGAACAAGATATCTCATTGGAATTAACTGATGATGCTATTACGAGCCTGGGCACAGCCGGATTCGACCCTGTTTATGGCGCTCGCCCACTAAAACGTGCTATTCAGGATAAACTTGAAACACCTATTGCCGAAAAAATCCTGGCTGGGCTATATAGACCGGGATCACAGATAAAAATCAGTATAACGGACGAAAAATTGCAATTTTCTGAACTTGAGACAAATGTGGCATGATTTTCTATCGTTTATTGATTTTTTATTGAAAATAGCAATTTAGGCAAAATCCTACGATTTGCACTGATTTATTAATTAAAACAGTTGGTTATTTAGCTCATATACTCTAATATCTTACCAAAATACTTGATAAAAATAGGTCAAGAAATTAGAAAATGGCGGCTTCAACAAAAAAATTAAATCTAACTGGTTTGGCACGCAAGCTCGTGCTTGATGGGCTACTAGACGAAGAAAAGGCGCGAAGTGCATTTGCAGAGTCATTAAAGAAGAAAAGACCTTTTGTTAGTCTCGTTGTTGAAAACAACCTTGTTGCCAGTAGTGCTATAGCATTAGCCGCTGCACAGGAATTTGGTGCACCACTGGTTGATCTCGATCTTTTGGAAATCGACCCTGATGTCATCAAACTGGTCAAAGAAGATCTCATCAAAAAACACAACGCCCTACCAATTTTCAAGCGTGGCAAACGCCTTGCAGTTGCTGTCTCTGACCCCACCAATATTCAAGCTTTAGATGAAATTAAATTTGCCACCAGCTTAAGCACAGATGCTGTTGTCGTAGAAGAAGATAAACTCGCTAAAGCGATAGAAAAAGCCATGGAAGATGCAGATGGTGGTCTCGGCGACATGGACGGCGATGATTTCGATGACTTGGACGATTTGGAAGTCGCTGAAGAGGGTGCACAAGAACAGGATGATTCTGATGTTGACGATGCACCAGTAGTACGTTTCGTTAATAAATGTTTACTGGATGCCATTAAAAAAGGTGCCTCAGATTTACATTTCGAACCCTATGAAAAAATGTACCGTGTTCGGTTTCGTATCGATGGCGTTTTGCAGGAAGTGGCAAAACCTCCTCTGAGTCTTAACATGAAGATTGCGGCTCGAATAAAAGTCATGTCACGACTGGATGTATCAGAACGACGAGTTCCGCAAGATGGTCGTATTAAGTTAAAACTCTCAAAGACAAAATCTATCGATTTTCGTGTCAGTACTTGCCCAACGCTGTTTGGCGAAAAAACAGTAATGCGTATTCTGGATTCAGATGCTGCTGCATTGCAAATTGATCAATTAGGGTATGAAGATCACCAGAAAGAAGTGTTCCTGACCAATCTGCATAAACCTTATGGCATGTTCCTCGTTACCGGCCCTACAGGTAGTGGTAAAACCGTATCACTTTATACGGGTATCAACATCCTCAATCAGGTCGATATCAATATTTCTACGGCTGAAGATCCGGTTGAAATCAATTTACCTGGTGTCAATCAGGTACAGGTTGACGAACGAACCGGCATGACATTCGATAAAGCTTTGAAATCTTTCCTACGGCAAGATCCAGACATTATTCTGGTTGGGGAAATACGTGATCTGGGTACGGCAGGTATTGCAGTAAAAGCTGCGCAAACAGGACATATGGTTATGTCGACACTACATACCAATGACAGCCCACAAACCCTGACCCGTCTACAGGACATGGGCATACAGGCATTTGCAGTCGCAACTAGTATTAATCTTATTACAGCACAACGATTGCTTCGACGCCTGAAAGAGGATAATCGAGTTGTCGTCGAAATGCCTGATGATGCGTTAAGAGATGAAGGTTATCCTGATGATTTGATTGAAAAGGGGATCACTTTATATGGCCCTGCCGAAGATACAGAAACAAACCCTGGCTATAAGGGAAGAGCGGGCATCTATCAGGTTATGCCTATATCTGATGATATGAAACGTTTGATTATTGAAGGTGCCAATGCTGTACAACTGGCTGACCAGGCGGCATTAGAGGGTATTTGGGACATCCGTAAATCAGGTTTAATGAAGGCTGCCTCTGGCGTCACCAGTTTAACTGAAGTTAACCGAGTAACTGTAGAGTAATATTATTATGGCTCAAGTAAAGAAAGCAGATATGTATGTCTGGGAAGGCATGGATAAAAGAGGGAAACGCGTTAAGGGAGAAACGAGTGGCCAAAGTGAAGCACTCGTAAAAGCGGTTCTTAGACGTCAAGGTATAAACCCTCTCAAGTGCAAAAAAAAACCAAAACCCTTATTTGGCGGCGGACAAAAAGCTAAAATAACTCCGAAAGATATTACCGTTTTTAGTCGACAATTAGCCACTATGATGTCCTCTGGCGTACCTTTGGTACAGGCTTTTGAAATCGTTGGTCGTGGTCATGAAAATGCTGGCATGCAAGATTTAATTCTTGGCGTTAAAGCTGATGTTGAAGCGGGTAATAATTTAACTGAAGCGCTGAAAAAACATCCTTTAGAATTTAATGCTCTTTATTGCAATCTTGTAGAAGCTGGTGAACATGCTGGTATTCTTGAAGCTATCCTACATAAACTTGCATCTTATATGGAAAAGACCGAAGCATTAAAATCAAAGATTAAAGCAGCCTTGTTTTATCCTGCAGCAGTTATAGCTGCCGCTGTTATCGTTGTTTCCATTTTGATGATTTTTGTCATACCTCAATTTTCGGAACTATTTTCTGATTTTGGCGCTGATTTACCGGCATTGACTCAATTTCTGGTAGATGCTTCAGACTTTTTCGTATCCTATTGGTGGGCAATTTTTGGCGTTATGGGTGGCACAGTTTTTGGTTTAATGGAATTAAAACAAAGGTCCATTGCTGTTCAACACTTTTTAGATCGCACAATTTTAAAATTGCCTGTTCTTGGCGTAGTTATGGAAAAAGCAGCTATTGCTCGATTTGCTCGCACTCTAGAAACTATGTTCGCCGCGGGCACGCCTTTGGTAGAAGCTATGGTTTCAGTTGCTGGCGCTTGTGGCAATATCGTATTCTACGATGCCACAATGAAAATGAAAGATGAAATTTCTACTGGCACACAACTTCAGGCTGCGATGAGAGATACAGGGTTATTTCCTAACATGGTTATACAAATGGTAGCCATTGGTGAAGAATCTGGTGCTATTGATACAATGCTAGGCAAAGTTGCTGACTGGTATGAACAGGAAGTTGATGATGCGGTTGATGCTTTAACTAGCCTACTTGAACCTGCGATTATGGGATTTTTAGGTGTCGTTATCGGTGGCATTGTTATCGGCATGTATCTTCCAATATTCAAAATGGGTTCTGTTGTTTAATAAAAAATTGTCTTGCAATAACTTTTGGTTAAATTATTCAAGGCTAATTTTTATTCCGATAACCCATTAATAATTATTTAATACCTCGCTAACGATTTGGGAATAATCAATCGTGACAAACCTTATTGAATTATTTCAGCTCAATTCCAGCTTATTTCTCGGCACTATTTTCATTTTAGGACTGCTAATTGGTAGTTTTCTTAATGTCGTTATCTTGCGTTTACCGGTCATGATGCAAACTGACTGGAAACAACAATGTTGTGAATTACTTGAACTCGATAATTCAGAAGATAAGCAAAATAACACTGTATTCAATCTCATTACTCCCCGCTCGCGTTGCCCATTTTGCAACCATCAAATTAGCGCCTTTGAAAATATTCCCGTAATTAGTTATCTATTTTTAAAAGGTAAATGTATTGAATGTAAAAATAAAATTTCTATACGTTATCCTCTAGTCGAATTAACTAGTGCAGTATCTGTAACTATTGTTGCTTTTTATTTTGGTGTTTCATTACAAACATTGTTTGCTGTCTGTCTTACCTGGGCATTGATCTCATTAAGCATGATAGATTTTGACCATCAATTACTTCCTGATGATATTACGCTACCCTTTCTATGGCTTGGAATTTTTCTAAATCTATTTAATATTTTTACTGATATCCAATCAAGTGTTCTTGGTGCTATATTAGGTTACGGCTCACTCTGGCTTGTTTACATTATATTTAAGTTAGTCACTGGAAAAGAAGGTATGGGGCATGGTGATTTTAAACTATTAGCCCTTTTGGGTGCTTGGTTTGGATGGCAATTACTTCCTTTAATAATAATATTATCATCTATTGTTGGAGCTGCTATCGGTATTTCATTGATAATTTTTAAATCTAAAGATAGATCATCAGCGATTCCATTTGGCCCATATTTAGCAATTGCCGGTTGGGTTTCTATGCTGTGGGGCCCTTATATAATGTCAGCATATTTAAATGCAGTAATTTAAATGTCAGCTGTATTACGTGTTGCGTTAACTGGTGGTATAGGCTCTGGTAAATCAACTGTCTCATCAAAATTCCATGAACTTGGCGCTCCAATAATTGATTCAGATATAATTTCCAGAGACGTAGTAAAACCAGAATCAGCATGCTTGCATGCTATTATTAACGAATTCGGCTCTGATGTCTTAACAAACAAGGCTACTCTTGACCGAGATAAGTTACGTACAATTGTTTTTAATGATGATAATGCAAAAAATAAGCTAGAAGAAATTTTACATCCGGCTATTTATCTAGAAATTGAGAATCAACTCTCCAAAGTAGATTATCCATATTGCATAACCGTCATCCCTCTCCTTGTTGAAACACAAGCTATGCGACGTTTTGATAGGATATTGCTAGTTGATATAAGTGAAAAATTACAAATCGAAAGAACGGTTAATAGAGATAATAGTTCAAATATAATAGTAGAGAAAATTATTAAAAGCCAAGTGAGTCGTAAACAACGACTGAAATATGCTGATGATATTATTAATAACAGTATTGAAATTGATGAACTTAATGATACCGTACTACATTTGCACCATTTGTATATGGAACTGAGTAACTATAGTCATAAACCCTAGATAATAATTAATGCAAAATATAATAGTTTTTGAACAACCACTAAATGAAAGAATGAGAAATTTGTTACGTTTAGAGCATCTTTTCAATCTTATTTCACATCGTTCAAATAATACTAATAAATGGGATTACAGAGAAATTCTAGAATCTCTTCTTGAAGTCTCAGATCTTTTAAGCCGTTCTGATTTTAAAGTCGAACTGATTAAAGAATTAAAACGGCATTCATCTATACTTACAGCGTTAGAAAATAACCCTGCAGTCGATCAAAACACACTTAAAAAAGTTAATAGTGAAATTTGTGAATTATCTTTAGAATTAAGTAAAAATTCATATCAACCTGGTAATCAACTAAAAAATGATGAATTGGTAACTAGTTTTAAACAGCGTATAAGTATTCCAGGCGGGACTTGTAATTTTGATTTGCCTCGCTTTCATTACTGGCTAAATCAGACTGGCACTAAACAGCAACAGGATTTAGATAACTGGTCAAGCGATCTCTCTCCCATTAGGAAATCTGTTATTTTAGTCTTAGATATGATTAGAAATAGTGCAAACCCATCTAAAGAAAAAGCTGAAACTGGTTTCTATCAAAAAACTATTGAACCTAATCTATCCTGCCAATTAATAAGAGTCTTGTTACCATCTACTAGCCGTTATTACCCTGAAATAAGTGGGGGAAAACAACGATTCAGTATTCGATTTATGGAAGATACTGCAACAAATAGTAGAGCTGTGCAAACTAGCAATGAGATTGATTTTAAACTTCATTGCTGTATTTTATGAACATGAATGCTATTTGCCCAACTTGCAATAAAGAAACTCAACTTGGTCCTGCTAACTCATACCGCCCTTTTTGTTCTGAACGTTGTAGGCTCATAGATCTAGGGCAATGGATGAACGATACATACTCAATATCTGATACCACAGTAAATACTGATAATATTGACCCTGATTTTTTAAATAAGCATTAATTATTCTTATAAAAGCATTTCGCTTATTGCGCGGTTTGAATTCCAAATTGCTCCGATCATAGCTACCCCATATGCGTTATATTTTTTAGCCACATTTAAATCCGCTGGTGTCATTCCTCCAAGCGCATAAACTGGTAACTCAACTTTTTCACTTAACTCAAAAAACCTATCCCACCCTATTGCATTTTTTTCAGGATGACTTGTTGTTGCAAGTACTGGCGAAATAAAGACATAGTTAGCATTTAATTTTTCTGCTCTGATTAGTTCCTTTTCGTTGTGGCATGAGGCACCTAGAATATAATCTCCGCTTATTGGTCTATTCTCATAATTCATTAGTTCTTTAGACTTTAGATGAATTCCATCAATGTTATATCTTTTAACATCTAAATGCGTACCGTTGAGAATTAACTTTGCATTATTCTTTTTTGCTAAGTCACCTAATTTTTTAACTAGGTCTGCATAGTTATTATTAGTTCTTGATTTAAACCTTAATTGAAATAGCTTTATACCGGATACAAAACACTCTTCAGCAACAGAGAGTAAATGACTGTAGTCTTTTTCTGACTCCGGACTTATTGCATATATTCGGGATAAAGATAGTGATTGAATTATGTGTTTATTTGCTTCAGGAAAAGCATAGAATTTTAGGTTATCTATTTTTATCCAATTTAGTTCTTGATTTTCACGACTAGACGGCTCTCCATGCCAATCTTCAATTTTCCATACATCCAGTAAAACTTTTTTATCGGGGTAGTCATATGAAATTGTTGTAAATTTCTTTGCGCTATTTACAAAGATGCCTAGCTCTTCATATAACTCTCGACTTAATGCAGAAACTACATCTTCGTTTTTTTCTACTTTGCCGCCAGGAAACTCCCAATATCCTGCTAAATGTTGTTTGACAGTTCTTTTAGTTATTAAAACTTTATCTTTATCTGGATTAAAAATAATTCCAACAGCGACATGAATTCTTATGTCCACTCAGGTGCGATATTCTGCATTTATAGTGATGTATTCATGCGACAAGTCTGTTGTCCATATTTCTTCCATGCTGAGGCCTCTATCGAGTTTAACTGACAATCTAATTTCATCCTGACTCATTATTTTTTTTCCATCCGCTTCCGTATATGACTCACATCGCCCACCATTTTTTACAATGCATACATCATCAAGATGTATGTCGACTTTATCGACATCTAGATCGGAAATACCTGAATTTCCTACTGCAGCCAGAATTCTCCCCCAATTTGCATCAGAGGCTGTAAATGCTGTTTTTACTAACGGAGATTCAGCAATCTTATAAGCTACTTTAAGGCATTCTTCTGAATCTTTACCACCACTAACATCTATCGTTATGAATTTAGTTGCACCTTCTCCATCTCTCACTATGGCTTGTGCCAATTCACGACAGACTTTTAAAACTGCATTTTCCAGTGCTAGATAATTTACATTATCACTACTATCAATTAAGGAATTATTAGCTCTGCCCGTAGATATAATTACGCAGGCATCATTTGTGGATGTGTCGCCATCAATGGTAATTCTATTAAAACTTTGATTTACGGCACTTGATAATATTTTATCGAGAAGACTTTTACTGATATTTGCGTCTGTAGCAACAAATGACAGCATCGTTGCCATATCAGGTCTTATCATGCCTGCACCTTTTGCAACACCCGTGATACTAACAGTGAGCCCATCTATACTTAATTGGCTTGATACTGCTTTAGGAATTGTATCTGTTGTCATTATAGCTTTTGCAGCTTCTAGCCAATTATCATTAGATAAGTTTTCAATGATAATCGGTAATGCTTCGTTAATTTTTTCTACAGGTAAATGTTCTCCAATCACGCCTGTCGAAAAAGGAAGCACTTCAGTTTCCTGACAAGAGGTTAATTCAGATAATCTTTCGCAAATATTACTCGCATTTATTATTCCTTGCTTACCTGTACCCGCATTTGCATTACCGGCATTGATTAGCAGGTAACGTGGCTCCGATTTTTCTAAATTTTTCTTTGCTAATTTTACAGGTGCAGCACAAAACAGATTATTTGTGAATACCGCAGAAACAGCACTGCTTTCAGAAATTTCTATTAATGTTAAATCGTTACGTTTTTCTACATATATATTTGCAGAAGTGACTGCGAGACGAATACCTTTTATAGACAGTAGATTAGCGGGAATTTCTAAACCAACTGACATTTCTCAGCCCTTATTTGAATAGCAACAGCACAATCAAGTTAATCTTCCGTGACATTGCTTATACTTCTTACCCGAACCACATGGGCATGGTTCATTGCGGCCTATTTTAGGTTTATTACGTGTAAATGGTTTCTCAGCAGGCGCTTGTTCAGGTGCTTCTGGATTTAGACTATTCGGTGCAGCGGCATGATTAAAATTCATATTCTGCTTATGCTCTTTATTTTCTGCTGCGGCTATATCTTCTTCAGATCTTATGTTCACTCGAGAAAGAAAAACAATAACATCGTGTTTCATGTGCCCAAGCATTTGCACAAACAAATCAAAAGCCTCACGTTTATATTCCTGCTTAGGATTTTTTGCTGCAAAACCTCTCAGATGTATTCCTTGTCTAAGATGGTCCATATTAATAAGATGCTCTTTCCAATGTCTGTCCAGTACATCAAGCATTATTTGCTTTTCAATACGCCTCATTAATTCAGAAGTAATCACACCTTCTTTAACTTTGACAAGTTTATCTATAGCTGCATGAATTTTTTCGCGTAGAGTTTCTTCATGTAAGGATTTATCTTCTGCCAACCAGCCATCTATATCTAGAGACATATCAAACTCATGCAGCAACGCTTCTTTTAAACTATTTACATCCCACATTTCATCCATACTGCCGCGAGGAATGTACGCATCGATAACATCATCAATGACATCAAAACGCATGTTATTTATTTCTTCTTCAACGGTCCCCCCATCAAGCAAGTCATTTCTTTGCTCGTATACAACTTTTCTTTGGTCGTTTGCAACATCATCAAAATCAAGTAGATGTTTACGAATATCAAAGTTATGCGCCTCAACTTTACGTTGCGCATTTTCTATTGCACGACTAACTAACTTGGATTCTATCGCCTCACCTTCATCCATACCTAATTTTTGCATGATTGCAGAAATACGATCTGACGCAAAAATTCGCATCAAATTATCTTCCAATGAAAGATAGAAACGGCTGGAACCAGGATCACCTTGTCGCCCCGAACGACCTCGGAGTTGATTATCTATCCGTCGTGATTCATGTCGTTCAGTACCAACAATATGTAAGCCACCTTTATCTAAAACTTGTTGGTGACGTTTAGCCCAATCTTCTTTAATTTTATTTATTTGTTTATTGTCTGCTTCTTTTAAAGAGCTAATTTCCGCTTCATAATTACCACCCAATACTATATCGGTACCACGACCTGCCATATTTGTTGCAATGGTTATAGCACCGGTTTCTCCTGCTTGTGCAATAATCTCAGCTTCTTTTTCATGAAATTTTGCATTTAATACCTGATGCTTTATTTTTTCTTTCTTCAGTAAATCTGATAAATACTCAGACACCTCAATAGATGCTGTACCTACTAACACAGGCTGACCATTTGACTGACATTCTTTTATATCTTCAATCATCGCAGTATATTTTTCTTTCGCTGTCAGAAATATTACATCACTTTGATCATCTCGAATCATCGACATATTAGTCGGTATAATAACTACTTCGAGATTATAGATAGACTGAAATTCAAACGCTTCAGTATCAGCAGTACCGGTCATACCAGACAACTTTGAATATAAGCGGAAATAATTTTGATAGGTTATTGATGCAAGAGTCTGGTTTTCATTTTGTATCGCAACATTTTCCTTTGCTTCTATCGCTTGATGCAAGCCTTCTGACCAGCGACGACCTTGCATAGTACGCCCAGTAAATTCATCAACAATAACAATTTCGTTATCCTTAACAATATAATCGACATCAAGTTTAAATAGATGGTGTGCTCTTAATGCAGCATTCAGATGATGCAGAATAATAATATTTGCTGGATCGTATAATGTTTGATCTTCTTTGAGAACATTATGCTCTATTAGTAGTCGTTCTATATGATCATGCCCATCTTCTGTAAAATAAGCCTGCTTCGATTTTTCATCGAGTGTAAAATCACCCGGCCCATCTTCAACTTTTTGTACAACTAACTTTGGAATTAACGCGTTTATTGTTAGATATAATTCAGACTTGTCATCCACCATCCCAGAAATAACCAATGGTGTTCTGGCTTCATCAATAAGAATAGAATCTACTTCATCAACAATAGCGAAATTTAAACCTCGTTGGACACGGCCTTCTTTGCTAAACGCCATGTTGTCACGTAAGTAATCAAAACCGAATTCGTTATTCGTTCCATAAGTAATATCACATTGATATGCGAGCTTACGTTCTTCCGTTGATAAGCCGGTAACAATTACGCCTGTCGTTAATCCCAAGAAACTGTATATCTGACCCATCCATTCAGAATCACGTTTAGCTAAATAATCATTAACCGTAATAACATGAACACCCAGACCCGATAATCCATTTAAATAAGCGGCTAATGTTGCAACTAAAGTCTTACCTTCGCCTGTTCGCATTTCAGCAATGCTGCCATTATGTAACACCATGCCACCTATCAATTGCACATCAAAATGACGCATGCTTAAAGCACGTTGACCCGCTTCTCGAACTAATGCAAATGCTTCAGGTAATATGTCATCCAGACTTTCACCTTGCTTAAGTCTTTCTTTTAATTGATTGGTCTTTTCAGGAAAGTCATCATCACTTAATGATTTAAATTCATCTTCAAGTGGGTTTATCTTCTCTACTATCTTATTTAATTTTTTGACTACGCGATCATTTCGAGTGCCAAATATTTTTTTCACTAAATCTATAATCATACTAGTCCATCATTATTTTTTATTACGTAATATGTTGCGTAACGTAAGTATTACGCAGAATGAATTTTGTTGACAAGAAAATTGGAGGAGTTATTTCAATGAAATATATTTTTTCGGATTAACTGCTTTGCCATTGTTCACTACTTCAAAATGAACATGAGGTCCTGTCGCTCGTCCTGATGATCCCATCAGAGCAACAATCTGTCCTTGCTCAACTTTTTGTCCGACGACAACAAGATTTTTCTTATTATGTGCGTAGCGTGTTTGATAACCATTTCCATGATTTATTTCGACCATGTTGCCATATCCATATCTAACACCTGACCATGTGACAATTCCAGAAGCAACAGAAAGTATAGAAGAGCCTGTCTTTCCGGCATAATCAATACCTCCATGAAATTCCATTTTTCCTGTTATAGGATCTGTACGCATCCCAAACAAAGAGGAAATCCAACCATCCAAAGTCGGACTACCTGCAGGGAGAGTCTGGTTTTGTAAGGTGATATCAATCAACATTGATTCCATTGCGCCTAATTTTTCTGCACGATCCTGTATTTTTGCATTCAACTGTTCCAGAGCAATAAGAAAATCACTGACTTCCATTGAACCGGCCGTTTCAATTGGTTTTGGACCACCTAATCCAGGACTTGAGCTAATATCAAATTCTATTTCACCAAGATCTGCCATATCAGCCAAGCGACTACCAAGTGCATCCAGACGCATAACATGAGACTGTAATTTACTTAATCTTGCCGCCAATGCATCAAGGTTTTTTTCAGCATTTTCTTGCGCCTGATCTAGCATTTCCTGTTGAACTTCTATTTCCTGACTCCAGATAGGAGCTGTTTGACTGTATAATTTTTCAAATGAATTGCGTGTTAAATTCAATGCATAAAGACTTCCTGAGTGAAAAACCAGAAAACCAGCAGCAATACTAATAACCAGGCACACACAAAGAGCGACAGGACCAAAACTAAAGGACTGGCTGTACTTTTTAGATTTTGAAATAAATAATAATTGCATAATTAATGTTGTACCAATTTTAAGCCTGTATACTCATTTTATGAACAATGCTGATGAAAAACATCTAACTCGTGCTATCAGCGATTTATTACAAGATAAACGCTATCCTTTAGCTGAACTTTGTAAAAAAGCCATTTCAAATAAAAAGATAGATCAAAAATTAAAAAAACACCTAGATCCTTCTCTCAGTGACCATTTCGAACTAGCTAATATAAAAACAGATGTTGCTACTATACTAGTTAACTCTCCTGCTTGGGCTACGCGCCTACGTTATAATATTCCAGCTATCCTTAGCACTTTAAACAAGCAGTTAAATTTTTCTTCTGTTAATACAGTGAGGATTAAAGTAAAAAAAGTCGTTCATGAAAACATTACTTTATCCAAAAAACCGACACCTTTATCTAAAAGTTCAGTTCAGGCTCTTGTTGATGTTGCCAATAATTTTAGTGACCCTGAGTTACGTTCGTGTCTTTTAAAATTATCGAAACACCATCCTAAATAATTAATCTGCAGGAATTACCTGCATAAACGAAATTGGCGCTTCGTTTCCATCTTCAAAACTAACCAATTCCCATAAATTTTCATTCGCAATTAATTCACGCAATAAGGCGTTATTTAACGCGTGCCCTGATTTATATCCTTCAAATGCACCAATTAGACTATGCCCGAGTAAATATAAATCACCGATTGCATCAAGAATTTTGTGTTTCACACACTCATCTTCATAACGAAGACCGTCTTCATTAAGCACTCTATAATCATCAACAACAACAGCATTATCCAGACTTCCACCTAGTATCAGATTCTTTTCGCGCAATAATTCAACATCGCGCATAAATCCAAAAGTACGAGCTCGGCTTACTTCTTTTACAAAAGAAGTAGTAGAAAAATCAATTTCCGCATGGCAGTTGTTATCATTAAATGCTGGATGGTCGAATTCAATGGTAAAACCGACTTTGAAACCATCAAAAGGCTCAAACATCGCCCATTTTCCATCTTCTTCAACACGAACTTTATCTTTTATTCGTAGGAATTTCTTTGGTGCGGACTGCTCTTCAATGCCCGCCGACTGTATTAAGAAGACATATGGTCCAGCACTACCATCCATGATAGGAACTTCATCAGCGCTCAGATCAATATAGGCATTATCTATTCCAAAACCAGCTAAGGCAGAAAGCAAATGTTCAACCGTCGAGATACGGACGTTATCTTTCATTAATGTCGTCGAAAGACTTGTATCTCCAACATATTCAGGATTAGCAGGAATATCAACAGCCGGTTCTAGATCAACACGACGAAAGATAATTCCCGAATTCACCGCAGCAGGTCTCAAAGTTAAAAAGACTTTCTTCCCCGTGTGTAAACCCACTCCAGTTGCCCGGATTACGTTTTTTAATGTACGTTGCCTAATCATTCACTAATCAAATCTACTTTCAGTAAGGAGCTTTTATTCTTATTTCTTTGTATTATAGACAATTACAATGCTAGTAAAAACATCTTGCGCTGTAATTCCCCTATACAAAATCCGACTATAGCACGTTCTGCTCAGATCTAGTCAGCTTGTCTACGCAAAAATGCTGGTATATCAAGATAATCTGCATCGCTCGTTGTTTTTATTTCTTCTTCCGTCTCAGGTATTTGATTTCGCATGACCGTAGGTCGATCAAGATCTTTATAATCGAGACTAATGTCCGCATTTTGTATCAATTTGACACGAGATGCATCTTCTTTGGCAAGATTTCCAAGTCCGGTTGCAACTATTGTAACTCGGATATCACCAGACATTTCAGGATCAATTACTGTACCTACAACGACAGTTGCATTTTCAGAAGCAAATTGTTTGATGGTAGTACCAACTTCATCAAATTCACCAATTGATAAATCCATACCCGCAGTAATATTAACCAGGATTCCTTTAGCTCCAGAAAGATTGACGTCTTCTAATAAAGGACTTGATATCGCCACTTCGGCTGCAATTTTTGCACGGTCTTCACCTTGTGCTTTTCCTGAGCCCATCATCGCCATACCCATCTCGGACATTACCGTTCTAACATCGGCGAAATCCACATTTATCAAACCAGGGCAAGTAATGAGCTCAGCAATACCTTGAACTGCGCCGAGTAATACATCATTTGCCGCACTAAATGCATTTAACAAACTCACATCTCGACCAAGTACACTTAACAACTTTTCGTTAGGTATAGTAATCAATGAATCAACGAATTGGCTTAATTCAATAATTCCTTCTTCTGCTACGGTCCCACGTTTTTTGCCTTCGAAAGCGAAAGGTCGCGTTACGACAGCTACCGTTAAAATTCCCATTTCTCTTGCAACCTGAGCAACAATTGGTGCGGCACCTGTTCCTGTACCACCGCCCATACCTGCGGTAATAAAGACCATATCCGATCCTTCAAGTACGTCCATTAAACGATCTCGATCTTCTAAAGCAGCTTGCCGTCCAACTTCCGGATCAGCACCTGCACCCAGACCTTTGGTCATATTACTTCCCAATTGCAAAACAGTTTTTGCACCTGAATTTTTGAGTGCTTGTGAATCTGTATTTGCACATATAAATTCAACACCTTCTATATTGGCACCAAGCATATGCTGTACAGCATTGCCTCCACCACCACCGACACCTATTACTTTTATAACAGCCGCCTGATTAGTTGCATCGACTAATTCAAACATGTTGTAACCTCCTAAAATAATTGTAATTTATAATTTAAAAATTTCCTTGAAACCAACTCTTCATTCTTTCTAAAACACCTTTAACACCATCATTAATATTAATTTGTGTCATTCCTTCCTGACTTTGCCTTTTCCCAAAAATTAACAAACCTACACCCGTTGCATATATAGGGCTTTTAACTACATCCGATAAACCTGATATATATTGTGGAATACCCAATCGAACCGGCATGTGAAATATTTCTTCTGCCAGCTCAATAACACCTTCCATTTTTGAACTGCCGCCAGTTAGTACAATGCCGGCTGCAATCAAACTTTCATAACCACTCCTTCTTAACTCTGCTTGCACCAGACTGAATAACTCTTCATATCTTGGTTGCACAACTTCAGCTAGCGTTTGTCTAGCAAGACGCCTTGAAGGTCGATCACCAACACCAGGGACTTCAATGCTGTCATCATGATTTGCAAGCTGCGTAAGTGCACAAGCGTATTGAACTTTAATATCTTCGGCATGTTGCGTAGGTGTTCGCAATGCTACGGCAATGTCATTAGTTACTTGATCGCCGGCAATAGGTATAACCGCTGTATGGTGAATTGCTCCATCAGTAAAGACAGCGATATCAGTTGTGCCTCCACCAATATCTATCATGCATACACCAAGATCTTTTTCATCTTCGGTCAATACAGAATAACTTGAAGCCAATTGTTCAAGAATAATATCGTCTACTTCCAAACCACAACGACGTACACACTTCACAATATTTTGTGCTGCACTAACAGCGCCCGTCACGATATGAACTTTTGATTCAAGTCTAACGCCTGACATACCTATCGGTTCTTTAACACCTTCCTGATTATCGATAACAAATTCTTGTGGCAATATATGCAATATTTTTTGATCTGCAGGGATTGCCACAGCTTTGGCCGCATCAATAACCCGGTCGACATCACTATACGAAACTTCGCTATCGCGTATTGCAACAATGCCATGTGAATTCAAACTACGTATATGACTTCCAGCAATTCCTGTGTATACAGAATGAATTTCGCAACCCGCCATTAATTCAGCTTCTTCGATTGCTCGCTGTATTGAATGAACTGTTGATTCAATATTAACAACGACACCTTTCTTTAAACCTCGTGATTGGTTTGAGCCTATGCCAATAATTTCTATCTCATCATCTGCCGAAATCTCACCAACTATAGCAACAACTTTAGAGGTGCCGATGTCCAACCCGACAATAAGATTTTTATCCGTTTTCTTAACCATATTTTATCCGCCTGTTCTCAACGTGCAGGATGTTTAAATTTATTTTTCCCATCGTATGGAAAAACCATTTGTGTAACGCATATCTACTGATTCAGTTTGCTCAATTCGACCTGATATAGTTGTAGGTATTAATGTCAAAAAACGATTCAGACGCTCTTCAAAATCACGCCTTCCTAAAACAACCTTGATTCCGTTGCTAAGTTGAAATGTCCATGCACGCCTTTCATTCAAAGTAATCGATTCCATTTTAAATCCAATTAATTTAAGCCTGTCTTGCATGGCATTAAATCTATTCAACACGTTTACTTCTGCACCAATTGGACCAGACAACAAAGGCAATTCCTGTGGTATCGTTGATAATTCTGGAGAAAAATATTCCCCTGAAGAATTCAACAAACCTGAATCATTCCAACGAACGACAGGTATTTGTTCGATTACAATTACTCGCAAAGCATCTGGCCATATTCGTTTTACGGTAACTTCACTTACCCAAGGTTCATTCAGTAAAGCAAACCGTACCGCATCTACATCAAGATTAAAAAAACCACCTCGAACTTTATCTGTTACTAGCAACTGCAAATCAATTGGAGACAGATGAGTAAAGTCACCTTCAACCCTAACCTGCTTTATTGGCAAAGTATCCGGATTAGATAAAAACATTCCGCCCCACACCAACAATAAAATAAACACTAAAACAAACAGTGCACCAAATATGCTGGAACCATAAGAACGAGTCTTGTCCGCTTGATCAATCTGCATTTTGTTTTGATCAATAACCATATCAATACTCATTAGTTTTGATTTTCCTTTGTAGTAACCGGCACCATACTTGTCGCTAATATTTGTACTACTAACTGCTCAAAAGAAATACCCGCTTGTTTTGCTGCCATCGGTACCAAACTATGACTGGTCATACCTGGAACAGTATTCACTTCAATTAACCAAGGCTGATTTTTTTTATCGATCATAATATCGACTCGACTCCAACCACTAACACCTAATGTATTACATGCTTTTAAAGATAATTCACCCAACGTTTTTTCTACACTTTCTTCAAGTCCACAAGGACAAATATATTTTGTATCATCGTCTTCATACTTTGCCTGGTAATCATAAAATTCTCGTTTTGTTTCAAGCTTTATCATAGGCAAGACAATGTCTCCTAGAATAGGTACCGTATACTCGTCACCTTCTATCCAACTCTCTGCCATAACGCGATCATCAAATTGGTTTGCTAGATTCCAGGCCGAAGATAAATCTTTTGCTTGAGTTACCTTACTTGCACCTACACTCGACCCTTCTCTTACCGGCTTCACCATAATTGGCAAATTTAGTTTTTCGACTATCTCTTCCCAATTACTTTCATGGTTTAATTCCACAACGTCTGGTGTTGGCAAACCAGCATCTCGCCAAATAGCTTTACTACGAGTCTTGTCCATTGCTAAAGCAGAACTCATTACATCACTACCGGTATAGGGCAAACCTATCGATTCCAAAGCACCTTGTATTGTTCCATCTTCACCACCGCGACCATGTAATGCGATAAATACTCGATCAAAATCATTGTTCACTAATTGATGAAACTCATTCGTATCAAAATCAATTGCATGAGCATCGACACCTTCTTTACAGAGTGCCGCATATACCGCCTTTCCACTTTCCAGAGAAATTGCTCGTTCAGCAGACTCTCCACCCATTAATACAGCGACTTTGCCAAAATCAGATACTTGATATTCTGATATCGACATTATTGGTCGCTCCCTCTTTCGCCAATAATTCTGACTTCTGGAGTTAATTTCACATCATGCTTCTCATAGACAGCCGTTTGCACCAATTCAATCAATGTCTCTATATCTAATGACGTTGCATTACCTGTATTGATAATAAAATTTGCATGCTTTTCAGAAACCGCTGCACCACCCAACTGCTTTCCTTTCAATCCACATAAATCGATTAATCTTGCCGCATGATCACCAACAGGATTTCTAAAAACGGAACCACAACTATGCTGACCTAAAGGTTGTGCTTCGGCACGTTTACTTAACATTGCTTTCATGTTTTTTTCGATTTGTTCTCTATTCGAAATATTTAATTCTAAAATACAAGAAACAAACCACTCATCGTCGGCAAGCGAAACACTACGATAAGCAATTTCAAATTGATCACTCGTGTAAAACTGTCTCTTACCATTTCTATTAATGGTTTCTACCTGTTTTACATAGCGCCAAATCTCACCACCATAAGCACCCGCATTCATCGCTAAAGCACCACCTATAGAACCAGGGATGGCGGCTAAAAATTCTATACCAGCCAATCCTTGTTTAGCTGCAAAACGCGCTGCTTTTGCACTAGTAACTCCAGCGCCTAGAGCAATACAATTTTCATTAATGCATTCAAGTTCATTAAGCACACCAACAACCGAAACCACGACACCAGATAAACCACCATCACGTACTAATAAATTACTGCCAAGACCTACCCACGTCAGAGGCATATCATTCGGCAAGCTCGACAAAAATTCAGATAAATCATCTATATCCAGCGCACGATAATAATAATCAGCATTGCCGCCAGTTTTCCATGACGTATGTCGCGACATTGGTTCTTGCTCGCGCAATTCACCACGAAAAAGTGTTTTATCAATATCAACATTCATACTGTTATTAAAAACCACCTGCATCTGTTGCATTTCATTTTCTATACTCAACAAGATTATTATTCCTTAATGCACCGAGCTTGAGTAAATTTGTTTTGATAAGGAACCAATATCACCTGCACCCAAAGTCAGTAACAAATCATTTTCTTCAACTAAATTAGATAGAACATCTTGAACCGTTTCTTTATCTTCAACGAACACAGGGTCAACCTGTCCTCGTGATCTAATTGCACGGCATAAGGAACGACTATCCACGCCGGCAATAGGCTCTTCGCCTGCGGCATAAACATCTAACATTAATAGACACTCAACCTGCGAAAGAACCTGACTAAAATCTTCAAATAGATCACGTAATCGCGTAAACCGATGCGGTTGATAAATAACAACCAATCGCCTATCAGGCCAACCCGCTTTAACAGCATCAATAATGGCTTCTATCTCAGTTGGATGATGAGCATAGTCATCAATCAAAGTGACATTAGTATTATTTAGTTTGATATCACCACGAACATGGCAGCGACGCGATATGCCCTGAAACTGACTTAAAGCATTAATGATGTCCTCATCACTCACGCCTAACTCATGTGCAATAACAATAGATGCCAATGCATTTAATAAATTATGTTTACCTGGAAGATTAAGCTCAACTTGTAGCCAATCTTTTTTATCCTTACGCGAAACATTAAACCAGGTTGTTGTATTTTCCTGCTTTATTAATTCGGCGTTATAATCCGCTTCATAATCCAAACCATAGGTAATAACCGGCTTGGTGACTTCCGGTAAAATCTTACGTACACCTTCATCATCAATACATAAAATTGCCAAACCATAAAAAGGTAATTGATGTAAGAATTCAACAAAGTTATGTCGTAAATTTGCAAAATCACCCGCATAAGCATCAAGATGATCTGCATCAATATTTGTTATCACTGCTATTACTGGATAGAGATGCAAGAAAGATGCATCACTTTCATCGGCTTCAGCAACGATGTAATTACCACTACCTAAGCGCGCATGTGCTCCCGAACTATTTAACAATCCACCAATAACATAGGTAGGATCTAAGCCTCCTTCTGCCAATACACTAGCAACCAAACTTGTCGTTGTAGTTTTACCATGTGTGCCTGCGATGGCTATTCCCTGACTAAAGCGCATTAATTCTGCTAGCATTTCTGCTCGACGTACTACTGGCACTCTGTTACTTCTTGCTGCAAGCAACTCTTCATTATTTTCATCAATAGCACTAGTAACAACGACGACATCAGTATCCTTGATATTTTCAGCGGCATGGCCAATTGTCACATTGACCCCTAATGACTCCAATCTCTGTGTAATAGCACTTTCTTTAATATCCGAACCCGTTACTTCATAGCCGATATTTTTTAATACTTCAGCGATACCACCCATGCCAGCACCACCGATACCAACAAAATGAATATGCCTTACTCGACCCATAGTATTTGTACGCATATCAAACATGAATAACCTCCATGCATAAACGCGCAACATCATCTGTAGCTGTTGGTTTTGAAAGTGCTCGCGCATTGACAGCCATTTGTAGTAACTGATCAGATGTATTACATAATTTTATAATCAGTGTTTTTAACTTCTCAACACTTAACTGTGCTTCTTGAATAAGAATTGCTGCACCTTCAACTGAAAGGTATTTTGCATTCTCTGTCTGATGGTCATCGACCGCATAAGGAAATGGAATCAATATTGAACCAACACCTGATGCCGCTAGCTCAGCTACGGTTAATGCACCTGCACGACAAATAACAATATCGGCCCAAGCATAGACCTCGGCCATGTTGTTAATAAATGGCATAATTTCTACATCGATATTGTATTTATTATAAGCCGCGGTTGTATCTGCAAGATGTCGTTCACCAGATTGATGCTTAACTTCAAAGTGACAATCATCAGCTAGAGCATGCAATGTTTCAGGTACAACTTCATTTATTCTTTTTGCACCAAGACTTCCACCTAGCACTAGTATTTTTAGTACATTTGAATCTCGATCTGCGTATCGCTTTTCAGGTGAAAGTAAATTTACAATATCCTTACGTACTGGATTTCCCGTGATACTTAATTTTGTAGATTTTTTAAACGCTCCTGGAAATGCCGCCATTACCGAAACAGCAAAAGGCACTAACAAACGATTCGTTAAACCGGCTATCGCATTTTGTTCATGTATGAGCAAGGGTATGCGCATCAACCATGCCGCAACACCACCTGGCCCACTTGCAAAGCCACCCATGCCAAGAACAGCTACCGGCCGCACTTTTACCATAATCATCAATGCCTGAAACAATGCAATCATAAGCATCAAGGGAGCAAACAATAATCGTAAAAAACCATTACCCCTTACTCCAGCCACATTTATTTTTAATAAAGGATAACCATGCTCAGGAACAACTTTAGATTCCATGCCTTTACTGGTTCCTAACCAGAATAAGTTAAAGCCTTTTTCTTTCAAATTATCTGCAACAGCTAATGCCGGATAGACATGACCGCCTGTTCCACCTGCCATAATCAAAATATTTTTATCACGCATAGGCAGGCACCACTTTTGAAATACTAGTTCGAACATCCTGTCTATTCTCATATTCGATACGTAACAAAATACTTAGCAACATACAGTAAACGATTAAACTATTACCGCCGTAACTCATCAGTGGAAGGGTCAAGCCTTTAGTAGGAAGCACACCCATGTTTACACCAATATTAATGTATGCCTGTATTCCAATAATCAAACCTATGCCATAAGCAAAATAAGCAGAAAAATATTTTTCTACACGTTCGGCAATATGACCAATAACAAAGGCACGCCAGATAATGAATGAATATAAAAATATCATTATAAGACTACCGAACAAGCCTAGTTCTTCTGCGAGCACAGAAAAGACAAAATCAGTATGCGCTTCTGGCAAGTAAAATAATTTTTGTACGCTACTACCAAGACCAACACCAAACCAATCACCTCGACCAAAAGCAATCAAAGCTTGTGTTAATTGAAAGCCACTGTCATAAGGGTCTTTCCACGGATCAACGAAGCTCATTAATCGTTGCATACGATAAGGAGAAAGTATCGCAAGAGTAATTAAGGCACAAAAGGCAACGGAACCCCAGGCAAAAAATCGGCTTAAAGGAACACCCGCCATAAACAACATACCTAATGCAGTAGCAAATAATACAACCGTTGCACCAAAATCAGGTTCTAACAATAACAAACCAGAAATCAATGTCAGAACACCGATTGGAATAATAAAGCCCCTAAAATCAGTTTGTACCGTTTTCACATGACGCACGAGGTAACTGGCAAGATAAGCAATAATACATAACTTAACTGGCTCTGATGCCTGTAATGAAAATGGACCAAATTGAATCCAGCGCATACTGCCATTAACTTCCTTTCCTACACCAGGAACAAGAATTAGCGCCAACATAATAAATGCCAGTATCAATAATGACATGCTGCAACTTTCCCATAGATGCATCGGAATTTTCAAAATAATTAACGCAAGAGATAAACCTATCATTGCTGCAAAACCTTGACGCCAGAAATAATGCAATGGGTCATCAAATTCTCTCGTTGAAATTGCTATAGATGCAGACGCCACCATTACTAATCCAATACAAATTATTAGCAAAGAAATACCCATTAACCAAAGGTCATAACCCACAATCAATTTATTCTTAATATGATAATGAGAAGATAAGGTTGCTTGCTGTTTATATCGTGCAGACATTAGTCGGCCTCCAATGCATGCACTGCTAAAATGTAATCTTCACCGCGCTGTTGATAATTCTTATACATATCCAGACTGGCACACGCAGGGGCAAGCAAGACTATTTCGCCAGGGCTTGCAATTTTCTTAGCTCGACTAACCGCTTCCGACATATCGTTAACTAATTCATGTGGAACGTTATCGCCAATAACTTCAGCTAATTTATTTGCATCTACACCTAGTAATAAAACGTTTTTTACATGTTTTTCTACAACATAAGTCAGACTAGATAAATCCGCACCTTTACTATCACCGCCCGCTATAAGGATGATATTACCTAACTCACATAAACCTTTTATCGATGCGATACACGCGCCGACATTGGTCGCTTTGGAATCGTTATACCAATTGACATTATTAATTGTTCTAACTAACTGACAGCGATGTTCCAGACCAGTGAAGTTCCTCAAGACGTTAACCATCGCATCAGTAGAAATATTCATTGAACTTGCCAACGCCATCGCAGCTAAGGCATTTGCAATATTATGCTCGCCCTTAATAGCAAGTTCTTTATCACTAATAATTTTCTTGTCTCCCTGACATAAGAAAAGCTCATCATTCTTTTTTATAACACCAAAATTATTTCCTTCTGGTTTTGAAAGGGAGAATGTCATTGTCTGTCTGGAGTCATTTATCATTGCATTAACGACGTCATCATCCTGATTGATGATCATTAAGCCTTGGCCTGAATAGATTTTATGTTTTGCACCGATATAGTCATCAAAACTAGCGTAGCGATCCATATGGTCAGGCGATACATTTAATACGACACTTGCATGGGCATTCAGAGAAAAGGTTGTTTCCAATTGAAAACTGGATAACTCAAGCACATACAAATCTGGAGTAGCCTCGTTCAGTAGTTCTAATGCTGGCGTACCTAGATTGCCACCAACACATGTTCGCAAACCAGCCTGTTGAGACATCTCCGCAACTAATGTTGTCACCGTACTTTTCCCATTAGAACCTGATATTGCTATGATGGGAGCCTGCGCATTCCGACAAAATAATTCAATATCACCAATAACGGGAATGCCATTGTCTATCGCTTTTTTAATACTCGCATTATCAAGTGAAACCCCAGGGCTCAGAATGATTTGTTCTGATGCTAGTAATACTTCTAAATTAATTTTTCCAAAATATGTTGGAATTGATTCAAATTCATTTTTCAACGTCGATAACTCTGGCGGCTCATTCCTGCTATCAGTAACCGCAATATTCAAACCTTGCTTACTCAAATAACGCGCGCACGAAAGTCCAGTCTTGCCTAGACCAACAATAACTACATCGAAATGTAAGTTAGTTTCGTTCATCGTTGTTATTTTCGTCACCTTCTTTTTGGCAATACAAATCAAGTAATATTCCTCAACGTATCTTCAAACTAGCAAGACCAATCAAAACCAGAATAACGGTAATAATCCAAAATCGAACAATGACTCTAGGCTCAGGCCAACCTTTAAGTTCATAGTGATGATGTAGTGGCGCCATTTTAAAAATTCTTTTGCCGGTTAATTTAAATGAAGCAACTTGCAATATGACTGACACTGTCTCCATTACAAAAACACCGCCCATAATAAATAACGCTAATTCTTGTCTGACAACAACAGCAACAATGCCTAATGCCGCACCGAGTGCTAAGGCACCGATATCTCCCATAAAGACTTGCGCTGGGTAAGTATTGAACCAAAGAAAGCCGAGGCCAGCACCAGCAATCGCACCACAAAAAATAGCAACTTCACCAACGCCAGGAATGTAGGGAATTCCCAGATATTCAGCAAAACGTATATGACCTGTTGTATAAGCAAAAATTGCTAATGCACCCGCGACCAATACCGTGGGCAATATAGCCAGTCCATCAAGACCATCGGTTAAATTAACTGCGTTACTTGTTCCAACAATGACAAAATAAGTAAGCACGATATAGAAAAGACCCAGATCAAAAACAAAGGATTTAACAAAAGGGATAATTAACTGAGTCTCAACTGGAAGTGTCGCCGATTGATATAAATAGATTGCCGCGCCTAGTCCAACTATAGATTGTGCTGCATATTTATGTTTCGCACTTAAACCTTTAGGATCGTTATTAATGACTTTTTTATAATCATCAATTAAACCGATGATGCCAAACAAAAAGGTAACGAGTAAAACGATCAATACATAACGATTACTAATATCCGCCCAACATAAAGTACTAAATATAATGGAAATAAGAATTAACAAACCACCCATCGTCGGCGTGCCAGATTTGACCAGATGTGTTTCTGGCCCATCATCTCTTACACTTTGACCAATTTGTTTATTAGTTAAATGTCGGATTAGATAAGGCCCGAAAAGAAATGAAACAAACAGCGAAGTCAAAACACCTAATATTATTCTTAACGTTAAGTATCCGAAAACATTAAAGCCACTATCAAACTGGGCAAGATATTCTGTTAGCCAAAGCAACATTTATTCTTGTTCCTCCATCAATGCCTGCACGATTTTTTCCATCTGCATATAGCGAGAACCTTTTATTAAAATGGTTGTGTCTCCATCAAGATGATTTTTTAAAGTTTCGTTTAATTCATCATGGGATTCACAATAAAAAGAATCTGAACCAAAGCCTTGCAAAGTATTAATACTCAATTCACCTAGCGTAAATATTTTATCGATACCTAGTTGCTTGGCTAATTTGCCCGCGTCTCTATGAAGTTGTTCTGCTGACGCACCTAACTCACCCATATCTCCTAGAACAAGATATCGAGTTCCTTGATATGCACTTAATACTTTTAATGCCGCAGCAAGTGATTTTGGATTTGCGTTGTATGTATCATCAATAATTCGAACACCTTGCTTACCTGCTTTTATTTGCAATCGTCCTTTGATCGGCGACATACTCTCAAGTCCCTTTTTTATCGACTCCAAAGATACATCCAAACTTAAACAGCAAGCACTGGCTGCTAATGCATTCATCACATTATGTTCAGCAGAAAGAGGCAATAAAATTTCTACTGCACCTTGAGCACAGCTTAATTCAAATTTAATAGAAGCACTCTCTGTTAAAATATTAATATTCTTCGCTCGAACATCAGCATCAACAGAT
This sequence comes from Thiotrichaceae bacterium, assembly GCA_012960105.1. Lineage (GTDB taxonomy): Bacteria > Pseudomonadota > Gammaproteobacteria > Eutrophobiales > Eutrophobiaceae > UBA7359. The sequence goes on along the minus strand of DUBV01000005.1, from coordinate 48,884 downwards.
TCAATACCAAAACTAAGTTGGCTTAAATGCTCACACGACTCTTTCCAAAAATTGGCATACTCATCATCAGCATTAATTATTGCCGTGCCCGAAGATTGTAGACCCGAATATATTTCTGCTTTTGCTTTAGCAACACCTTCAACACTACCAAAGCCTTCAAGATGGGATGGCGCACACTGAGTAATAACAGCAACATTTGGACTAGCAATGCTAGTTAACCATTCAATTTCACCCGGATGGTTTGCTCCCATTTCTATCACTGCATATTGATGCTTTTTATTAAGACCAAATAAGGTTAATGGCACACCAATATCATTATTAAAATTTCCAGACGTTGCATGTACTTCTGAAATTTCAGATAAAATACTATTAACCATTTCTTTTACTGTGGTTTTACCATTGCTACCTGTAATAGCAACCAAAGGTATACTAAGTTCTACACGCCAGGACCTGGCAAGCAAACCCATCGCCTTTCGCGTATCTTTTACTAATAACGCAGGCTTCGTATGATTCACTTCTCTTTCTAGCATTATAGATGAGGCGCCATTATCTTCAGCGACAGAGACATAATCATGTCCATCAAAATTCTCACCTGCTAATGCGATAAATAAATTTCCATTTTTAATGGTTCGGCTGTCAGTACTACATCCGGAAAACATAATATCGTTACCCTTAAAACTTGAATCAATAGCTTTAGCTGCTTTTGAAAGCGACATATTAATCATGAATCACCTTCCGTTAACCGTCTTGCTAATTCACGATCGCTAAAAGGTAATAACATCGTGCCAACCTGTTGTGTTGTTTCATGACCTTTGCCGGCAATCAAAATGACGTCATTTTTATCAGCATTTAAAAATGTATTTATAATTGCATCAGAACGATCATACTTAATCGTTGCCTTTGATTTATCTTTAATCCCAACAAGAATATCTTCAACAATTTTCTCTTCCGTTTCAGTACGTGGGTTATCATTAGTGATAACTACTTGATCAGATAACGCTTCGGCAATAGCTCCCATTTGTGAACGTTTGCCAGTATCTCGATCACCGCCACAACCAAAGATACAAAATAGTTTTCCTTTACAATAAGGACGCAGCGCAGTTAATACCTTTTCAAGAGCATCAGGCGTATGCGCATAATCAACGATCAGTAATGGTTTGGAATTCGAATCATTCTGTGAAGAAAAATATTCCATCCTTCCAGGCACACCGTTAAATTTTGATAATGCCTCAGCAACTTGTTCCGCTGATAAATCAGAAATACATAACGAAGTATATGCAGCCAGAATATTTTCTATATTAAATTGTCCTAACAAGCCCGTAGTAATAGTTACTTGCCCCCAAGGACTTTGTATCGTCAGTTTTGTTTTAAGATGGTCAACCTCAATTTTTTCACAAAATACAAAAGAGACATTTTTTCTATTTATATCTTCTTGTTTTGCTTTCGTTGAATACGCATAAATATTTATGCCTATCGGTAATAAATCAATCAACTTGAGACCATAGTAGTCATCAATATTAACGATGGCATGTTTAAGACAAGACAATCGAAACAGTTGAGATTTCGCATCAGCATAATCTTCAAAAGTTTTATGATAATCCAGGTGATCACGACTCAAATTGGTAAAAACAGCACTATTAAATTCCACGCCCGCTACTCTGCCTTGATCAAGTGCATGCGATGAAACTTCCATCACCACAGAGTCAATATCACCTGCCCAACTGGAAAATAAAGAATGTAATTTAACCGGATCTGGCGTTGTCGTGTTTGCCGATTCTACTTTTCCAAACGGACCATTTCCTATCGTTCCTACAACAGCGGATTTCTTTCCAAGCATAAATAAAACTTGAGCAACCATGTACGAAACTGTTGTCTTACCATTAGTTCCGGTAACACCAATAACTTCCATCTGTTTCGATGGTTCATCATAAAATCGGCTGATAATGATTCCGGCCTGCTTACGCAAGTTATCTATTTTAAAAACATCGACCGAAATTAATTGCAAATCAATTTTTTCATCTTCGTCAATGACAATAGCAACTGCACCGGCTTGAATTGCATGATCAATATAATCAACGCCATTCACTTCTGTTCCACGGTAAGCCATAAACAGATCACCTGATCTAACTTGTCGACTATCAATCGCAACGCCGGTCACAACCATTGATGACTTAACATTAGCCAAACCAGATAAAAGTTCATCCAGTGACTTTGAATAGTTCAGTTTTTCAGCTGTCATCATCTATTGAAACCCTTTTAATTGATCGGGCTTATGAGTATTCGCCATGATCGGACTGGTAATCGCCGGCAAGTCATCTGGAGGTATATTTAATATTCGAAATGTGCCTTCCATGACTCTGGAAAAAACGGGTGCTGCGACATCACCACCGTAATGGCTATCACCTCTGGGCTCATCAATGAGAATAACCATTGCAAATCGTGGTTCACTTGCAGGCGCGATTCCTGCGAATAAAGAAAGATAGCGATCTTCAGAATAACCACCACGTACAGATTTATGCACCGTGCCAGTTTTGCCAATAACGCGATAACCTTTAATCGCAGCACGCTTACCCGTACCTTTTGCAGACACTACGGTTTCCAACATCTTTCTTACTTGTCTGGCAATATTCTCCGGTATTACGCGTCTACCAGAAACAGTATCATTAACTTTAATGAAAGAAACCGGCAACATCACTCCACCGTTTGCTAAAACAGAATATGCCTGAACAAGTTGTAATGGTGTGACAGATAAACCATAACCAAATGACATGGTTGCCATTTCAAAATCTGACCAAGTATTATACGGACTTAAAATTCCTCCTGACTCTCCAGGAAATGCACTACCCGTAGGCTGGCCAAAACCAAAACGCGATAAAGCATCCCAGTATTGTTCCGGCTCAAGCGCTAATGCAATCTTACTCGCACCAACATTACTCGATTTAGTGATGACCGTTGAAACATCTATGTTTCCATAATTATGTGTATCGCGGATAGTATGATCACCAACCTTATAAAAACCGGGAGACGTATTAATTTCTGTATGCGGTTTATAAATTCCGGATTCCAAGCCTGCCGCTATGGTAAAAGGTTTCATCGTTGAACCGGGTTCAAAGACATCAGTAACAGCGCGATTTCTATAATAATGACTTTTTAAGGTTTCGCGGTTATTCGGGTTATAAGAAGGTTGACCAACCATCGCCATGACTTCACCGGTTTTGATATCCAACATCACCAAAGAACCACCTTTTGCCCGATGATATTTTACTGCCGCAGCTAATTCTCGATAAGCTAAATATTGAACACGACGATCAATACTTAAAGTTAATTTTTTCCCCGGCTCCGAAGATTCGATACTCTCAATATTTTCAATTACTCGGTTTAAACGATCTTTAAGAACGCGTTTCTTTCCAAACTTACCACTTAACCATTCGTCATAAGCTAGTTCCAAACCTTCCTGACCTTGATCGTCAATATTTGTAAAACCAACAATATGCGATGTCACCTCAGCAGCGGGGTAATAACGCTTATACTCGCGTTGTGTTGAGACCCCTTTTATCCTCAAAGCTTGTACTTTTTTCACCAAATCTGGATTCGCATGACGTTTTAAATAAACAAAATCACGACTAATTCGATCACGTAAAATTTCGTGAAGTTCTTCTACCGTCATATCCATCACGTTTGCCAGATCAGGTAAACGTGTCACATCTTCAAAAACTTTCTTCGGCGTGACCCAGATCGATTCCACTGGTGTACTCATCGCCAATGGCTCACCATTACGGTCAACAATCACTCCTCGATGCGAAGGAACATCAACCACACGAATCGATCGAGCATCGCCATGTTCTTTTAAAAAATCATTATTCAATAGTTGTAGATATATCGCGCGCGATGACAATATCGCCATAGCACACAAAAACAAGCCCAAGACTAACCAACGGCGCGAAGGATTTTGTGCTTGTATCGTACGTAATTTCATTTAGCTAATAGCACCACCGAACTATGCTCTGGCATTTTCATATCCAGTTTTGTTCTGGCAAAGGTTTCAATTCTGTCATTAATAGCCCAGGTACTTTGTTCAAGCTGTAAACGTCCCCACTCTTCATTCAGTTCATCACCGGTTCGTTCCAGCTTTTGTAACTCTACAAATAAACCTCGAGTTTCATGACGCGCAATCACAACTTGTAACGCCGATAAAAATATTGCGACGTAGAGTCCGTAATGTAACAGTGCTTTCATATCAGCAACGCTCCGCCACACGCAAAACAGCACTGCGTGCTCGTGGATTTTCATTTAATTCTTTTTCACCAGCGCGAACCTTTTTACCAACCCTCTTGATTTTCACATTGCTATCATCCGGCATGATCGGTAACTCAGGCGGATATTCTTTTGGCAAAGATGCATCTCGCATAAAACGTTTTACAATTCGATCTTCCAGGGAATGAAAACTTATCGCCGCAAGACGACCACCAAGACATAAGACATCAACTGCTTGCGGCAAGACTTCTTTAATTTCGTCAAGCTCACGATTAATGAAAATACGTAAAGCCTGAAATGTCTTTGTCGCAGGGTGTATATCTTTACCATGATGTCGGGGTTTCCTCGAAGGTACTGAGCGACGCACAAGTTCAGCAAGTTGTGTCGTTGTTTCTATTGGTGTTTCAACACGTTCGTTCACAATATTTTTTGCTATTCTTCTCGAGGCACGTTCTTCACCATATTCGTAAATCACATTGGCGATTTCAGTTTCACTGGCTTTGCTTAACCATTCGGCGACAGTTTGTCCGGCTTCAGGATTCATACGCATATCTAATGGCGCATCAAAACGAAAACTGAAACCACGTTCAGCATCATCAAGTTGGGGAGAGGACACACCAAAATCAAACAACACGCCAGCAATCTGCGCTTGTAAATCATGTTGTTTAACATGTTGCATCAACATCGTGAATGAACCTTGAATAATTTCAAATCGTTCGTCTTCGACAAGGTCGTTACCGGCAGACTTAACCGCATCAGGATCTTTATCGAAGGCAAGCAGTCGACCTTGAGGACCAAGTCGCTGAAGAATCTCGCGGCTATGCCCACCTCGACCAAACGTCGCATCAATGTAAAACCCATCTGCACGAATATTAAGTGCATCAATAACCTCGTCTAGTAAGACTGGTTTATGTACATAGCTCAATGTGTTGAATCACCTACTAAAGAGACAGCGACTGTAATGATTCTGGTGTGGGGACCGAATCATCACCAGTTGTCTCCAGCCATTCAACTCGTTGAACTTCCCATGCCTTTTCATTCCAGATTTCGAATTTATTACCTTGCCCAAAGATGACAACTTTTTTAGATAGCTCAGAATAATCGCGCAATTCCTTGGGGATGAGGATGCGACCTTGGCTATCAAGCTGACAGTCCGTAGCATAACCACGCATCATCTGCTTAGTTCGTCGGCTTTGTTTATCGAAATCAGAAAGAGAGGCTAACTTATCTTCAATCACTTCCCATTCCGGCAGGGGATATAACCAGAGAGAGCGATCTAATGGGTTTAGGGTAATAACAAGACTGTTTTCGGCTTGCACAGAAATAAGCTCACGATAGCGGCAGGGAACCGCTAAACGCCCCTTATTATCAATACTTATTTTATTAAAGCCTCGAAACACAATGTCATCCCCGTCATGCTGGTAAAATCCACTTTTACCCACAATTCCCCACTTCGTGAACTATAGGGATTTCGAGTCTTCACTGTCAAGACTTCTTTAGTATTTATTTTTATGAAATATGTCTTGTGTAACAATAACTTAGCTAACAAAAGTTAAGACCAACTATCACATAAATCAATAAGGCTTTTTAATTCATAATGTTCGAATATCTATTTAATAAACTACTTTAAGTACGATCTGGATTAGAGTTAAAAAAACTTTTTTTCTCAAATAACGAAAATTTTGTCATTTTGACCCAAAATTCGCTCCCATCTGGTTTGAGAGCTGGAAATAGCGCTGGCTTACGGCCATATCGATATCTACACCCTCCATGCCATTTTGATATAAAACGCCTAAATGATGCGCGGCAACGGCATCACCCATATCAACCGCCCTCTCTAAAAGTTCAAGTGCTTTCTCAGCATTAACATCAACACCCGCACCACGTTGGTAAGCGATTCCTAACATTCCAATCGCCTCGGCAATTCCCTCGTCAGCTAGCGGTTTAAGGAGAAGTAAGGCCTTACCATATTCACCGTCAGAAAAAGCCTGACTAACAACGTCAACTGCATCCTGAACATTTGTGATTTCATGCTCTTCAGACATGATCAGGCACTAATGACATAATTAAGTGTTTCGACAACTTGCTCCGGCGTTTGCGCCCAAGCCATCGCCGCGCCATCGACTTCTTTCAATGGATGAATAATCGATTCGTCATGCAAAGCAATATATGGCTTACCTAACGCTGCACAATAACCCGCATCAAATGCCGCGTTCCATTGTTTGTATTTATCGCCAAACCGAACCACAGCAATATCGCATTTTTCGATCAGATTTTTCGTACGAATACTGTTTACCTTGGATGACTTGTGGTCGCGCCAAAAATTATTTTCGTCTTTACCCAAGTGATCACCTGCCGCATCACTAGCCTCATGATCGGTCACTGCAGAGGTGTAAGTAATAGAAAGTCCTAACTCATCCGTACCCTTTTTTATTTGCTCGCGCCAATCGGTGTGAATCTCACCGGATAAATATACCGTCCAGTTCATGGGGTGTCCTCTTAATAATTGTATATGTGAGTGGAATATTATTTGGTTCGTATAATATCACCCTGATAATAAGATTGATGTCTTTTAAGAATCTAAATCATTGCTGTCACGTTAACACGTCGTTCCCGCAAAGGCGGGAACCCAGTGGATTATGTCATTATGCTAATCAATAAATTACTGGATACCCACCTGCGCGGGTATGCCGTTGTGATTTTATGTCTTTGTTCTTATTTCATTTTGATAACAATTACTTAAGAAAACACCTCTAATGAAGCATAGTTCTTTAAAATCAATACGTTGACAAACATCTAAATGAGTGCAAATAATTACATTGTACTCAACTGCAACACAGTTATTAATTCAGGACATTAAAATACGGCAAAATTACAATCCGTACAAATGACGAGATCGCAGATAAGATTGGCAGCCTTGCCAAGGCAATGGACCGTCCTAAAAACTGGGTGATTGAAGATGCTCTAAAACAATACCTTAGCGAACAAGCTTGGCAGATTGAAGGCATCAAACAAGCTCAAACATCCTTAAAAGAAAATGGTGGCATCGAATTTGATCGAAATTTTTGACTATATTCTGGAAGACAACCCTATTCAGGAAATTAATCACCTCAGCGAACATCCCCATTAAGGTAAAGCTGGGCGAATACCAAAAACGCGAGAGCTAATTTTATCCAATGCTCCTTTTGTAGTGCCTTACCAAGTTAGTGAAAATACACTCGAGATATTACGTGTCGATCACTCAGTAAGAAAATGGCCTGATGAGTTCGATACATAAACAATCAAGCTTAAAAAACTCCGCTGAAAAATAAAAAAAGAGTCGGCCGATAAGCCGGGTTCTGTCGTGGACAATCATTCATCTGGGGTGCACGTCACCGTACACCTCATGCGACCTACCCGGAAACAGTGTGGGCCGCACTATCGTTTCCCTATTTGGTCTTGCTCCAGGTGGGGTTTACCCTGCCACTGCTATTGCTAACAGCGCGGTGCGCTCTTACCGCACCATTTCACCCTTACCTGCCGAAACAGGCGGTATATTTTCTGTGGCACTTTCCATCGACTCGCGCCGCCCAGACGTTATCTGGCACCTCGCCCTATGTAGCCCGGACTTTCCTCTGTTGAACTAAATCCAACAGCGATTGCCTGGCCAACTCTCAAGGGTAGTTTATGGGGATATTATTTAGTTGCAAGGATTATTCGTAACAAAAAGTTAATACTTTTTACTTTCTTGTTGGGAATTATTAAATTTATTTCTTGCTCGCTAATTACTTATTTGATCCTAAATTCACCGCTAAATTTTTCTGGCCATATGAACACATACTCTTCACTTTCAAAATCTCTATACGCGACCAAGATTGTTTTTAAATCTGCTTCAATCAAAACATCTTTTGCTAGGGTGAACGCTTCATTAGGGTCATCTGTATTAATAAAAATATTCATTTTTTCTGCGCCTAAATCATGTCCGTCAACCATGTGCTTTTCCCTCAGCACAACTCTTAATTCATTTTCGAGCATCATCAAACGTTCAAAATCTTCGACACCGGCATCCACTAGAGAAAATTGAATAACTAACTGGTAGTTCATTAATGTTGATTGATCTTTAGTTAGTAATACAAAGCTGACTACGCAACTTCGACTCGGTTACGACCCTTATCTTTTGCTTGATAAAGCGCGGTATCTACGCGATCGAAAAATGTATCTCGTGTTTCTTTGACTATATAACGACTGACACCAAAACTGGCTGTGACTGACATTGCCTTTTCACCAAAAAAAACAATATCCTCATCAATGATACGACGTACTTTTTCTGCCCATAGTCGAGTTTCCTCAGCATCACTTCCCGGCAATAAGATAATAAATTCCTCACCTCCCCAACGGCAGATCAAATCAGAGCCACGAATATTATTTTTTAAACTTCTTGCTGCCCTGGCAATAACCTGATCACCAATAAGATGACCAAAACGGTCATTCACAGTCTTAAAATGATCCAGATCCATGAGCACTCCACTTAAAGCTTCACCGCGACGGTCTGCTACTTTCATAACCTGTTGAGACAAGGCATCAAATGCATGGCGATTATTAACACCTGTCAGCTTATCCTCGCTTGCCATAGATTCGAGCCGAACTTGATAGCCTCCTATGGTTAACTGCGCCAATACTGAAATTAGTATCGCGACAATAAGAGCAATAAATACGTTAATCAAAAAGGTATTTTTTATCTTTGAATCTGTCTGATCCATCTGCTCCACTAATAGATACCAATTCAGTTCATTTATAAACCGTGCATTAACAAACACTTTCGTGCCATTCTTATCATAAGAGTAAGAGTCACTATTACTATTTATAGCATCGCTGGCTATTTCAGAAAGGCCTACCGCAGAGAAAATATCATCTGCACCACGATACTGTTTGCCATGTAACACAACTTTGCCATCAACATCAACAAAATAAACCTGGCGATCATACCGAGACTGATAGTTTTCTATCATCTCAGCTATTACTTTAGTAGATAAGCCCACACCTATCGCCCCAAGATAACGACCTTGATAATCATTAATTTTATGATTGACAAAAAAAGTCGTTTGATTCGGCGTAGCTGAATCTATATCTACATTGATTTCAAAATCATCACTTAAACCTTCAACTAGAAAATACCAGGAGTCCAGAGGATCATCCTGAGTTACTTGTTTTAGCAAACCAGAACTATGATAGTAATCATGCGTCGAATCCGAGACCAGAAAAGCTGTTTCCGTATTGTAGCGCTCTTGTATGGATTTTAAATATTGGGTGATTTCTTGAAGATCTTGCTCGCCGTCTATTATCCAATTACGCACAAATGTATCTTGTGCCATAAAAGAAGAGACAGCGACAACAGTCGTTAATATATCTCTTTGAATCTCAGAATAAATATTGTCGCTGGTAAGCGGTAAAATCTCAGAGCTAATATGTTCATGAAGAACATTTTTTGCAACTAGATAGGTAGTAATGCCCGTCAATGAAAACCCTAGCAGGAGTAACAATGAAATTAAAATTACAAAGCGAGATTTTCCCTCTATCACACTAAAACTCCTGCTTTTTTTATAGTCATATTTTTAATCTTAAACTTACTCATGACTTGGTTATAAATCTTTCTTAAGTGCCAATTGATAAATTTCATTTTTCTTTCTACCTGTTATCTTTGCCGCTAAGCCAGCAGCATCTTTTGGCGAGAGCTTTTCTGAAAGAATGTGATTAATACGTAGCGCTTCCTGATCCGTTATTGAAGTTTCTTTAGTGCCTTCGACCACCACTACAAACTCACCTTTAACTTTTATTTCACCACTTTCGATTTTTTCATTAATAACAGATAAATTATCACGAATTATTTGTTCGAATTTTTTAGTCAATTCACGTGCAACTGTAACCCGTCTTTCCGCGCCAAATATTTCCTGCATAATTTTTATAGATTCGACTATACGATGTGGAGCTTCATAGAAAACCAGTGTTCGTGATTCATTTTTTAATTCTCTTAAACGCGTTTTACGTGCTTCGCTTTTGGCAGGCAAATAACCTTCATAAATAAATTTACTTATCGGTAAACCGCATGCTGACAAAGCCGTAATAATGGCAGAAGGGCCGGGTATGGGAACAACTTGAATATTATTGTCATGTGCTGCAACAACTAGCTTATAGCCCGGATCATTAATCAATGGTGTTCCGGCATCAGAGATCAAAGCAATGGACTGACCGTCTAACAATTGCTGAATGAGTTGCGAAGTAACTTTTTCTTCATTGTGTTCATGGTAAGCACTTATTTTGGTTTTTATAGTAAAACGTTCCAGTAAGGTCTTGCTATGACGCGTATCTTCGGCAGCGATTAAATCCACCTGTTTGAGTATTTCAATGGCGCGCTCGCTGATATCGGCCAGATTACCGATTGGAGTCGCAACTATATATAGTGTTGCTTGCATCTTTCCTCCGAGAACCACAGAAAATGTCTATTTTTCTGAGATACTCTCTTTCAATTTAAAGTAATGCCGTAATTATCACTGCAATGTACAATAGAGTCCCATGATACCTAGAAATACACATTCATAGCATGCGACTTTTTACAATAGTCCTTTTATCACTGATTTTATTATCAGGCTGTGGACCTACACGCCAATCAAATCAACAGGTACAGGCAGATCCTGAGGAAAATGTCCGTGGTTTGATGCGTTCTGGCAACTATTCTGCAGCCGCAGAAGAATATTTGAGTCTTGCTACAAAAGATAAACAAAATTCAGCGGTATACCGCCTTAAGGCTGCGGCAGCCTACGTCGAAGCAGGACAGTATGCCGAAGCAAATAAAATTCTCAGCGAAACAGATATTCCCGAAAATGATCCGATACAGAAACTAAGAATGCGCATTTTAAGTGCTCGTCTTCAACTAGAATTTGGACAGCCGGGCAACGCGCTCAATTCACTTAAAGAAATATCTGCACTAGAAATTCCACAAAGTTTAAAAACAACCTATCACGATATATACGCCCGAGCTTATTTGGCTCATGGTGATTACCTTAAAGCCGCATCAGAACGTTTACGACTTGCAAAGCTATTGAGTACACCTAACGAAATCACTCAAAATAATCGTTCGCTCTGGAATATTTTTGAAGCGATACCAAAATCGGAACTAGATGATTTACGAATTAACGCTCCTGAAGAATTATCCAGTTGGTTTGCGCTGGCATCAATTTATCAAGGTTACCGTTATCAACCGGTAAAGTTAAAGAATGCAATAGATGGCTGGATACAACGTTATCCCGGACATCCGGCCTATTCAGCAATTGCACCGAAACTTATTAGTCAAAGCAGCGCTCTTACGCAACGTCCTACAAATATAGGTTTGCTATTACCTTTAGCCGGAAAATACAAAAAATCATCTACTGCTATACGTGATGGTTTTCTTGCTGCCTGGTATCTGGACAAGCAGGAGAAATCGGAAGTTAAAATTTATGACGCAAATTCATTAAATATCCGTGAAATTTATCAACAAGCTGTTACCGATGGCGTTGACTATATTGTTGGACCATTGGAAAAAGAAGCCGTCAATCAGTTAGCAGACTATGGCGAGCTTCCTGTGCAAGTATTGGCACTTAATCGTCAGGATTTGAAAAGCGAACAAGCCGTTAATAAAAAATTAATCCAGTTTGGTTTGTCGCCTGAAGATGAAGCCATACAAATTGCCGAAATAGCCATGTCCGATGGTCATCGACTGGCATTAGTCGTAACGCCAAATATTCCCTGGGGTGATCGAATTGCATCTGCTTTTAAACAACGCTGGATAGAAATGGGCGGCGCCATACTGGAACACTCTTACTTTGAAAGTAGTGCGAAAGATTTTGGCTCGCCGATCAAAGAATTATTAAATATAGATAGCAGTGAGCAACGAGGTAAAGCACTACGCAATAAACTCAACATTAAAATAAATACTGTGACACGGCGTCGCGAAGATGCAGACTTTATTTTTACTGCTGCGATACCGGGAGATGCACGTCAATTATTCCCACAATTTCGCTTTCATCGAGCGAGTGATTTACCGGTATATTCAACGTCACATATTTTTACCGGCATTGTTGATAAAGCTAAAGACACCGATCTAAATGGCGTGAAATTTATTGATATGCCATGGATACTGGATACATCACGACAACTTTCAATTATTCAGGATACACTTAACCGTAACTGGTCACAGGAAAAATCACAATATCGTCGATTATATGCATTAGGTATTGATGCTTATCGTTTGATTCCCGAGATTGGTCGCCTTAGTGCAGAAAAGAATATTCACTTGAATGGCGAGACTGGTGATTTGTCTATTGATTCAAATAATATTGTCAAACGTAAATTACGCAGCGCTCAGTTTGTCGATGGGAAACCAAAACTATTAAATTAATTTTTAATATTCTGTGAATTCAAATTATCAAGGATGATAATGAAAACAACGAAACCGGCGAATCAGTCTGGAAAAATTGCAGAAAATATCGCTGCCAAATACCTTGCAAAACATAAAGTAAAATTACTTACTCAAAATTTTCATAGTCGCTTTGGTGAAATTGATCTCATAGCACTTGAGCAAGAAATACTACTCTTCGTCGAAGTCCGTTACCGTAAAAATGAAAACTATCTAGCTATTGTTGAAACCATTGATCGGCATAAATGTAAGAAGATTTTAACCACTAGCGAATACTATTTGAGCAAGAATAAAAAATACCAATCCTATCAATGTCGTTATGATGTAATTACTATCACGGGCGTACTTGATAAGCCTGTAATCGAGTGGATTAAAAATGCATTTCAGGCATAATGACGACAGTTTTTATGATACTCAATATTTATGGACCCCGTTCAGCGCGTAAAAAATAATTTTCTGGAAAGCATTCAAGTAAAAACGGATGCTGTCGACAAGCTTGCCCCTGTTATTGCTGATGCCGCTGCGGCTATTGCCAATGCCCTACTTAATGATAAAAAGATTATGGCCTGTGGTAATGGTGGCTCAGCTGCTGATGCACAACATTTCTCGGCAGAAATGCTGAATCGCTTTGAAATGGAACGACCTGGCTTGCCAGCAATTGCCCTGACGACAGATACATCCACATTGACATCGATTGCCAATGACTACCAATTTGCTGAAATTTATTCAAAACAAATTAGGGCATTAGGGCAAGAAGGTGATGTACTACTTGCTATCAGTACCAGCGGCGAGTCTCACAATATTATTCATGCCATTGATGCGGCACATGAAAGAGATATGATCGTTCTCGCATTAACCGGAAAAGAAGGTGGCCAAATTGCCGATTTAATGAATAATAATGATTTTGAATTACGAGTCCCTACTTGGTCAACAGCTCGTATTCAGGAAGTCCATATCATGATAATCCATTCGCTATGTGATCTCGTTGACCTTCAACTACTAGGACAGGGTGATTAAGAAATGAAACTATTCAAACTTGTACGTTGCTTAATTTTACTAGGATTAATGACTCAACTATTTGCTTGTGCTGCTGTCGTTGTTGGCGGAGCTGCGGCAACAGGAACAGCCGTTGTTGACCGAAGAACAACCGGCACACTAGTAGAAGACCAGACTATCGAAATAAAAGCAGTTCAGGCTATTCGTGCTGATGTTGAGTTAAACGAACAGGCACATATGAATATCACTAGTTATAATTCTGTTGTCTTAATCACTGGTGAAACTCCAACTGATGCCATGCGCCAACGAGTAATGCAGTTAGTAAAAGCAACTGAAAAAGTAACTCACGTTTATAATGAGCTGACTATTGCGGCTCCAAGTTCGGTTATGTCACGTAGCAGCGACTCCTACATTACCGCCAAAGTTAAAACCCAAATGTTTGCCAATAACGAAATAAGCGGCGTTTTCTTCAAAGTAGTTACCGAAAAAGGCGTGGTGTATCTCATGGGGATCGTTTCACATGCTGAAGCGGAAAAAGCAACTGAAATTGCCAGACAAACAGGTGGTGTGCAAAAAGTAGTGAAGTTATTCCAGTACACTGATTAGTCGTTAGCTGATAGTAAAATAGACTTTTACCTTTAGTATTTCACGCGTGTAATACGCAATATGTTTAACTACCCCAAAGAATTAGAACAAACCTTGTTATCCGCTTTTAATAATAAAGCAAAGGACTATCAAGCTCGCACTCGTTATCTCGACAATAATAAGCAACCACAGTATATCAATCGTTTAATCCTCGAAGATTCACCCTACCTATTGCAGCATGCTCATAATCCAGTCAACTGGTTTCCATGGGGGAGAGGAAGCTTTTGAAGTAGCAAAACAGGAAAACAAACCCGTATTTTTATCTATTGGTTATTCAACTTGCCATTGGTGTCATGTCATGGAAGAAGAAAGTTTTGATAACGAAGATATCGCCAAACACATGAATGACTCTTTTGTCTGTATAAAAGTTGATCGAGAGTTGCACCCTGATGTTGATACTTATTACATGACTGCGGTGATGATGATGCAGGGTCAAGGTGGCTGGCCAATGAGCAGCTTTTTAACACCCGATAAAAAACCTTTTTTTGGTGGCACTTATTTTCAACCTTCACAATTTATAGCGTTAATGAGCCGCGTCAATGATGCTTGGAAAAATAAGTCTACTGACATTCATGAACAAGCAAATGCTATAAGCCAACAAGTTGCCGGAGCTATGGCAACAATACAATCGCTAAATGAGATTAGTACAAATGTCATCGATCATACTGCTCAAAGCATCATGAATCACTACGATAAAATTCATGGTGGTTTCGGCCAAGCACCCAAATTTCCTAACGAACCCTATCTCTACTTTCTCATTGAGTATGCTAAGTATTCTGGTAACACCGATGTTCTCGATGCTGTTGTAAATACTTTACATGCTCAAAGTTGCGGCGGAATTTACGATCAAATTTCTGGTGGCTTCCATCGTTATGCAACCGACCAAAGCTGGTTAACTCCTCATTTTGAAAAGATGCTCTACAATCAGGCCAACTTATCCTTTGTCTTTGCACAAGCACATTTACTTTCAGGTGAGGTTGATTTCAAACGCATTACTTTTGAAACACTGGATTATGTCATTCGTGAAATGACAAATGATGAAGGTGGTTTCTATTCAGCAACTGATGCTGATAGCGAAGGGGAAGAAGGCCTTTTCTTCATATGGGATAAATACGAAATTGAATCATTACTAGGTGAAGAAGACGCAATAGAATTCATTGAATTATACCAAGTCACTGAACTCGGCAATTTTGAAAGAAAAAATATTTTAAATCTATCCCAGTCTTTATATAAGACTTCTAAAGAAAATAATATAGACTATGACAATTTAGTTGAACGTCTGGATAGAAATAATAAACTACTAAGGCAAACCAGAGAAAAACGTTTAGCACCACTACGAGACGATAAAATCATTACTTCATGGAATGCGATGATGATTAAATCATTTGCCTATGTAGGCCATCAGTTCAAACAACAAAACTACATCGATATAGCCATTACTGCCGCAAATTATTTATTAAAAACAAACCATACAAATCAAGATTTATTAAGTCGTTCAAGCTTGGCAGGACAGGCGTCTGTTTCAGCACTACAAGAAGACTATGCCTATCTCGCAGAAGCATTATTACAAATCTACGATGCGACCTTGGACAGGTATTGGCTGAATCAGGCATCTAATTTAACAAATGACATGATTGAATATTTTTGGGATGAAGAGAATGGTGGTTACTTTATGGGCATGCAAGGTGAACAAAACTTGCTTCCAGCATCACCTAAAGAAATTAATGACAATGCTACTTCTTCAGGAAATTCAGTCGCATTAAGAGTATTAGTACGCTTGGCAACACGCACTGGCTTACAACGCTATCAAGATTATGCTCAACAATTAATAAGAGCATACTCTGACGATATTACACAACGCCCCTATATTTGCAGTTATCTCATTTGCGGCTTACTTGAATTATTATCTGGCGAACAATCTTCTGAGCAGTGGTGCGCAGAAGGAAATATTCATATATCTGCTACAGCATCAAAAACTAATACGCAGTACAAAGTAGCATTGTTAATTAAAGTTAATGATGATTGGCATCTAAATCAAATCTCTGATGAAGATAATAGTCCATCACCAATGATTATTGATGCAGATAATGAATGGAAGATTTCTGATATTAATTGCCCCGAAGCTGTTACAAAAATATTTAGTCTTCAAGCAGATTCTATTCAGGTTTATAAAGATAATATTAAAATTGAATTTATCGTTTTTAGTAAACCTGATGCCCACTTTCCTAACAAGAGCTTAAAGCTGCATCTAAAATTACAGGCTTGTAATAATGAAAAATGCCTTTCATCTGAAATTGTCAAATTAAATTTAACACTCTAAACGGTTTAAGCTATTTAATATCCCAAGGTATTTGCTTCTCTCTATACCGTCTCAAGTAAGACATTCAATCTTTCTGGCAAGTCTCTTAAATCTAGTTTAGTTTTTGCAAATAAATCATTTGCTAATACTTTCATTTTATCTGTATCAGGTAATTTATGCCTTGATACAAAAATTATCGCATTCATATAATCAGGAAACTCTAATAAATAGATCTGATCAAAATAATCTTTTATGGGCAATAAAATTTTTATTACTTCATCTTCGGACTCCGGCAAAATATTTATGGCCAGCACACCTGCTTTATCGAGACACCTGGATATATTGGCGTAAAAATCATTGTCATATAAACAACTCGCTTGCATGTCAGCTACAAAAATATCACATAAAACTATGTCGTATAGTTCATCATCATTTGATATAAAGTTATCAGCAGTATCATTTATAACGTCAAAATCTATTGGCAAATAAAAATAGTCTTTCGCAATTTTGATAACCTCTTCATTTGACTCTACTGACTTAATTTTTATTTCAGGCTTTTTTGAATTCAGGAACCTCTCAAGTGAGGCGCCACCTAAACCAAAATTTAATAGTCGTGTTGCTGAAGGACAAAATATCAAAGTAGCTAACATTGCTTGAATATTATCCAAGGCAACGAATTCGAGATCGTCCAGCAACATTAAGGTCTGAACAGAATCATCGCCGATATGTAACCAACGATATTGTTGCCACTCACGCACTTCAATAGTTTGTTTGTCGGTTTCACTGGAATAGAGCAATTTACTCTCTTCTGGTTTTAGTTCGACTATTTTTTCTAGAATCATTATTTTGTATTATTAATAAGTTTGGCCTTTGCGCGATCTGGGCTGCTTTCTGACTAGGCAAAACGCCGTCCAGCACCAACAGTAGTCGCTTTAAGCGGCATCGTCAGAACATAAAGAATAATCCTGTAAATACACAAAAGTTTACATACCCAAATGCCGATACGCCTGATAATATCCGCTCCTTTTTATGATTCAGTATTATATCAGGTAATTATGGTGTCAGAATTTATCTCCGAATATGTTATAGGACAACGTTGGGTAAGCCACACGGAAACTGAGCTTGGGCTTGGTATAATTGTTGCTGTTGAAGGTCGTCGAATAGAAATTAGTTTTCCTGCTGCAGAAGAACAACGATTATATGCGATCCAAAGTGCGCCACTCACCCGTATTGAATACAAGCCTGGAGAAATAATACGCACGCAGGAAGAACTCACTTTTAAAGTTGTTAGGCTCGAACAGTTTGAAGGTCGGATTATTTATTACGCGACAGACGAATCTGGACAAAAGCATAAAATTGATGAACTTGAACTAAATTGTTTTATTGAATTGACGACGCCAAAACAGCGCCTGATTAGCGGACAACTTGATACTATAAAAGCTTACAAACTGCGCTGCGAAACATTACTACAATCTCATCGCTTACAACAATCCTCAGTTAAAGGCTTGCTTGGCTCCAGAACAAACTTATTAGCGCATCAAATATATATTGCTAATGAAGTTGCCAAGCGTTTTTCTCCGCGCGTATTGCTAGCGGATGAAGTCGGCTTGGGCAAAACAATAGAAGCTGGCATGATTCTGCATTACCAATTGCATACTGGATTGGCAAATAGAGTATTAATTATTGTTCCTAATACACTTAGCCATCAATGGTTAGTTGAAATGTTGCGTCGCTTCAATCTGCGTTTCGCCTTGTTTAATGAAGAACGAATTCATGCACTTAACGAAGAAGAAGGCAACCCCTTTGAAAGTGAACAATTAATTATTTGTAGCTTAGACACCTTAACTAGCGATCCTGATTTATTTAATCATGCACTTAATGCTGACTGGGATATGGTTATCATTGATGAAGCTCATCACTTACACAAGACAGATGGTGATGCGGGTCATGATTATCGTTGTATTGAGGCGCTAGCCAAACAATGTCGCGGCTTGCTATTACTAACTGCTACACCAGAGCAAGTTGGTGCTGCAAGTCACTTTGCGCGATTACGCTTACTAGATCCCGCACGCTTTCATGATCTGGAACAATTTCTAAGTGAAGAGAAAGGCTATCAACAACTTAGTGAAATAGTAAAAACTTTATTAGACCGTCCTGATGAACCTTTAGCAGATGAAATACAAGCGTTACTAAAATCATACCTTGCTAGCGAAGCTCTAACACATAGTAACCCTGATATTCATGAACGTGAGACGATCGTGTCTAAATTATTGGATCGACACGGTACTGGCCGTGTTTTCCTGCGTAATACACGCGAAGCAATCAAGGGGTTTCCTGAAAGGAAATTGCTAAGTAGCCCTCTTGAATGTCCAAAACTTTATTTATCTCTCAAGGGAAAACAAACTCTGTTCCCGGAAATGGAAAGCGAGAATGATGATTGGCTTAAACACGACCCTCGTGTTCAGTATTTAATAGAATTGGTAAATGATTTAAAAACTGAGAAAGTTTTAGTTATTTGCGCCAATGCAACAACGGCCGCTAATCTTGAAAAATATTTACAACTAAAAATGGGTATCCGTAGTGCCGCATTCTATGAAGGACTTAGTATTATTGACCGTGACCGCGCTGCAGCTTATTTTGCTGATACAGAAATGGGGGCACAAGTACTAGTTTGTTCGGAGATTGGTAGTGAAGGTCGCAACTTTCAATTTGCACACCATCTGGTTTTATTTGATTTACCACTGAACCCGGATTTACTTGAACAGCGTATTGGCCGACTAGATCGTATCGGACAGACTGAGATTATTAAGATTCATGTACCTTATATTCAACATTCGGCACAGGAAGTTCTCTTCAACTGGTATCACAAAGGTCTAAATATTTTTCTTGAAAGTTGTGCCGCTGCCTATGCTATTTATGAAGAATTTTCTACGCCTCTTGATGAAGCATTAGATAAGCCTGATACAGATATTAGTTCACTCATCGATGAAACTAGTCAACATACTAGTTCCGTAAAACAGGCTATGCATGAAGGTCGTGATCGATTAATTGAACTGAATTCTTGTCGTAAAGATATTGCAGAAAATATTATCGATACTATTGATTCGGAAGAAAACCCAAAATTATTAATGGATTATATGGAGGGCATGTTCAATACTTATGGTGTTGATCATGAAGAACATTCTGAAAACACTTGGATACTCCGTTCCAGTGATCACATGCGTAATGGGTATTTTCCTGGTATTGGTGAAGAAAGTATAACCGTAACGTTTGATCGTAATAAAGCACTTAGCCGTGAAGATTTGATCTTCATCAGTTGGGAACATCCTATGGTTGCCGAAGCGATTGAAATGGTTTTAAAAAGCGATATCGGCAATACCTTCATTACTACTATAGAGAAAGATGGTATCGAACCGGGCACAGTACTGCTGGAAACATTCTCTAGTATAAATACTATTGCTCCGAAACAATTACAAGTTGATCGCTACCTGCCGCTTACGCCCTTACGTACAATGATTAGTCAAGACAGAAAAGATTATTCAAAAGTTTTGAGTCATGAGAAATTAAACATTCTTAGCATGAAGATTGAACGTCAAACGGCGCATTCTATTATCAAGCAAATTAAGCCCGAACTGGAAATTATGATCGACTTTGCGATTCGATTTAGTCAATCGAAACTACCTGAAATTAAACAACAAGCGCAGCAACGAGTTGATAATTTATTAGGCGAAGAAATAGAACGATTAACACAACTACAAAAGAAAAACCCGAGTATTAGAAAAGAAGAAATTGAATTTATGCAGGAACAACTTTACGCTTGCACTGAAGTTATTGCCAATGCCAAATATGAGCTACAAGCAGTAAGGTTGGTGATTGCACAATAGTATTTAAACGACTATTGATTTTTTAATAAAACAATATAGCTGGATTTATAGTTCTATATTTCCATCGACTCCGCAGTTTCTATTTCTTCCTGCGGGGGTTGAATAATATAACCAGAAACATAATCCACTCCTGCCTCAATGGTAGCGGCAAGGCTTTCACCTGTTTCCAGTTTATCCGCAATAACCAGAGATTTATGTTCATGAGCCATATTAACTAACTTTTCCATGTCATTGCTACTCATTTCAGCATCACCGAATGTAGGTGAAAATCGAGTATATTCAAAATGTACATGTTTCATACATTGCTCAAGAATAGAATGATTTGGCACATGAATTAACGCTGTTGATATTCCATATTTTTCACGTAGTTCTTCTATTAATTTTTCAGCTTCATTCTGATACGTAAGAAATTTCTTTATATCTATTTCTAATATTAATGAATAACCTACATCAATAAAATCTGTGCTATCTATCAATTTTTCAAACCAACTGAAAAGGTTTTTATCTGAATATGATGACGACGTTAACGTCATAAACAAACCAGTATCAATAGAATTTTTTCCATACTCGGTAATTAATTTGCCTATGCAATCTCTTATTACCCATCTATCAAGCGTATTAAGTTTATTTGTATCCTGCAGTACGGGCATAAATTGATCAGCAGTAAATTCGGCCTCATCTTTTCCAATTAAATTAACTCGTGTTGTATAGAGATTTTCTTTTCGATTTAAAGACTGGGCATTAGATACTTTAACAATATGTTGATAATACAGCTTAACACGATTTTTTATAAATACATTATCAATTTGAAACTTAACACTATTATCATCTTTGTCTTCACTCCTGGCCTCACCTTAGATAATGTATGAGTTATCTTTATTATTCCGAGCTATACGGCAAGCAACATCCGCTGAAATAAAGATTGTTTCCGGATCAAATTTTTCTTTATCAATTACTGCGACACCAATACTGACTGTGTATTCAATTGAATGGTCATCATCTACATAAGGGTATTTTTTAAATGCCTTACATAGTATTTTTGAGAATTTTTCACCGACATTAAAATCAGCATGACTTTTTAATAAGGCAGCAGTTGCAGCATCGCCAGAACGAATAACCACACCTTCGAGTTCTTTACGCGTTATTGCTTTCGAAGTAATTTTTGCAATATGAGCACATATTTTCTCTGTTAAAATTATTCCAAATTCATCATGCAGCCCCTGATAATCATCGACTTCAATGACGAGAACTACATCATTTAACTCCGCTAGTTCTATTTTTTTTAGAAATTTACTTTTATTAAAAATATGAGCACTTAAGGTAATCGTATCAGATTTGACCTGCTCTTCCCGATGTTGTTTAGTCGCGCGCTGAATAGATTCAAACAATAATATTTTTGTTAAATATTTTTTATGTAGAAAATCCTGAACGCCATATCGAAAAGCCTGAACAATTATATCCTGATTACTCTTACCCGTTAGCATAATCGCCGCAGGAAAATCACTCGATGCATTACAGGCTCTAATCCATTCAAGTCCATTTTCACCATCACCTAGGTCATAATCTACGATGACTAATTGATGTTTTTCTAGTTATATTCACTATCAGGACAACCAGCCTCAATGTTATACATTTTGACTTTTGTCTCAGGCAATATATTTTTGAAGTACTCTTTTAGTAGCTTACAATAATCTTCGTCATCATCGATAACTAATATTGATTTGATAAAAGAAGATGTCGGAGTGTTCATTACGCTTTACTTTTATTTTTACCTTTGGAGACTACAAGAGTATTCATAAAATCGCAAAATGATATTAGCAATGTCGCTAAATCAAGACGTACCAAAGAAGAATCATTTCACTATTTTCAAATGCGAACCTTTCTTCTTTTTTTCTTCCTTCTTTTCTTCCTTCTTTACGGGTTCAGAATTTGATACGGACTCTTTATCTACTGCCACTTTTTGTTGTTCTTCCTGAAAGAACATCCCATGGCCATTCTCATTGGCATAAATCGCTAACACGGCTCCAACAGGAAAATAAACATTCATACTTTTCCCAGAAAACCGCGCTTTGAAATTAATATAATCATTACTTAAATCAAGATCGCGTACGGCACTCGGCGAAAGGTTTAAAACAATTTTATTATCTTCGACAAAATCATACGGAATACTTAAATCATCGCCACTTGCATCAACTAAAAGATAGGGAGTTAAATGATTATCACAAATCCAGTCGTACAGCGCTCGTAGCAAGTAAAGTCTATTTGATGTCATAGCCATGATATAGAAGCTGGAAATATAGGGGCTAAATTAGCCCTCGTTATATTCCTTTTCTACATCTGACAAACTCGTTTGAAATGCTTCGCGTTCATATAATCTCTCAGCATATTCCTGCAATGGCTTAGCAGACATGGGTAACTTTATGCCATATTCAGCTAAACGCCACATTAACGGACCCACACAACAATCAATCAGGGAATATTCTTCTGCCATAAAGTAAGGCATTTGTGCAAAAGCAGGCGCTATTGCCGTTAAATTATCACGCAACACTTTTTTTGCATTTGCTGCCGCTATTTCATTATCGCCCTCAATTTCATCAACAGCAGTATATAAATCGCGCATCACCCTATAACGTAACTGACGATTTCTAGCTCGATTCACTGGGTCAACAGGCATTAAAGGTGGATGCGGAAAACGTTCATCCAAATACTCCATAATAATATGTGCATCATAAAGCACGAGATCCCGATCGATGAGAGTTAGAATTGAATTATATGGATTTAAATCATTCAGCTCTTCAGGTCTGCTGTCATCTTCACCAATATAATTAATTTCAACATTGACATCTTTTTCTGCCAGTACAATACGCACTGCATGCCCGATTGGACTCACACAGTCGGAATAAAGAACCATTAATGAACGACGATTGGCGATACTTGCCATTGCTAAATCTCCACCTATTAGAAAGCGCGGGATTATACTACAGATTTAATAATAATGGGGTGCTGCGCGAAGTTAATGCACGTCGCGCCAGTATTCCTTTTTGAGTAGATAAGTAATTATCGCGAAGATAAACAGATATAACATGACCCAAACTCCGATTTTTTCGCGTTTCAACTTAATCGGTTCGCCGACATAGACTAAAAAGTTAACTAGATCGCGTACTGTTTGGTCATACTCTTCTTCCGTTTGAGAACCCGGCGTAATCAATTCCAGGTTCTCATAGGATGGAATATGGTGTGCACCATCAATATGGTCTGACTGTGTTAAGCGTTGAATCCCCTGAAGTTTCCACAATACATGAGGCATACTGACATCTTTAAACGTTAGATTATTCACGCCAAAAGGTCGTGACTCATCTACATAGAATGTTTTGAAGTAGCTATATAACCAATCTGAGCCTCGCGAGCGAGCAATGACAGATAAATCCGGCGGCGTAACACCAAAAAAAATCTTTGCGTCTGATGCTGACATGGCTATTTTCATAGTGTCACCAACTTTGTCAGTACCAAACATAAAGTTAGTTTTCAGCACATCATCACTAATTCCTATATCTTCGCCCATACGGTTATAACGCATATAAGCCGCCGAATGGCAGCTCAAACAATAATTTACAAATGTCTTCGCGCCACGTTGCAAGGATGTCTCGTTAGAAAGATCCACCTCCATATGCATCAACTTTGAACCACCAGCCGCTACAGCATTGATAGAGACCATCATCAATAGAATAAATATCATCTTGTATCGTTGCTTAAATCCGTTCATTTGTCTGTCACCCTGTCTGGCACGGCCTTATCATTATCAAACGCAGTATAAAATGGCATTAAGAAAAAGAAGCTGAAATAGACTACGGAAAAGAAGCGCGCCATCCATGTATATAACGGTGTTACTCCCTGCATGCCTAACCAACCTAGTGTGACAAAGCTGATGACAAATGCCGTCAATGCAATTTTATAATTCATGCCGCGATAACGGATAGACTTAACCGGACTACGATCTAACCATGGCAACAAGAGAAAAATATTAACCGCTAGCCCCATTGCAATAACACCACCCAATTTATCTGGCACTGCACGCAAAATCGCGTAAAACGGGGTGAAATACCAAACTGGCGCAATATGCGCTGGTGTAGTAAATGGATCAGCAGGTGTGAAATTAGCGTGTTCTAGAAAATAACCACCCATCTCTGGTGAGAAAAACACCACTGCAAAGAAAAAGATTAAAAAGACCACCGCACCAAAAATATCTTTCACCGTGTAATAAGGATGAAATGGAATACCGTCTAACGGAATACCATCGGCATCTTTGTGCTTTTTAATATCAACACCATCAGGATTATTCGAACCGACTTCATGCAAGGCCAGAATATGAACCCCAACCAAGCCAAGAATCAATAAAGGAAACGCAATAACATGTAATGAGAAAAAACGGTTTAGTGTTACATCAGATATTACAAAATCACCACGTATCCATTCGGCTAAATCCGGACCAATAATCGGCAAGGCACCAAACAACGAAATAATTACTTTCGCACCCCAGTAAGACATTTGTCCCCAAGGCAATAGATAGCCAAAAAACGCTTCGCCCATGATGACCAAATAGATCGCCATACCGGATAACCAGAGTAATTCACGTGGTTTTTTATAGGATCCATAGAGCAAAGCACGAAACATATGCAAAAAGATGACAACAAAAAATGCCGAGGCACCGGTTGAATGCATATAACGTATAAACCAACCCCAGCTGACATCACGCATTATGTATTCAACTGATGCGAAAGCACCTTCTGCTGAAGGCTTGTAATTCATTGTTAACCAGATGCCCGTCAATATCTGAATAACCAATACCAATATGGCCAGGGCACCAAAGAAATACCAAAAATTAAAATTCTTCGGTGCATAATATTTTGCTAGATGCTCATTCCAGTTTTGCATCAACGGAAAGCGATCATCGACCCAATCTCGTAATCCTGTTAATCCTTTTACAATTTGTTTTTCGATATCAGCCATTACACCGCCTCGCTATCATCGCCGATTAACAACAGGCTAGGTGAAAGAAATTTATAAGGAGGGACAACCAAATTAGTTGGTGCAGGAACACCTTTGAAAACACGGCCAGCCAAATCAAATCGAGAACCGTGACAAGGGCAGAAGAATCCACCTTTCCAATCTTCTGATGGCCGGTTATCACCATCTTTTAATACAAATTTTGGCGAACAACCTAAATGCGTGCAGACACCTAAGACAATAAGATATTCGTCTTCACGTGCTCGATATTCATTCTTTGCGTAGTCTGGTTGAGCACTGGCATCTGAAGCGGGATCACGAACATCAGCATCTTGCGAGGCAATATCTTCTAACATTTCCTTAGTACGCCTAAGAATCCAGACTGGCTTACCCTGCCATTCTTTGATCAGACGTTCTCCCGGTTGTAAATTGCTGATATCAACTTCAACTGGAGCGCCAACCGCCTTGGTTTTCGCACTGGGAGCCATAGTCGCAATAAAGGGTATTGCACCGGCTACGGTGCCTGCCCCGCCTACTACAGTCGCAGCAGCAGTCAAAAATCGACGTCGACTCTTGTCAACATTGCTATTTTCCATATTATCCTCTTAAGATAATTAAAGGGCTTAAATGCCAGTATTAATATTTATGTCCTATATATTACGTTAAACTCATTATCGGATAAACAATACATCCAGTAATAATTACTATAAAAACAAGATTAGAGCTTTTTTCAATCATTATGCAATTCAAGAAGAATTTCATTTTTATACTACAATATTCAGCTTATGGGCTAGCAACCGCATTCCTGTTTTTATTACTCACTTCTAACAATATTATATCTGATATTTCATTTTTCTCATTTTCTGAATCAAATAAATATTCTTTCAATAAGGCCGTATCCTCTACTGCACCCGCAGTTGTTAATGTTTATGCCAGTAAAGTATATCAAGAAAAAATTCATCCATTATTTCGAGATCCCTTATTTCGACATTTTTTTGGAGATGCACCAACTATGCCAAAAAAACGCCGAGATAGCTCAATTGGCTCGGGTGTCATTATGAATGCAGAGGGTTATATCCTAACGAATGCCCATGTTATACAAGATACCAATGAAATATTGATTACACTAAATGATGGCCGTCAGTCAGAGGCTCGATTAATTGGTCTGGATCTACATACTGATCTTGCAGTAATTCATATCCCATTGGATAACTTACCCGTTATTCCAATTGGAAATTCAAAAAAAATGAGGATCGGAGACATCGTTTTAGCCATAGGTAATCCATACAATTTTGGTCAAACAGTGACTCAGGGCATAGTCAGTGCTATTAGCAGAAAACGCCGTGGTATTTCTTATTTTGATGACTTTATTCAAACTGATGCTGATATTAATCAGGGTAATTCTGGTGGGGCTTTAATCAATATTTCTGGAAAATTGATTGGTATTAATTCAGCCTTTATTACAAGAAGTGGAGGCTCTGAAGGCATCGGACTTGCCACCCCTATCAACCAGGCTCTTGATGTATTAAATCAAATCATCAAAAACGGAAAAGTGGTTCGTGGTTGGTTAGGTATTGAAGCACAAACATTAAGCGCAGATGTAATAGCATCTGCAAATCTTGAGTCCGATGGCGTATTGGTCACCGCTATTATGCACAATGGGCCTGCTCAAAATGCAGGTTTAATACCTGGCGACATCATGATCTCTATCGATGGTAAAAATGTAAGTTCTCCGGATCAGGCTATAGAAACAATTACAAAGTTGCTTCCAGGCAATAAAGTAAAAATTAAAATCTTGCGCGGTTGGGAACAACAGGAGTTAGTTGCACGAATTCAACAACGACCTGCGTCTCAAATGCCGAAGTAATTCCGTTTGGAACTATGAGTGAATGGGTTGGTAGGACTGACGTAAAAAGACTATTTCATTATCTTATTCAATTCTGACAGAAAAGCACTATTCTCTTCTTTAGTGCCAATAGTCACTCGCAAACAATTTTCCAGTGATGGATGAGCTCCGTGTAGCTTCTTTATCAAAATCTTATGTTTCAACAATTCAGCATGTACATGCTCAGCGCCCTTTTCCGTAACTTTAAATAAAATAAAGTTTGCTTCACTAGGCCATACTTCAACACCTTTAATATCTGAAAGTGCATTAAAGACGACACTCCGATCATTGCGAATTTGTCCTGCTTGTTGCTCAAGCAAGCTAATATTATCAATAATAAAATTAGCACTGAGTTGATTTAGCGTGCCTATATTGTACGGTAACCTTAATTTTTCAAATTCCGAAATCCATTCCGACGCACCAACTAAAATTCCCAACCTTAAACCGGCCAAGCCAAGTTTTGACAATGTTCTCATCAACAAAACATTTTTATATTTTTCCAGACAAGACATCATGCTCTTTTGCGCGAACACATGATAAGCCTCATCAATCACGACAAGACCCGAAGTTGCTTTTATTATTGTCTCAATATCGCTCTGATCAAATAGATTTCCTGTTGGATTATTCGGCCATGCAAGAAAGATAACCGCCGGTTGATTTTCTTCGATCGATTTCAACATCGCTGAGAGATTAAGCGAAAAGTCATCATTTAATGGCATACCAATATAATCAAGTTCGAGTAGCGAACTTAATAATCGATACATAACAAAACTCGGCTCTGGCGCCATAATGACATTTGATGATTTATTTAATGCCATCATGATGATTTGAATAAGCTCATCAGAACCATTGCCAAACATCATCGTTGTATTATCAGGTATATTAAGTGCTGAACTTAACTTTTCTCTCAATACGCTAGCAGATGCATCCGGATAACGATTAAGTTCAGCTTGCTGCATATAATCAGACCAGGCTTTTTTAATTTCTTCCGGCCAGAGATAGGGGTTCTCCATAGCATCTAACTTTATTAAGTCGTTAGAGTCTGGTACGTGATAAGCCTGAGCATCTAAAATAGCTGGCTTTATGAGCTGCTTAATTCGATCTTCAATCATCATTTTATAGACAACCTATTTTTAGAAAGCTTTTCACGGATAGAAATTTTGTTCTCAGACGAGGCGAAAATGCGTGCGCGACTGCATGGATGCAGGAGGTAGAGCGACGCAGGAAGCCCAAGTCGAGAAGCGGAGTTTATGTTTAATAAATGAGCATTCGAGCATATTTTCACCAACAGTAGGCGCTTTAGGCGACGACGTATAAAATAAAGACAAAAGATCATTCGTGAAAGCTTTCTATGAGTCGCGACGATACTCAGCTGAACGTGCATGCGCAGTCAAACCTTCTCCGCGCGCCAACACAGAAGCAGTATCTGCAAGAGCGGTCACTGAACTACTATTGCATTTAATTAACGATGATTGTTTTTGAAAATCATAAACACCTAATGGCGAAGAGAATTTTGCTGTACGTGCCGTCGGCAATACATGATTCGGTCCAGCACAATAATCACCCAATGATTCCGCAGAGTAATGTCCCATAAATATCGCGCCAGCATGTCTGATGTCATCTAATAGTTCCTCAGGATCAGTAACCGCAAGCTCAAGATGTTCCGGCGCAATAATATTAACAATTTCTATTGCTTGTTTAAGATCATCTACTTTTATCATAGCGCCATTTTTTGTTAATGATGCTTTGATAATCTCAGCACGTTCCATTTCGGGTAAAAGCTTTTCGATACTATTTTCAACTTGAGTTATGAAATCGCTATCTGGTGAAATTAATATGGCACTGGCTTGTTCATCGTGTTCGGCCTGTGCAAACATATCCATAGCCACCCAATCAGGGTTGGCACTACTATCACTGACAATCACTACTTCAGAAGGACCGGCAATCATATCGATACCAACAATACCAAACACGAGTCGTTTGGCTGTTGCCACATAAATATTCCCTGGCCCAACAATCTTATCTACCTTCGGCACCAGTTCTGTACCATAAGCCAAAGCAGCAACTGCTTGTGCACCTCCTATCGAAAATACACGGGTTACACCTGCCGTAGCAGCAGCAGCCAACACCAAATCATTTTGTAGTTCATCTGGTGTAGGCACGACCATAATAATTTCTTCTACACCGGCAACATGCGCAGGAATAACATTCATTAATACTGATGAAGGGTATGCTGCTTTTCCTCCAGGCACATAAACACCTACACGATCCAGTGGCGTGATCTTTTGACCAAGAACGTTGCCTTGCTCATCTTCATAAGTCCATGTGCTTTGTTTTTGTTTCTCGTGAAATTCACGGACGCGTGATGCTGCATGTTCTAAAGCGTCACGCAGTTCATCAGGTATGCGCTTCAATGCAGCATCTAATTCCAGTTTAGTTATTTCTAACGACGCTATCGTTGCAGTACGACGATCGAATCGATTTGTGTATTCGAGTAAGGCTTCATCACCACGAGTACGAACGTCGGCAATAATATTAGACACCGTTTCAACTATAGTTTGATCTGGTTCATCAGACAAAGAAAGCAAAGATTGCAATGATGAATCAAAATTATCTGCAGTTGTATCGAGATGTTTTAACATGGTCTAAGCCTAAACAACTATTTACCAACTATCTCTGACAATTGATCCAAAATAGGTTTAATCGTTGCATTTTTCATCTTCATCGCGGCTTTGTTAACAACTAGACGAGAGCTGATATCAGCAATGTGTTCAAGAGTGACAAGTCCATTAGCTTTTAAAGTATTACCAGTATCTACAAGATCAACAATCCAGTCAGACAAACCTAATACCGGACCTAATTCCATTGATCCATAAAGTTTGATTATCTCAACTTGCTGACCAAGTTCAGCAAAATAATTTTTCGTAATATTAGTATATTTAGTCACTACACGAGGTCGGCCAGTAATAGGCTTTGCATCTTTAAGACCTGCCAACATCATGCGACATTTTGCAATACCCAGATCAATAGGTTCATAGAGATCATCACCATTATATTCCATCAGCACATCTTTACCGGAAATACCAAGTTCCGCCGCACCACGTTCAACATAAGTTGGTACATCGGTAGCACGAATAACGAGTAAACGAATATGAGGCTGGTTGGTTTCCAAAACCAGTTTACGGGTTTTATTAGGATCATCGAGAGGAACGATATCCAGCTTCGCCAACAACGGCATCGCTTCATCGTAAATTCGACCTTTGGAAACAGCAATTGTGATCTTGTCCGGCATAATTTCAGTCTACGTTAAGAGGTTGGATAAAAATAAAACAGAATACAATAGAATCGAAAGAACTAAAAAGTTTCCTGTAATTTAAATATGAAAAGCCTTTGCACGCGCAGGGATTTTGTTCACTGGCTAGGCAAAAACGCACGGAAGAGGGAATTTATGTATATAAATGACCGATTGAGTACGTTTTTTACCAAAAGTAGGCGCTTTAGGCGACGACGCCAGGGGACAAAAAACAAGTGTGCAATGGCTTTTTTAATTGGGCACTCTTTTAATGTTGGCACCCAACAGAGATAGCTTTTCTTCTATCGTTTCATAACCACGATCAATATGGTAAATACGTTCAACAACCGTTTCTCCTTCAGCAACAAGCCCCGCTAAAACCAGACTGGCTGAAGCTCTTAAATCTGTTGCCATAACTGGAGCACAGGTTAATTGATCGACACCTTCCGTTATTGTCGTATTACCTTCCAATTTAAGATCTGCGCCCATACGCTGCAACTCATGAACATGCATAAATCTATTTTCAAATACCGTTTCGGTAATAACACCGCTGCCTTCAGCAATACAATTCATCGCCGTAAACTGAGCTTGCATATCGGTAGGAAAACCTGGGAACGGTGAAGTATGTATATCAACCGCTTTTAGTTTTTTACCTTCCATATCTAATGAAATAGCATTACCTTCTATTTCAATTTTTGCTCCGGCTTCTGTTAATTTTGCTAGAACAGACTCAAGTAGACTTGGTTGGGTATTTCTTAGGCGTACCTTGCCACCCGTCATTGCAGCAGCAACTAGATAAGTTCCCGTTTCAATACGATCAGGTAAAATATCATAATCGGTACCATGTAATGTCTCGACACCTTCGATCTCAATACGATCAGTCCCAGCACCGGAAACCTTTGCACCCATCTTATTCAAGCAATTCGCTAAGTCAGTAACCTCTGGTTCTCTAGCCGCATTTTCAATAACGGTGATACCATCAGCAAGCGTCGCCGCCATCATTAAATTTTCTGTGCCGGTAACCGTTACAATATCCAATGCTAAATGAGCACCTTTTAAACGATCCGCAGTGGCACGTATGTAACCGCCTTCAACTATGATATCCGCACCCATTGCGGTTAAACCCTGCAAGTGTAAGTTCACCGGTCGTGAGCCAATAGCACAACCGCCGGGTAACGACACATCTGCTTTTCCATAACGAGCAAGCAAAGGTCCTAAAACAAGAATTGATGCACGCATGGTTTTGACTAATTCATACGGAGCGAAAAAATTATCAACTTTACTATTGTCAATTTCAATCCGCATACGCTCATCAACAGTGACTTGCGCACCCATCAGCCCCAATAACTCTATCGTCGTGGTTACGTCATGTAGGTGCGGAACATTACCTATCGTCACTGACTCATCGGTGAGCAGGGTTGCAGAAAGAATCGGCAACGCCGCATTCTTTGCACCAGAAATCGGGATATCCCCGCTCAACGGAGTTCCACCGTGGATAATTAATTTATCCATATTTAATTGTCGTTACCTTTTTATTATTATTCACAATATCTGCAATTACGTCTGTTTTTCCCATTCTGCCGGAGTATATGTCTGGATGGATAAAGCGTGGATATCTGTGCCCATTTTATCACCCAAAGTTTTATAAACCATCTGGTGTTGTTGCACCGTATTCAAACCGGTAAATGATGCACTTACGATACGCGCTTGAAAATGCGTACCATCATCACCTTCGACTAAAATATCAGCATCAGCCAAGCCCGAGGCAATAAGTTGTTTAATTGTTTCTGGATTCATAATTGCTGTTCGTATTAAGTGACTATGATAAAGGAAACTAGCGGATTAAGTGTTGATTTTTTAGAGTACCTTAAGGTAAACAACCGGGCATTGCCCGGTTGTTATTGTACTCGACATATAATTCTAATTATTTTGTCAGCTTCTTAGCCAATTTTTCGTTTTTATCCACCAACTTCTGGATGAGTGAATCAAAACCATCTTTCTTAATCTGGCTAGCGAATGAACCTCTGTAAGTAGAAACCAGGCTAACACCATCAACAGCAACATCCACTATTTTCCATTCATCATTATTTTGATACATACGATAATTGACTGGAAAAGGTTTGGCACCGGAACGCACTAACTCTGTCTTGACCACAGCTAGATTCGGTTTTTTATTTTTCTCTACAGGAAAATATTTTACGCCTTGGCCCGAATATTCTAATAATGCGCGAGCATAAGTTCGAACTAATAAAGTCTTAAACTGTTCGATGAAATTATCACGTTGCGCAGTATTAGCGCTCTTCCAGTTTTTTCCAAGTATCCATTTAGACATATTGATAAAATCAAAATGGGGAATCACTAATTCATTAACCAGGTCATAAATATATTCTGGATTTTCTTTCAATTCAGAACGTTGAGCTTCGATCCGGCTAATAACACCATCTGCAGTTTTCTTAACAACTGTTTCTGGTAAATTTACTGCAGCAAAACTTTGACTAATGCTAGCTAGTAAAAAAACGGCCAAAAACAACGATTTTATGATTCTGCCTTCCATAGTTCTACCTCTGGGAATATTTATATTATCGACCCTCTACTGGGCATAGTAGTTCAGAATAAATTGCTTATATTTGGACTTACCTTTATTTCTCTTTATTAAATAAAGGTAATACACAGCATTCTGGAGGCAGATATTGTAATGACTAAATATACCGATAGAAAGCACTTATAGTGTGACTTATTCGACATTTTTTGCTTAATTAAATTGCCATTAATGCTTGTTTTACTTGAAATAATAACCCCAAGGCATTGTTTAGAAAAGCTTTACCCGAACGGCTTTGCAATCAGTATCAATTTTGGCAATAAAGTCAGTGCCGCAAATAAGGCAATGAACATCGCCAGAGCCGTCAACAAGCCAAAATATATCGTTGGGATAAAATTGGATAGCACCAGAATTGAAAAGCCAATAATAATGGTAATGGCGGTATAAAATACCGCTTTTCCGATATTGGCATGGCAATAATGCATGGTTCTGACGTAATCATGTGTCTTTGGAAACTCTTCACGGAAGCGATAGATATAGTGAATACTGTTATCAACCGCAATACCTATTGTTATCGCCGCTATGGTAATGGTCATCATATCCAATGGTATTCTCAACAAGCCCATTAACCCAAGAATAATAGCTGCTGCAAGAATATTGGGAACTATACCTATCACAGCAAGCGGAATAGAACGAAAGAGAACCATCAGCATCAAGGCAATACCCACCATCACCACACCCAAAGTTGATATTTGAGATTTAAACAGGCTTTGTAACATGTTGTTATAAAGCACAAGAATGCCGGTAATCTGAACCTGATCTTCTGTAAGGTTAAGCTTTCCAAGCAAATCTGTTTTTATCTGTACTAGTAGTTCTTTGCGCCTTAAGTCTTTCAATGAATCCAGAATACGAATATTAATTCGAGCCTCGTTATTCTCTTCCGAGATATACGGCGTAATCATGCTTTCTTTCAAATCTTCAGGCATGCGCTTCATTACGACAGCCAGTTCAAACGCATCAAACTCACCATCATTAATTTCTTCACCAACACGAACGATAGAAGCAAGTGAAAGCACTTTGCCAATTGCAGGCAGGGAATCAAGATAATCGTGAACCTCTTTTATGATAACCACTCGTTCAGGAGTCAGCCAAACTTGTTCTGCCTCTTGTTCTTCTTCAAATCCGCCAAACAAATCATCCAGATCATCTTCGTCAGAATCAACTCCACCCACATCTTCCAGATTCAAGACAATATCAAGAGGTGTAGTTCCACCTAATTTTTCGTCAATTAAACGTAAACCCTGATAAATCTCAGTATCTTCACTGAAATAATTAATAAAACTGTTTTCAACTTCCAGACGACTAATGCCATAGCCACTAACAACAGCAAGAACCAAGGTCAGCAGCAAAACTTTATTTCCATGTCGCTCGGTTAACGAAGCAAGCTTGGGTGTAAATTGAAATTCATCTCTTGGGTTTACCCGTTCAGATGTTTTCGGCAACAAAATTAATATCGCAGGAAACAAGATAAACGTTGTCAAAAAGGTAACGGCTAAACCTATGGTCATCATCCAACCAAAATCGATGACGGGTTTTATACCACTGACAACTAATGAACTGAATGCCAAAATCGTTGTTAATGCTGTATAAAAACAAGGCCACACCATTTTACAGGCGGTAGTTAATACGAGTTCATGCTGTGTGTAATCAGGAAAATCATTCCATAACTGTCGATAACGAACAATAAGATGCACGTTCATAGACATAGTGATGATCAACATTAATGATATGAAGTTTGAAGAAATAACCGTCACATGCCAGCCAACTAAACCTAGAAAACCCAGCATTAATAAGCCCGCATAAAAGCAGCTTAATAAGGGCAACATAACCCATCTAAGCTTACGGAAAATTATTGTTAACATGCCGACCAGAAAAAGAAACACGCCGACACCGAATATAATCAAATCATTTTTGATAAAGGTGATCATATCGTCGGCGATCATTGGAACACCACCCAGATATAAGGCACCGTATTGTTGATATCGTGAAGTTATTTCTCGTATGGCTTCGATATTGTCATGGTTGACCTGATCGATTTCTTTTTTCCGCGCAGTATATGCAGCGGCTAGTACATCAAGTTGTAATTGCTCATCATTACTTAAACCTTCGCTATTAGATTTAAACAACAACTGGTTTCTTTCTCGTTGTAAGTCACGAAATGCTTTATCGTCTTTTAAGTTAACTTGTATTGCAGTCGTTGTACTATCTTCACTGATTATTAATTCTCTATAGATAGGGCTGGTTAAAAGCTCTTTCTTAGCTTTATCCATATCTACGCCGCCGCCTTCAATCGTTCTTACATTATCAGCAACATCAGAAAGAGAGCCTTCTATCTGCCTGACCAGAGGCACGTCAACCAGGCTAATAACTGAATCAACCGGTTCCAATTCACGTAACTCATTTCGAAGATTGGTGATTTGCTTTATCGAATTTTGAGAAAATAAGTCTTCATCAGGAATAAAGATAACGAACAAGAACTCTTTAGTTGCATAACGATCCAGTGTTTCCCTGAATATTTTTAAATCCTTATCATCATCCAGCAACAAAGAATCGGCTGAAGCATCAAGCTTAAAATTCTTAGTTTGAACTGTAAAAAAAGCCAATATCGCCACCATAAATATGCAGACAATAATCGGGTGCTTTAATACCGTCGCTACGTAGATATTTTTTATTTGTTCTATCATCTTTCTGACTTTACTTAATTTAATAAATAAAATATTTGCGAAGTGTCATTTTAATAATGACGCTCGCATTAAATATTTTTAGAGAAATAAATTGATTTATAGTTTACTTAATCTTCCAGTAACTCAACCTTATAACCATCAGGATCTTCAACAAAGGCAAGTACCAGATCACCACCCTGCATAGGTCCGGCTTCTCGGACTACCGTACCACCCGCTGCCTTGATTTTGTCACAGGTTTTATAAACGTCTTCAACACCAATAGCGATATGCCCGTATGCATTACCCAAATCATAAGATTCTATATCCCAGTTATGAGTTAACTCTATAACTGATGTATCAGACTCATCACCGTAGCCGACAAATGCCAAGGTAAACTTCCATTCTGGAAAATCTTCTTTTCTTAATAACTTCATTCCCATAATTTCTGTGTAAAAATGAAGTGATTTTTCCAGATTTCCTACTCTTAACATCGTGTGCAAAATTCGCATTAGTCTCCCCTAGACAGGCTAATTAGCAGGCAATATAATACTGCCATCTATAATTTTTTGTATTGTTTCTGCAAATAAAACATGTTCCACCTTCAAAACCTTTGCTGCCAACGATTCTGGCGTATCCTCAACTCCAACAGCAACAGCTGTTTGTGCCAATATTGCACCTTTATCATATTCACCATCGACTAAATGGATGGTCACACCAGTTTCTTTTTCACCTGCGTCTATCACGGCATTATGTACATTCAAACCAAACATACCCTGACCACCAAACTTCGGTAACAAAGAAGGATGAATATTAATGAGTCTGCCTTTATAAGCCGATAATGTTTTCGGACCTATTTTTTTCATAAATCCCGCCAATAAAACAATATCGATATTGTGACTGGCTAGCACTTGCTGCATTGCTATATCAAGTAAATTTGCATCTGCGTGTGTACAAGAACTCAGATGACAAGTATCTATATTTTTTTCCTGAGCTAATTCTAAAGCTAAAGAATCCTCATTATTACTAATGACCAACTCTACACTCGCTGATAGCGTGCCTTGCTCACAAGCATTAATAATCGCCGTCATATTGCTACCGCGTCCTGAAACCAATACAGCTAATTTCTTCATAGCGTGTCTACTTTAAAACCTAGTTGCTGTAGTTGTTGTTCTATTTCAGAACTCATATTATTCGTTTGGATTACTCTATTGGTGAACTCTCGTCTTACCGGATAATTTTTTCTCAAACTATCAAAATAGGCCGAACGTTTATCAGCTCCGATATTGCCGAGACTTGTCATAGCAATTGCATCACTCCTGACATCATAGCTCTGCATTACCGCGAGGAGAATGTCATCCTCATTAATGGTGAATATTTCTTTTGTTGATTTTACTTCATCAACCTCGCCCACCTCTTCTTTCAACGTTTCATTACTTAGGTAGTCCTTGAGCGCAGCAAAGAGCATTTCTGTTGCCTTGAGCTTACCATCATAGCTATAACCGGCTATATGTGGTGTCGCGATAAATGCTTTTTCTAATAAATTAATATCGATATCAGGTTCATTACACCAAACATCGAGAATTAATGTCGCTTTAGGATTTGCTTGTTTGAATGCTAATAAATCAGCTTCATCAACAACTTGCCCTCGCGAACTGTTCACAAGAATGACATCTGACTTTAAATTATTGAGAAAATCTTTATTAACGAGCTTATTAGTAGGAAACTCACCATCTGTAGACAAAGGCACATGCAAGGTAATGATGTCGGCTTGAAAAATGTCTTCAAGCTCAACATAAGAATGGGCTGAAGACTGCTGCGCTAATAGCGGGTCATTTAATACGCAGTTAACACCAAGAACATCCATAAACCGTTTAACGCGTGAACCCACCTGTCCACAACCAATAATGCCAACTGTTTTATCAGCAAGAGCAAAGCCCTGTTGTTCAGCGATAATAAATAAACTACTTAATACATATTCGGCAACCGAACGTGCATTGCTACCCAAAGCTTGAGCAAATGGAATATTAGATTTTCTAAGATAATCAGTATCTATATGATCAATCCCACTGGTAGCAGAACCGACAAATTTTATTTTGGAATCTTTTAATAATGTTTCATTAACTTTAGTCACTGAACGTACCAAAAGAACATCAGCATCTTTGATCATTTGATGGTCGATAGAACGACCATCAACTAATTGAACATCACCGAATTTTGAAAAGGATTCCTTTGCTAATAGAATTTGTTGATCGGCAACTATTGATAATGAAGACACTATCTTATAGCTGCACTAGAAACATGCCTTAAGGCATGTTATCTAATTTAGCTCCCTCTTTCTGTACCGGCATCAAATCTTCTTTAGTAATACCTAAAGCGATCGTCATTGGGCTAGCAACAAAAATAGAAGAGTAGGTACCAATCAAAACGCCGATAATTAATGCAATCGCAAAGCTATGAATGATTTCACCACCAAAAATAAACAATGCAACCAATACCAATAAAGTCGTTAATGACGTCATGATCGTTCTACTAAGCGTTTGATTCAAAGAAACATTAAATACTTCTACAGGTGTTATTTCACGAAGCTTACGGAAATTTTCACGAACTCGGTCAAACACAACAATAGTATCGTTCAGGGAATAACCAATGACTGCCAGCAACGCGGCCAATACAGTCAGATCGAAATCGATACCTGTTACAGAGAAAATACCAAGCGTAATTAATACATCATGCACTAGTGCCACAATTGCACCAACAGAAAAACGTAGTTGGAAACGCATCGCAACATATAGAAGAATGCCTATCAAGGCATAAAGCATCGCTAGACCACCATCATTTTTTAATTCTTCACCGACTTGGGGTCCAACAAATTCAATACGACGCATTTCGATACCCTGACCCGTATCAGAAAGTACATTCAATATTTTATCATTAATAGCATCACTACCTAGACCCTCACTAGGCGGAACACGAATTAACACGTCCGTCGCTGAACCAAAATATTGCACTACCGCATTGTTAAATTCTGAACCATCTATAGCATCACGAACTTGAGTAAGTTCTACAGCTTCTGAATAACCTATTTCAATTAAAGTACCGCCGGTAAAATCAATACCTAGATTTAAACCCTGCATAACTAATGAAGCAATAGACACAATAAGCAGTACACCGGAGATGATTGAGGTTATCTTCCGCTTACCCATAATGTCGAAATTGAATCGTGTATTATTTTGCATTTCCATAATAGCTATCTCTAATGAAGTCTTTTATATTTTTAATTTTTCTAGGCGACGTCCGCCATAAATAAGGTTAACCAATCCACGCGTTACAATGATGGCTGTAAACATCGAGGAAATGATACCGAGTGATAATGTCACAGCAAAACCCTTAACCGGACCAGTACCAAAACTGAATAAGACTAAAGCTGCAATCAAAGTCGTAATGTTTGCATCGGCAATGGTTGAAAAGGCTTTTTCATAACCAGCATGAATACTCGCCTGTGGTGAATTACCGTTACGTATTTCTTCTCTGATACGTTCAAAAATCAAAACGTTCGCATCAACTGCCATGCCGATGGTTAATACGATACCGGCAATACCCGGTAAGGTCAGCGTCGCTTGTAATAAGGACAACATCGCCACAACCAAAATCAGATTTAATGCCAAGGCAACATTCGCAACCAAACCAAAGACCCTGTAGTAAACAGCCATGAATAAAAGCACTAACACAAAACCGATCATGACTGACTTGAAACCTTTATCGATACTGTCCTGCCCAAGGCTTGGACCGACCGTACGTTCTTCAATAATGTAAATAGGAGCAGCCAAAGCACCGGCACGTAATAGCAAGGCTAAAGTGCGCGCTTCTTTGGTTGAATCAAGACCGGTAATCTGAAAACGTTTTCCCAGCTCTTCTTGTATTACTGCGGCGTTAATCACTTCTTCAACAATGATTTTTTTCTGAACTAATTCACCGTCTTTCTCAACGTTTTCGATTTTATTTTCTATAAAAACAACCGCGAGTCGTTTACCAACATTATCGCGCGTACCATGACTCATTCTTTTTGCGCCACGACCATCAAGCGTAATCGTCACATTAGGTCCACCACTTTGGCTATCTATACCTGATGCCGCATTGATAATCGCATCTCCCGTTAATAGCACCTGTTTCTTAAGCAGAATTGGTAGGCCACTACGTTGTGAATAAAGCTTAGAGCCAGCTGGTACACGACCATCGCTAGCATCTTGCGGATCGTGATCTTCATCAACCAATCTAAACTCAAGTGTCGCTGTGGCACTTAATATTTTTTCAGCTTCACCTGGATCTTGTACGCCCGGTAGTTGTACAACTATTCGCTCCAAGCCTTGTTGCTGTATCACCGGTTCAGCAACACCAATTTCATTTACACGTTTACGTAAAATCGTAATATTTTGTTGCAGCGCTAACTTCTTGGTATCCAGTATTACTTGTTCTTTAATGCTCGCTACTAGCTGAGACTCATTAGTACTCGAGTCAGGAATAGTTACAGCGAGATCAGGAAAATTATTATCGATTAATTCTTCACCGCTATCGCGTTGTTTTTCATCTTTAAAGCGGATTAATATACCGCCTGACTGCCCCTCTATAGTGGATTTATTACTGGTGATGGTTTTATAGCGAATTTTATTTTCGCGCATCTGACTACGTAGTTCAGACATGTAACTATTTTCAGCCTTGGCAATAGCCGCATCCATATCTACTTCCATTAAGAAGTGAACACCACCTCGTAAATCCAGACCTAAGAACATCGGTTCAGCACCCAAATCTCTCAACCACATTGGTGTCGCTGGTACAAGATTTAGCGCAACGATGTAATTTCTGCCCAGTGATTTTTCTACTATTGATTTAGCACGTAATTGAATGTCTTCATTATCAAAACGAACCACCAACTTCTCGTTACCGACTTCCATAGACTCGTAAGCGATCTTCGCTTCATCCAAAGCGTTACCCACTTGAAACTCTGTTAGTTCGCTTATTTCTGCTGATGTCGATGCAGTTATCTGTAACGCGGGATCTTTATCATAAAGATTTGGTAATGCGTACAACGCACCCAAACCAATCAGAAATAAAATTAATATGTATTTCCAGAGGGAATAACGATTCATGACCTTAGCCTACTTATTGTTTGATTTATTATTTTAGAGTGTTTTCAGTGTGCCTTTAGGCAACACCGTAGTTATTGCTTGTTTTTGTACTTTTACTTCAGTGTCTTTCGCTATTTCTATAGCAACAAAATTATCACCGACTTCTTTTATTTTTCCGAGCAACCCACCTGATGTTGCGACTTCATCACCCTTAGTCAACTCACTGACTAACAGCTTATGCTGTTTTGCCTGCTTTAATTGCGGGCGTATCAGTAAAAAGTAAAAAACCGCGAATAAAACAATTAAAGGCAAAAAACTGGCTAAACTTGGCTCCTGCTGTGCAGGCGCTGCCCAGGCACTACTAACGAAAAAATCTAACATTTATCGACACTCTGATTTTGAAAACGCGGCATTATGACACAAAAAAATACGATTTCAGCACTGATAAGCCCTGAGTATTCCTAAAAATGCACTTTTCCCGCGATTTAATATGCCGTTCTTAATAAGTTTTCATGGTAACAGCGGCAACTCCGTACTCGAATCCTCATGTATCCCTTATACACCGCGGGTCTCCGTGCGAAGTTTCATCGCACCCACGAAAAAAAATTATTTTTGGGAACACTCAATCTTTTTAGAAATACTTACCATTTTAGTGGTGTTGTCCTGCAGAATTTCAAGATATATACACGCCATCACTAGGAAAATTCCAACATCTCACTTTCCAATAACTGTTTAAATGTGGATTTTATACCTTGTAACATTTGATCTTGGGCGCCAATTTGTTTCAATTGCTCCAATATATAGTCAACACTGACCGAGCCGTTAACATGTTGAAATAAGGAGGCAAAGCCTTCACTAAGCTCAAATGTCTTCTGATTTATCGTCGGCTCACAGCGCGACATGAGACTCACATAAGCTCGAGCAACAAATAATATCGGATCGTCGTTCTCTAATATTTTCTTTCGTTGCTTGGCTGCAAATGGTTTTTTATTCAAATTCCGCCAAAGATCGCAATCTGTATCAGGACAAAATGATTTTTTTAATGTTTCAAATGATGCGGGTATAATTGCTGCGCAGACATAAGGTGCCAGTTTGATATTCTTTTCCGACCAATCATTTAGCTGAGGTACTTTGATATAAAGCTCACCGTTTTCCAAAACTTCTCGTTTTAAAGAACCTCCCGTCCAGACCATACCCAATTCAGCTTCAAGTATGGCTGAGATTTTGGCTAGGTCATCCGATGAATCAAATGACAAGGTATTTAGACTTTCTCCTAAACGTCGGCCAAATAACGTAGCTCGGTCGACTGTTTCTGTTCTCATTGTTTCTACATCGATAAGACTCTTCAATACATCGAGACCACCATCAAACGAGGAAACAATACTAAAACTGACAGGAAAGGCTCGGCAAAAATATGACAGCAATAAATCAGCGCGAATTTCTGCATCAAGTTCTAATGCATCAGAACGAATCTCGGTAAAGTCATTTCGTTCATCCTCACTGAGTTCATATTGGTTAAGTGCCACAACTGAATCACGACAAAAATTCTCACGTACTGTGCTATCAAATAACAAATCGAATAGGGCGCGTTCTTGTTCCAAAAAGCTCATGTTACGAAACTCATATGACAAACCTCATGCGCCACCATCCAGACTTGCGACTAGAGTATCGCTGGCACTTTTATCTCTTACAATCTTGCGTATGTGTTCAAGCGTAGCAAGTACCGTGCTTTCGTTTACACCTTCGCACTCATAACAAACGGCCTTTACATTTGGCAACAAAGGCAACATTGCTTCAAACATCAGCCATGTTTGTTCAACGATAGTACACTCATGAGCATCCACATAAATTGGTCCAGCCTCACCTTCCTTCAAACGACCACCCGCAATATGAACTTCAACAACACGTTCACAAGGAAGTTCGTCTATAGCGTCTAATACGCTGCGACCACTTGCCATCTCATAAGAAACCAAATGTCCCATATCCAACAGAATTGCACAGTCTGTTTGTTTTGCCAGACTGCCAAAAAAACTAAACAACGGTATGGAACCAATAACAAATGCGACAGGTGGTGGCTCTATAGCAACAGGTACCGGAACCTTAGCTTGTACCTCCTTTACTCGTTCAACCGCAAGAGCGAGAGAATGTTGATTGAAAATAAGAGGAATAAAATAACCTAATTGAGTCGAATAACCAGGACCTTCTTCCCAAAAACAATAAGCAACATCTTGTGCAAACCAAGGCGAAGCAACGGTTTCAATGTGTTTCGATGTCGTTTCAAGCCACGTATTAGAATTTGGAAAAGATCCGCAAAAATTAATATAGGAA
Organism: Thiotrichaceae bacterium; assembly: GCA_012960105.1. Taxonomy (GTDB): domain Bacteria; phylum Pseudomonadota; class Gammaproteobacteria; order Eutrophobiales; family Eutrophobiaceae; genus UBA7359. The sequence goes on along the minus strand of DUBV01000005.1, from coordinate 5,481 downwards.
GGATGAAACAACACTTGCGCGCCTGCTGCTCGAATTTTCTCAACTTCATCAATCACTGCATCAACATCGACAATGCCCGAATACTCAACGAAACTTGGGCCACCCTTTGCTTTCACTAATGAGACAGGATCAGGATCAGACGAGAGACTTAAACTTGCGCCTACGCCTAAAGTGGGGAGTTCTTCGAAGGAGTTACTCATGACTGCATTGTTCTACGACTAGAGCAAAGCATCAAGACTTGTATTGATACAACACTTATATTTATAATTATTTTTTAGGTCGTTTCAAATAAAAATCAGTCGTAAATTTATCCAGATTATTTTCTGCTATAGCTTTGCGTAAGCCTTTCATCAAATACTGATAGTAATACAGATTATGAATGGTATTTAATCGCGCACCTAAAATTTCATTGGTTTTATCGAGATGATGCAAATAAGCGCGAGAATAATTTTCACAAGTATAACAAGCGCAGTTCTCGTCTATTGGTGATGAATCATGTCGATGCTTGGCATTACGAATACGAATATCACCGACTTCTGTAAACAAATGACCATTACGCGCATTGCGTGTCGGCATGACGCAATCGAACATATCTATGCCGCGACACACAGCTTCAACAAGGTTCTCTGGCGTTCCGACACCCATCAAGTAACGCGGTTTATCTCCGGGCATCCCTGGCATGATGTTATCAAGCACTTCCATCATCAATTCGGTCGGTTCGCCAACAGATAACCCGCCAATGGCATAACCATCAAAACCAATTTCGCGCAGACCATTCAGCGATTCTTCACGCAATGATTTATACATACCGCCTTGAACAATACCAAACAGCGCACTTTCATTATCGCCATGCGCTTCTTTTGATCGCTTTGCCCAACGCAATGACAATTGCATCGATTCACGCACTTGTTTTTCCGATGCCGGATAAGGCGTACATTCATCGAAGATCATAACGATGTCGGAACCCAAAGTGTGTTGTATCTGAATCGCTTCTTCCGGCCCAAGAAATACTTTAGAACCATCAATCGGAGAACGAAAATGCGCGCCCTCTTCGGTAATCTTTCTTGAATCTGCCAGACTAAAAACCTGATAACCACCAGAATCGGTAAGAATAGGTTTGTCCCAATGCATGAATTGATGCAGCCCACCAAATTCTTTAATCACTTCCATGCCGGGACGCAACATTAAATGAAAGGTGTTGCCCAAAATAATTTCTGCACCGATACCAACCAGTTCTTCCGGCGTCATCGCTTTAACTGTACCGTATGTTCCTACAGGCATGAACGCAGGTGTCTCTATCGTACCTCGCGGGAAACTAATTTGCCCACGTCGTGCATTACTATCTTTATTTGTTACATCGAACTTCATATCAATTTAAACCTTTGCTGTTATCAACATGGCATCGCCATAACTATAAAAGCGGTACTTTTCTTTTATAGCATGTTGATAAGCATTCATTATATTTTCTTTTCCTGCAAAAGCACTGACTAACATTAACAAGGTTGATTCAGATAAATGAAAGTTCGTTAACATCATATCGACTATTTTAAATTTAAAACCGGGATATATAAATATATCAGTATCACCTTCAAAGCTTGTTAACTCATCATGTCTTGCAGCTGTTTCCAGACTTCTTACCACCGTCGTACCAACAGCAAGTACTCTGCCACCGTTTCTTTTTGTTTCATTAATTTTTTCTACTACCTCTATCGGTACACGCGCATATTCACTATGCATTTTATGATTTTTAACATCATCAACTCGAACAGGCTGAAACGTCCCTGCACCCACATGCAAGGTTAATCGAGTATTGTCGATGCCTTTTTCTTTTAGCTCATTTAATAACTGCTCAGTAAAATGAAGCCCTGCTGTCGGTGCCGCAACTGCTCCTGGTTTATCAGAGAAAACAGTTTGATACCGCTCTTTGTCCTCGCCTTCATCTTCTCTATCAATATAAGGAGGTAATGGCATGTGGCCAAGGCGGTTGAGTACATCAGTAAGTTGTTCAGCACCATCGTAACTCAACAAATACATATCACCACTACGCCCCAACACTTCAAAGCTGGTATTTTCATCAAGCAATAAGCGTGTTCCCGGCTTCGGTGACTTACTGGCTCGCAATTGAACCAATAAGGTTTTGTCATCCCGAATGCGCTCTAGCATGATTTCAATCTTGCCGCCGGTTTCCTTTCGCGCAAATAGGCGAGCCGGAATAACACGGGTATCGTTTAATACGATTAAATCACCCGGTTTCAGATAGTCGGCAAATTGCTTAAATGTGCTATCAGTAATCAGGCTATCAGATTCGAGACAAAGCATGCGGCTACTATCGCGATCCTCAGTCGGATACTGCGCTATCAGTTCTTCTGGTAGATCGTAAGAAAAATCACTGGTTTTCATGGCGCGCGATATTAGCAGAAATAGATCTAATTAGTTTAATTCTATACAGCTAATATTGACCTCAGGCAGACTTACCTTATACTTGCCGCCTGCTTTATCTGTACTTCTATGCCGGGGTGGCGGAATTGGTAGACGCGCCGGATTCAAAATCCGGTTTCTTCGGAAGTGCGAGTTCGATTCTCGCCCTCGGCACCACCCTTAAAACCTTTATATATAAGGCTATTAAAGAATTTAGTCAAAATTCATCATCCTTAAAAACCATCAAAATATACCCTATGGGGGAATTTTGGGGGAATACATTCATTTACACCAACTCTCTGTAAATAGTGTCTATAAAGCATTTATATGGCGTCATACTGGGTGAATTACACATTAATTCCCCCATTACTCCCCCTCAGATATACCTTTATCCTCTATATTCCCTTTATTTATACGGCTTTAAAGAATTACAACACATGATTATATGTCCTGTGTTGCTTTAAATTATCCTTTGTTGTACTGTTTAGTTTGTAGTGATTTTGAGTGGATAATATGGCTTTTATAGAGGAAAGAACATATTCAGGCGGTAAGAAGCGTTATCGGGTGCAGGTAAGACTTAAAGGTTATCCTACGCAATCTGCCACGTTTGAACGTAGAACCGATGCAAAGAAGTGGGCGCAAGATACAGAGTCGGCTATTCGCGATGGGAGACACTTTAAAACATCAGAGGCAAAACGACATACTGTTGGCGAAATGATTGATCGCTATATGAAAAGTGTACTGCCATCAAAAGGCTATCAAGCCTACAACCAAAAACCTCAGTATGAGTGGTGGAAAAACAGGATTGGTGATTATTCATTGGCAGATGCTAGTCCCTCATTAATCGCTGAGTGTCGTGATGAATTACTTGAAGGGATCACACATTTAAAGCAAAAACGATCACCCGCTACAGTTAATAGGTACATGGCTGCTCTCTCTCACTGTTTCACGATAGCAGTTAAGGAATGGGGTTGGTTGGATGATTCCCCTATGAGGAAAGTTAGAAAGATGAAGGAACCCAGGGGACGGATACGCTTCTTATCTGATGACGAGCGACCAGCACTATTAGACGCTTGTCGAGAATCAGAAAACCCTTACTTATATACCATTGTAGTTCTGGCGTTATCTACCGGTGCAAGACAAGGAGAAATATTGTCATTGAAATGGGACCAAGTCGACTTGAAACGGAAACTTATCACGCTCTATGAAACAAAAAATAAGGAGATACGTTCATTGCCCTTAACTGGTCACGCTTTAAAATTGGTTAAAGACTTAAACAAGGTCAGACGTATAAATACCGATCTTCTTTTTTCGAGCAAAACTAAAAATCAGCCAGTTGATATTCGCTATTCATGGGCAGTCGCATTGACAACAGCAAAAATTGAAAATTTTAGATTCCATGACTTACGTCATAGCGCCGCTTCTTATCTTGCAATGAATGGCGCAACACTCGCTGAGATTGCCGAAATACTAGGACATAAAACTTTGCAAATGGTGAAACGCTACAGTCACTTGACTGAGCAACATACAGCCAAAGTTGTGACAAAGATGAATAAAGAAATCTTTGGTTAGAATGGCTAAGATAAATAAAAAAATTGATGGTCCATTAGTAGAACCAATGAGACCTTTGATAAAAGGAATCATTGCTCAAGTCCAAAATGATCCTTATAACTCTTACAATGCCAAATTAAAATTGTTGTGTGAACATTACGATCTAAATTCAGATCGTTCTCAATATTCTGATTTAGCTATTGCCCTAGCGATAGATCATGTGCCTGGTTTTAAGTATAAGAAAAAATCTGGTGCTAAAACTAAATGGACAATGTGGAGTAGGGCTTGCTTGGTTGTCGAAATCGAACGACTGCGAAATTCGAAAAATCAATCTCACAGTATCATGTGGGCAATAACACAGTTATCAAAAAGTTCTTTGTGGAAATCTCTTGTAAAGAGCAAGAAAACCCCAAATCATGCACTTCGGCAGCAGTATTACAAAGCTAAAGAGCATTTCCTTTCTAAAGCTTTATTAAGTACTTATAAAAAGATGGAAGATAAAAATACTCTTGATGAATGGGATGATGTAGTCAAGTTACTTTGTAAATAATTCTTCACCTAATTAATTTACAACTATTTTTTGTAAATTAATTTAACTCCAATTTTTTTACACCTATAACTCACAAAGGCGCACAAAGAACAAATTGTGTGGGCGTTAAATTTCAATAACCTTTTGAGGTATAGGCTATGGACAAATCACCGAATCTGAAAACGGTTTCTCAATTCACTGAGAGCAATCCTGCTTTTACGCTAGGCGGTCTACGCTGGCAGATATTCAATGAGGATGAAAACGGCCTCAAAGAAGCAGGGGCGATCATACGAATTGGTCGAAAGGTGTTGATTGATGTGGATCGTTATTTCTATTGGGTTTATTCACAAAACAAATCACGCGACATTGCCAAGGAGGCTGACTTATGAGCCTCCGAAAACCAGTCAATGAAAATTGCAAAGAATGTATATATGACAACCTAGCACCAGGAACATGGTTACAACAAGTCACGCTTTGCTCTATCAAAACGTGTCGTTTATACAAGGTGCGTCCTCAAACTAAGGCACAGATACCAGACAACGTACTTTCCTATTACCAAGCTGGCAAAACAGGTGCTTCTCAGGGTATTTCAGCATGATTAACAACCTGATCAACAGACTAGACAAGGTAAAACAAACAGGAAAAGACAGATACATTGCGAGGTGTCCGTCACACGAAGATAGATCTCCATCACTAGCAATCAGAGAAGTTGATGATCGCGTTCTCATACATTGTTTTGCTGGTTGCTCTGCACATGAGGTCGTTTCTGCTGTTGGATTAGATCTATCCGATCTTTTTCCAGAATCAAAAGAAACTCATAAGTCATTATCGCGACCCTTTCCTGCAAGTGACGTTCTCCGGTGTATATCGTTTGAATCATTGTTCTTAAAGATTTGTGCTTTGCACTTAAAAAATGGTGAACAATTATCAGATAAAGATTATGGCAGATTAAAGGTATCTCATAATCGTATTGTTGCCGCTTG
>DUBV01000004.1:7007-8446 GCA_012960105.1 Thiotrichaceae bacterium | reverse complement strand
TCCTCTCAGGTTAACGATGAACTAAAACTATCTCTTAGGCAATCAGGCTATTTGGTACACATGGTGCTGACGGGGTACAGAAATCGATACCTTAGTTAATTACGTTATATCAATTAATGAATACGGACCTATGACTACAGAAATAGTCCATTTTTACGGCGAACAGTGGCTATTTTGATATTCAATTCGAACGCGGAGCGTATCTGGTTTTTTATAAAGATAGTATTTTTGTACCGATTGCTATAAGGTGCAGTCATTAGTGAATTTTTTGTAGCGGTTCTCGGTAGTTCCTCGCAGTGTAAAGCAGCAGTCCTTCCCGTAATAATTCCCAACAACTAGCATGCTAATACATTGTTTTTTTAATAACTTAATGAGGTAACCGAAAATGGCTACAGGTACAGTAAAATGGTTTAACGATAGTAAAGGTTTTGGATTTATATCACCTGCTGATGGCAGCGCTGATGTATTTGTTCATCATAGCGCAATTAACGCAGATGGATTCAAATCACTTGCAGAAGGTCAAAGTGTAAACTTTGATACCGAGCAAGGCGCTAAAGGACCTAGTGCAATCAACGTGGTTGCACAATAGACCAAACCAGACAGTTTTTTAGTCTAAAAAAGCCTCGCTAATCGCGGGGCTTTTTTATTTCTTTATCATTAAGAATAGCAGTAAGGCAAAAGGCAAGACCTGATCCCGCAACCAAATAAGCATTATTAAAGGGCTCTTCGCCCTTTAATTTTTATTAACTATGTACTACTCCCCATAATCCTATAGTGGCGAGTGATGAACAAATTAAGGCAGACAATATCGAGACAATAGATATTTTTCTTTTCTCTGCATGTTTTAACCCAAGGACCCCATATATAAAATTAAGCAATGCTAATATTATTATTGTAATTGGCAACCCAAAAGAAATGATTACGCCCAATCCCCTCTGATGCCAAAACTCCAAACCAATTACAAGCCATGTAATTTCTTTAAAGATTAAAGCTAACCACAACGTAAGAAGTAGCCATTTCATTTTATATTTCGATTCACTCGAAGGTTCCAAATTAATAGACGTAAAACCGTGGTCTATCCCCTATTATTCCTGCAATCACAACGGCCATGATTTGTACTCATAACGACAACTCCTACAAATGAATTATTGAGTGGACATCTATTATTTTAAGAAAAATAGCGAAAAATATTAAGTCTCATCTGACCCCACTTATTCATAATAATTTTTACTTATCTGATACAACAAAAGATGAGTTCGTCGCTTTCTTGGCTTTTTTAGCCGCACGTTTTTCTTTCAAAGTAAGGACAGGTTTCTTAGTGGTTTCTTTTCTACTATTCCGTTCTTTAGACATAGTTGTACTCCAGATGGGGGAAAGAATGTACTATTTACATAAAGTCCTGACACTCTACTCCATACTTATAAAAATGCATTGATTAT
>DUBV01000004.1:0-6996 GCA_012960105.1 Thiotrichaceae bacterium | reverse complement strand
GACCCCGTAATTCTTCTTCTAATTTTAGGAAAATTAAATACCAAAAGAATTAATGTACGTTGCCTCTGTTAATTAAATTAAGTGGAGTAATATCAATTGAACGAAAAATCGGGTAGATACTAAGCTTATCATTAGATTCAATCTGATAATTAAAATCAACCGCATCACCATTGACCAATATCAAATCAATTTCATCAATTGGTACCTGACACATTTTTAGTATATCTATGATTGTTATTCGATAACTAACCGTCATCCTAAATGAACCTTGCTGCCAACTGGCAGGCAAATATTCATTTAACTCTCCATAGCAACGAATATTAATCGTATACATACTGAATAAGTGTAGTAGAATTTTTAATAATTCTCGATAATAAATATTATTTTACCTTGAATTTTTTTGTCAAGTTTTACTATGCTTTGTTATATGAACTCATTATTGGATCGGATTGCCGGTAATACCATAATCAAATTCACCAATGTCGATCCGGCATTGTTGAACGTTGACGCCGTAGTAGAAGAACAGGACACCAACCTGATACTCGACAATTCACCTGTCATTATAAACACTATTGATAGCTTCCCTGCTTTAGTAAGAAAAATGGAACAACAGGTTCTGGAAATACCAGGTAATGTAATTGTTAAAAATTTCTCACCAAAAAGATTTTATGCCATTATTTATGATGTTGAAGAAACACCTATTTGCAGGGAAACCTGGGTAAAAAAAGCGTTCAAAAATATTTTTATATATTGTGAAACTTACAAAATTAAAGTACTCGCCATGCCTTTACTTGGGACAAGTTATGGTAAGCTTGAAGAAGAAATAATTGTTTCAATTCTTCAAAACGTACTACATATAAACAGACACAAATATTTAAAAAAGATTTTGATTTACAATAAATGACAATTTATTATTGATACATCAACGATGTTCACTTCACTAACTTATACTTAACGCTTTTTTTTAAAACCATTCTTCAAAAAAACTAATACAGTGCTGTAATTTTAAAGACATAAATTGTCGTACAGGATAAAGAACATATAAAGTGACTTGAGGTTTCTTAAACTTTGTTAGCATTTCAACTACTTCACCTTTCGCAATCACTTCTCTACAAACAAAGTCTAGAATAAAACCGATAACTAATCCGTTTTTAACAACATCTAACATGAAAATAGCGTTCATGGGGTCAGATTTAGTTTCTTGCTAGCAAAAGGCAATTCCTGACCCCGCAACTCGGAACCATTAATTAAAAAACTAATTAACTTTTGTTAATTCAATTAGAGATTGAAAATTGTCAGATGGTATTAAGGCTTGCTTCACGTACTCTCCCTGTTTCCAATAAATTAAATACGCCTTTCTGTGTTTCTTTGATGAAAGAATACGATATTGATCATCTTTAATATGTAAAGCAGCACAATTATCTAAGGCAACAGCGACACCTTGCGATGTTTTCATCATCGCTTTTAAGGCAGGCTGTCGATGTTTTTCAACATCATAATGCGGACACATCAACAAGTCAGAATAATTCAAGCCTGTGACTTTTATTATCGTCTTATTACTTCCATCTTTGAACTTACGTGAATCACTATTGCCTTGTCGAAACCAACAAATCGCACCCGCACTCAAACCGCATAATAGTGCACCACGTTTTCTGGCTTTATCTAAATATTTATCAACACCTAACTTACGCCATAACTTCATCATACGCAGTGTATTACCACCACCTACATAAATAATATCGCTTTGCGAAATAAGCATTTGTATATTTCTGTTAGAAGGTCGATTTCGATACAGCAACAACTCCTGCACAGAACAGCCTAAGCGTTTTTCATACTGATTGCGGAAAGCTTTACAATAACCCACATTGTCTTCACTAGCAGTAGGAATAAATAACACTTTAGGTGTTTTTCTTTTTACTTGTTGAACAATGCTTTGATCAATCAATGAGGTTTGAGGCTCACGATTTTTAGACACCATTATCTTTCCACCACCAATGGCAATGATATTTCTTTTCATGGTTTTGAGTGTATTAATTTAAACGACCTTTATATTAGAATAATCAAAGAGCTCTGACCCCTTTAATTTCTGTTTAAATTAAAGACCTAACCTCACAGTTCTGATCGCCCAGTTAATACTAACTTGACAATAACGCATTAAGAAACCTATGTTTCTGCTCCAGGTATTGCCATGTCTTCTGCCGCGATACGGGTAAACAGCTGACTTTATCCCCTGCTTTCAGTTGACCAAGAATATTTAGATCTGCACTAATGACATTTGCAATTCTTGGATAACCACCAATGGTTTGGCCATCAACCGAAGAAATTATTGGTAAACCGGAAGGAGGAACTTGAATACTACCTTGCACCAAACCACTTGAAACAATTCCCATGGATGCATTAAGTGGAACAGGCTTACCCTCCAAGCGAAGACCCATACGATTTGAGTCAACCGATATCGAATAGGTAGTATCATAAAACGCATCTAAACTTTCCTGGTCAAATTGCTTGGCTTCAAGCCCCTCGCAACACCGCAATAAATAATTGCCACTGAAAGTCGGTCGATAATCTTTAGGTAATACTCGTTCTTTTACTTTTCGTGTAGAGACAAACTCTAATACATCATTTGTCTCAAACTGACGGCCGTTATAACCACCAAATCGGGCAGTAAGGTGGGTTGCTTGACTGCCAAATAACGACGTGACATTTAATTGTCCCGCAATAGCAAGATAAGCCCTTGTCCCATTACGCAATCCCTTAAATGCTAAAACATCGGCTACATTCACATTAATCATTTCATTATTAAACACAGGCTCGTCATTAAGCGTGAGTTCAAATTCAGCACCGCAAATAGCGATTGAAAGACTTTTCTTGAATTCAATTGTGGGGCCAACTAGCGTCACTTCAATTGCCGCCTGATTTAATGGATTTGAGACTAACCAATTTGCCAACTGCAATGATAAAGGATCCATCGCTCCACTTCTGGAAATACCTTGGTGCATAAAACCCAAACGGCCTGCATCCTGAATACTTGTCTGCATGCCCGGTTTAATAAACTTTAAACTCATGCCTGTTCCTGCTTAAGTTGTTCAAACTGTTCAACAGTTATTTCAACAAAATGAATCTTATCAAGTGGCTGTGCGATAAAAGGTTGCTTAGCATTAGGACTGAAAATAGAAATAGGTGTCTGACCAATGATATGCCAACCACCTGGACTCTCCACAGGATAGACACCTGTTTGATTGCCACCTATCCCAACAGCACCGGCAGGCACATGTAGTGACGGTATTTCTTTTCGAGGGCAATGTAATTGATCGGCAAGACCACTTAAATAAAGAAAACCCGGTAAAAAGCCAAGCATATTCACCAGATAAATAGTTTGCGTATGCTGTTGTATAACTTCATCACAACTAAGTTTGCAGTACTCAGCCAGATACTCCAAATCAGGTGCATAAGCACCTTGGTAACATACCGGTATTTTTATTACCCGGGAAGTCGTTGTAGCTATTTCAGTAATACCATTATCGATGACTGCTTTAATGGATTCCTCGATAGCATCTGTCTCGATAGACTGTAAATCGAAACAAAGTGTCAGACTTTGATAGGCCGGAATCGCTTCAATCAGCTTTTTTGAAAAAATCGAATTACATACTTCTGCTAACGATAAGATATGCCGTGTTAAATCTTCGTCCGCTTCTTTATCAAAAAAAAGTGTTAACGCACTGTCACCATTCCACTGGATTCTTGTATTTATATTCGACAGCTTGGTCATCCAACTGAAATACCATTGTTCACAAACTCATGATGAAGTTCTCGCGCTATCGCGAGTGCATTTTCATTATCGCCATGTAGACAAATGGTTTCGACCTTGGGTGATATCAAGGCACCCGTTGAAGAGACAATAGACTGTTTTTTTGCAAAGGCAAGAGCTTGCTGAATACACTGGTTATTTTGAATTATTACAGCACCCGCTTCCGTGCGAGGTAATAAGTTTCCATTCGTTTGATAACGACGATCTATAAACCCTTCAGGAATGAATTTTAGATTTTTATCTTCGCAAACGGTTTGAAAGAGCCCTTGTGCCAAACCATAAATATTAATATTGGGGAATGTTTCAGTAAGATAAACTGCAATGGCATTGGCAAGATCACAGTCCTTTTCAACATCATTATATAACGCACCATGCAATTTTATATGATTAAGCGTGGCATTATTTTCATTCACGGCACTAAGAAACAATTCCAATTGTTGTCGTAAGGATGCAACGACCTCATCAGCAGGAAGATTTAAGCTATTCCGACCAAAATTTTCTTGATCGGGATAACCCGGGTGCGCACCTATCTTTAACTGGTGTTGTAATGCATTCTTAATAGCATAATCAACTGTTTTTGTATTACCTGCATGACCACAACAAGCAATATTACAACTCGACAAATAAGGCATTAACAAAGCATCATTATCACCATCAAGCAATGTGCTGCCTTCGCCTAGGTCACAGTTGATATCAATAGTAAATGCGTTATTAATTTTGTTCATACAAGGAACATTAAGAGAATAATTATTTATACAATTTCTTTAGACCTTATAAAAGGGCTCTGACCCCTTTAATTGAGATTTCCCAAACACTGATATTGACGTTATGCAGCCGAAGGAAGGACTTCTTTAGTTAATAGTGCCCTTCCTTCAGCTTATTCAATATATTTTAACAGGCTTAACGACCGTACACATCAATACCAGGGAGTGGTCGATGATACTTAGCAACTTCGCTATACGCTTTAGACGCAGCTAAAATACCCTTATCAGCGTCAACCGGTAATCCCGCTTCTTCACACGACTTCAGGAAGGCAATAGAAGCCGACAAAGCGTGTTGTGGCTGAATACCGCCAGTAGCGCATAGACGCCAACCAAGAGCAGGCGCGCCTGGAATACCGGCCGCTTCAACGGCGTGCTTGTTAAACATTATTCTCAGAACTTGCGTGACTTCTTTTTCACCAAACCCTTCTGGTGTTTTGATAGCCGTTACCGCATTAGATCGCGTATTAACATCTTTTGCCACCAGCTCAAAGCCTGCGCCCAGTGCTGCGGCACGGAAGACTTCAGAACAATCTTTATGACGCTCACAAACACGGTCAATACCTTCAATCGCAAGTGAATCCAAAGCCACAGCGAATTGGGCGTAATTACTCGGGGTTTCTAAGTGTAGACCCGTAGATTCCATAGCATCAATCATCTTGCCAAGGTTAAGGTAGTGCTGACCTTTTTTAATGCCCGCATCTGCCAACTGTTTGTCGTACTCACGAACTTTCTCAATCGCTTTAGGGCTAAGAGAAAGCATGCCGATACCCGGCGTACCCATCATACCTTTCTGGCTACAGCCAATTAGCATGTCGATTCCCATTTTAGTCATAGAACAAGGCATGCTGGCGATAGAAGAAATACCGTCAATAACAAGCAGTGCATCGTGGTTAAGTTCATCCAGTAAATCACGTAACTTCTTAGGATCAGTCGTCACGCCTGCGCCCGTTTCGTTATGTGGCGCCATAACCATTTTGATATTACCTTCTTTGTCGTTTGCTAAAACTTCGCGACATTTCTCAAAGGGTAAATCTTCACCAATTTCACCTTTAATACGAATTACGTTTCTGCCCAGGTTTTCAACACAGTTACCCATTGCAGTACTGAAAGCACCGATCTCAAGAGTGACGATGGCTGGCTTGTCAGAACCTGCTTCCTCTGGCGTGCGACATGAGCCAGCAGCAGCTTCTGTACCAGAGGTACCAGAACCAGTGAAAAACAAAGCTCTACCGCCTTCTTGCATATCCACTAATCTGCCATACTCCGCGCGAACCGCTGTAAAAAACTCAGCGACGCCTGGACCACGCATGCCTCTTGTTTGGTTAGATGTAAATTGAGTAACCAATTCAGATCCAAAAGCAGGTCCCGGTGTGACATTAACAATCTTGTTATGTGGAGACCAGACTGGCGCCTTATCCTTAAGAAAGTCATCAGGTGCGTCAATCTGACCCGATTCGATAAGACGTCTAAGTCCGGAAAGTGGAGAAATTAATTCATTCGACATTTTCAAATACCCCTAAGTATCATTTTAAGTTCTTGATTAATAACAAAAAGCTCGAAACAAATAAACCAACCAGAAAGCGAGCCAAACTGTATAGATCACCTATGGGAATAGGGATAACTAGCGGTACTCTGTCTTCTGCGTGTTTTTGAACACGGCTTTTCTTCTAAAAAAGAACGATTTTATCACACTAAGCCCCAGAAAAAAGTGAGAGACAGACCTTAATAACAGGAAAAATGATGAAATTAGAAGTCGAGCAAAATAAGGCCTATTCAGGCAGCAGATAACTTAAGTTTTTTTACCTTTTTAAGACTGACATTCTTTCTGGCATACCACAAATCATACTGATCCTGCATAGCTAACCAACTCTCGGGACTCCGTCCAAGTGATTTTGATAAACGCAAAGCCATCTCGGGCGAGATATTACTCTTGCCATTCAATAGCCGCGTGAGTGTAGAAGGAGCTACATTAAGATTTTCAGCAATCTTTCTCACACTATTCCCAAAAGGAGTGATGTAACCTTCTCTTATGAATTCACCTGGATGAGGTGGATTATGCATGGTCATTAGTGGTAATCCTCATAATTTACGATGTAAGCATTTCCATCATTAAAATCAAAATGATTCAATCATAATAGAAATATAGCGTGTTGCGCACTACGCAACAATCAGTAATTTGCTGTTAAAACAAATACATCTATTTTAATCAGCAGTATTTGTAAAAAACGAGAAATCGAACAAAACAGGACCATTTTGAAGGAGCAGATAATTATAGGGCTCTGACCCCTTTAATTTAGGTATAATCCCCCCCCCTCAAAATTCAGACAAGACAGCCTCAACAGTTGGTGGCACATCCGAAATGATTTCGGTTCTGTGTCTCACGCTAACAATGTAGGAATCAATATGAAAGCAATTACCGTCACT
>DUBV01000003.1 GCA_012960105.1 Thiotrichaceae bacterium | reverse complement strand
GTCTGCACTTATTTCTTACAATGGTGGAACTGTCATTTGTTAGTGGCTAAAGAGAGTTTATTGCTTGTTAAGGAAGCTATCTCATGGAAGGTGGCACTTTGCAGTGCTTTTTTTGGTACTTATAGCCATATATTACTGGATAGCATTATGCATGCGGATCTAGAACCTTTTTTTCCCCTTCAAATACCCAATAATCTGCTCGGTCTCGTCGCTGTCGATACTTTGCATATTCTTTGTGCTGCTGCAGGTCTTTTAGGTTTAATCGCTTATTTTTTAGGCAGTTATTTGTTAAAGTCTCGGCAATCAACAAAGAACTGATTTAATTGAGCAGACATTAATACTGAAAAAAAACTTCAACTATTTTTAAGATAAAATGGACCAACTATTCGAACTTCCTGACGTCTATCATCTCGCATTATTATCACTAACAAAAACTGAAACTATCATTATTTTTGCCTTTTTAGGCCTTATTATTGGCAGTTTCCTAAATGTTGTTATCTACCGACTTCCTAAGATGATACATTCACACTGGCACGAGCAGGCGCATGATTTCCTTGAAATCCCCATTAAGCCAGATGAAGAGAAAATATCCTTATTATGGCCCCCATCATATTGCCCCCAATGCCAACATAAAATCAGGTTCTTTGAAAATATTCCTGTCATTTCCTGGCTACTATTACGACGCAAATGTAGCGCCTGCCAAATCAATATCCCCATACGGTATCCCGCTGTTGAAATAATAAGCGCTCTTTTATCTGCATTCGTGGCTTATCGTTTTGGTCCTAGCGCAGAAGGTCTTTTGATGCTGGTAGTGACATTTCACCTTATTATCATCACAGCAATTGATCTTGATCACCAAATCATTCCCGACAGTTTGGTTTTGCCGCTACTATGGCTTGTTTTAATCTGCTCAGTACTCGGAGTTTTTCAACCCCCTTCTGCGGCTATTATGGGCGCTGTTGTGGGTTATTTATGTCTCTGGAGCATATCTAAAACCTATAAATTAATACGTCATGTCGATGGCATGGGACACGGTGACTTCAAATTGCTTGCCGTACTTGGGGCTATTTGTGGTTGGCAATCGGTCTTTATTATTGTTGCTGTATCAGCATTCATCGGTTTAGCTTTCGCTTTACCGTTATTATTAAAAAAGACTTCTATGCAAACTGCTATTCCATTTGGTCCCGCCTTAGCTATTGCCGGTTGGATTACAATTATTTTCGTCCCGCTGTAATTGATTTTAATTGCTAAAGGTACCTGACAAAACCACAAAACCCACCACAAACAGAGCCCATCATTGCAACTAAAACCTAGGCCGTATTTACTTGAGTTTTTTTGCTGTTTTAATGTCCTTGACATCTCTAATTACCTCGCCTACCTGACTAAGCCATCTTACATCTATCTCCCTGCTTCGGCCTGCGATGTAAGATCCTCCCGACATTGCTTCATTTTCTGCTTTCTTCCTGCTGCCTTGGCATTCCTGACACAAAGTTGAAATTGTTTTTTT
>DUBV01000002.1:503-1515 GCA_012960105.1 Thiotrichaceae bacterium | reverse complement strand
GCATCTAAACGGTTCCACTTACCACCATTTTCTTCAAGCATAAGAATGTTATTCCATCTATGTTCGCCTGAAGCACCAAATGGCTTAGATAAGAATATAGAATAGAACTCTTTATTTTTTTCTGCTTGATTCAAGTTATTAGTCAAACTCATGGTTGCCATATCAGCTGTATATGTCCAATCACCCGAACCATAACTACCTGTACCAACATAATCAAGATTACGATCTTGAATAAATTGCACTGATACCATCATATTAGTTAATGCTGTGATATCTGCACCTAGTACATATTTAAAACGATCACCTTCTTGCATTTTTACTGAACTAACTAATGCACCATGTGTCAAGTCAAGCCCGCTAGCCGCTTCTCTTATAACAACAGGACTCATTACACCTTTTTGATATAAAGCTTCACCGCGTAGCACAATAGGGCCTAACGTTGCCGTTTCAATAGCTGTATCAAAAGATCCACCAAATTGTGATATAGTATCTAACTTTTCGGTCATTACTAAATTAGCCCTTTCAGAGTCTGAAGCTGTACCAGCGCCAGAACCAACATCACCACCAACATCAGATGTAGTTACATCACCGTCACTATCTAATGCGATTGTAAAGAAATCTGTGCCAGAATTAGTAATAGTAGCTCGTACACTCTCTGTCAATATTGCACCAGTACTAGCATTTTCCCAATGCATAGCAACATATGGATTTGTATCGTTACCTCTAATCGCGTTGAATGAATAGTTTAAGCCATCTGCTGTTGAGTTTTTATATCTAAGCGCTGTAGTTGGGGTTTTTTTGTGATCAACTCTATATGTTGATTTCATGTCTACAAAATTATCAAATGTTGCAAATGTTGTGCCATGAAGATACTGAAAAGTTTCTGTTGGGTTTGCTTTTGATGCATTCCACG
The DNA here is from genome assembly GCA_012960105.1 of Thiotrichaceae bacterium. Taxonomy (GTDB): domain Bacteria; phylum Pseudomonadota; class Gammaproteobacteria; order Eutrophobiales; family Eutrophobiaceae; genus UBA7359. Next base: position 602 of record DUBV01000002.1, on the reverse strand, counting down.
CTGCTACAGTCTGATCTGACAATAAATTTTGAGCATTCGCATTACCAGCGCCGTTGCCATATGTGCCATATGTTTCTGATAGATCAGTACTTCTTAAAG
>DUBV01000002.1:0-461 GCA_012960105.1 Thiotrichaceae bacterium | reverse complement strand
GAAGCTGTTGCTGTATTTTCAGCCACAACACCATCATTACAAATCGTACCAAAAGTAGCGGCACCCGTTGTCTTGGAACCATTGGCAAAATTATCCACAGTAATATAATTTGTATTATTTGTGACGTTGTACGCCAAACCTGTTGTCATACCAAATCCAGTTTGAGCAACACGGTCAAATACACCTGCCGCCGTTCCCAATGCTGGAGCAACATTTAGAAAACCATTAACCTTACCAGTAATTGTATCCGTGCCTTTCATGATAAACGCATGCCCTTGAGATCCATTACTATGACTTGTCCCCATAGCACTATCACGACCCAAGCCTGCAAAGTGACTTGACTTTCCTTCAGAGACAATAAACTGCCAGTTACCACCATTAGCCGCATCTGTTTCTGCGTTAAGCATCCATACAGGAATACGTGAATCTTCCATTTGATTTTGTGCCATTTCAGCATAATC
>DUBV01000001.1 GCA_012960105.1 Thiotrichaceae bacterium | reverse complement strand
CTGCAATCTGTCTTGAAACACATAAGGGTGAAAATGAAAATGAAAATACAGGATCACTTGTACAGTTTTTACAGGAGCGGGGGTTTTGCACAAGAGTAGAGGGTGATATTATTTGGGGTTGGCGATAAAAAATAAATCTGTCCCCTTTTTTATAGTGTTTTAAACCTATCTTAAACTCCCCTTATCACAGTGTTTATGGACAAATCTAATATAAAACTTAGTGTTATTATCATCGTTAAAAATGAGTCATTGCATATAGCTCGTTGCCTTGAGTCGGTTGCCTGGGCAGACGAAATTATTGTATTGGATTCAGGAAGTACCGATAACACGATTGAAATTTGTGAGCAATACACCAAGAGCGTCTATAGTACCGATTGGCAGGGATTTGGCGTACAAAAACAACGTGCACTTGATAAAGCAACAGGAGATTGGGTTTTATCCATAGATGCTGACGAACAAGTAACCGCAGCATTAAAGCTGGAAGTACAACAAGCGATCAAAAAGAGTCAATATGATGGCTTTGATATCCCCCGTCTTTCTAGTTATTGTGGGCGTATTATTAAACATGCTGGATGGTGGCCCGATTATGTTTTGCGTCTTTTTAAACGTGAGTCTGGGCGGTTTTCTAGCGATTTGGTTCATGAGAGAGTTATTGTTGAGGGAGAAATTCAAAAGTTAAAATCACCATTATTACATGAGGCTTTTGTTAACTCGGAAGAAGTGCTTGCTAAAGTTAATAATTATTCATCATTAGGTGCAAAAAAATTATATGAATCAGGTAAATCAAGTTCATTAAAAAAAGCGATATTTAAAGGAATATGGATGTTTATACGGACTTATTTCTTAAAAGCTGCATTTTTAGATGGAAAGCAAGGTTTAATGCTGGCAATTTCTAGTGCAGAAGTTACTTATTATAAATATGTTAAATTAATGGAATTGAGATAGGTTTGCGGAGCAAGTCGAGCGGATATCTCTATTGTGTGGATAACCAGAATTTTCATGGTGATGAATCTAATTGACCCTGAAAAGGTTCTTTTTATGTGTTGTAAAAAGAGCTTTGTAGGCGCACCATGCGCTCGCTTCAATCAATATTTTGGGATGCCATGTCACAAAAATCGATTCAGTTCGCGGCGAATCAATAGGCTCCAGGCGCCTTGCGTACGCCTTAATCATGCCCAAGAACCGCATAACCAAGGCTCCCATAAATGGCTTGACGGCTAAACACTCTTTATGTCCTGCTTACAGAAAAGCACTTCAGCATTGAATCTATTCGCAGAACTTAATTCACTATTAAGTAGGGCCTTTTAAGCTTGTAACCAGACAGTTAGGGTTTAATTACAAGATGAGTTGCTTATTGTAAGCGTTAGTTACGATAAGGAAGATACTGTTAAAATGACATAGTAAGATTAATGGCATAGACTAAAAACCACTTGATTAGGGATGCCTAAAACAGCAGCAAGTGGGTAACATGGAAGAGATAAGTGATCTTGATTAACACTGGATTTAATGATTATCCAGCCTTCATTGACAACATATTCACACCGCTTATCATCAA